>NC_015714.1:280000-1133390 GCF_000217655.1 Treponema paraluiscuniculi Cuniculi A | reverse complement strand
CCCATGATACAACCTATTGTATTTTGCCTGCAATAAACGAAGAGGTTATACGCGCGTTGCTTTGTGGGGTGTAGATTATCTTGTTATTCAAGAGAAGTTTTTATGCTACACTAAGCGGCTCTTGTTTAGTGCGGGACTGTTGCACGACAGTATACCATGAGCATGCCCGCGAGAAATGGGGAGTCGGAGTGGTTATGAGGTGTGATGCTACGCAGGAAAAACGTGCGCACTCAGAATCAGGGGAGAGTGTTTTTTTCCAGAAGTTTTTGGAAACGCGGCAAATTCTCCTTTCAGGGGAAATAAGTAAAAACCTCGCAGAGGGAATAGTACGGCAACTCTTTGTATTGGAGTCTCTTTCCGTTTCGAAGCCCATCTATATGTACGTGGATTCTCCTGGGGGGGATGTGGATGCAGGGTACGCTATTTTTGACGTTATTCGCTTCGTCAAGACGCCAGTGTACACAATTGGAATGGGGTTGGTTGCGAGTGCTGGTGTACTCGTTTTGCTCGCGGCAAAAAAGGATTGTAGGTTTGGATTGCGCAATAGCCGGTACTTGATACACCAACCCCTTTCTGGTATGCGTGGCGTTGCGACAGACATAGAAATTCACGCACGGGAGCTTGAGAAAACGCGATCGAAACTGAACGCTTTGATCGCAAGTGAAACGGGTGTGAGCTTAGATAAAGTTGCACAGGATACGAATCGAGACTACTGGCTCGACGCTTCTCAAGCACTAGAATATGGTCTCATTTCGAACCTGATTGAAAAAAGGGCGGACCTTCCTAAGAAATAATGGATACCGAATCTGTCCTCTTTCGCGCGCAGTGCTTGCGTGCAGTGCGTGATTTTTTCCTTGAACACCTCTACATAGAGCTCGATACGCCTGCACTCGCCCGTGCGCTCGTTCCAGAACGGTGTCTTGAGGTGTTTCAAACCGAGTACTTTACGTCAGTGCATGCTAAAGATACACAGAAGTTATATCTCGTTCCCTCTCCTGAGGTTTTTCTGAAACCGCTCATCGCGCAACTGCAACGTTCGGCTTTTCAGATCTCAAAGTGCTATCGCAATGGAGAGTCCATGGGCGCCTTGCATAGGCCGGAATTTACTATGGTCGAATACTACACGGTGTACGCTGACTACAAGACGTCGCTCGATGTAAGCAGCAAACTCTTTCGCTTTGTGGTTGAACAAGTACAGAGTCATCCGCTCGCGGACCCATATTCGTGTGCTTGTTTTTGTGCTCCCTTCGAGTACGTGACGGTCGAGGAAGCTTTTCTCCGCTATGCAGGCTTTTCCCTTTCGCACGCGAGTAGTGTACAGACGCTTGCGCAGGAAGTATTGCGCTCCGGAATAGACCTGGGAGCACGTGCGGGGGTCGATTATACCCAGTGGTCATGGGACGATTTGTACGAACTGTTGCTCGTGCATATTGTTGAACCAAAGTTGAGGTCAATAAAGGATCGTTGCGTCGTGCTGTATGACTATCCTATACAGATATCCTGCCTGGCGCAGGAACACACTGGACGCTCAGGGATACAATCTACGTCACCTAACAAGGGTGACGCACCTCACTGGGTGGTAAAGGAACGGTGGGAACTGTACGTCCGCGGTGTGGAACTCATAAACTGTTACACAGAGCAGCGGGATGCGAAGCGTGTTACCCGGTACTGCAGGGAAGAACAAACCGCAAAACAGGGATCTGCGCGAGTTGTGCATCCTGTTCCAGAGGGCTTTGCGCACGCGTGCGCACGCATGCCCCCTTGCTCTGGAGCAGCACTCGGATTTGATCGCCTGGTTGCGCTGCTAGCCGGTCGGCACTCATTAGATGCGTTTGTGTATGATCAGTGACACTCCTCCTGCCTTGGAGAAGTTAATTGGAAGTTTCCTGGTTGTATTCGATGAGCGTTCTCACGGGAAGATCCCCAATCAGCTCATGGTACCGTAGGAATGGTAAACCCACAACGGCGAAGAAGCCCACCACTTCTGCCCCGCCAGCCCGGAGCATCGTGCGCGCTGCATTCAGCGTTCCACCAGTGGCAATCAGGTCGTCTGTTAACAGCACGCGGGCCCCCGCGACTACATCGCTCTTGTGAACCTCAACGGTCGCCTTTCCATACTCTAAGGAATAGGAGCACGAGTACGTATCCCCCGGTAGTTTCCCCGCCTTCCGAACTAAAATAAGAGGTATTCCCATGCGGTCTGCAAAGGGCGCGGCAAAAATAAAGCCACGTGATTCGATTGCTGCGACCGCGGTAACGTGCTCATCGCGGTAAAATTCCACCATTTGATCAAGACAGTAACGAAATACAGCCGCGTTCATCAGCACGCCAGTAATGTCGTAGTAGAGAATTCCTTTTTTAGGGAAATCAATCCGCTTACGAATTGCGCGGTCCAGCGCCGCGTGTCCGTCCATAGGGGCATGGTAACGTCCAATACCACGCACGTCAATGATCTTACCGGTTTGTTGGGAGGCTTGGTGGATTGAGAATTACGTCTCCTGGAAAAAAAGATTTCGCTGAAACTTCACGAAATCTCGGTGAAAATAAATGATGATTTTATCAATCGGTGAAAAAAAGCCGGGAAAAGTCCAAAAAGACAGTAGTTATGCTCCATTTCTTTCGATTTTTTGTTGGCATGGTTTTTGCTTTAAAGTTTGGAGGAGGAAGAACGATGAACATGTGTATAAATGGAAAAAAATACCACAGCACCGCCACGAGCGCTGCAGTTGGAGCCAGCGCCCCCGGTGTACCGGACGCTCGTGCCATTGCTGCTATCTGCGAGCAATTACGCCGGCATGTAGCGGATCTGGGAGTACTGTATATCAAGCTACATAACTATCACTGGCACATCTACGGCATTGAGTTTAAACAGGTGCATGAGCTCCTTGAAGAGTATTATGTATCAGTTACTGAAGCCTTTGATACGATTGCCGAGCGGTTGTTACAGCTGGGCGCGCAGGCTCCTGCGTCTATGGCTGAATACCTTGCGTTGAGTGGAATTGCAGAAGAGACGGAGAAAGAGATCACTATCGTCTCTGCGCTTGCGCGCGTAAAGCGGGATTTTGAATACCTAAGTACGCGATTCAGCCAAACGCAGGTACTTGCAGCTGAAAGTGGGGATGCAGTGACTGACGACATTATCACAGACATACTGAGGACGTTGGGAAAGGCCATTTGGATGCTTGGTGCTACCCTGAAAGCCTAGGTAGAGCAGGCTGTACGTACAACACACGTATGGCCATGCGCTGGAAGCCCTGTATTTTGCGCATAAGGCCTCTCTCCCGTTACAGCATGAGGGGAGGGAGGTGTTGGTTGAAGTGCTTGGGGAAGTGTGCATAATCGTCCTACGGAAGGGGGCGTTTTGTGGAAAAAATTGTTAACGCAGACGGATCGGATGCTATCTGTCCTGCGTCTGCGGCCTGTGCTAAGTCCATACGATCTTACCAGGAGAGCTATTCTCTTGGTGAGGAAATCGCAAATGCAGTCACCCACGGTATCGGTGTCGGACTATCCATCGTTGCACTGGTGCTCCTGGTGGTGCGTGCAGTGCACTATACGCCGGCTGACTTGACGGCTCGCTATGTTGTTGGTTTTAGTGTCTTTGGCTCCTCACTCATTGTGCTGTACCTGTGCTCTACGCTGTACCATGCTCTGCCTCGTGGAGCGAAGTATGTGTTCGGTGTTATTGATCACTGTTGTATTTACGTGCTCATTGCAGGTACGTATACCGCGAGTTGCCTGACTACACTGTACGGCGCGATCGGATGGACTGTTTTTGGGGTTATTTGGGGATTAGCGTGTAGTGGGAGCGTAATGTACTCCGTGTTTGGGCATCGGGTACGGTGGCTGTCTCTCGTGATGTACATAGCGATGGGGTGGCTGGTAGTGTTTGTAGCAAAGCCGTTGCGGGAACGGCTCCCTGAGATTAGCTTTCTGTTTTTGGTATTAGGAGGCGTGCTCTACACGGTTGGTTGTGTATTCTATGCACTCAAGAGAATAAAGTGGACGCATACTATCTGGCATATGTTCGTCATCGGCGGTAGCGTCATGCATTTTTTTTCGCTGTATTTAAGCTTTTAAATCCATAAGCCTCCTATGATAGATAGGAGGTTCGTTTCTTTGCGAAGACCGCATCCTGTCTGACGGAGCGAGCGGGTTCGCGCAGTCCTTTATGGTGATGAAGACTGAAACTGGTTCAACCTCAACGCATTGCATAGCACCGAGACTGAGCTTAAACTCATTGCTGCTGCTGCAAGCATAGGTGTGAGACGTAATCCGAAGAAGGGATATCCGAGTCCTGCTGCTAGAGGAACGCCGAGCGTGTTGTAAAAAAATGCCCAAAATAAGTTCTGCTTCATGTTCCGCACCGTTGCAATGCTGAGATCTACCAACGTTACCACGTCCTGTATGCAGTTTCTCATCAGGACTACGTCTGCACTTTCTACTGCAATATCAGAACCTGCACCGATGGCGATCCCAACATCGGCGGATGCCAGTGCAGGCGCGTCGTTTACGCCGTCTCCTACCATCGCTACCATCATTCCGGACGCTTTTAAAGCGGAAATTTCTCGTTCCTTATCATGAGGGAGTAACTCCGCTTTACTTTTCTTGACACCACAGCGTGCAGCGATGGTGTGTGCAACGTGTTTGACGTCTCCCGTTAGCATCAGCGTTTGGATCCCACGCTTGTGCAAGGCACCAATCGCTGCAGAAGAATGTACCTTTACGGGATCTGAAACAAAAAGAACTCCTACGAGATTTTTATCCGCTGCTACAAATAAGGGCGTTTCCTCTGGATTGTGTAATGGAGAAAGATATGTGTCCATGCCATCAATGCTGTGTGCGACCATCATACGTGCATTGCCTACCATGACGGTCTTTGCATACGAGGTATGCACTAAGCGCGCCCGTAGACCGAGTCCTTGTTCTGAGTTGAAATCGGTTATAGCAAGCGGT
This sequence comes from Treponema paraluiscuniculi Cuniculi A, assembly GCF_000217655.1. Classification (NCBI taxonomy): domain Bacteria; kingdom Pseudomonadati; phylum Spirochaetota; class Spirochaetia; order Treponematales; family Treponemataceae; genus Treponema; species Treponema paraluiscuniculi. The sequence goes on along the minus strand of NC_015714.1, from coordinate 1,128,434 downwards.
GTCATTCCTTTACGCTGTGCAGCTACGCTAATTGCAGCTGCAAGCGGATGGCCAGAGCATACTTCTAAGCTGTACGCAAGGCGCAGTATGTCTTCTTCGTTATAGGTTGGATGGAGCGTGTGTATGTGTGAAAGTGTAGGACGTCCTAAGGTGAGGGTGCCAGTTTTATCGAACGCTATTACTTTTGTGCGTGCCATTTGCTGGAATACCTGCGCTGATTTTATGAGAATACCCATCTGTGCACCCTTACCCGTTGCAACCATGAGCGCAGTAGGGACGGCAAGTCCTAACACGCACGGGCATGATATGACCAGGACAGTGACTGCGATAGAAAAGGCAAATTCTGCAGACGCTCCTGCGCATAACCACGCGCAGCCAGAGAGCAAGGAGAGTGCTACGATTGATGGTACGAAGTATGCGCTGACAGCGTCGACCAGTTTGGTGACCGGAACTTTAGACGCAGTAGTTTTTTCTACCAATGAGATAATTTGCGCAAGGGTGGTATGCTCCCCTACCCGTTCAGCACGAAATTTGAGGAACCCCGTGCTGACTAAGGACGCAGAAATGACGGAATCTCCGCGTCCTTTTTCTACCGGAATACTTTCCCCTGTGACGTTTGACTCATCGAGCGTGGCCTGCCCGGATGTGATGATCCCATCTACCGGAACTAGCTCACCTGCTTTTACAAGTACGGTGTCTCCGACAAGTACGTCCTGTGCAGGAATTTCTATCTCAATTTCATGGGTCTCATGGGCTGATGCAGCGCTTGCAGTTGTTGGGGAAGAAGGGGATGCTCCGCGCGGAACAGATACCTGACGGATAACGCGAGCCGTTTTAGGTTTTATGTCTAGCAGTTGTGTGAGTGCGCGAGAAGTGCGCCCTTTAGACAAGGCGGACAGGTATTTACCCACCGTGACGAGCGTTACGATCATTGCAGCTGATTCGAAATACAAATCCGCCACATAGTGCGATACAAGTGCCGTGTCGTTGGCATGCACGCCCATTGCTATACGCGCCGTGGCAAAGAGACCGTATGTAAAAGAACTCAGGGAACCGAGAGAGATGAGCGAATCCATAGTTGCAGTGTTGCGTCTCAGAATTGCACCATACAACGCAATAAGTCCTGCACGAAAAAGAGAGCGATTGGCGTACAGGACAGGTAATGTCAGAAACGCCTGTACAAGGGCAAAGGAAAGCGCATATTTCAGGGGGTGCAAGAACCCAGGGATCGGTAGGTGCACCATGTGCCCCATGGACAGATACATAAGGGGCACGAGTAAGCAGAGAGAAGTACGGACACGCCTTTTGAGCGTCACAAAATCTGGATGTACCGGCTGGGTTGCAGCAAGCGGTGCGGTTGTCGAATGCGTATCTAAAAGCGTGGCTTTGAATCCTGCATGTGAAACTGCATCGATGATGGTCTGAGCAAACAGGGTGTGCTCAGTAGGGTGAAGATCAGTGTGTACGTATAAATGGCTGGTGGTGGGATTTACGTAAACGTCGTATGCGCCTGTCACGTGGCGCACTGTTTCCTCTATGCGCCGCACGCACGCAGTGCAAGATATACCGTGAACAACAAATGACACCTGCATGAAAGACTACCTCCTATTCAGGACGGGTTTTTTATGTATCCAAAAGCTCTGGGGAGGAGCGGCTGGCAGTGACGGCAAAAAAACTTGCATGTACCGGATAAAAAACCGTACACTTTTCATCCTATCTGCTGTGAAATGGGAGCTCAACGAATTATGACCCAAAAACTGCAAAAAATAGTGCTACCTCCTGTCTATGGGCCTGCAGATTTTGAAGCGCGTGTCTACGCATGCTGGGAGCAGCGGCAGGCATTTAGCCCGCGTGCGCGCGGGAGTGGAACGTCGGATAGCGAGGGGTGCGATGGGCATGGCAGACAGATAGAAGGGGGTGTGCGTACCTTTGTCATTGCTATCCCACCGCCAAATGTAACGGGCGTGCTCCATATGGGGCACTGTCTCAATACGGTGTTGCAGGATATCGTTATCCGCTACCAGCGCATGGCCGGTGCGTGTACGCTTTGGATTCCGGGCACTGACCATGCAGGTATTGCCACGCAGCATGTGGTTGAACGCGCCTTGAGGAAGGAAGGCATCCATAAGCGTGAGGTGACGCGCGAACAATTCGTTGCACGAGCGCAGCAGATAAAGGATTCCCATCAAGACACTATTCGCATGCAGTTACAGAATATGGGGGCATCTTGTGATTGGACCTGTGAGCGCTTCACGCTTGATGCAGGTATGTCAGCCTCCGTACGCGAAGCGTTCGTTACGCTTTATGAACGTGGCTTGCTCTATCGTAGCATGTACTTGGTTAACTGGTGTCCTCGCTGTGGCACCGCGCTGTCTGACGATGAGGTTTTTCATCAAGAAAAGGATGGCGCGCTCTATTATGTTCGGTACCCTCTTTTACCCCGTACTGAAGAAGAAGGAAACGGCGTTCCCCCTCCATTGGGGACTGCTCAGGTGGGGGAAACTATCATCATTGCTACTACGCGCCCTGAAACCATTTTGGCAGATGTGGCAGTTGCGGTGCATCCAGATGATGCGCGCTACCAATCTTTGATTGGACGTAAGGTATGCGTGCCAATGGTGAACCGCATTGTTCCTATTATTGCCGATTCATATGTTGCGCAGGATTTTGGAACCGGTATGGTAAAGATTACTCCTGCGCACGATCCGAACGACTGGGATATTGGGACGCGCCATTCGCTTGAAGCGATTAATATGCTCAATCCAGATGGCTCGCTCAATGATCAGGTGCCTGCTGCGTATCGGGGGCTTTCGTGTGCTCAGGCACGGATACAAATCGTTGCCGATTTGCAGGCGCATGGGCTCCTGTCCCGTGAGGAGCGCATAGTGCATTCGGTGGGAGTGTGTTATCGCTGCGAAGCAGTTATTGAGCCGTATCTTTCTCTGCAGTGGTTTGTCAAAATGAAACCACTTGCTTCTCAGGCCCTGGCTGCGTGGAAGCGTGCGGACGTGCAGTTCCATCCTAAGAAATGGGAAAATACCTATGTGCGGTGGCTTGAGCACATTCGCGACTGGTGTATTTCGCGCCAGCTGTGGTGGGGACATCGCATCCCGGTGTGGTATTGCGCACAGTGTGCACAGCAAACGGTGAGTCGGGTGGATGTGCAGCGCTGTGCTCATTGCGGCAGTGCGGATATAACGCAGGATCCTGATGTGTTAGATACGTGGTTTTCCAGCTGGCTGTGGCCTTTTTCTACCCTTGGGTGGCCTCAGGAAACGCAGAAGCTGCGCGCGTTTTACCCCACGTCTGCAGTCATTACCGCGTATGACATTATTTTCTTTTGGGTGGCGCGCATGATAATGGCGGGGCTGGAGTTTACGCAAACGGTTCCTTTTCGAGATGTGTACCTGCACGGTTTAGTGCGTGACAAGCAGGGAAGAAAGATGAGCAAATCGCTCAACAACGGGGTGGACCCGCTGCACATTATTCGCACGTACGGTGCCGATGCACTGCGTTTTACGCTTGCCTTTATGTGTGCGCAGGGGCAGGACGTGTTGATAGAAATGGATTCGTTCAAGATGGGTTCGCGGTTTGCGAATAAGGTGTGGAATGCTTCTCGTTATATTTTGGGCAATCTCGAAGGCAGGCGGGTGTGCGCTATTGCGCACGTGTCTCTAACTGAACTGGATCGCTGGATCTTTCACACATTTAATGAAACTGTGCAGCAGGTGCGTACAGCACTTGAAGCGTACCGTTTTAATGATGCGGCACAGGCAGTGTATGAGTTCTTTTGGAACAGCTTTTGTGATTGGTATGTAGAGGCAAGTAAATGCTCGTTTCAGAAACCTGATGAACAGGAGAAGGATCGCGCAGCTTCAGTGCTCTGTACCCTTCTGGAAGAGGCGCTGCGACTGCTCCATCCTTTTTTGCCGTTTGTAACAGAAGAGATTTACCGGTCGCTGCCGCCTTCTGTGCACGATACCACCCAAGCAATTCCGTCTGGGGCGCACGCGTTGCTCATGTGCGCGCCATATCCGGTGTATGTGCCGTCGCGGGTAGATGCGCGCGCATGTGCGCATATAGGTGCGGTGCAGGAAATAGTGCGTGCGGTGCGTACGCTGCGCGCTGCGTGTGGTATTGATCCGCAAAAAGCTGTTTCAGTCAGACTGCGTCCGAGTTCTCCGGCGCAGGATGCGAACGCCGCAGCGCAGGCGTCCTGTGTGCACGATCCGGGAGCGGTGGCGCGCACATATGAGGAATTGATTTGTGTGTTAGCGGGTATTTCTCCGCTTGTGTATCTTGAAAGCGATGCGCCTAAACCGCAGGGTGCCGTTGCAACAGCGGGGGCAGGGTTTGAGCTGTTTTTAGTAACGACGGAAGGAATTGACCGGACGATGCTGAGCGCGCGTCTTCAAAAAGCGTGGCAGAAGGCGCGGCAAAAAGTGCAGCAGGTGGAGTGTAAGCTTGCAGACGCGCAGTTTTGCACGCACGCTCCTGAAGAAGTGGTGACCGCAGAGCGCAAGAAACTGGCAGAGGCGCGCGCAACGTGCCACACCCTTGCAGGATATCTTGCGGACATGAATGGAAAGCCTGGACCGCTCTCTGACTCCGACTAGGGTCCTGTGCCCCTGAGCAATCCGTTTAGCAGCACGAACAGCCCATATACCGCGCACAGGAGCACACCGGCAGGGCGGGTGAGGGTCCTGCGGCCGAGTGCGCACGCGTGAAAGATTCCCACAACTAACAGCATGGCAGGCAGGTGTAGCAGAGAAAAGATTTTTGGCACCGGCAGGCCGTGTGGCGTAAGAGACGCGGCAGCTCCGACTACAAACAGCACATTGAGAATATCCGCACCTACTATGTTTCCCACTGCCAGCGCGCCGTGTCCGCGGCGTACTGCGGTGATGGCAGAGACGAGTTCTGGCACGCTGGTGCCAAAGGCGATGATGGTTGCGGCTATGATGCCTGCAGGTACCCCTGCGCGGAGCGCCATGATTTCTACCGTGGGGATGAGGACACGCGAACCGAGGACGAGGAACCCGATTCCCCCTCCTAATTGCAGGAGCAGGCGGCATACACTGCGCGTATCAGTCCTGTCTGCGGGGAGCGCTGCAGTGCGGGTGTCTGGAGCGTGTGGGAGGGCCGACCAGCGCAGAGAAACCCACAGGTACAGCGCGAGCAGACTGAGAAACAGCCAGCCGACGTACTGATGCACCCGCGCGCCAAAGCGTGGCAGGGTTACCCATCCGAGCGCGCATACGACGAACAATTGCACCCGCGCGTGCCGGCGCATCAAGTGTGTGTCGAGCGCGAGCCCGGGGCGTGCAAGGAGTGCCCCGAGTCCGAGAATGAAACCGGTATCCACCACGATGGATCCTATGGCGTTTCCGAGTGCTAAGTCGGCGTTGCCGCAGAGCGCAGCGTATACAGACACGGCTGCCTCGGGGGTGGTGGTGCCCAGGCTCACGAGCGTGGCGCCCAGGATAGCTTCGCTGATCCCCCAACGCCGGGAAAGCGCGCTGGCGCTCTCTACCAAGCAGTCTGCGCTGCGGGCCAGAAAGTAGAGCGCACAGAGCAAGACGCCGAGTAAGGTGGGGAGTGTGCGCGCCGCAAGTGCGCTGCGTATAAACGATTCCATACTGCGTACTGGAACGGTATCACACTGAGGGGAGAATGGACAGCAGGGAGGAAAACGCTCATAATGACCGCACGTGAAGTGGTCGCTCGTTCTTTCAGGTGGTGGTGCGCGGGGAATTGCCCACATTGGGGTGCTCAAAGCGCTTGAAGCGCTGCAGGTTCCGCCGCCGCAATGTGTCGTAGGATGTTCTATGGGTGCGGTGGTGGGGGCGCTCTATGCGCTGGGGATGTCGGTGCGGGAGATGGAAGCGTTTTTTCAGCGTGATTTTGTTATTTCAGACTATGTGAATGCACGGGATCCCTCTGCGTGCGTTGAGGCGGGGATGGTGTGGGGGGCGCGGGCTGCGTTTCAACGCTTGGGCAAGCTGGTGCAGTTGGGGGTGAGCTTGAACACGCTCGTGCGGGGGCTGGGGCTTGATTCGGGAGAAAAGTTTGCCACGCTGCTGACGCGGGTGACGGGGGGGAAATCCTTTCACGATTGTAAAATTCCGTTTTTGTGCAATGCGGTCAATCTGTGTACGGGCGCGGAGGTTGTGCTCTCCAGTGGGATGCTTGCCCGTGCATTGCGCGCCTCGTGTGCGTACCCGGGTGTTTTTGCGCCGGTGCGGCAGGAGGGGGTGTATTTGGCGGACGGCTGTATATTGAACAACACGCCGGTGTGGATTGCGCGTGCGCAGGGTTTTGACGCGGTGCTGGCGGTGACGTTTGACCGGTTTGAGCAGCTGGGGCTCAGTGACTTTCGGACGGGATTTGACGTGTTGCTGCGCAGTCTTTCGTGTGCGTCGCATGCGGTTACCACGCAGGCGCGCAATTACCCGAGCGCGTGTGTGCGGGTAGAAACGCGGCGGGACCAGAGTGATTTTTCTCGTCCGCAGGAGCTGGTGGCGCGTGGGTATGCGGCGGTGCAGCATGCCCGTGCAGTGTTGGACGTATTTTTTGCCCGCGGGGTGCGGGGGATGCTCGGGCGGCGGCGTCTGGCGCGGCAGGCGCGTGCGTATTTTGAGCGCTAACGGGGGGACGCGTGGCCTGCGGCGAGAATGAGCGTGCCTCCACCTCTCCCCCGAACCGGGCGGCTGCCGCGCGCGGCGGAAGGCTGACGCTGCTGGACGGGTGCTGCGTGGCGCTGGTGCTGGCACTGACGGCGTGGAGTGGATTCTTCGTGTACCGCATGCAGGGGGGAGCGCGGACGCTCGACATTCGGTGTGGGGCGCAGCGGTGGACGTACCCGCTCGATCAGGAACGGGTCATCCGGGTGCGCGGCCCCCTGGGGGAAACGGAAATTGAAATTCGCGCCGGGGCAGCCCGGGTGTGCCGCTCGCCGTGCGCGAACGGCACGTGCATTGCGCACCCGCCGGTGCAGCGGGTGGGGGAGTGGAACGCCTGTCTACCGAACGGCGTCTTTCTGTACGTGCACGGCACCGACGCGGCTGAACCCGAAGCAGACGCCGTGCAGTAACGCGCCGGCGCGCCCGCGCGCGTGCCGGCAGACAGCGCTGGTGGGGCAGCCCGGGTGCGCCCCGCTACCACGCGATTTTAAGGCCGCACACAAAGGTGCCAAAGTGTTTATCTGAGGAAATATCTTCGGTAATCAGCATGTACGGCGAGGTGGTCAGCCGCCCCTGCTCCCACCGGGCGTCAAACTCCACTTTTTCTATTGGGCTAACGGTGAACCCCACGTGGTACTGCATTGCCTTTTCGCATAGCAGATTGCTAGCATTGTCGGTGTTGAAACGGTTAGTGGTGCCGTACACCACCGCGTACGGCTTGAGCCAGGCGTGGGAGCCGAGCGCAATCTGATAGCTCAGCCAGGTTTTGCCCACGACCGGCAGGTTGATATGCCCACCGGCTGTACGGCCGTTGTACGCGATGCCCCCGTTGTCTAAGTAGGAGGTGTAGGTGAAGGGAATGTACAGGCGCGCCTCCACCCCTGCGTTCAAGCCGGTGAGCAGGTGCGTGTAGGGGTCGCCGGACTTTGTTTCTAATTTTAGGAATGCGGCGCAGTCCAAGTAGTCGTCTGCAAACTGCCTGGAAAAGACGCGCTTGCCAAACATATTGGCACCGGCGGTGGCAAAATACGCGCCGGAAGAAAGCCACTTCCACTGCATGCACAGCAAGGCGTCAGCGCCCAACATGTGCACGCGCAGGCGGTCCAGCCACGCAAAGAACTTGACAAGCGCAATGGCCGGGTCCGGCCTTTCAAGGAGCTCGGCGAATTTCTTGGTGAGATTTTCTGCCACCCGCGCTACCTGCTGTGCTGCGCTACTAAGTACATTGGTGAGTTTTCCTCCCAAATAGGAAACCACCAGTCCCACTTGCTCTATGAGGGAAGCGCCCTGCACTTTTTTGACAAAAAAATCTACAACGCCACCGTTTCGCACTATCTGGAGAATTTGTTGCTGAAGTTCGGCTACCGCTTTAGCTACGGCCACTCCCGCCTTTTCCTCCACTCTCATCGTCTTCTCCATGTTCTCGTCGCTCCGGTGAATGTTTCCCACATCAAGCGCCAGCACGAGCCGAAACCCGTACCCCGGGGTCAGCGTCAGCCGTCCGCCGGCGCTCCACAGCAGGCTGTCTTTCTGATCATTCTTTCTTCCCTGCTCAGTCCCCGTGGTGTATTTGGGCTCCAGCGTGGCGTTCCCCGCCAGCTCCATCTTGATGCGCTCAGCGCGGTGGTGCGTGTACGTAAGCGTGGCGTCCGCTCCAAAGCCGTACTTGCTGTGCGCAGTACCCGTACTATCCCACATGCCGTTTGACGCAAACGAGAGAAAGCCCACGTCCAACCCAATGCCACTGCCGCCGATATCCTGCGCACGGTAGCCGAGCTTGCCCCCATAGCCGCCAAAGCCGGGCGCATAGCGCACGTCTTCCTGCTTGTAGTCGCTGGTCACGAACGGGTCCCATAGCTGCGCAAAGTTAATAAAGCAGTTCGGGTCCTTGCCAATGGTCAGGTACGCGTTGTAGCAGTGGAGCGTTGCTTCAAAAGACGCTTTGGGTTTTTTGAGCGTAAAGGCATTCCCCGGCTTGGGGGATTCAAAATCAACAGTCAGGTCCTTGAGCCGCAGCTCCGCCCACACGCCTGAGCGCGCCCCGCCGCGACGCAGGTGCGTGGCCTTGGGCACGAGGGGGAGCGAGATTTTCAAATCATTGGTGGTGCGAAACCCGTGCGTGTACCGGTTCGGCTGCGACGAAGGGTTCTTTTCAAACTTAATGCCCCACTGCAGCTGGGCGTGACCGGTTACCTGCGGGGCAATACCTAGCTGCTCAGAAAAAACGGGCAGTGCGCCAAACCCCGGGAGCAGCGCCCCGGCCCCCGCACAAAAAAAGACTGCACGCCGCACCGCCCCGGCTGCGCGCGCAGCGCGTGGGGTGTGCGGTGCACGTTTCTGTATACTCTGCACGGTGCAGTTCCCTCCCGACCCATTTCATTTTTACAACACCCCCCCCCGCCCGTGTCTAGCACCCTCCAGAAGGGGTCAACCGGCGCAGGGTGGCGTCACCGCCGCACGCCCCGCCCCCTCCTCAGGTAGACAGGGGGGTGGGGGCGCGCTATACTTGCAATCCTCAGTGCGCAGAGGGAGTTTTGTATCGCCCCGTGCGCCGCGCGCTGCAGCGCACCGCACGTGCCCGTTTTCATGGCACCGCATTATGAGCGCACGAAACGTTTAAAACTCAGGGAGCGCGAGAATGTCAAAAATATCCTCCAAAATATCGAGCGTTGATCAAGAAAAATTCCAAGCATTTCTGCAACAAATCCTCAGAAACGTAAAAACGCAGGAAGACCCCCGCGTGCTCGACGCCTATCGGCGCCTTTTTCGCAAGAGTGTCCCCTTCTCCATGCGCTCATACGTGGCCGCACACCTGGCGCACACACACTGCCGCGCCGGCGCCACCGCCGGCAGCACGCGGCGCACTGGAGCACGGGAAGGTATACGCACCGGCAGCGCGCACGCGCCTGCCAGCGCCGCCCGCGCGCGCGACTTTGAGCGCAAAGCGCGCGACTACCCCGCCCTCTGCCCGGGGGACACCACGAGCATCTTCATCAGTATTGGAAAAAATCGGCACATCTATCCGCGCGACATCATCGCCCTGCTCATGCAGCGCGCCGATGTTGCACGCGAGCACATCGGCACCATTCGCATCCTCGACCACTATTCCTTTATCCAAGTCCTTTCGGGTGAGGCAGAAGCGGTTATCGCCCGTTTAAATGGCCTCTTTTACCGGGGGCGCACCCTGACGGTGAGTCACTCGCGCAGGGCGGACGAGCATCCCGCTCCTTCTACAGAGCCGCACGCCGCTGCCGTTGCACCAGAGCCTGACTTTATGGCAGAGCCCATCCCCGCCCTGGAAGAATAAGGAACATGCCGTCAGTGCAGGGCGCCGCTCGGGCGCGGTGGCACCCGGTGCGGTGCGGCAGTTTTCGGTTGCAGGGCTGCGCGTGGAATCCTACCTGAGCGCGCTCAATGAGGCGCAGCGTCAGGCCGTTTGCCATTATGGCAGTCCGCTTCTTATCCTTGCCGGCGCAGGCTCAGGAAAGACGCGCGTTATCACCACTAAAATCGCCCATCTTATCCGTTCCCGGCAGGTTCGCCCCGAGCAGATTCTGGCAGTAACCTTTACCAATAAAGCGGCGCGTGAGATGCGCACGCGTGCCTGCGCGCTTGAGTCTGCCGCGCAGGGGGCAACTATCTGTACCTTCCACGCACTGGGGGTGTGGATCCTGCGTCGCTATGCAGTCCGTCTGGGATTGAACCCCCATTTTAGTATTTATGACGACCATGACGTCCGTGCACTCTTGCCAAAAATCCTGCCTAATTGCGATCACAGTCGGGCAGGCATGCTCGCGCGTGGAATTTCTCAGGCAAAGGACTATGGGCTCGACTGCACCTCGTTTGAGTCAGTGCACACGCGTGTCTCCGATCCTGCATGCGCTGCCAGAGCCGTTCTGGGTGACAGGCAGTTTGCGCACGCATATGCGTGCTACCATCGGCGTATGCGCGAAATGGGAACGGTAGACTTTGGGGATCTGATTATGCTTCCGGTGCAGCTCTTGCGTGAGCACCAGGACGTCGCCGAACAGCTGCATGCACGGTGGCAGGTGGTCATGATAGATGAGTATCAAGACTCAAACGTGGCGCAGTTTCATTTCTTGCAGGTGCTCACCGGTGCGCACACCTATCTTTGTGTGGTAGGGGACGATGATCAGTCCATCTACCGCTTTCGCGGAGCAGAGGTAAAAAATATCTTGACCTTCCCTGAGTTCTTTCAAAACACCCAGATTATCCGCTTGGAGTACAACTACCGGTCCACAGACGCAATTTTGCGTGTTGCCGATTCGGTAGTGAAAAAAAACCAAGACCGCTTGGGAAAGGCGCTGATTGCCCAGCGCACGGGAGGTACTAAGCCGCGCCTGTTCTTGCTGAATAATCAAGATGAAGAAGCTGCGCTGTGCGTGCACCTCATTCAAGAAGCGCGTGCGCGCGGCATCCCATACGCGGATTGGGCGATTTTATATCGGGTAAATGCACAGTCGCTGAGTTTTGAACAGTGTTTTTTGCGGAATCGCATTCCGTATCGCATTGTCGGCACGCTCAAATTCTACAGTCGCGCAGAGGTAAAAGACATGCTGGCGTTTCTCCAGCTCATAGTCAATGGCTCAGATGAACTGGCCCTCCGGCGGGTGCTGAATAAGCCGCCTCGGGGCATTGGAGAAAAGACACAAGACGCATTGTTTGTCTGTGCACGGCAGGCAGCCATAACTGATTTTACCACACTCCAGTCCACCCACCTGACCGCGCTTGGCACGCGTGCGCGGCAAAAGGTCAGTAGCTTTCTGTCACTGTTACGTGCGCTGCGTGCACGCATGCCACAGGCCCCCGCAGCGGGAGAAGAAGCTCGCACCAGTGCGCCGCCTGAGGAGCCGGTAGAGGAGCGCACCCACGATGCAGAAGGACTTGCGCGCTTTGTTTCTGTGGTAATGGAACACACGGGGCTGGAAGAATGGTATCGACAGAAGGATGAGGAAGAAGGGACGCAGTGCGCGGTCAACGTGCAGGAGTTAATGAACGCAGCGTCACTGTATGCATGTTCGCATGAGGGGTTAGTGAGTTTCCTAGAACACATCCAATTGGACCAAAATATGGCCGACGAGGGAGGAGCGGCCGACGCAGTGCACTTGATCACCATTCACAATACAAAAGGACTGGAGTTTCGACGGGTGATTCTGACCGGACTAGAGAACGGGGTGTTTCCGCGTGATGACGAAGCAGATATACAGGAAGAGCGGCGTTTGATGTACGTTGCCTGCACGCGGGCTATGGATAGCTTATACCTTACCGCGTGTGCGTACCGCAGAATGTGGGGACGACACACGGCGATGAAGCCCAGCCGCTTTTTGACTGAGCTTGACTCCGCGCTGTTAGAAATAACCGATCCGCGACACTTTGCCTAAAGCACTGCAGTGCGCCTAGCGCGGGGAGTCTTGGGTGATGAGTAATTTAACCGCTTCCACTGCAACCCGTATGGCGTTTTCGGTGTCGTGAACTTGAATGTCTTCCAATCCCTGTGCTCTGCGGGTTTGGTTTCCAATGACTAAGAGCACCGCGCCGGTGCGCACGCGCCGTACGCTCCCGAGCACAAAGAGCGCTGCAGACTCCATTTCGGATGCGAGTGTGTTGCATGCAATCCATGCGTGCCATTTTTGCGTGAGTTCTGCATGGACGGGCATGGTATGGGGGGAGTGTTGACCGTAGAAGTTGTCTTTACACTGAACCACACCGAGCGCGTGGCGCACCTGCACGTCTTCTGCAGCGTGTTTGAGTGCAGCAGTGACCGTAAAGTCCGGCACCGCAGGAAACTCCACGGGAGCATATTCTTTACTGGTGCCTTCAAAGCGAATCGCACCGGTTGCAATAACTACCGTCCCGGCAAGAATATCAGGCTGCATGCCCCCTGAGGTCCCTACGCGGATAAAGGTGTGTGCGCCCAAATGGATGAGCTCCTCAACACCAATTGCAGTTGACGGCCCCCCAATACCGGTGGACATGACGCTGACTGGTGTTTCGCAGAGGGTGCCCGTGTACGTGACGTACTCGCGGTTGTGGCCAACTTTGTGAGGATGAGAAAAATGTTGGGCAATCTTTTCGCTTCGTGCAGGATCCCCCGGTAAGATAACATAGTGTCCGATGTCTGACGCTTTCAGTCCAATGTGGTATTCGCAATCCGTACTGTAGACAAGCTTCATGTGTTTCCCCTTTAAGCGTAAGGTGCACAGCACTCCCCAGTCACGAAGAATCCCGACCGCAGGGGACGGTGACAGGTAGTTCTCTTTTTGGCGAGGCATCTTTTACCCTTTTTTCATAGACCTAGGAAAGGCGGTCACCAACCGTGCGAAAATATGCACGGCAGGAAGCGAGTGTTGAAACAAACGTGTCTTCCTCAAAGGGTTTGTGCAGATTCGCTGTGGCAAGCAGACGCATGAACGGTTCGCTGCCGCCTCGGCTGCACAGTACGCAATAGTCATGCCAGGCTTCCGCATAGGCAGTAGGAGTTGTGCTGGCGTACGGTGCCGCGCCGGTGAGAGTAGAAAGGTGAGTGTATGCAACGCGGCTGCGATCCCAAAATTGCAACGCACATATCTGCGCGAGCGTGTAGTCTATGTAGTAAAAGGGTATACAGAAAATGTGACTTTGACGCATCCACAGTCCCCCGCAGGACAAGTAGTGCTGCCCTCCGTACCGACGGCGAGGTAAATACTGAGTTTCTAATGCGCGCCACGCCTTCTTGCGTTCAGTGGCAGAAGCGTCCGCATGTGCGTACACCCAGTGTTGGAATTCGTCCACGGCTGCCCCGTACGGTAAAAGCTCCACTGCCTGTGTTAAATGGCGCAGGTAGAAGCGTTCTTTCTGTTCACCAAAAAAGAGCCCCATCCACGGCCAGGTGAGAAATTCCATACTCATTGAGTGGATCTCGCACGCTTCGTACGTGGGCCACACATACGCTTCCAAACAGGGATCAAGACGCGCTCGATAGCGTTGGTAGGCTTGGAAGGCGTGGCCCACCTCGTGCGTCATAACCTCCACGTCATGTGCAGTGCGATTAAAGTTTGCAAAAATAAAAGGCGCACGATATGTGCTCAAGGTTGTGCAGTATCCACCGCTCGCTTTTGCAATACGTGCACAGACATCAAATAGGTGGTACTCGCGCATAAAGGTAAAGAACTGGTCTGTTTCTGGGGACAGTTCGCGGTACATACAAGCGGCCTGATTCAATATCCAGGGTGCATCTCCCTGGGGAACTGGATTTCCAGAAGGGAAGTACAACGGCTCGTCATAAAAGAGAAGTTCACTGAGTCCAAGTCGAGATCGCTGTTGTTCATGTAGTTCCGCAGCGAGGGGTACGGCGTAGCGCAGGATGTAGGTGCGGTAACGCGCAATATCTTGCATATCGTAGTCGCTGCGTAACAGGCGGTCATAGCCGAGTTGGATGTAATTGTCATAGCCGAGCGTGCGTGCGATGCGTGTGCGCACTCGTACCAGCGTGTCATAGAGGGTATCGAGCTCCGATTCATGTTGAGCAAAGAAGTGATAGTATGCCTCATGCGCGTCGCGCCGCGTGTTGCGGTCGGTGTGTTCCATAAAGGGAGACAGCTGGGCGAGAGTGTAGTGGTGGCCTCGGAAGAGAATGTGTGCGGAAGCGAGGAGTGTTTCATAGGCGCTGGTGAGACGATTTTCTTCTGCGAGGTCTTCCATAATCTCCGAGCAGAAGGTTTTGCTCTGAAGGCGTGCAAGGGTAAAGCGGTGAGTGCCAATAAGTTTTTCAAGACCGTCGCGCTGTGGTGATGCAAGCAGCAGCTGGTTGAAGGCATGATCTAAGCGGGCAAAGCGAGGATGTACAGCATCGAAGAAATCCTGTTCTCTGCGGTAAAAGGTGTTGCGTGTATCAATGGAACAGCGTATGTTCGCTAGTGCCTGTGCGGTAAGATATTGGCGCTGGAGATCCTCTATGGCGAGTATAGACGCATACGCATCGCGTGCACAACGGGCCTGCGCGAACTCCCCATGAGCCGCGTCGACGGCATGCTCGAGTATGTCCATGTGTGGCCGCGTGTACGGAATGTCTTCAAATCTTTGCATGCGTTATGCGCCCATCATCAGGCGGACTGAGCGTTTGTTCAAGTTAGCTGATTTCTTTCAGCAGAAGGTTTCTTCAGGAAGTTCTTCGCAACTATCTGGAGAGTATACGCATTCTAACTGTCTTTGTGCTAGCGCAGCTTGACACAGAATGATTTTTATGAGACGATCGGGGGATTTTGCGCGGGAGGCGGTGGTGGGCGCGGTTTTGGTTGGTGTGCTGCTAATGGGAGCGGCGGTTTTCGCTCTTCTTTCCCCTATGGAGTACGGTTGTGGTCTCGGGTGGGCGCAGGATGCACTGCGGTTCTTGCGTGGTGCTGCGCCAGTCGGCGGTATTTTTGCTGGTTTTATATCTCTCCTTGTAGGGGTGGCAAACATGCGTGATCGTGCGCCCACGCGCAAGCTACCGGAGCGTGTGGATAAAGGAGCAGAGGGGTGAGGACAATCTTTGTTAATGAGCGCGAGGCTGTTCGCGCTTGGCACCTGATTGACGCAGCGGGGCGCCCCTTGGGGCGTGTTGCCGCGCGCGTTGCGTGTCTCCTGCGTGGTAAGCATAAAGCATCGTACACGCCAAACCAGGAAATGGGTGATTACGTTGTGGTAATTAACGCTGAGAAGGTGTTCCTGAGTGGGACTAAACCGAAGGACAAGATGTACTACCGCCACTCGGGCTATCCTGGGGGGCTCAAGAGCGTGTCGTTTAGCGCGTTGGTCAAGCGCCGGCCTGTCGAACCGTTGCGTCACGCGGTTAAGGGTATGCTACCCAAGGGGCCTTTGGGACGCAAGCTTATCAAGAATGTGAAGATATACGCGGGATCTGTGCATCCGCACGAGTCGCAGAATCCCGTGCCGCTGTCGTGTTAAGGAGTGGTAAAGAGCGTGAAGAATCTTGGGATCGGAACAGGGAGAAGGAAAACGGCTGTCGCTCGCGTGTGTATCCGTATGGGGAACGGGAATGTTACCGTCAACAGACGGGATGTCGGCGCGTATTTTCCTACGGCGGAGCAATTGCGTCGGGTGCGCGAACCCCTCTTCGCTACCGCGAACGAGCGGCGTTACGATGTGATTGTCAATGTGTATGGCGGCGGACTTGACGGGCAGGCTGGTGCGTGTGCGCATGGTATTGCGCGCGCTCTCGTGCGTGCTGACGCTTCAAATCAGGCTTCGCTGCGTGCAGGTGGGTTGCTCACGCGTGATTCTCGCATGGTAGAGCGCAAGAAGTATGGCCAGCGCGGTGCACGGCGTAGATTTCAATTCAGTAAGCGATAGGCGCTTTTGTCTCTGTGCTATCCAGAGCCTCCAGGAGGATGTGCTTAAACTTACGGATGAGGTGGGTGCTGTTCTGCAGACTCGCTTGAGTTACCTTGGCGCGCTTTCCTGCCCGATAGAGGAGTTGGTGGGTACTCGTCCCACTGATGAGCAGTACGGGGCGGTGTGCTTTGCATGTAGGTGTTATGAGGCTGAGTGCGTCGCAGTGCGGTTGCTCGCTCGGAGTGAGACGAGTGCTCAGCAGCTGGGTTTTAAGCTTTTGAAAAGAGGCTTTGAGAAGAGGGTCGTTGAGAGCGTGTTCCCGGTTCTTAAAAGATATTCTTGGCTTGATGATACGCGATTCGCGCGGGCGTGGTTGCGAAACCGCGTCGATTCCCGTCCTGCGTCCCGTGCTCAGCTATTAGGTGAGTTAAAAAGGCGAGGGGTTTCTCATGCAGATGCAGAAGGCGCGTTAGATCTCTTGTTTCAAGAGCAAGATGAAGAAACGCTCTGCTTGAGGTTGCTGGAGAAGCTGCGAAGGCGGGGATATGGGCCGCATACGTTGCAGCGTGCATTGCAGCGGAGGCAATTTTCTCCTTCGCTCGTCCGTCGCTGTCTTGCGGTAGAAACGGAGGGTGCGTGCGGCCCGCCGTGCAGTGCTTTTTCTTCCTGACGTAAGAGAAATGGAGTGGCTAAAAAGACGGAACGTGCCTTTTCCTGCGTGGGGTGTGGTTACGTTCATCCTAAGTGGCTTGGGCGTTGCCCTGAGTGCGGGGAGTGGAATTCCTTCGAAGAGACACCCTCGTTGTCCTCCGGCGATGTTCGTGCTGTAAAAAAGGCATCTTCTTCTCCTGTACAGGCGTTCCCGCTGTGTGCTGTGCGCGCGCAGGATGCGCAGCGTATTAGTTGTGGTATCGCAGAGTTCGATCGCGTCCTCGGCGGAGGAGCCGTAAGACGCTCCGCGATCATGATTGGCGGGGAACCGGGCATTGGTAAATCTACATTACTGTTACAAATCGCTGCAGCCTGCGGGAAATCGGTTCTCTATGTTTCGGGTGAAGAATCTCCGGGGCAAATTCGTGGGCGTGCGGATCGGCTGAATATTCCAATTCAGAACATCGAGTTGCTTTGTGCGACGCGGGTCGAGGATGTCGAGCGTGTTTTAAATACACGATGCCCTACCTTCGTTATTGTTGATTCGATTCAGACAGTTTTTTCCCCCGAAGCAGGTGCCATTCCTATGACTATCAATCAGCTGAAATATTGCGCAAATGAGTTGATAGCGTGGGTAAAGGAACGGGACTCTGTTCTCTTTTTTACTGCGCATGTAACGAAAGATGGGAATATTGCCGGGCCAAAAGTAGTGGAACATATGGTGGACACTGTGATTTCTTTTGAACGGAATGAAGAGGATATTCGTTTTTTACGTGCATTGAAAAATCGATTTGGTTCTGTTGATGAGCTGGGTATTTTTACCATGGGTGAAAATGGACTTTCCGCTGTGCAGGACACTGCAGGATTTTTTATTAGTACCAGGCAGGGAATGTTTCCTGTTGGGTCTGCAACTGTGCCCGTGTGTGAGGGGAGCCGTGTTTTTATGGTAGAAATACAGGCATTGACCGTTCCTGCAAAAAGTAGTGTTACGCGCGTTTTTTCTGATCGTATCGACTCGGCCCGCGTCAGTCGTGTTGCAGCGGTAATTGAGAAACGTGTGGGTTTGAAATTCTCAGATCAGGATATCTACGTGAATGTGGCAGGGGGTATCCGGTTATATGAGCCTGCGGTGGATGTGGCGTTGGCAATGGCCTTGTATTCAGCGCGGCAAAACACCCCAGTGAAAACAAATGCCGCGTTTATCGGTGAGGTAGGTTTATCAGGAGAAATTCGACCTGTGCGTCGGCTAAAGACGCGGCTAAAGACGGCGTATGGTCTGGGATTTTCAACGATATATGTACCTATAGGGGTTGAACACGACACACCGCCTCCTTATACCCTACGGGTAGTGGGTACGCTCGCACAGACAATTGCGGAGATATTTAGCAAGGCGAAGGCGTAGTAGCCCTTTGGTGCGTCTTTCTTCTCCTGGCGTGAGCCGGGCCGGGCGTATGCTGAAAGAGAGACCGCCGCTCTTCCGTGGAGTTTTTCCAGCTGTTACAGCTGAGAGAGTGCTTGGTGGACGAGCGTCGCCACTCGCGCAGGGTGTGCGCGCCCGCGGGAACGCTTCATTACTTGCCCCATGAGCCAGGCAGCCACGTTTGTCTTACCGTGTTGCCAATCACGCAGTGCCTTTGGATGTTCTTGAAACACCGTCTGCACTAAGGTTGCGATTTCTTCCTCATCTGAAAGTTGTGCTAGACCCTGTGCGGAGATAATGTCCTGCGCTCGCGCACCGGTGGCAAGCATTTGTGCAAATATATCCTTTGCTTGTTTTCCGGTAATGCGCTGATCTTCAACTGCATCCATTAGTTCGGCAATTGCTTCAGGACTCAGATTGAGCTCTGCAATGCAGATATTCTTCTCGTTTACTACCGCAAGAACCTCCGACAGAATCCAGTTTGCCACTCGTCGCGCATTCTTAGACGCATGCGCTGCCTTCTCAAACCAGTCTGCGAGCATGCGGCTGCCGGTAAGCGTTTGGGCTGCAAACGCCGACAAGCCAAGGTCAAGTTTGAAACGTGCACGCCGCGCTGCCGGAAGTTCCCCGACTGTGTAAGAGAGATGCTGGACATATGCAGGGGTCAAGTGCAGGTCAGGTAAGTCTGGATCGCGCATGAAACGATAATCGCGCAGTGAGTGCTTTGTACGCTGTAAAAGCGTAACCCCTCCGACCGGATCCCAGCCCATCGTGCGTTTTCTCTGCATCTCTTCTTTGCTCGCAGGACCCTTTTGCCAAAACTCCTGCAATTGACGCTGTACCTCATACGTACACGCGTCCCGCACCATACGATACGAGTTCATATTTTTGATTTCAGAAATGGGAGTGTGGTGTTCTTGCCCTTTGTACAGAATCCTCACATTAACATTCGCGTCGCATCGCAGTGCGCCTTCTTCTAAATTACCATCCGTTACCTCGATAAAGGTGAGAATCTCGCGGATCGTCTGCATAAAACATGCGGCCTCCTCTGCAGAGCGCAGATCCGGCCTAGATACAATTTCAATGAGCGGCACCCCACAACGATTGAAATCAATATAGCTGTAAGCGTCTGCAGCATGCAGGCTTTTGCCTGCGTCCTCCTCCAAATGTATCCGTTCAATACGGACACGCCGCTGCATGGGCATGTCAACTCCCTGTACATCCACTGCACCATCCGTACACAAGGGAGCGTCGTACTGGGTAATTTGATAACCCTTTGGGAGATCTGGATAAAAATAGTGCTTGCGATCAAAGGCGGACCAAAGCTGGATAGTGCACCCCAACGCAAGTCCGGCGCGCACCCCAAGCCGCACGTACTCTTCACTCACAACGGGCAACGCTCCTGGCAACCCAAGACACACAGGACACACACGGCTATTCGGCATTCCTCCTGAGCGATTTGCACAGGCACAGAAAGCTTTGGTCTTTGTTAGAAGCTGACAATGAATTTCACAGCCAACAATTACCTCGTAGAAAAAGGGTGCGGCATGTGCGTCATCTGTGGCGCCTGCAATGGAGGGAACTGTGCCTGTTTGGAGGTCAGACATGAGGTGCCTCCTCCCAACGTTTTGCTAGCCGGAGAACGGCACACTCCTGCCACTGAGAACCGATAATCTGTATTCCGATGGGTAGGCCAGTGCCTGATGTTCCCACTGGTACTGATAGCGCCGGTAGGCGGGCAAGGTTAACGAAGGTGGTGAATAAATCCGAGCAATACATGGCCAGCGGGTCATGTATGCGTTCTCCAAGCGGGAAGGCACCGGTAGCGGCAGTAGGACAAACAATAAAGTGGTAGGAACAGAGGAGCTGCGTACATTCTTGTTCTATACGCGAACGTACGCGCACACTCGTTCGGTAATAATCACCGGAGAAATGGCGTGAAAGAACATAATTCCCCACAATGATCCTTCGCTGTACTTCGGGTCCAAAGCCTGAGGTACGGACGGCGCGGTAGTAATTTTCCAAAAGAGCATCAGTGTCTCCCCTCTGCCCGTAGCGAATACCGTCAAAACGCGCAAGATTGCTGGCGGCTTCAGCTGTCGCGACAAGATAATATACAGGCACTGCCGCCTGTAGTGCAGGAAGCGTCACTTCTTCTACCTGTACGTTTTGGGCACGCAGCCAGGTGAGGAAGCGTTGAAATTGCGCAGACACGTCAGGATGCACGCCAGGAGCATCTACTAATTCGCGGGGAACAGCAGCACGCAGGGTAGAGCACTCGTGGGCAGAAAAAGGGGCAAGATGGTGAGACACAGCGTGTCGCCCCGTCGCAGGAGGGGGGCAAGTGCTCGTGCTGTCGTACAGGTCTTTCCCTGAGGTGACGGAGAGGGCGAGGGCAATATCGTCAATGCAGGTAGCAAAAAAGCCGATTTGGTCCAGAGAGGAGCCAAAGGCAACCACCCCATATCGACTCAAGAGACCATAGGTCGGCTTCAGGCCATAGAGGCCGCAGTAAGCAGCTGGCAGGCGTACCGAGCCTCCCGTTTCGGTACCGAGTGCAAACGGTGCCTGACCGCCTGCGACGGCGGCAGCCGAACCGCCGGAACTTCCCCCGCTGGTGCGGCTCCGATCCCGAGGATTACGCGTCGGCCCATAAACAGAATACTCGGTGGAAGAGCCCATGGCAAACTCATCCATGTTCGTTCTCCCGAGCGGGATAGCACCTGCGGCGCGCAGGCGCGCAACAACGGTGGCATCGTACGGAGCCCTATAGTCTGCAAGGAGTTTACTGCCACACGTGCAGTGCTTTCCTTTCACTGAAATATTGTCCTTGACAGCAAAGGGTAAACCTAACAAAGGCTTACCTGAGACACTCCTCCCGTTTGCTCCAGCTGTTTTAGTACTCTGGGCACACGAGGCACGGAGATTGTCTGCCGTACGCGCGTGCTCCTCCACATCAGAGAAAAACTCGACCAAAGCCCCAAGCGGGGACGCGCTGCGTGTGTCTTCCTCGTATACGTTGCGAAACGCACGCACAATCTGCAAAGAGCTGATTGCACCGACTTCAAGCTGAGCCTTTAACATACTCCAGCTTGCACAGGTAATAGCATGCGCGTCCATTTATGCGCTACCATCGAGCGCGCGCGGTGCGCGAAAGTAACCGTCAGCAAACTCTGTGGACAACCGCTTGAGATCGTGAACGGAAAGACCAGGTAATGCGACATCCTTGCGTACCCAGTCCGGGCAGCAGTCCACGTCAATTTTATTCCCCTGGGAGCAACGGCCTTGTGCGTTATCCGTGTCAGGATCGTCGCGTGGACCGGGGTCGAACTGTTCTACAACGGAAAAATACTGGATAATGTCCTCTATCTGTGTTGCAAGTCCTACTGCACACTCGCTGCTTTCGAGGTGAGAAAGGGTGAGCAGCTGAGCAAAGATATCAGACGTAATACGCTGTTGTGCCATGATACTCCCATGTGCCTTGTTGACCAATATCGCCGGACTAGAATAGGGAGGTAGGAGAGTCACTGTAGCCGATGCAAACCTGCACGGACGCCCGTGCACTCTCCCCCCTCCCCCTGAGGCTCAGCGGGCGTACTCCACGACGCGCGTTTCTCGAATAAGAGTGACCCGGATACGCCCAGGATACTTCAAGTCGCTCTCTATTTTCTTTGCGATGTCACGTCCAAGTGCCTTCACGTCCCTGTCGGGGATTTTATCGTTGTTCACTAAAACACGCAACTCGCGCCCGGCCTGAATAGCGTAGGCTTTCTCCACACCCGAGAACCCCTCAGCAATCGCCTCGAGGTTTTCTAGACGCTTGACGTAGTGATCCACCATTTCACGCCGAGCACCAGGACGCGCAGCAGAGATAGCATCAGCTACCTGAACGAGCCAAGACTCAACACAACACGGCTCTATGTCGTTGTGGTGAGAACCAACGGCGTTCACCACTCGCGGGTCCTCATTCATTTTGCGAGCCATCTCCATACCAATTTCTGCGTGGTTGCGGTCTGAATCAGTTTCCACTCCCTTGCCAATGTCGTGCAGCAACGCGCCCCTTTTGGCAATGGCCACATCTGCGCCGATTTCCGAGGCGAGTATGGAAGCGAGCAGAGCCACCTCCTTTGAGTGGTAGAGTACATTCTGTCCGTAGCTTGTACGGAAATACAGGCGCCCCAGTGCCCGTACCCCCTCGGGACACATATCGTGAATACCGAGGTCAAACAGCACTTTCTCCCCTTCCTCATAGATTTTTTGAGAAACTTCCTGCGTCACCTTCTGCACAATTTCCTCAATGCGCGCCGGATGGATTCGACCGTCAAGTACAAGACGCTCAAGAGAGATGCGCGCAATCTCTTTGCGTACCGGGTCGAAACAGGAAATGACGACAGCTTCAGGTGTGTCATCTACGACAACGTCAGCACCAGTGAGTGTCTCTAACGCGCGGATATTACGTCCCTCGCGCCCAATGATGCGTCCCTTCATTTCTTCACTGGGTAGATTCACCGTAGAGACGGTCACATCACCGGTGACATCAGCAGTAATACGCTGCATGGTAGTAACGAGGATGTCGCGCGCGCGACGCTCAGCGTTCAAAGCCGCGTCCTCCTCTATCTTGTTGATGAGCGCCTGTGCGTCGTGCTTCGCCTCGTTCTCAAGGTTTTTGATGATGAGATCCCGTGCCTGATTCTGAGTGAGGCCAGAGACACGCTCGAGCTCCTGGCGATAGCGGGCCTCTTCTTGACAGAGGGACTGATCCCGCTGTTTTAGCGATCGTTCTCGAGAATCAAGCTCCCCCGCGCGCGTAGAGAGGGCTTCCTCTTTTTGAAGAAGGCGTCGCTCTGCACGCTGCAGCTCAGCTCTTCGGTCTCTGTCGTCTCGTTCCTGTTGATTTCTTTCGCGAAGGACATATTCTTTTGCCTCAAGGAGAATGCTTTTCTTTTTGGATTCAGCTTCTTTTTGTGCCTCCTGGAGGATACGTTCTGCACGTTGCTCACAGGCGGATAAGTGAAATCTGGCGTAGAGCCAGCGAATGGTCCATCCGAAGGTTAAACCGACAGTAACAAGGACAACACCGATCACAATAGACGTGGTCATGTGTGTGCTCCTTATATTTTTTAAGGGTGCGAAACTGTCTTGCGAGAGGCTAGAGGTGTGTGCGAATTCTGTCAAGGATCTTGTCGCAAGGTTGCTCAGAGAGTCCCCGTTTCTTTTTCCCGTTTAGGGTCAGATGTTGACCGCAGCAGGGAAAAGGCGATAATACCCTCCATGAGCATTCCTATTCGCGCCGATCAGCTACGCTCGCGTTATCTCGCCTTCTTTAGCCAGAAGGCTCATGTGGTTATCTCGGGTAAGTCCCTTGTGCCCGAGCACGATCCTACTGTGCTTTTTACTACTGCTGGCATGCATCCGTTGGTTCCCTATCTTATGGGTGAGCCACATCCGGCTGGTACCCGCTTGGTCAATGCGCAAAAGTGTCTGCGCACCGGTGACATCGATGCGGTGGGCGATAACTCGCATCTGACCTTTTTCGAGATGTTGGGTAACTGGTCGTTGGGCGATTACTTCAAGGAGGAGGCAATCGCGTTCAGCTTTGAATTTCTTACTGGTGCTCCATGGCTCGGCATATCCCCTGACCGGCTTTCGGTGACTGTTTTTGCAGGGGATGAGGCTGTTGCGCGTGATGAGGAATCTGCCGCTATCTGGGAACGACTTGGTATCGCGCGCACCCATATTCATTTTTTACCACGTGCGGATAACTGGTGGGGACCTACGGGGGAAACAGGGCCATGTGGTCCGGATACCGAGATATTCTTTGATACTGGAGTTCCTCCTTGCAGTGTGACCTGTTGTCCGGGATGTTCTTGCGGCAAGTACGTAGAGATTTGGAATGACGTGTTCATGCAGTATCGTAAGGACGCAGACGGCAGGTACCGGCCGCTTGAACGTTATTGTGTGGACACCGGTATGGGTATTGAACGCACCGTCGCGGTTTTGCAGGGCAAGCGGTCAGTGTATGATACGGAGATCTTTACCCCGCTCCTGGAGCGGATAGGTCAGTTATGTGGGAAAAGGTATGGGTGTCAGGGAGCGCACGACGTATCCATGCGGATTGTATGCGATCATATCCGTGCAGCCACTTTTATCCTCGGCGATCCTGTCCCTGTACGCCCATCTAACGTGGGTGCAGGCTACGTACTGCGCAGAATCATTCGCCGTTCAGTCCGCCACGGAAGGAAGCTCGGTATCGATGGGGAGTTCCTGTCCTCCCTCGCGCGCGTGGTGATTGGGCAATACGCTGCGGTATACCCGGAACTGGAAGAGAAAGCTACGTGTATTGCGCAGGAGCTTGCAAACGAGGAACGTAAGTTCCTCGACGCCCTCAGGAAGGGTGAGGCAGAGTACGAGAGGATGATACCCAAGTTTTTACAGGGGACAGAGCGAGAAATACCTGGGTCAGTTGCCTTTCGGCTATACGATACGTATGGATTCCCCCTTGAGCTGACCGAGGAACTTGCGCGTGAATCGGGTTTACAGGTGGACCGTGCAGGGTTTGACACCGCGTTTCAGGCGCACCAGGCGTGTTCTCGGATCGGTGCACAGCGAGTATTTAAGGGTGGGCTGGCTGATCATTCAGCGGAAACGACAGCGTACCACACGGCGACGCATCTGCTGCACCAGGCATTGCGAGTGGTTCTTGGTACGCACGTGCAGCAAAAAGGCTCAAATATTACGGCAGAACGCCTGCGTTTCGACTTTTCTCACCCAAGACCGATGAGTGCGCAGGAGAAGGTGCAGGTGGAACAGTTGGTGAATGAGCAGATCCGGGCAGACTTGCCGGTGTGCTGTGAAGTGATGTCGCTCGAAGATGCGATGAATTCTGGTGCCGTGGCGTTGTTTGGTGAGAAATACGAATCAACTGTAAAAGTGTACTCCATAGGAACTTTTTCTCGGGAAGTGTGTGGCGGTCCACATGTAGCACGTACTGGGCAGCTCGGGCGGTTTTCTATTCAAAAGGAACAGTCGAGTGCGGCGGGGGTGCGGCGTATTCGCGCGATTCTTGAGAAAAGCGGGGAAAAGTCGTAACTTGCCCTGCTGCGTATAGTTTCTTCGGCGTGTGTGCTGGTGACTGAGTCGCGGTTGTTACGGGGAGTTCTCATGGGCAGATACATAGTTCCCGCTCTGTTGTGCGTGGCGGGTATGGGGTTTGCGCACGCGCAGTCGGCGCTGCAGCCTATCGCCGAAGTGAATTTATTCCGGCGTGAGCCGGTGACGCTCGGGCAGATTAAGGCAAGAATTTCTGCGATTGAGAAAGAGATGGGAAAGAAGCTCAGCACTGCTGAGCGTAGACAATTCATGGACAGTCTTATTGACGAAAAGCTTCTTGCTCAAGCGGCAGAAAAGGCGGGTATCCAGGTAACAGATGCTGAAGTGAATCAGTATTTTAATGGAATGCTTTCTCAACAGATTGGACGTGCGGTAACGGAGGCTGAGTTCGCCAATTACGTCAAGGAGAAGCAGAATATCTCGCTCGATCAGTTCATGAAGCAGCAAAACGGCATGACTATGGCAGAATACAAAAAGTTTCTAAAGACGCAGGTGAGCACGCAGCGCTACGTGGCACAAAAGAAGGCAGACGAGTTTCGGAATTTGAAGGGACCTGAGGACTCTCAAATCCGTTCCTACTACGAGCTTAATAAACAGGCCTTTTTCCGCCCTGACACGGTTAAGTTGTTTCTTGTTTCTGTCCCGAAGGGTTCAGGTCCTGCTGCTGCAAAGGCGAAAGCGCAAGAGTTTGTTAAGAAACTTAAAAGTTCCGGTGTCAAAGCCACGGCTGACATTAAGAGTAAGGCAAATGGTGCACAGGCGGGTTACTCTGCCGGGGAAATATACCTGGGGAAAACTGCGGTTACTGCCACGCAGCTTGGTCTGACAATGGAGGCGTTGCTTGAAATTTTTAGCATGGGAGTTGGTGCTGTTTCGGACGTGAATGAAACGGCTAATGACTATCAGTGCTTCATAGTTTTGAAGAAAGAGGAAGCGAAGATCCTAACGCTCAGCGATTTGGTGGAGCCTGACAAGACCGTCTCGCTTTACGAGTTTATCAAGAATCTTCTTACTTCCCAAATCCAACAAAAAGCGCTCGAGGACGCTATCCGGGAAGTGTCAGCGGAGCTGAGGAAGTCTGGTACCTATAAGGTATTCTTGGCTGACGCAGAGCTCGGCAAGGTGCTCGACTGGTGAGTGAAGTATTCCCAAAGATAGGGAGGAGGCGCGCTCGGATTCTGGCTTTTCAGGCTCTCTTTGCTTGGGACGCGGCGGGCATCACGCCGGAGACGTTAACTCAGTTTACTTGGTTGCGGAGAAACCCGCCTCCTTCTACCCAGGATTTGGGGTTTTCCCGACTCCTCTTTCTCGGTACGCTCGAGCACCTGCGGGAAATTGACGGTTGTGTGAGTTCACGGTTGGAACACTGGGATTTTGTGCGTTTGAACAAGGTGGACAAGGCCATCCTGCGCCTAAGTGCGTATTCGCTACTCTTTCAAAAAGACATTCCCCCCGTTGTCGTTATACACGAGGCGGTCAGTATCGCTCGGGATTTCGGTACGGACGACTCCTTCCGCTTTGTAAATGGTGTGCTCGATAACATTGCTAAAAGTGCGTAGTAAGCGCCACCTCCTCTCTTACCTTGGAGTAGTTGGGGTGGGTATTGCTGGGCTATGCATCTATCGCTCCGTTTGGGGGAGTCGGCCCTTTTTGGAGAGACTTGCGCGTGCAGATAGTCTGATTGCTCAGGAGCGCAAAGGCGCAGCCTTGCGCGGTCTTGCGCGTATGGTGGGACACGCGCGAGAGTCGTCGCAGTATCTGAGTATTGCCAAGCGTCAGATGGAACTCTCAGCCTCCGCTGCGGCACTGCGTACACTCCAGCGTGGCATACGAAGAAGTGCAGATGATGGCAGGCTTGCTGCATTGGTGATACATCTTCTCCTGCGGGAGGCTCGTTTCGAGGAAGCAATCTCCTATGTCCCCCGGGTGGTGCACAAGGGATATGAGAGTATTGGCGCAGAGGCACTGATAAAGGCTGCTCTCACAGGTTCGCGCACAGGAGGTGACTCTCCATCTCGGGGCTCTTTTCACAGTGAGAGAGCCGAGCACGTGCCAGAGGAGCCTGTTAAGTTTTCTCAGGTTCAGGGGGGTAGAGATCAAGCGTACGTGACGGCGTTCCCTCTTGACCGGGGAGAAGAGCAGTTTCGTGTAGAACCGTCGCCGCCAATACGGCATACAACTGGCATCGCACTTGCCCGCATTGCTCCTGCGCTTTGGCTTGCAGCCTTTGGTGTCACTGGTATGCATGCCTTTCTCCAGAATGCCGCGTGTGCGTACGCCCGCGTGGGGGAGTTGCATGCTGCGTTCCGTCTGTACTCCCGTATACTGGGTACTGAGGCACCGGAGAATACGGCATTCTGGGCCACAGTCGCCTATGACGCAGGACAGTTTTCTTTGGTCTTTGAGTTGCTCCCCATAAGTCTTGCACGTGCAGATTTGTTCGGTACGTACTCTGCCGCCTCGACGCACGCCCGTACTCACTTGCTGTTAGCGGCAGATGCCGCTTTCGATGGAGGGGATAGAGCGCGTGCACGTGCTTTTTGGTACGCGTACGTTGACCGTTTTCCTGGAACATCCATACATGCACTCTACAATCTAGCACTCACTGCTCCTCATGCACAGGAGCGTGTTCGGATGCTCGCGCAGTGTGTTGAGGGGGATAAAACGTACTATCCTGCCGTTGCGTGCTATGCGCGAGAGAGCATTGCCTTTCGTGCAGCACACAGACAGCGCGATTCTGTTACGGAATTGCTCTCTGAAAGGGGGGTGTATTCTGTGCAGATGGAACAGGAGCACTTTTTGTCTCCCCATTTTCCTGTGGAGGCTCGGTCATTGCTGGCGGAATTAGCACAAGAGGCGATGCATGGGCGGGCAGATGTGCGTTTTGCATTGGAATACTTTCGTTTTTGTTATCCTGCACAAAAGAGACTACAGGGCAGTCGGGGCGCGCTGTGGCAGTTGCTTGAAGTCTTCCCTGTGGACACACAGGTGCGTCGGTATGCACGTTGGTTCTTTTTTCGAATTGGGGAATATGAGTCAGCGTTTGGTCTCAGTGATGCAGGAGGTGGTCCTGAGGATGCTTTCTATCGGGCACTTGCTGCAGCTTCTCGTACGGGGAGGGTGGAGAGTATCCTCGGGGGCTTGGTGGAAGCGACACGCGCTGTGGAAGCGCGCAGCGCAGCGTTCGCAAACATAGCGATAGTGCTTGAGCGGATGGGCAAGAAAACCGCGGCTGCAGAACACTTTGTGCTTGCGGCAGACGAAGCAACGCGCGAATCAGTACGACAACTTCGAAAGGAGGCGGGAGAGGGGGAGGCCGAAGAACATCCTCGAGCGCGCCCGGCGGCGGGAAAAGCACAGCGCTGGAGAGAATGGTACCAGCGTGCAGGACAACTTTTGCAGCAACAGGGAAAGACGGCGGCCGCGCGTGCACTGCTCCAGCGCGCGCAAGCCCGTTAAAGAGATGAAACTACTCGATGACAGCTAGGATATCAGTACCCTTAAGCAGCAGGTGCTCCTCTCCATCAATCTTTACTGGGTTTCCGGCATATTTATCGTGCATGACACGCTGACCCACCGAAACTTTTATCTTTTCCGAGTCAGAACCAACAGCAATGACGGTACCGCTTTGCATCTTCTCCTGCGCAGTGTCCGGGATGATGATTCCAGAAGCAGTCCTAGTTTCCGATTTATCAGTTTTTACCAGGACACGGTCCGCGAGCGGTATAATTTTCATGCGCTCCTCCTCATAACGAGTCATATCTTCACGTTTGCGCCGTATGCCTACACGCACCGCGCGGGGCGCATTCTATATATTTCCTTTTGAAGAATCAAGAGAACTGTAGCGCGCCGTGGGAAAGGGAGGTATGCACAGAGGGTCCAGTGGCGTGATAGGGACACCGAACAGATCCCCTCTGGTTTATCGTAAATGGCATGATATTTGCTGAGTATATGGTACGTACCTTTCGAACAAAAGGAGTACTCTGTGAGACAAATGCAGTTCCGCCACGATGAGAATACTCTCACGGCATATTTGAATGACCTGAAACGGATACCGCTCATGAACGAAAAGGAAGAATATGCATGTGCATGTGCTGCCTATGCCGGGGATGCGCAAGCTAAAAACGCGCTCGTGCGTGCAAACGTACGCTTTGTTATCAGTGTTGCCAGGCATTACCGCACGTGTGGCTTACCCCTTGCCGATCTTATCAGTGAAGGCAATATTGGTCTTTTGACGGCTGCCGAGCGGTTCAATCCAGCAAGGGGGTGTCGCTTTATTTCTTACGCTGCCTGTTGGATTCGCCAGTCTATCCTCAAGGCACTGAACGAAAAAGCACGCATCATCCGGTTGCCCGTGAATCGTATTCGTGCTGCAAAGAGCACGTATGAGTACATACCTCCTGTTACCTCGGTGAATGTTGGTATATCGAAAACACAGGGAGGAAACAGATATGGCAAAAGGCGTGCAACGATGTGCCGAGCTGTGCCAACGGTGGAAGAAGTTCACATCTGGCACACGCCGCTATCTTTAGATGCTCCGCTTGGAACCTCGGGAAGTCGTGGTGAGTCTGGGGATGTTGATGGACTGCGTATAGGTGACTGCGTGCCGGACGATCTTTACGCGCAGCCTGGGGAGCATATGCTTGCATGTGCATTGCAAGCGGATATTGCAAAGATTTTACGACTTTTGCCTGCGCGTGATGCGCAGGTCATCCGCTATCGATTTGGACTTGGCGGGTATGAACGGCGTTCTCTGCAAGAGATTGGAGAAATTTTTCAGATAACAAAGGAGCGCGTTCGCCAAATAGAAAAAAAGGCTTTGTTGCGTATCCGTAGCTGTGCCCGTCAACACAGACTGGATTCCTACATAGCGTAGACATCAGAAGCGTATGAAATAGGAGCAGGACGCGTTGGGCATACAACTTATAGTGTTTTTAGGAAATCCTGGTGCAGAGTACGAAGAAACGCGGCACAATGCTGCATGGTTGCTTCTAACGTACCTCTTCCCATCCATCGTGCTTCCTTGGCGATGCGGATGTCGGGGGTCGATTGCGCGTATTGAAGGGTTTGAAGGGTCAAGCGAAGAAGTTTGGCTTTTGAAACCGCTGACTTATATGAACCGTTCTGGGAAAAGCGTAGGGGCAGCATGTGCCTTTTTGCAGACGGATGCGAAGCAGCTCTTAGTAGTGCACGATGAATTAGAATTACCGTTCGGTGTGGTGAGTTTAAAACAAGGCGGAGGGCTTGGAGGACACAATGGGTTGCGCTCTATCAAGGAAGTGCTTGGTACCGCAGATTTTTGGCGGTTGCGCATAGGCATCGGGCGTCCACCCAGTGAGAGTGCGAATATAGCGCAGTACGTCCTCTCTGCCTTTTACCCGGCAGAGATGGCTGCATTCCCAAAGCTGGGGCGTGCCACGCGAGATCTTCTGTGTCAGCTTGTAGTAACAGATCAGGAAGCGACAGTCACCTTACTCAGTACGTGGAGAAAAAAACGGTTGCTGTCTTTATGCGAATAAGGACAGGGTGACTCACCATACGGTGAAGGAAGGGTAAAAAGAGAAAGTGTGGGGAGGACTTGCATAAAGAAAGAATGGTGGGTACGCTGGCGTGCCACGTGTATTCGCTAGGACGAGGAAATCATATGGCATTTGAAACAACTTTCGTCATGCTTAAGCCGGGTGTTCTTCAACGTAGACTGGTAGGGGAGATTTTGAGTCGCTTCGAGCGCAAAGGGCTCGTGCTGACTGCGCTCAGGCTGTTGTGCGTCGATACAGCTACTGCGGAGTTGCATTACGCGGAGCATCGCGAGAAGCTTTTTTATCCTTCGCTTATCGCTTATATTACGAGCGCACCGGTGGTTGCACTCGCATTCAAGGGGGAGAATGCTATCAGTCTTGTGCGCACGCTTTGTGGCTCTACGCGTGTGGAGCACGCTCAACCGGGAACGATTCGTGGTGATTTTGCGCTACGCACCACTACTAATATTGTCCATGCTTCTGATTCTCCCGAGAGCGCTGCACGAGAACTGGCGCTCTACTTTTCTGCGCAAGATTTTGTTGAATGGCGTGACGGGAATTACGATTTTTTCTAAAAAGTTTAGGGTCTGCGGTGCGTGTTCTTTTTCGATACGGTGATCATGTCTCCTCTTGCTGAAGAAAGGTGAGGATCAGGGGAGGGGTTAGGAATCATGGCTTCGATTGCAATACTCGGTGGAGGGGCATGGGGCACGGCGCTTGCTGCGTCTCTCACCGTGAACGGTCACACCGTAATGCTGTGGGCCCGTCGTGGGCAGACGTGCGATGCTATCAATGCACGAAACGAAAATGTTCAGTATCTGCCGGGCATTACGTTGCCCGCAGCCTTGTGTGCCTCTCCCGATATGGCATATGTCTGTGCCGGCGCGGATCTTATTGTATTAGCGGTTCCTTCGTGCTATTTGGCTGAAGTAGCTGCGCTTATGAATACCACTCCTCGTTTTCAGAGGTTGCGTACTGCTGCCGTAGGACAGGAATATCCCCTTATTGGTATTTTGACAAAAGGATTTATTCCGGATCAGGAAGGGATGCCTCATCTAATTACCGATGCGCTGGGTGCGTTGTTGCCGTCTGGGGCGCACGGGCAGCTCGTGTATATTTCGGGTCCAAGCCATGCACAGGAGGTAGCGCAGGGAAAGGTGACCGGACTTATTGCAGCGAGCCAAAATCCTATGGCGGCCATTCGGGTGCGGGAATTGCTGCGCTCGAAGAGGGTGCAGGTGTATTCCAGTCTTGATGTTGTTGGGGTGCAAGTGTGTGCAGCGGTAAAAAACGTGATTGCCATTGCATTTGGTCTTTTGGATGCGATGGCTGAGCATTCTGAAGCTTTTGGGGACAATACAGAGTCGATGCTGCTCGCAGCGGGCTTGAATGAAATTCAAACCATTGGAAAACAGTTGGGTTCTACACATCCTGAAACATTCACATCGCTTGCAGGAATAGGAGATTTGGATGTGACGTGTCGCAGCGCGTATGGACGCAACCGACGTTTCGGACGCGACATAGTGCATAAGGGGATCCTTGATTCCTTTTCTGGAATACAGGATCTCGTGAGTCGTTTGCCCGAAGTAGGGTATCTGGCGGAAGGGGTAGTTGCCTGTATGCATGTGCAGCGCCTTGCTGAGCGGGATCGGTTGAAGGTTCCAATTTGCGCGGGACTGTACGCTATTTTAAATCGGGAAAAGGGTGCTGACACCTTTATGCAAGAGATTCTTGGTTGGTAGCACGGGGGTGTTTTCTTCCGCGCGTCTCTGTGGGGGAAGCGTAAAGAACGAGTCTAGGAGTGGAAGCGAGAACTCTTACCCAAATGTTATTTTTGGCCCATAATCCGCGTTCGGACGGAGAGATATATGCATATCATCAAGCGAAATGGCGAACCGCAACCTTACATGCGCGAGAAAATAATTGTTGCTATCAGTGCTGCTTTTAGAAGTGTCCAGAATCCTCTTGCTCCTGAAGTTCCTGCTATCATCGCAGATCTTGCCGCGGAGGTTGAGCGACAGCTTTTTGAGATGAACCGTGCGGGCGTTCCTGTTCACGTGGAAAAGATTCAGGACTTTGTCGAAAAGACTCTTACCAAATACAATCACAGCGATGAAGTGAAGAGTTTTATCCTGTACCGTGATGATCGCACAAAAAAGCGTATTGCAAGAGAACAGATTGCGTGCTGTTTTACTGACTCTTCAGTGCTCGGTGTACTGAAAGAAATCCAACAAGACTTCCCGTTTCCTGAGTACAGTCTCGATGCACTCGCCAGTAAGTTCCTGCTCTTTAAAAAAGAAGTTACGGACGAGCGTCGGAGTATGCAACTGCTTATTAAGGCAGCGGTGGAACTGACTGCCCAAGAGGCTCCCCAGTGGGAGCTTATTGCTGCGCGCTTGCTTATGCTCGACTTTTCACTCGCGCTAGGAACATCTTTGGAAAAGTTAAATATTCACTCTTTCTACGAGAAAATAACTTATCTTGAAGAGGCCGGTCTATATGGGGTGTACATCCGCACGCACTATAGTCGGGCAGAAATTGAGGAAGCTGCCACGTATCTTGAGTGTAGTCGCGATAAATTGTTTACGTACAGCAGTCTGGATATGATTCTGCGTCGCTATGTGATCAGAACGCGTGCGCATGTACCTCTTGAAACTCCTCAGGAGATGTTTCTCGGTATTGCACTGCATCTAGCGATGAATGAAACCCAAGATCGTATGCAATGGGTAAAACGCTTTTATACAGTCCTCAGCAAGTTGCAGGTTACGGTCGCAACACCTACGCTTTCAAACGCGCGCAAACCTTTTCATCAACTTTCCTCGTGTTTCGTTGATACGGTGCCAGATTCGCTCGACGGTATCTACCGCAGCATCGACAATTTTTCCCAGGTATCTAAGTTTGGGGGAGGGATGGGGCTGTACTTTGGAAAAGTGCGTGCGGTAGGCGCTCCCATTCGGGGGTTCCAGGGTGCTGCAGGTGGTATTCTCCGTTGGATTAAGCTCGCCAATGATACTGCAGTTGCAGTAGATCAACTAGGAGTACGCCAAGGCTCGGTGGCAGTGTATTTGGATGTATGGCACAAGGATATTCCGGAATTTTTGCAATTACGGACTAATAATGGGGATGACCGCATGAAAGCACATGACGTATTTCCTGCGGTCTGTTATCCAGATTTGTTCTGGAAGACAGTACGCGATAATTTGGGGGCGTCGTGGTATTTAATGTGTCCGCATGAGATTCTTACGGTGAAAGGCTATGCTTTGGAGGATTTTTATGCGGAGGAATGGGAGAAGCGCTACTGGGATTGTGTAAAGGATGCGCGTATCTCTAAGAGGACCATTCCGATTAAGGAGTTGGTGCGCTTGGTGCTAAAATCTGTGGTGGAAACCGGTACTCCCTTTGCGTTTTACCGAGATCATGCAAACCGTGCAAATCCCAATGGGCATCGGGGAATTATTTACTGTTCTAATTTGTGTACTGAAATTGCGCAGAACATGAGCGCTATTAATTTAGTAAGCGTAAAAATCACCGAGGTTGATGGACAAAAGGTAGTGGTGCAGACAACGCGGCCGGGGGATTTTGTTGTATGTAATCTCGCGTCGTTGGTGCTGAGCAATATTGACCTTTCAGATGATAAGGAGTTGCGCGAGGTAGTGCGTGTGGCGGTACGTGCATTAGACAACGTGATCGATTTGACATATTATCCGGTTCCCTATGCACAGGTAACCAATGCGTATTATCGTGCTATTGGTTTAGGTGTTTCAGGCTATCATCACGTGCTTGCCCAGCAAGGAATCGATTGGGAAAGTGATGAACATCTTGCATTTGCGGACAGAATATTTGAGCGCATTAACCGTGCCGCAATTGAAGCGAGTATGACAATCGCGCGCGAGAAGGGTGCGTATGGGTGTTTCACTGGGAGCGATTGGTGTACCGGTGCGTATTTTCGCAAACGCGGCTATGTCTCTGAAGACTGGCAACGTTTGCAGCGTGAGGTAGCAACACATGGGATGCGCAACGGTTACTTACTTGCAGTCGCGCCAACTAGTTCTACGTCTATCATTGCAGGGACCACTGCGGGTGTAGATCCTATTATGAAGCAGTATTTCCTCGAGGAAAAGAAAGGCATGCTAATGCCACGCGTAGCTCCTTCTCTTTCGCAGAAGACCTGTCCACTGTATAAAAGTGCACACGCAGTGGAGCAGCGTTGGAGTATCCGTGCTGCGGGTCTGCGGCAACGACATATTGACCAGGCACAGTCAGTGAATCTGTACATTACAACGGACTTTACACTGAAGCAGGTTCTAGATTTGTACGTGTATGCGTGGGAAGTAGGAATGAAATCACTATACTACGTACGAAGCCAGTCGCTCGAAATAGATTCGTGTGGGTATTGTGCCTCGTAGGAGCGTGCTTGCATAACACTGTCCACTGTGTAGGCTTTCTTTGTGACGTTGCGTACGCTTCAAGCCGGTGTAGCGGTCAGTATCGCTCTGGATCGTGTGTGCTTTTTCTGTTATAACGGGGCGGTGGCACACTGTGTAGTAGAAGCTGCCGAAGATATTTTGGACCGGCGTTTTTCTGTATTGGATAAGGGTTTCGTGCGTTTGATAGATTACCTGGGAGGGGATGCACGCATTGTGCAGGCAGCGCGTGTTTCTTACGGTGCGGGGACTAGGACTGCGCGTGACGATGCGGCGCTTATCGATTTTCTTTTACGCAATAAGCATACGTCTCCTTTTGAGCAGGTGGTCCTTACCTTCCATGTACGTGCACCGATTTTTGTCGCGCGTCAGTGGATGCGGCATCGCACTGCTCGCATCAGTGAGGTGTCTGGTCGTTATTCGCTTCTTAGTCATGACTGTTATGTTCCGCAGGAAACTTCAGTTGCAGTTCAGTCCACGCGTAACAAGCAGGGCCGCGCGTCCGAAGGTATTTCTCCTGAACAGCAGCAGGAAGTGCGGGCAGCGTTTGAAGCTCAGCAGAAAGCGGCGTGTGCCGCTTACGACGCATTGATTCAAAAGAACATCGCGCGGGAGCTAGCGCGTATTAACGTGCCGCTTTCGCTTTACACCGAGTGGTATTGGCAGATTGATTTACACAATCTTTTTCATTTTTTGCGTTTACGTGCGAGCGCTCATGCGCAAGCAGAGATTCGTGCGTATGCAGAGGTAATCATTGAAATTACCCGTGCAGTTGCGCCGTGCGCTACCGCCTCTTTTGAAAATCATGAAAAAGATGGGGTGCAGTTTTCAGGGCGGGAGTTTGCTGCGCTTAAGGCCTTACTGGCTGGAGAGGGTCTCTCCCTTGAGGGGAAGGAACGTGCGCGCTTTGAAGAAAAATTACGCTCTGGCCTGCAGCAGTAGAAGTCTATAGTGCGCTCGTCTGTGTGAGCAGCAAGAGTATTGCCTTTCTGTGTCTTAAAAAGGTGAATGTGGTCATAGATATGCTGATGAAAAGGAGAGCGGTCAGTTATGGGGATTGAGTACTCAGCGAGTAGCATTACTGTATTGGAAGGTCTTGAAGCGGTACGCAAGCGTCCGGGGATGTATATCGGCTCTACCGGTCCTAATGGATTGCACCATCTGGTGTACGAGGTGGTGGATAACTGTATCGATGAAGCCATGGCTGGGTACTGTGATCGTATCACCGTGGTGCTTGAACAAGGAAACGTCGTGCGTGTTGAAGACAACGGGAGAGGTATTCCTGTTGACGTGCATCCTCATGAGGGGGTTAGTGCGCTTGAGGTTGTACTTACTAAGTTACATGCGGGGGGGAAGTTTGACAAGAAATCGTATAAGGTGTCGGGTGGACTCCACGGAGTTGGAGTTTCTGTGGTCAACGCGCTGTCGTTGTGGGTAGAAGTGACAGTGTATCGTGATGGTGCTGAGTATTATCAGAAGTTTAATGTGGGGATGCCGCTTGCTCCAGTAGAGAAGCGGGGAGTGTCGGAAAAACGTGGCACTATTATCCGCTGGCAGGCGGACCCATCCATTTTCAAAGAAACGGTGGCCTATGATTTTGATGTACTCCTGACGCGTTTGCGTGAACTTGCTTTTTTGAATAACACGGTAGTTATTCAGTTGCGTGATGAGCGGTTGGCGACCGCTAAACAGGTTGAATTTGCGTTCGAAGGAGGTATTCGTCATTTTGTCAGTTATTTAAACCGCGGTAAATCAGTTGTGCCCGAACGTCCTCTGTACATTGAGGGATCGAAGTCGGATGTTTTAGTGGAAGTTGCGTTGCAATATCACGACGGTTATACGGAAAACGTGCAGTCATTTGTCAATGACATTAATACTCGTGAGGGGGGCACGCATCTTGAAGGATTTAAGTCGGCACTTACGCGTGTGGCGAACGATTTTTTGAAAAAAAGTCCAAAGCTTGCAAAGAAGATAGAAAGGGAAGAAAAGCTCGTTGGGGAAGATGTGCGTGCTGGATTGACAGTGGTGCTTTCTGTGAAAATTCCTGAACCCCAGTTTGAAGGGCAGACAAAGACGAAGTTGGGAAACAGTGAGGTGCGGGGTATTGTTGATTCTTTGGTGGGGGAGCGTCTGACGCTCTATTTTGAGCAAAATCCAGGTGTGCTTACAAAGATTCTTGAAAAGAGCATTGCAGAGGCACAGGCGCGTCTTGCAGCACGTCGTGCAAAGGAAGCTGCGCGCAGAAAAAGTGGAATGGATAGTTTTGGGTTGCCGGGAAAGTTGGCCGACTGTTCGCTCAAGGATCCGGCGAAGTGCGAAGTATATATTGTGGAAGGGGATTCTGCAGGAGGTTCGGCGAAAAAAGGACGGGACAGCAAGACACAGGCCATTTTGCCTTTGTGGGGGAAGATGCTGAACGTGGAAAAGACACGTTTGGATAAGGTCTTGCATAACGAAAAATTACAACCAATTATCGCAACGCTCGGTACAGGTGTTGGCAAGGATTTTGATTTAACAAAGATTCGCTATCATAAAGTGATCATCATGGCGGATGCGGACGTGGATGGCTCTCACATCCGTACGCTTCTTTTAACGTTCTTCTTTCGATACCTGCCGCAAATAATTGAAGCTGGTTACGTATATCTTGCGATGCCGCCTTTGTATCGCATTGCGTGGAGTAAAAAGGAACTGTATGTGTATAGCGACACAGAGCGTGACGAAGCGCTAGAAAGTATCGGTAAAAAAAGTGGTGTCGCTGTGCAGCGTTATAAAGGTCTGGGGGAAATGGATGGCACTCAGCTTTGGGAGACAACTATGAATCCAGTGCGTCGCAAGATGATGCAGGTGGTGCTCTCAGATGCGGTGGAAGCAGACCGGGTGTTTAGTACTCTCATGGGTGAAGATGTCGAACCGCGCCGTAAGTTTATTGAAGAGAATGCAATATATGCGCGTTTGGACGTATGAATGTTTTGTGCATTTGTATTTCCATGTGAGTGGTGCCGTCTGACAGGGGGAAGGATCAGTGGCGTATCAAGTGACGGCAACACGGTATCGGCCGCAACGTTTTCAGCACGTGTTGGGTCAGAAGTTTGTAGTGGCAACACTGCAAAAGTCTCTTGAGGAGAACAAAGTTTCTCCTGCGTATTTGTTTTCCGGCCCACATGGGTGTGGTAAGACCAGCTGTGCGCGTATCCTTGCAAAGGCATTGAATTGTGTGCAAAGAGAAGCGTCTGAACCGTGTGGAGAGTGTCCGTCTTGTAGAGAGATTGCCACCGGTACTAATTTAAATGTTATCGAAATTGACGGTGCGTCACACACAGGGGTGGGCGACGTACGTCAGATTAAGGAAGAGATTCTCTTTCCACCTCATGGGACGCGTTATAAGGTTTTTATTATTGATGAGGTGCATATGCTTTCAAACAGTGCCTTTAATGCACTGTTGAAGACAATCGAAGAGCCTCCGCCGTATGTGGTATTTATCTTTGCAACAACGGAGGTGCACAGGATTCCTGCAACGGTAAAAAGTCGCTGTCAACAATTTCATTTTCGTTTGGTAGATACTCAGACGCTTGTTTGTGCGTTGGCGCAAGCTGCCCAGCAGATGCAGATTGCAGTTGAAGACGGAGTACTGTCTTGGATCGCGCGTGAGTCAGCCGGTAGCATGCGAGACGCATATACTTTGTTCGATCAAACCGTGGTGTCTTGCGCAGGGCCGGTAACACTTGAGAACATTCAAAAAAAACTCGGGCTAATGACTGACGACTCACTTGCAGCACTGTTTTCACATTGCTGCCGCAAAGATGCTCGCGCCGCCTTGGAATTGGTAGATGCTTTGGTAAGTTCTGGTGTCTCCGTTGAACAGTGCGTAATCGACTGCGTCCGCTATGCGCGTGCACTGTTGCTTTTCACGCAGGGAATTACAAATGAGTCACTGGTAGGAATAGCGGCAAACCAGGTGCCTGAGTACGTGCGTACCACATGGAATGCGTCGCAGATTGAGCGGGCGCTTGGACTGTTACTGCAACTGTTTCGCGACATTCGTTTTTCAGTAGATCCGCGGTATGAATTGGAGCTCGCAATTTCGCGTTTAGCGTGGTTGAGTGAGTATGTCTCAATTCAAGAAGTACGCGTTGCATTGGATAGTGTGCAGCAGATACTGGACACGCATGCAGTTCCCGGGGTGTGTTCTGCGTCTGTAGGTTCGGACGATGGGGAAACAGGTGTCGTCTCCCCACACGGTATACGTCCCCCTATGTCAGCATCAGTATGTACCGTGCGTGCGTTACAAGATGCCTTGGTAGAAAAGTTGCGCGCGTCACACCAGATGTTGGCAACAGCGCTTGGTTCTTCATATTCTTGGCGCGAGGAAGATACTTCTGTGTGCATGTGCGTACGCACGCATTATGAGCGCAGCGTTATTTCTCAGCACGCGTCGCTGCTCAAGGAGTATGCGTCAGAATTACTGGGACGGGAGGTATGCGTTCGCGTACTTCTGGATTCGGCGCCTTCGTCAAAAGTCGCGCCCTCCCATCTTCCTCAGAGTCCTGCCCCATCTGCTCTCTTTACAACTTCTTTGCTTATCTCTGGGCAGGAGTATGATAGGGTGAGTGGAGATCTGCCTGCACAGGTGAAGCTTCTCTGTGATTGTGTGCAAGGGCACGTGGTGCGTGTGTATGAAGGTACTGCACGGTGTGTACCTGGGGAGGGGAAAATAGCAGGGGCTGTGCGTACTCCGTATTGAGTAGCGACAGACGGGTAGGAAGAGTGCGAAAGCTGTCAGTTCAATATGGGGATTTTGCACCAGGGGATGTGTGATGATACCGGCGATTGAAGAAGTAGTGGAGCATTTATCTCGTCTCCCGGGTATTGGAGTAAAGCTGGCGACGCGCCTTGCCTATCACCTTTTGAAACGTGACCCCGCTGAAGCGCAGGTTCTTGCGCGCGGGATTGCATGTTTGCATGAGCGCGTATATCGGTGTGTGTGCTGCGGTGCTTTCTGTGAGGGGAGGACCTGCGCGTTGTGCACGGATGCGTCTCGGGACCGAGGCATCATTTGTGTAGTGGAGCGTGCGCAGGACGTGGAAATGATGGCGGGTGTGGGGGAGTATCGGGGTTTATTCCACGTGTTAGGAGGAGTCATTGCACCGCTTGAGGGGGTCGGTCCTGACCAGCTCCGTATTGCGGCGTTGCTGAAACGGTTGCAAGAGAGTCCAGTACGGGAAGTTATTCTGGCGTTGAATCCCACCGTGGAAGGGGATACCACCGCCTTGTATGTGCAAAAAATCCTTGCAAACTTTCCGGTGGTAGTAACGCGTCTAGCGTCTGGTATCCCCGTAGGGGGGGACTTAGAATATATCGACCGAACGACATTGGCGCACAGCCTGCGTGGGCGCCGGCCACTTGATTGCTCGGAGGCTTAGAGCATGATCTCTACCGCAGTGACTACTGCCATATGTGTACCCGGTGGACGCTGCGGATAAAGAACACGCTTGCGGTGTTCAGCAAGAGGAGTCCAACGATACAGGTGCTCCACGTGAGTCCGTGTGTGAGCAATCGGTAACCTGCAATCACAAAAGGTAATGCTGCCGCCGCGATGTAGTAATGGGAGATTTGCAACGTGTGGCCGAGCACCCCGTAAGAAAGTGCGCTGAGGACTGCCGTTGTCCAGAAAAACCACCGGTGCCACGCGTGACTCCCGTA
Organism: Treponema paraluiscuniculi Cuniculi A; assembly: GCF_000217655.1. NCBI lineage: Bacteria > Pseudomonadati > Spirochaetota > Spirochaetia > Treponematales > Treponemataceae > Treponema > Treponema paraluiscuniculi. The sequence continues at coordinate 1,087,594 of NC_015714.1, read as the reverse complement.
GTAGAACGTGAAGTTCCTCTGTGGGGTCACCAGGATCCGTGTTTTTCTGTGGGCGGAGCTGCGCACTTTGAGCGTTTTTTCTTCACCAGTACTATCTATGATAGATCCGGATTTTGGGATCGGCTGTGCCAGCAGTATAGCTCCCTGTGTGCTCTGTGAGGGACGATATGCGTGTATAGTGTGTATCGTAGTGTATCGGCTAATAAGAAACGCCACCGTGCACAGCACAAAGACAACGGCCCCTTCCTGTCGTGTGAGTGTTTTTTTCGCAAAAATGCCACTTGCAAAGAGAGCAAGCAGTGCCAGACTCCGGAAGAACATGACGATTTGCATGGGAACATTCCCTGCGTATGTGGTAGGCGTGCCTGTGTAGAGTATGGGGAGGAAAAGACGGACTCCTTCGAAGTTGAGTGCGCACAGAAAAAGAGAAAAATAGGATATCTCTACCGCATGTGTTTTTTCGAAGCGACGAAGGAGGTAAGTAAGCAAGAGTGGTGCAGAAAGACCCGTACCGAGGATTGCCACCAAGGTACTGCTATTTGAGGGTGCGGTGGACACCGCAGCAAGCGAGCGAGCAGCTGCCTCCGGTAGCAAGAGAGTGAGCACACGCATGAACGCACGGCCAGTGGTGTGTAACAGGGGAGGAACGCGCGCAACGGCAAGTTGTGGGAGTAAACCACCAGATAGCACGAACGCGGCCTGCAAAAGGGAAATGCTGCACAGCAGGGCGGAAAGTACGATGGAGAACGCGACGACTTTGTTTCGCCCGGCGATGGTCACCGGGCCATTGTAGGCGGTGCATGCGTGTTATGTAAAGTTGTGCTGCGATCAGGAGTCTTCTTAAGGAGATTGGCGAAAGTTGCCGAAGCTGCGGGCGCGGAGGACGTATGGGTAGAACAGGATGTGTGGGTAATCGATGCAAACGGATAGGTACTGTGCGTGCGCGTGGCGAGAAGCAAAGGAGAATAGCATGGGTGTGCTATCTGGCAGCGGTGTTTTTGACGTTATGTACGAAGTCTGCCATGGCGGGAGATATCGCGACCTTTGTGAATTTGGGATTTTCTGCGCACGGAAAGACATTTGCCTTTGGACAGCACGGGGTAACTGATGGGTTGTATCAGGCGTATGCGGATATTTATGTGGTGGACGTAGAATCAAACCGTTTTGTGCAGGGAGGGGTAGTGCGCACAACGCCGACGCAAGAAACAAAAGGCAAACGAAGCATGGATGTCTTTCTTGCGTTGCAGAACCGCGCGCAATCTCTCTTGCAACGTGCAGATATTTCTGCGCTGCGTTTGGGGCGTACTCTGTACGTGCAGGCTGAGGATCGGATGGGGGAAGAGACGCTACTGTTTCGAGATTTTAAAACGAATGTAGAATATGTGGTGGTTATGCATGTAGAACGGACAACAGAGCTGGGTGTGTCGTTCTATTTGACGGTTGAAATGACAAGACCGAATGGAAGCAAAGTTTCGCGTGTGGTGGGGCAGCGCGGCTATGTGCGACCGGGGGTGAAAAATTACGCCTTAAAAAAGGTACTTATTAATGATCAGCAGGACGCTTTGATTTTTGTTGTTGAAAAGCACGGATATGCTCCTGATGGAGCATCAGTTCGGTACATGGTGGAGGCGTGTCGTCTGTAACGGTTATGGGTTCTTGCAATCGTACGAGGGTGGGGTATGGCTTACGTGTGATATAATGGGCGTTAGCCTATTTTTGGTGAGGGAGCATGTCGTCGTGTGGGATCTGCATCGTGCTTTATGCGCAGGGTTGTTGAGTGTGCTGCTCTACGGCGGCTGTTCTTCTGCGCGGGACTTTGTACACGTTATGAAAACTGCGGGCAATGAAGTGACGCTTGTGCATTACGCGTTGCAAGGTGATTGCATTGTGTTTGGTTTTCGCGGTGAGGTGTCTGATGTAGTTGCGCGCGTATATCGCGCAGAGGGTGTTGTTTCAGAGGAAGTGAGCGATGAGCTGTTGCAGTCCTTTACAGACGAAATCCCCTCTGCACTTTCACGCATTGCGGTGCCTGCAGCGTATCAGGAGTCTGTGGATGCAGCCCGTGAGCGCCTTTCGTTTTTCGCAGTGCGCTTTTTACAAAAGCCGCACGTGGGGCAGCAGGTGGTATTGCGTGGTAGTGCGCAGGACGTGGCGCACCAGAAGCATGATTTTGTGCTTCCTTTTGAGGGGATAAATACACAGCCTGCGCGTTTAGAAATCAGCGAAGTCCGTCCCCTTTATGGGAATAAACGCTCGGAATTTGTGGAATTGCTTGTCGTGGAATCCGGTAATTTGCTGGGAATTACTATCACAAATGTAGGTGGCAAGGGGAATCGCTGCGACTATCATTTTCCTGCAGCCCAGGTGCGGGCAGGAGAGCGTGTGGTATTACATTGGCGTAAGCAGGATCCTGCTTCGTGTGATGAACTGTCTGCTGAAACGGTATCGGCAGGTTCGCAGGCCTGTGCGCGTGCACGCGATTTTTGGGGGCAGGAACGCTCAATCCCAGGGCGTAACCCAAACGCAATCGTAGTGAAAGAATCTGCCAACGGAAAGATACAGGATGCGCTGCTATTCTTTAATACCCACGTAAAAAAGGGAAAGGCGCCGACGTTTCGCTGGGCTTTTCCAGAAATTGAAGCTGCCTCGCGGCTTGCATTGGAGCAAGGGGCGTGGCTGAGCACGCACGAGCACTTCCCTCTAAGAGAGAGTCACTTTTTTCAGTGCGATTTGACGCCAGCGAAGAGTATCGCGTTAAAGCGCAAACGGGGCGCAGGCCGATCTGCGGCAGATTGTTTTGTGCTAAAAAAAGCAACGATGGGGTTGCCAAATCAATAGCCCTTCAGGGTGCTGCTAACTTCAGCAAATTGATCGTGTCGGCACCCTGCTCAGATCTTGGCGCTTGCTCTGAAACCAAAAGCTTGTCGGGTTCTACAGCGGCCGCTTTTGCGTGTCCACATCCCTTCTCCTACGCTGATCATTCGAGTTCCTCAAGAATTCCTGCCATTTCTTGCCCACAGGATACTCCCCATCTGTCCAACACCTCGTTCATCCGTCGCAGATCCTCACTTGAAAGCACGAAGCACCCTGCACTCCACGCATAATTCGTGTCGCGCCCTAACTTTTCTGACCACTGGTCGTGTATTAACCACCGACCGGTCTGATATCCTTCTGTAGATATTTGCATCGCTTCCCGATCAATCCACTCTCCATCCATATCCCATGTGCGTGTGATTGCGTGTATCCGTCCATGAAACGCGCGGGCAGGCACAAAGCAACGCACTACAAATGCCCCCGGCGCAACCGATTCCCCATGTGCCACCCCAGACCCCGGTGCCATCCGCCCGAAACAATAATTCGCCACGGTTTGTACCATCGCGCCATACAGCACCCGTCCCGCTTTATCCTGTAGTTGCATTGTATCACAACTGTTGTTTGCCCAGTTGTTCTCGAAACTATCGCCTTTGAGTGGATCTACGCGGTAATGGAAACTTATCCTTCTTCTCAATACGTGCATCCGTACGTCCTCTCTCATCATTGTCTCTCCCCGCTGTACATCCGCGCGGTGCGCCGCACTGCAGGCACCCTTCCTCCTGTGAGGCTGGTAATCGGCGTTGGAATAAAGGGGCAGGGTATCGCCTGCTTGCATTCTGCCGCCCTTCCTGAGAAGAACGCGCGCATCGCGCAGTCACTGACTACCCTTCCGGCAGCCTCCGGTGCATCGTGCCTCACCTTTTTTACCCGTGGACACGTACCCCAATTGCGCAGTTTCAAAAAGTCCGTTGAACAATCGTTCGTCGTTTTCTTACACGCAGATGTGCAACAACTACGAACGCAAAACATCACGTGGTTTGGATCCATTCGGCGGACCGACCACCCCCCTTGCTTCCATTTCTTCGATTAGGCGCGCGGCGCGATTGTAGCCTATCTTCAATTTACGTTGCACGTACGATGTGGACGCTTTACCCGCGTATTGCACTACCTGCACTGCCTGCTCGTACAAAGGATCGCTTTCATCCACAAAATTTCCAGATATACTCGCGTCGTCATCGTCAAAGAAAATTTCTTCATCAAGATACTCAGGCGTTCCCCACGCGCGTACGTGGGCGATCACGCGCGCTAATTCTCGCTCGGAAACATACGCACCTTGAATCCGCGTAGGAAAAGACTGACTCGGGTTCATGTACAGCATATCCCCTCGTCCCAGCAATTTTTCTGCGCCCATCTCATCCAAAATAATACGGCTATCCATTTTAGATGAAACCATAAAGGCAATTCTGCTTGGAATATTTGCCTTAATAAGGCCGGTGATGACATCGATTGACGGTCGCTGGGTGGCAAGTACCAAATGGATGCCTACTGCACGGCTCATCGCGCACAAACGCGCAACACTCGTTTCTAATTCTTTGCCAGAGGCAACCATTAAGTCTGCAAATTCATCAATGATAATAACGATGAATGGGAGAGGCTGCGTGGCGATGCTTTTTTCCTGTATTTTTTTGTTGTAGGTCTTAATGTCGCGGCATTCTAATTGCTCAAGAAGCGCATAGCGTCGCTCCATTTCGCACAGGATGTACTGTAGTGCTTGGAGTGCTCTTTTGGGCTCAGTGATGACAGGAGTGAGAAGGTGGGCGATATCGTTGTAGAGCTTTAACTCTACGATTTTTGGATCAATGAGCAGAAGTTTGGTTTCGTCAGGACACTTGTGGTACAGGATAGAGAGAATGAGCGCGTTTACGCATACTGATTTACCCGACCCAGTTGCGCCTGCAATGAGCAGGTGAGGTGTTTGGGCAAGGTCGATAACCTGTGGTTCGCCGGTAACGTCTTTGCCAAGGATGACAGGGATGGCCATACGGTTGCTGCCAGCTGTGCGCGTATGGAGCAGTTCTTTGAATGTAACGAGGGATCGTTTTTTGTTAGGGACTTCCACGCCTATGGCGTGTTTTCCAGGAATGGGAGCGACGATGCGCACGCTTGAAGCAGCAAGCTTGAGCGCAACGTTGTCCTGCAGATTTGTAATTTTTGACAGTTTGATGCCGGGTGGAGGGAGAAGCTCGAACATTGTGACCACAGGACCCTTCTTGATACCGGTGATTTCTACTCGAATGTTGAATTCAGAGAATGTTTCCTCAAGCAGGAGTGCAAGATTCTTGGTGAGCTCGTCAATTCCTTCATATGTGTCCTCTGAGTACTGGTCAAGCAAGTCGTACGGTACTTGGTAGCCGCGGCAAGGGTGCCGAAGCGGAGCTGCTGAGGCAGGAATAGGACGCGGTGGTCCCTGTTCATCGTCTTGCGCAGGAATAAGGGTTTCAGCGGGGGCGACTGGGGGAGCAGAGATAGGGGAGAGGGCCATGACACACGGTGCCTGTGCAGGGATGACAGACGGCAAAGACCCGGGTGACGCGGGGGCGTGAACGTCTGAGAGAAGGTTACCCTGAATGAGCCCGGGCGCTGGGAGCAGGGGGAATGGAGCCTGAGAAGGCACCGATGGCGCCAAAGCAGTTGGCGTGGACACACCGCCACACGCTGCCACCTGCGTGGCAGGCTGCACCTCTGCCTCAGAAATCAAAAATTCTCCCCCCTGGAGGGGAACTTCCGTGGAGAACTGCCCCTCTGGGGGCGCGCTTGCTTCGGGCGTCTGCACATCTGCGGTGGCGCAGGAGGGAGCGGGGGGAGGGGAAACGGTGTCAGGATGATCGGCAGTGGAGGGAGGGAAGGAAGGGTCTTGGAATCCATCAGCGATGAAATCGCGAGGAATACGTGCATGAAACCATACGTAACACTTTTCCCCGTAAATGAGTGCAGCATAGAGCTCTGCTCCCAGCAATGCGAGGAGGCAAAGGACGTATACGATGTCTACCCCTCCCCGCGTTGACGGTGAAATTGACCGTGCAGCGAGTGCGCGTTGCAGCGCGTAGAGACCGTGTTCTCCACACACTGCAGTAATGAACAAGAGTGGGAAGGCAACAAGTGCGCTTTCTGCCCGTAACGAACGTCCGCCGACAAACAAGAGGAGCGCTGTGTGCAAGAGTAACAGCGGCACGAGCAAGGAGGAGAAAGCGTACGTTTCGTAAAGGAGAGTGCCAGGTACGAAGAACCAGTGTGATGCTCGGTGCAAGGTAAAAAGGGGAAGGAACGTGGACAGGGTCAGGAGCACTGCACTGACGAATAGCAGTGTGCCGAAGGTAAGAGCGGTGATTCTAGGTAAAGGGGATCGTTCCATGCATTGTCCTGAACAGTTAATCTGTTAGCTTGCACGCCCTACAGGCTACCGACCCCGACAGAAGGAGCCGAGTGAGGGGAGGAAACAGGCGCGACCCAATATCTTGTAACGGTAAGATGCTTTGCGTTACACTGGGCGGGCGTGCTTTGCGCCTATTTTACCCATTGAAGTTGGAAGGAATTTCCATGACCGCGTTTCAGGCGCTGCTTATCCGCCTTGTCGATGCTTTGCACTCCTATATCCTCGTCGGGTGGCTTGTCGTCTGCGGTGTCTTTTTTACCATAAAGACTGGCTGTGTTCAACTTAGTCTTCTGAAGCCTGCGTTTGCAGCGCTGGCTGAAAAGAGGGGGAAAGGAGTTTCATCATTTCAAGCGCTTATGATTTCCACTGCGAGCCGTGTGGGGGCTGGGAACATTGTCGGCGTTGCTACGGCTATCGCCTTTGGAGGAAAAGGGGCAGTGTTTTGGATGTGGGTGAGTGCCTTTTTTGGCGCTGCAAGTGCCTTTATCGAAAGTACGCTCGCCCAAGCATACAAAACGCGTACTGCGTGTGGTTTTCGAGGTGGTCCCGCCTATTACATCGAAATGGGTCTGAAAAGTCGCTCCATGGGGGTGCTTTTTGCGCTGTGTCTTGTCTTTGCATACGCGTACGGGTTCAATGCACTACAGGCTTATAATATTGTCTCTACTCTCTCTTACTACGGAAAGGATTCTTCTCTGTGGGTCCAGATCCTGGCGGTGTTGCTGTCTTTTCTCCTTGCGTTTGTTATCTTTGGGGGGGTCGCGCGCATTAGTGTTGTCAGTTCGGTGATAGTACCAGTGATGGCTGTAGGTTATGTTCTCTTCGGGCTGTGGGTGTTGGCACTCAATGTGTACAGGCTCCCTGCGCTCTTTTTTGAAATTTGCCGGGAAGGACTGAGCCTCACGGCGTTTGCTGGTGGTACGTTCGGTTCGGTGGTAGTCATTGGAATAAAGCGTGGCTTGCTGTCTCACGAGGCAGGAATGGGTTCGGCGCCTAACGCTGCAGCCTCTGCAGAAGTGAGTCACCCGGTTGTGCAGGGCCTGGTGCAGGCGCTCTCGGTGTTTATAGACACGATGCTAATTTGTAGTGTGACTGCTTTTGTGTTGCTGCTCTCTGATGTTGCAGGATCAGTGGATGTGAGCGGAATGCAGTTCGTGCAGCAAGCGCTGTCCAAGCAAGTTGGCCCCGTGGGGGTGCACTTGGTGACGCTTGCGATCTTTCTGTTTGCATTCAGTTCACTGATGGGTAACTATTACTACGCGGAGTCAAACGTACGTTTCATTAAGGACCATAAAATGGTTTTGAGTGTTTTCAGAGTTACCTGTGTCAGTGCGGTATTTGTCGGTGCGCATGCGAGTTTTCATTTTGTTTGGGGTGTTGCGGATCTTTTTATGGTATTTATGACGGTCATCAACCTGATTGCTATCGTGACACTGCATCCGGTGGCGTTGTATCTACTGCGTGACTATCGCAAGCAATATCGTGCTGGGAATGTGCCAGTCTTCTTTCAGGAACATTTGGTATTTCCTGAAAAGATAGCCTGCCGGGAGTAGACGAGGCATAACACGCATGAGGTGGAGGTTACAATGTACTCATTGAGAGTTCTCTTTAGGAGACTGCTTCGTGGGTTAAATGCCGTTCGGTTGGTCAGTTTGAACGTCATTTTCTTTCTTTTGTTGTTCTTGTTTTTCAAAGTGCTAGTTGGTGACCGTAGCCGAAGGTCGTCTCAGAAGGTGGTACAATCTGGGACCGTGTTGCTGATGAGACCGGTTGGCGTTGTTACTGAGCAACAGCCGCGTGTTAATTTGGGCACCGTGTTCTTGAACCCAAAGGGATCGGCGATCCTTCTTTCTGATATTACCCAGGCGCTGCGCAACGCAGCCACCGATCGACGCATTGAGTCCGTTTTTTTCGATCTGTCCAATATGAGTGGTTGGACGAGCGGACATTTTGTGGAAATGGAATCCGCTCTGTCTGAGTATAAAAAGTCAAAAAAGCCGCTCTACGTTTTTTCTACCTCTTACAGTTTGGCTGACTATTACATCGCCTCTTTTGCTGATGAGATTATCCTTGATCCGATGGGGTCTGTGGATCTGTCGGGCTTTTACACGGAAACTCTCTTTTACGGAGGTATGGAGGAAAAGATTGGGGTGCGTTGGAACGTCGTGCATGCTGGGGCGTACAAGGGCATGGCTGAGATCTTTTCTAGGAAGGATTTTTCTCCTGAGGTTCGCAGAAATTATCAGTCTGTATTTGCGCGTCTGTGGCAGCAGTATCTCAGTGATGTTTCGCGTAATCGAGCACTAGAGGTGCAGCATCTTGCCCGTTACGCGGATCGTCGCCTTGAGCTCCTGCAGAAGTATAACGGAGACGGTGCGCGCACCGCATTGGCGGAAAAGTTAGTAACGCGCGTATGTTCCTACGATGAAGCTGGCGTTGCGCTCAAATTTTTAAAAGAAGACGACTACGAATCTGCAAAAAATTTCGTTGGTCTAGACGATTATAATCGTGACCGTGCACAGCGGCAGGTGCAGGATCAGGTGGGGATTATTCATCTTGCAGGACCGATTGCTGCACACAGGGATACGGAACTCGGCGGAACGATCAGCGACGAGGTTAGTGCTTTGTTGGATGTCGCGATGAGTGATCCGGATATTAAGGCAGTAGTGTTGCGTATTGATTCCGGTGGGGGAGAGGTGTTTGCTTCTGAACGTATCCGCCGCGCGCTTGCGCGGGCAAAGCGTCGAGGCAAGAAGCCAGTGATAGTATCGATGGGTGCGATTGCTGCGTCTGGTGCGTACTGGGTTGCTTCTGCAGCCGATTACATCTTCGCATCCCCCTATACCATCACTGGTTCCATAGGGGTGCTTTCGGTACTACCGACATTCGAAACGTTTTTAGAGCGATATGCGGGGATCACTGTCGATAGCGTGCAGGTGCACGGCGTTCGCCAACCTTCTTTGCTCAGGAGTGGAACGGCTGAAGACACCGCGCGCATGCAGCTTGATGTGATGGCGACGTATCGTACTTTTCTTTCGGTTGTTTCTGCCGGGCGTAACCTTGCCCTTGATCGGGTGGCGGCGGTTGCAGAGGGTAGGATTTACGCGGGGGAGGACGCAGTTTCTCTAGGCTTGGTTGATGCGCTAGGCGGACTAGATGAAGCGGTAGCACATGCAGCGAAAGAATCACATTGCAGGCAGTATTCGGTGAGAGTTTTGAAGCGGAGCGCCACGTACGGTGAAGAATTTCTGCAGTCCCTGTGGGATGTCCTGCAGAAACGAAGTCTTGCTTTTGGAGAGCGTGTGATCATTGGAGAGTTACTCCAGCTTGACCTAAGCAAGGGCACCTACGTATATGAGCCGCTGCGCTTGCATTGGCGTTGACGGGCACTGCTACGCTTGATCGAGCGCAGCGTTGTTTGCTACGGTTGGCGCCGGTTTTTGGGGATGTAGCTCAGTTGGTTAGAGCGCTTGCATGGCATGCAAGAGGTCAGGGGTTCGATTCCCCTCATCTCCATCGCCGTGTGTGAGGGAGGGGGTGTGTCTGATTTAGGTTTAGATCCGGATCTGTTAGCTCTGCTGCAAGATACGCCGCAGGGTGTGCCGTCTGAGCATTCTTCTGCAGGGAAGGGTACAGCGATGTCGCCTACCGGGACACGAGATCCGAGTGACGTTGATCTTTCTGAGCGTAGTTTTCCCTTGGTTACTGAGTTTCAAAGCAAGACCCCGCACCAGTTTTTTGAGTCAGCAGAGTTTTATAAACGTGTCGTTTCAGATGAGTTGGAAGTTGGGCAGCGTGCGCATGCGGCTTTGGCGCGCTATTTGTCCACCACTGACTTAAAGGATCGCTCTGTGTGCCGGCAGCAGCTTATTAGCAGTTACTGGCAATTAATGGCACAGATATCGGGGAAAATCGGCGGTGGGTCGGCGTGCATGGAAAAGCGTTACGCATTGCGCTATGGACTGTTGCTTCCTACCTTGTTGACCGCATCCCAGAAAGATATCTTCGCGCGGATTATTGAGACGAATAGTTTGCAACAGCCTCTTTATTATCTGGATGAATGGCTGATTGCGATTGGTTCTGGAAAGGTTCGCCCTTCAAGCACCGACGAAGTGCAAGTAAAAAGGAAAGACGATGTCGCACGCGTACGGCAGGCGTATGATAAAGCGTGCGGGCAGTTGCAGAGTTCTGAGCGTCTGTTGCAGGTGAGGTCGGCGGAGCGTGCCCGTGTGGAAGAGGAGGTGAAGAACAGAATTTCGCGTCTTTTCGTGCACGAATCCATTGAAGGTCTCCCTGGGGTGACAGCAGGTTTCAACGAGGCGCAGAAGCAAGGAATCTCGGAGATCCATGAATTGTTAAAAAAGTTGTTGGGTATAGATCGGGAGTTTAATGGGTTATATGCGGGCTACCGCGCTTCACAAGACGCAGTGCATTCCCTGCGAGAGAAACTAGATGCGCCCAATGCGGAGAACAGTTCAGCAGTGAGTACGGAGTACGATACCGTGCGCCAAATGATAAAGATGAGCTGCGGGCGCCAGGGCAACCATTTCCCTCTCTTGTCCAGAGAGTATTTCCGTTCTGCGGAGCATGAGATTGGCACGCGGGAAAATGTATTGAAAATTATGGCTTGGATTGAAGGTCTGGATCCGGAAGCGTATTGCCGTCAGTATAAGCAGCAGGTAAACAGGATTCCTCCATTCGTGGTGCTGTTGCCTTCTTATGGGGACATAGGATTTTGTTGGGAGCCGTTTGATCGTTACAATCGCGTGACAAGCCGTGGACGCGTTGCGGTGCCTATGTATGGAAGGAGCTTGAAGCTTGCAGTTATTACCGCGACGGCGGATTTACGTTGGCAGGTTGCAAAGGAAAAGGCTTCGTATTACTGGATGGAAGAGGGCTTGACGGGGAATTATTATCAGTGGTTTCAACCCCAAAAATTAAGGGGTGATGTAAAGGAGTATTTTATTGCCGATTACACGACCTGGCTCCTGAAGGAAAGCGAGGGTATCCAGAAACTAGACAAAGAGGTCCGCAATGTCTTTTGGCGCTACATCCCCTTTCCCCAAAAAATCAAAGACGAACTCAAGACAAAGTCCTTTGTGTACCAAGAGCTTTGTCAGAAGGACGCCAATCGCCAGGTATCTGACGGCTATTGATAGTTTCTCCTGAATCGGTTGGTGTCCTGTCATGAGGGGATAGCTTGTGCGCCGGTGTCGGGTGTTCGTTGACCGAGAAGGGTCAGGGTGTTTTTAAGCTTCGCGCTCTCGCGCGATTGGTGGGCAAGTCTACCTGCAAGCAGGCGTGCGAGGTAGATCCCATAGTGAGGATGATCCTCAATCAGTGAGATGAACTTCATCTTTGATATCTTTACCAGTGTGCCTTCGCCTACTGATACAATCGTTGCAGAGCGCCGGTTGTTGAGCAAGAACGACATTTCCCCGATGAATATGTCTGATGGGGTCAGCATGGACATGAACTTGTTATCCACGTACACTGCGAATTTCCCCGACGAAATGTAGAAAAGGGAACTGGATTCTTCGTTCTGGTAACATACCACCTGGGCATCCCGGAACGTTAGTACCTGTTGGTTCTTCAAAATTGAAGGCACAAGGTTCGCGACGTTTTCCTGGTTGTCAATTTCAAACGTCACCTCGTTGCCCACGTCGTTATAGCTGAGCCTTTTGACAAAAATTTCTGTCATTTTTATGCCCATACCGTGTAGACCAGGTTTGCACGCGCTTGCCATGCGGCTTTTCCAATCAAAGCCTGTGCCTTCGTCACGAATGGTAATGCGTGTACGCTGCAGTGTAATGTCATAGGAAATATAGATTTTTTTCGCGCTAATGCGCGGGTCCTGCTTGCGCAGAGCAATCAAATCAAGGATATCCTTGCGCTGTTCGAGCCACTCTGTTTTTTCGTCGTAGCTAATGCCGCAGTTTCCGTGCTCCAGTGCATTGAGTAACAATTCCATCATTGCGCCTTCAAACGAAGTGCGTTCAAGCTCATTGATACGGTTGGTATTGTACAGGTACGAACTAATCAAGCTGGCGTAAAAGGTAATCTCAAAGGAATCGGTGTCGCAGATAAAATTTCCCTGCTCGTGTCCATGTGCTTGGTGCACGAGACTGCGACTAGAAAGAAAGTGTCGGTTTCTGTCCACGATTCGCACAACCTGGGAGGCATGCGCTTCAAATTCCTGCCGCGTGGAAACTGAAAGGAAATTCGGGTCTTTGCGATTTACGATTTTTATTTTTTCTTCCATCGAGTTAGTGATAGCAATCACCCCACCAAATAGAAGCCAAGGATCATCCTTTATAATTTTTAAACACGCTTCGCTGTCGACGTTTGGGTCACCAAAATCAATAATCTTAATCTCAGGCATCTCGAAGCGAAAAACGGATGCTATCTCATTCAGACGAGAGAGCGTCTGAATGTGTATATCCACGCGTTCTCCAGTACACGCACCGTTAATGGCAGATATGGTAGACGTAACCGTACTGATAAGAGGTATTTTGCTCATACTCATAATCCTTTGTTATAGAAATCGAGCCACGGCAATCATCGGTTGACTTGTCTTTCGAGAATGAGATCTGGCTACGCATTAGGTATATCGTGTGGGGCATGCGCTTGGGAACATGCTTCTGTCGGTTCTTGCGCTTCAAAAAGGGCACAGCAGTTTGCAAACACGTGCTGTGCTAAAGCCTTCTCACTTATACCAAGGATGTTTGCTACCAACGCGTAGGTATGCCGGACATACTCGGGTCTGTTGTGTGTTCCTCGATGCGGTACTGGAGCGAGGTAGGGAGTGTCCGTTTCTAACAATAGACGATCCAGAGGGATACTCCGAATAAGCGCATCGCGCGCGAGAAGTTCGGATGTCGTCTTTGCGTACGTAAGTGTGCCTGCACAAGAGATGTACAAACCACGTTCTAAAAAAGCGTGTGCCTCAACGACTCCGTACGAGAAACAATGCATCACACCCTTTCTCCACCCCACTGAGTCCAGGCAACGGAGTGTCGGTTCAAAAGCGTCCCGTGAATGAATGATGAGCGGCAGGTTCTGAGCTTTCGCTATAGAGAGCTGTGCCTTAAAAAGATACTCCTCTGCATCAAGATCTGGTGTACCGCGCACACCAGATCCTTTCCGTGCTTTGCACGCTACCTGAGGGCCATTCCAGTGTCGGTCAAGACCGCATTCACCCAAGGCTCGGTAGGGCGCCTGTTCTGCGCACAGGGCACGCACGTCTGACCGAAGCAGTGAAAGGGCTGTCTCAGGATGCGCAATGGGCTCCGGCGCAGGCCAAACCCCTACAGAGAAGTGCAGACAAGAAGGAAGCGAGCGCCCCGCGCAGGCCTGCAGGAGCAGAGCCTTTCTTTCCTGATAATCCCCTGCGCGCGTACCGACCTCCATGAGAAACGGGAAGCGTGCAAGGTCCAGCTGTCTGAAGAGGGATTGAGGATCCTCACTTTGCTTTACAAGCAGCGCAAGGTGGCAGTGCGAATCACTGTATATGTTGACCTCCCGGCTACTTACCCGCTACAGTGGCAGCACGGCCACACAACGCTGGAGTGATGGAATTGGTAGACATCAGGGACTTAAAATCCCTTGACCGGCAGCGGTCGTACGAGTTCAAGTCTCGTCTCCAGCAACCAACTGCGCCCCTACCTTAAAAGATTTCAACCTTTTTGTCCATATTCCGATAAGCGTCGGGGGTGTCTTGTGAAGCATCGTTTTGCTCGGGTGAAGCCTTTGGAAGGAGTGTTGAATGGTGGACAAGCGTGTCGTTGCAGTGGCTGCAGTATTGTGGAACGTGCAGATGCTTTTTGCAGCCGGCGAGGTAATCGTTCCGGAAGGGTATGCTTCCTACTATGCGGAGTCTTTTAACGGAAGACCTACCGCAAGTGGGGAGATTTTTGACATGAACGCGTATACTGCCGCGCACCGCACGCTTCCCTTTGGTACGGTTGTGGAGTTGACGAACTTGGACAACGGCAAAAAGGTAATCGTGCGCATCAATGATCGGGGACCTTACGCTGCAAATAGAGAGATTGACGTGTCAAAGGCTGCAGCTGTTGCGTTAGACATGCTGAACGCGGGGGTGGCGCGCGTCTCCATACACAAGGCAGATCCGAATGCGCACGCTTCACAGCAACGCAACGATAGGCAGACTTCTCCTGGTGTCTTACCTCAAGATTCCTTTGGTGTTCCGCCTACTGCTCCCACGTCCAGTGCGCCTGTCATGTATGCGGATCCTCATAATCCACCGCCAGCTCCTGTCGGAAGGAGGGCTGGAACTCCGGGTGTGCCGGGAGTGGCGAATACAACGGATGTCCCCGCTTCGGAGTATGGTGCGCCGCCTGTCGCGTACGCAGCACCGGGTTCGACTCCCAGTCGGGTTCCCTATGGGACGGCCGTGCCTGGCTCCGCTGCACCTAACTCGCACGCGCAGCCTGTTCCTTCGTCTTCTTCCTATGCGGCTGCTGCGCCTCTTCCCTACGCAGCTGGTGGCGGGAAGGTGTCAGGGATGGAGTCGGTGTATACGCCAACCCATGCGGGGGAAACGCGGGGGGTGCTTTGGCGTATACAGTTGGGAGCCTTTGTTCGTGAGGAGAATGCGCTCCGCTTGGTGGTTAAGCTGCGCGAGGCGGGCTTTGATCCTTCATATGAGCGAACAGAGCACGCGGTGCGCGTGGTGCTGCCGGGGATACGCCCTGCGGACCTAGAGAGGGTAAAGCACGCGCTGAAAAGGGGAAGGTTTCACGATTACGTTATCCGCCAGGAAAGTTGGTAATAGGAAATCCTGCACCCCCTCAGGCCTTAGCCTGAGGGGGTGCAGGATCTTCAGCGAAGGAGGAAGCGGCTAGAGGACAACCGCCTTTTCCCCTGGTTCGGAGGCAATGCCGAAAACTTTCGCGATGTCCTGCGCGCTGTACCTGCTCCCTGAGCGGGCGTTGTAGGCGGAGGCGACGGCCTCCAGTGCTTCTGTCGAGCGTTCCCAAACGGCGCAGGCAGCCGCCTCTCGGAAGGCCCCCGCACTGAGAAGTTCCTGCAGGGAACTCCTGCTGTGCTTCAGCACGCGGGCCCTGTCCACTACTGCCCGTTGACCGTCGTAGCCGATCGTACCGACGAAAGCGTCCTTTTTTTTCACTGGATTGTTCCCCTTTCCTACTAGGCAGAAGAGCTACACTTTCACAAAACTTGTCTTGTCCACCCCACAGAGTGGACACTCCCAATGGTCCGGTAGGTTCTCAAACGCAGTACCCGCGGGAATGCCCCCGTCTGCATCCCCTACCTCTGGATTGTATCCCCAGCCACACAAATCACACATGTACGTTCCCACCAGTCGTCTCCTCTCAGGGGAGACACTACCCTGTTTCGGTCATGCAGGCAAGCGGGCACCGTTGGCTAGTTCTCTTGTTCCTTTTGGATGGGCGGTTCTTCGTGCTCAAGTAGGAGAGGAATGTCGTCGTACAGTTCTGGCTGAAACTCTGTGTAGGGGCGTGTCATGTGATGGACGTTTAGGTATGAAAGACCGGTAGCTTGTGAGCGCACCCTGGTTTCAGGGTGACGGGTGAGTGCGTCCCATGCACGAGAGGATTCTGCAAACAGAGTTAACGCCCGTGCATTTTTCCGCGAATCTCCATGAGTCGTTGCCAAACGGTGCAATACTACTCCCAGGTTATTACACGTGCGCATGTACAAATCAACAAACGCGGCGTCCGCCTTTTCTATGTGGGGGAGCATGACACCGCGTCTTGTACGCTGCGCATCTAACAGTTCAAGTAACTGCTCGTAGTACCCCTGGGAAGCAAAGTAGTCACCACGTTTACACAACAGGGTGCCGAATCCATATAAAAGGTGCTTATCCTGAGGATTGTGCTCGTACGCTGCATTCATTGCCCGAATCGCTTCGGGGTAGTTGTTTTTTTTGTGCTGAATATACCCTATTTTGTATTGAACCTCAGGAGTATCAAGTAACTGCGCCCGCGCATGCTGGTAGTGCTCCAACGCAGAGTCATAGTTTTTGTAGATAAAGTAGTCCATATCTGCATAGTCACGGTACAGTTTTCCAATAGTCCGATGCGGCGGTAGGTCACGCATTACGGTATAGCTGCGATAGCGCGTAAGTGCCTGGGTGAATATTTCGCGGGCAGCAGCGTGTCCCTTTTCCTCCAGGAGTAACGTACCGAGCAGGCGCATCGCGTCAATTTCACGCAGCGTACGCCTGACTGTGGAATGTGGCATGTGCGGGTAACGGTTGACAGCTTGCTGAAGGAGTTCCCGCGCGCTGTCCTTGCGGTGATTGTAGACAAAGAATTTTCCAAGGTAATAAGCCGCATCCGCAGACATAGGATCCGCCTTAAAGGCCCGCTCAAGTAATGCGCGCAGATCCTCAATCTTTGACTGCAATGTAAGGGAGTCACTGGGTTGAGATTCATAGCGTTTCTCTAAAAGGTATCCACTGAGTTCTGTCAAATCTTCAGGAGCGATCTTGGCGCGCGTATTGGTAAAGTGTGCCTTAAGAGGAAGTACCTGCGCGAGCTGATCTGTTCTGATGAAATAGCGCATCATGCGTGCAAGATACGCATCGCGCGTGCCGTGGGAAGCGATGAGTGATTGGTATGTTTTTCGAGCCTGCTCGTATTGAGCAGGGTCCTCTTCTGCCCACTCTAGATATACGTCTCCGAGTGCGCTGAGGATATCAGGATCATTTGGATGATAGTCGAGTCCCTGCCGACGCAGTGTCGTTTCTGCCTGTTCGTATTTGCGCAGCTCATTGCAGAGCATGTGCGCATATTCAATGCTCCCCTGTTTGGGATGCCGGAAATCAAAGAGTAACTCGGTGTAAATTTGTTCAGCACGTGTATATTGTTTTTTGTCACGTAAGGCACGCGCATAACGAAAGTACCAGTGTTTCATCTTCCAGTACTGTTTGGCGTGTTCAAAGTTAGTGTGTGCATCTTCGTAGCGGTCCAGTTCTAATGCATGGTACCCTGCGCGGTAGCTCAGGTGCGCATGAAGGGGTTTGTACAGAAAGTGCCAGGAGAGGACTGCAAGCGAAAGGATGAAAATGAGTATGGCCGCTGAGCTGGCCGTCAGGGGAAGCACCGTGTGTTTCGCGATGTAGGGAAGGGAAGACTTCTCGCGTTCGTGTGCGGCAGCTGACTTGCGTTCAAACTTTCTGGGAATATGCAGCGGCTTTTTTAGAATGTGCTCGAGTTGAGTAGCAACCGCTTTTGGCGAGGCGTTGTTTGCAATGCTGCTAATGAGCGCATAACCCTCTTTGTCCGAGGTCTCCTCTGAGGACAGGTATTCTTGAACCGCAATACGTACAGGAAGGGGGAGGGCGTCGAGCCGCTGGAGAAAGCGTTGATATTCCGTTTCGCTTATGGTCTGTGCTTGGTCTGCGTCGGCGGTTGTATCAGGACTGAAATAGGGGCTCTCAGATTCTCTCGCAAATTCTTGGAATTTACCGGGAAGTTCAAAGCCATCAGCGGGGAAAGGAGGTATCTGCACGCTTTCTTCAATGGGGAATTGGGCGACCAAGTCATCCGCAGACCCAGGGGAAAAATTAGGATCAGAGGCACTAGGCCCTAGGACAGACGCATCAGCGTGCACAGTCTGCGATTGTGGCGAGGTGGTACCCGTTTCCTGCGTCTGCGTGGGGTGCTCAGAGAGCGCTGGGGTGATTTCAATCTCAGTGAGAGCAGAGTTAGAAGAATCAGGGGCGTCTGGTGTAGGAGGCGCTACCTGGTCCAGATCAAACGCAGGGAAGTCATAGGATACAGGTTCCTCTTGCGAGCGTTTCGTCTCTTGGTCTTCTGGATGCAACCCTTCTAGAAGGGATTCAGGTACCTGAGCGGCGAACTCATCTGCATTCTCGGGGACCACGCGTTCGCCATTTGCCGAATCAAGATCAAGAGAGGCGAGCAATGCGTCAAAGTGTTGTTGATTCTCGCTGGTTTGCCCTCCTGTCGCAGGCATCTGGTTAAATCCGGCGTCTTCCTCCTGCACGGCGGACTCCTGGAGACCTTTTTCTCCGGGCACTGGTGTTTCTTCCGGGTCAAGAGGTAGGGGGGGGACAGCATGCTCGGTTTCAAAAAGAGGATCCGGTGGTGCACTCCAGGCAGCAGTCGGCATAGTTTCCGGTGTCCGCTCTTCAGAAAAGAGAGAAATCTCCGCCGCTGGCTCCTGTGCGGAGTCATGCATTCGAGTCTGTGGTGCGTGCGCATCTTCCTGCACGACCTCCTCTCCCGAGGCAACGCTCGATGCTTCTGTGTCAGGCTCAAAGGGGCGCTGCCCATGTGCGGACACAGGGCCAGAAGCTGACGCGGATGCAGGCGCGGACTGCTGCTCAGGCGTGGGCGCAGGCTGTGCCCCGTCGGGGGTAGATTCAGGAGGTGGTAGGTCATCGTACAGAGTACCCCAAGATTTGAGGGTGTCTGGCTCATTCCCAAGAGTCTTGAGCTCGCGAGCAAACTCTGACAGGTGTTGTGCACTCGGCATTGCGCGTTATACTCCCCGCCCTCGTATCGGTTTTTTTTGTGGAGGAGTGAAGTCTGCCAGGAGGACAGGTTTCCCTTTAGCGTGCGCATGCATGTCCCGAAGCTGTGTGTGGTATGGGTTTCGGGTGTGCCGCGCTTTTGCGAGTTCGCTAGGACCGGTGGTATGGGGGTGTGTTCGTGGTGGTGCGCTTTGCCGGGGAGGATCGAGAAACTCGATGAGAGGATGTGCGCTTGGTGTCATGCTTGTTTTGTCTGGTGCTGTCGGGCTCTGCGCGGCTGGACTTGATCCGACGCAGCGCCGCGCGCTTATTGAGTCTATTTCCCGCGTGGAAGCGCCTCGGATTCAGGGGCGCTGCGTCGTGTTTACTGCGTCAGGGGCAGCGCGCCACGTGGGTATCGCGTTTGAGCACGAAGGGTACCGCCCGATATACTCGTTCGTGCGCCTCAGTCAAGAGAGCGCCCAGAATCTCACGGAACGCTCCGTTCTTTTCCATATCGCGCCTATTCCTGAGGGGTGTTCGCGTTTAAGTTACCGGCTTGTGATTGATGGGTTGTGGACTACCGATCCTGAAAATAGCTCCGAAAGCTACGATCACCGCGATGGCATGTCCATTTCTTACCTCGATGTGCCGTCTCACGAATCGTATCAAACCCAGCATACGGCCGCGGGCACTCGGTTTGTGTACCAGGGTGCAGCGGGACAGACTATCCACCTTGCAGGTACGTTTAACAACTGGGATCCATTCATGTACTCTCTGGAAGAGGTGCGTCCCGGCCACTACGAGCTAGAGCTTCCCCTCCCGCCTGGAAGGTGGCTCTATGCCTTCGTCAAAGATGGCACTTCTTCCTTTGACACCCAGAGCAACGCCCGCGCATACCTGGCAGATGGCAGAGTCGCGAACGTTGTCGTCGTCCCCTAAGCCCGCACGTACGCAGCGGGTAGTTTTCCATCTTGCTAGGAAGCGGCAATAATGCCCCGGGCTCCCTCAACACACATCTGGATGGAAAGAATGAGCAGCAAGATACCTGTGATTCGCTCAAGCGCGGTGATTCCCTTTTCTTTAAGAAGACGGTATAGACACGGTGCGCTTATCATAATAAGACACGCGAGCGTCCACGCAACAAGCAGCGCAGCACAGGTGGCGAGACGGGATGTCCCCTTCGTCTCTCCCATAATTACCAGCGTGGTGAACGCCGAAGGACCTGCGATCATGGGAGTGGCGATGGGAACAATAAACGGTTCCTCTTCTGTGGTGGAGGGGAGCGCGTGTTGATCAGGAAATACCATCTTGATGCCAACGAGAAAGAGAATGACGCTTCCGGCCATTTTCATTACTCCCGTTTCTAGCTGGAACAAAGATAGGAAAACTTTTCCGCAAAAAAGGAAGGAGAGCATGAGCACCAGTCCTAGAAGCAGTTCTCTAAAAATGATCCGGGTATGACGCTCAGCTGGCACGGTGCGCAGCACAGACAGTACCACCGGTATGTTCCCAATCGGATCGATAATAAACAGCAAGGTAAACGCAGTAGACCAGATGTGTGTCCAAGTACTCATACGAGGGGTGAGTATACGAGAAGAACCTCGCGTGCGGCAATCTCCGTTACCTTGTGTGGGTACAGCGCGCGTGCAGCATTTTTTCTGGCTGTGGCGCTTACGGTGGGGGTGTGTGTCGCTGCCTGTAAAACCGCGCCGCGCGCAGATGCTCATTTCGTGCATATCTTCGTGGCGGATATGTTCCACATCTCGTACGGAGCGCTGCCTTGCACTGTCCATTTCGAGCATGCAGAGCATGAAACGTACCGTACCGACATTAACGGACGCATTACGGTACCGCTTGGTGGTCGTCGTGTTATAGGTGTGAGCTACGATTTTACTCAGTACCAGCGCCCCTCAGGGCGGCTGCTTGCGAGAAAGGATTTTCTCCACGTTGTCGCTGCACGTGACGCGCCGCACGACGGCAAATACGCGGTGGAAGTTCCTGTGCACGTCACGCGCACCTGCCTCATTCTTTTACCGAGAAAAATCTAAGCATGGGGTAGACCATGTGCTTCGCGTACGTGCGTGCCATCGGCTCTAGCGTGTGTGCGACGGCACAGTGGGTTCTTTCCGTTCACGCTCGCGCGCAAACACGTACAGGGCAATGGCGAGAATGATACCGATGCCCGCTACGGTCCAGTGGTCGGGTACCTCTTTAAAGTACAAGAAACCGATGCCCGTCGAAAATAAGATGTGGGTATAGTCAATTGGAATCGACTTTTTTGGCGCGTATCGATACGCAACAGTGAGAAAAAACTGTGCACCTGCTGCTGCCACTCCTGCGGCCCACAGCGTAAGCACTTGCGGTGAGCTCATCGGTTGGTACTGCCATATAAATGCAGGGAGCAGCAATAGCAGCGATCCGAAGGAAAAGAAAAAGATAACCAAGAACTTCTCTACGCCACGGGTGGAGAGGTAGCGTACGCACGTGTGCGCAGCTCCCGTCATCATGCCTCCTACTGCGCCAATACACGCGGGAAATACACGGTGAGAAAGGGTGTGACTCGGCTTGACCACGAGCGTGCCTGCAGCAAAGGCACCACAGAGGGCGACGACTTGATACGGCGCAATGCGTTCTCCCAAGAGAAGGCAAGAAAACAGTATGGTAAAGAACGGAGAGAGCTTCGAAAGCAACGACGCGTCTGCCAATGTTAAGCGTTCTACTGCGTAGAAGTTTGCGACGATTGCTAGCGTCCCGCACACGGTACGCAAGGAGAGCATGGGGAGATCCTGCACGTGGACGCGGGTACGCGCACGAAAGAGCATAGATCCCGAGATGAGCGTTGAGACCAGGTTACGCGTAAATGCCTTCTGAATAGAGGGGAGATCCCCTGCAAGACGCACAAAGACGCTCATCACGCTAAAGCAAAAACTCGAGCACATTAGGAACAAAGTACCTTTTTGCCTCTCAGTAAAAGCCATGTACCCCTCCCCCCCCTGGTAGGTATTTTACGCCGACGAGCGAGTAGCGATGCCCCTAGACGTGTACAGTGAGGTGTAACTCGTCAAGCTGACGCTTATCGAGCACGCTAGGACAATTGTCCAGGGGGCTGGCGGCGAGTGTATTTTTAGGAAAAGCAATGACGTCTCTAATTGACTCGCTTCCTGTCATGAGCATCACGAGGCGGTCCAACCCGTGTGCGATGCCGCCGTGCGGTGGCGCGCCGTATTTAAACGCTTCTGTGAGAAACCCGAACTTTTCCCCCGCTTCTTCAGGATCTAATCCCACTATTTTAAAGATGCGTTTTTGCAGCTGTGTGTCGTGGATACGAATTGAGCCTGAAGCCAGCTCATACCCGTTGAGCACCAAATCATAGAGGTCACCTTTCACCGAACCGGGATCTTGCTCGAGCGTCTCAAGATACTGTTCCTGAGGAGCAGAGAACATGTGATGAGCAGGGTCCCACTTGTTTTCCGCTGGGTTCCATTCAAAGAGGGGAAAATCAACGATCCATACGAAGGAAAACAACTCCTTCTCTGGGAACGACTCGTCCCTGATAAGAGCGCTGCGCACTGCGCCGAGTGCGACGCAGCACACGCGGTGCCGGCAATCGGCGACAAAGAGCAACAAGTCTTCATCCTGAGCAGAAAGTCGCCTGCGTACTTCGGACTCTACCCCTGCAAAAAACCTTGCGATACCCCCCTCGAGGCCTCCACCGGTTGCCTTAAGCCAAAAAAGGTTGTGCGCCTCATGTGCTCGAGCGATAGACTCCAACGCTTCGATTTGCCTACGGCTGTAGCAACGTGCCTTGCCCGGAAGAACGAGTGCTCTGATGCTGCCACCCTGTGCGATGACTTCTTCAAACGGGGTGAACGTGCCAAGCATTCCCATAAAGTCTGCATTCTGCAGGACCGGTTTGAAGCGCATGTCTGGCTTATCTGTTCCATATTGGTCTAGCGCCTGCGCGTAGGTAAGCCGAGGAAAAAAGGTAGGCAGTTCGACACCGATGCTGGTTCTAAACACGTACCGAAGCATATCCTCGTTCACCCGCATAACATCGTCTCGAGAAACGAAGCTCATCTCAAGGTCTATCTGGGTAAATTCTGGCTGACGATCGCCTCGTGCATCCTCGTCTCGGTAGCAACGGGCAAGTTGGAAATAGCGGTCAAACCCTGCCACCATCAGAAGCTGCTTGTACAGCTGGGGGGACTGTGGCAGGGCATAGAAACGCCCGGGGCACACTCGGGAAGGGACAACAAAGTCACGTGCCCCCTCGGGGGTAGAGCAGATGAAGGTGGGAGTTTCGATCTCGATGAAACCTTTCATACTTAAAAACTGCCGTATGGCCAGGGCAACGCGTGAGCGCAGTGCAATGCGCTCCTGCATGCGCTGAGAGCGCAGGTCGAGGTAGCGATATTTTAAGCGTATATCTTCGTGCGCACGCACAACATCATCAACGCGGAACGGAAGCACAGCATTCTCCGAGAGAACGTACAGCGTGCGAGCGTGCACCTCCACCTCCCCGGTATGCAGGGCGCGATTTATCATTGAAGGAGGTCGCTCTCGCACCACGCCTTCGACTGCAAGACAGCATTCCGACCGTATGCGGTTTACCGTGGACCACAGGCTAGCGTCTTCCTCCTGGCTCACTATAACCTGCACTATTCCGGACCTATCGCGCATGTTGAAGAAACTAACGGTTCCGTGCGACCGCTTTCGGTGGACCCATCCATTGAGCACAACCACCGTTCCGACGTGGCACCTGCGCAGCTCGCCACAAGCTATAGTCCTTCTCGGATAATCCATGACCTGCCTATCATACCATGGGGTGTGAGCGCTATACAATCACGGGTTCTTTTGTCTGGTATTCATCGGGCAGCGTGTACCACCTGTTCCGGTTGGTTTACTGTGCTGCACAGTCTGTGCTACACTTCGCGCGCGGTCTGTGCGCGGCGTAATAGAATCTTTTTTAACCTCTGGGAGGATACATGGCTCAGTACGAGTTTCAAACTGAAGTGAGTCAGCTGCTAACGTTGATTATCCATTCTCTCTATTCCCATAAAGAGATTTTTCTCCGGGAGCTTATCTCTAATGCGTCGGATGCGTTAGATAAGTTGAGGTATGAGGCACTTGTTGATGGTACGTACAAGCAGTTGCATTGCGAAGCGCGTATAGACATCGCGTTTGAAGAAGATGCTCAACGGCTTGTTGTGCGTGATACGGGTATTGGCATGAACGCAGAAGATCTGAGGGCCAATCTAGGTACCATTGCGCGATCCGGTACAAAGGCGTTTCTCAGTACGCTGACGCGTGATCAAAAACAGGATTCCAATCTGATAGGCCAGTTTGGCGTAGGGTTTTACTCTGCCTTCATGGTCGCTTCCAAAGTAGAAGTAATCACCAAGAAAGCTGCAGAGAACACCGTGTGGAAGTGGACGTCTGAAGGGCAAAATGCCTATACCTTGGATGAGGTTGATGCGGCTGCCTTCCCAGTACTTGAAGGGGTTGCTGAGGGTAGTGCCGGTACCTGCGTTGTGTTGCACCTGAGCCAGGAAAATTCCGAGTTTGCAACGCGCTGGCGTCTTGAAGAGGTAATTAAGAAGTATTCTGATCATATCGCGTTTCCCATCTATCTGCATTACCTGCAGAAGGAGTACGACAAGGATGGAGCGGTAACGGATACTCAGAAGAAAGTAGATCAAGTCAATGACGCGGGTGCGTTGTGGAAAAGACCGAAGTCAGAATTGAAGGAGGAGGATTATCATCGTTTCTATCAAACGCTGACTCACGACAGTACTCCGCCTCTCTTGTACGTACACACGAAGGCAGAGGGTACACAGGAGTACGTCACGCTCTTTTATGTGCCGGCAAAAGCGCCCTTTGACCTTTTTCACGCAGATTATAAGCCGGGGGTAAAGCTCTTCGTTAAGCGCGTTTTTATCACTGATGACGAGAAGGAACTGTTGCCAGTGTATCTGCGTTTTGTCCGCGGTGTAATAGACAGCGAAGATCTGCCCCTGAATGTAAGCCGTGAGATTCTGCAACAAAATAGAGTCCTTGCAGCAATCAAGTCGGCTTCGGTGAAAAAGTTGCTCGGGGAATTTAAAAAACTCGCGGAGTGTGACGGGAAAAAGTACGATGAGTTTATCACGCAGTATAATCGTCCCTTGAAGGAGGGTTTATACAGCGACTACGAGCACCGTGAGCAGCTGCTGGAACTTGTTCGTTTCAGGACTCTAAGTGAGTCTGTTCCAGAAGACGGATGGACGAGCTTCGCCGAATACGTTTCTCGCATGAAACCGGATCAAAAGGCGATATACTACATTGCGGGAAACGACGATCGTGTGCTGCGTCAGTCTCCCCATGCAGAGTCTTATCGTTTGCAGGGTTTTGAAGTGCTCGTTATGTCAGACGACATAGATGGTATCGTGATGCCCTCTGTTTCGAAATACAAGGAGTGGGAGTTAAAGGCAATTAATCGTTTAGGTTCAGAGGAGGAGTTGCGTCCCAACGAAGAAACAGACGCCGCCGCGCAGAGGGAACAGGGTTTTAAGCCGCTACTAGAAAGGTTGACGCACATACTGTCTAATTCGGTGAAGGAAGTTCGTCTTTCAAAACGGCTTTCTGACTCGGTGTCTTGCATTGTTATCGATGAGGGTGATCCCACGGTGCAGATGGAGCGCTTGATGCGCGCCACGGGACAAACGCATAAATCAAAGATAAAGCCAATTTTAGAAATTAACGCAAGTCATACGCTGGTACAAAAACTAAAAGAAAGTACGGATGAGGCGTTTGTGGAAGATCTTGCGTTTGTTCTTCTGGATCAAGCCTTGCTCATTGAGGGCATGGACGTAGGTTCGTCGGTTGATTTTGTGAAGCGGGTGAACCGTCTGCTCGCACGCGGGTAGCGGTCAGGACTCGGTGCGTGCTACTAGTATACGCTATAGGGCGTTATCTTTGTGAAGTGGACACTGAGTGAGAGCTCTGCGACAAATTCCCCCGCCTCTACAAAGAGGCGGGGATTGTCTTTAACGTATAGCATTCCTTCTACTTCTTTTGGCTTGTTTTTCTGTGTCTTTCTAACCGTTTTCCGTAGTGCGTCTACAATCGCGCGGTGGTATGCATGATATACTCCCTTTAGTTCCTCTTTCCGTTCTCCTCTTCCTCTACCCTGCGCACGTTGGTACGTTAGGTTTCTGCTCTGTCTCATGTGTGTCGCGTGCCTGGCGTCTAATGAGTACTCTGTACGGCAGTGGATGTAGGGGTACGGCGTCCGTACGTGACGCAGACTTATCTGAGGACTATCGGGCGGTAGGGGGAAAATGGGAGTGAGGGTAAGGTGCTCCATGACGGCGCGCTTCTTTTCTTTTGGCGTATAAGAGAACCGCCACCCATACACAGCACCGCCTAATACGAACGCCCCTAATTCTCGCAAGGTCTGGCGAGGCGGAGTCCTCGGGGACTCCCCCTGCTGGGTCATAACACCCGGCTGGGGCTCGACAAAAGCCCATATGGGAATAGAAATCGTGACATGTCCCGATGTGCTGGGGTCCGTATAAACCTCAGCGTGCACGGCGCGCGTATAACCAAATACGCAGGCTAGCACGACGAAGACATATCTCCCACTGCCTCGACTGTTACGGGACAATGCTCCACACTTTCAATGGTTTGATGCCAAACCGGATACGGATATATCCCCACGCAAAAAGGACACCGAGCAAGTGGGTAAGATGAGAAACATTATCACGAGAGAAAAATAGATCAAAAATTTCAAACAAAATGTATCCTACAATGAGCAGAGGAGCGGGGATAGGAATAACACCCCATAGATAAATGAGCGCAGTGGGGAACATAACCGAAAATAAAAAAAGTATTGCGAAGATGGAGCCCGACGCCCCCAACAGCAGTACGTTCAACCGACCGACACACAGATATGCCGCGCACGCACCCGCACCACAGAGTGTACCGACAAGCAAATAAAACAACAGCATTTCAGAAGATCCCATCTTTTTTTCTATCGTCTGCCCGAAAAACACTAGTCCTAGCATGTTAAAAAGCAAGTGCCACACGCCGCTGTGTACGAACTGATAGGTGAATATTTGCCAATACATACGGTGGTAACGTACGAGTCCTGGCACGAGCGCCAGATATATACCCAGTGATTCAACCAACGACGTGATCACAAACACCGCCCCATTCGCGAGCACAAGGGAAAGGGTCACATTGGTATACGAGTACCTGAAGGGCTTCCTGATCACACTCATGCCGCCAGTATCGGTTTATTCCTGAGATGAGCACATGTTTTTCTCTGAGATGACGACTTTGTTTCTGCCATTTTGTTTGGCTTGATACAGCGCACTGTCTGCACGCTTTATCAGTGTTTCGGCGGATTCTTGGTTAGGAAGGTATTCTGCGACGCCTGCAGAAACAGTGACTCGAATTGATACCTCATGGTAGGGGATGGTCAATTGCTCGGTTGCCACGCGAATGCGTTCTGCAACGTGCGCAGCTTCCCGAGACGAGTTGTTGGATAGCATGAGCATAAATTCTTCTCCCCCATAGCGAGAGGCGATGTCGCATGGACGGGTGCAGGATCGAATAATTTCTGCCACATGTTGGAGAACTAGATCGCCACACAGATGACCGTGCGTGTCGTTGATCTGTTTGAAAAAGTCGATATCAAGCATGAGAACAGATACGGTCTCTTGTGTACTGAGTGTATCGAGCTTCGCGGTGAGCATGGCAAAGAAGTAGTGTTTGAGCTTCATCTGGGTCATCATGTCAGTGGTAGCTTGCTCAAGCAGTAACGCATTGTTGACGGCAATAGCAGCAAGCTGTGCAATATCCATGATGATGCTCTGATCGTAGGGAGTGTAGGCTTCGTGTACGTTGATTTTCTTGCCTAAAAGGATAAGACCAACAAGGTGGTCCTTTGCTCTCAGTGGAACAAAGAGCGAAGGTTGCAAGTCAAGGAGCGAACGTACGCTCTTTGAGGGGGCGAGCGCGCTCTGTACCTCTTCGGGAGAAAGACAACAGGCCTTTTCGTCCAGAAGTCTGAGAATAGGGTCTTCTTCCGAGATTATCAGCTGTGCATGGTGGGAAACGTCAAAGCCGCACACATTGCGGCTCAAAGACAATTTTTTCATACCGGAGTTTTTCTTGGTGAAAAGCGCTGCCCCCAGCGTCTTGGTCTGGGCCATCGCGACGTAGAGGATGGCTTCTACCAGGTGAGTAAACTCAAGGAGAGAATTCAAACTCTTAGAAATCTCTAGGAGCTGCTTGAGGTCATAGATTTGCTTTTCTTTAGAAACACATTCTTTCACTAGGATTCCCTGCCACCGCGGGTGCACGATTCTGGCACAGGAACCGGCTTTGTACAAGTTGCACGCAGGACAGATATAGTCACGCTTTCTATCGAGGGAGCTGCGCGTCCTGTAGGACAAAGTAAGTTGGGGTACGCCGGAAGCGTACGTTTTTCACGCGGTTTGAAAAGCCGTGCAACTTATAAACCAATACATGGACACGCGTCACGAATGACTGCTGCAAAGTCTGCGAAGGAAGACGCATGCACCGCGCGCTGACACCATTGCGTTTTACCCCGCTCACCCTTTGCATACGAAACAAAACGCTTGCGCATCTGCTTGCAGGCTGAGCTTTCTCCCACGTCTTGTGCCAGAAGGTGAAGCTCGCGCCAGGCTGCGCGTAGCTTTTGCTCAAACGTCACGGGCGTGTAGTATCCTTCAGTTAAAAGCTGACGGGTTTGTCTGAAAATAAACGGGTTGCCCATAGCACCGCGGGCAAACATAACCCCCGCGCATGCGGTGTGTTCTAACATTGCCCGTGCGTCTTCAGGCGCATGCAGATCCCCTGAGCCGAACACGGGAACCTCTCCCCACCCACGCGCGCACTGCACGAGGTCTGCGATTATGTCCCAGTTTGCCTCTCCCGCGTAACACTGCGCGCAGGTGCGCGGGTGCAACGCAAGCGCTTGTGCTCCTGCGTCTACTGCCGCACGCGCAGCTTCCTTCCATGTCAGGTGTGCCTCTTCCCACCCAGCACGAATTTTTACTGTCACTGGGATACGCGCGTCTTGCGCGTACACAGCATCGGCGACCGCCTTTACCACTTCATAGAGGCGCGTCGGTTCTCGGGTGAGTGCGGCTCCGGCTCCTGTTTTAGTGATTTTAGGCATAGGACAGCCCGCGTTGATGTCGATACAGGACGGCTGCGCGCTATCGACGATTAGTTTTGCCGTCTCTGCCATTACTGCAGGATTAGAACCAAAAATCTGGATAGCGTAATGCGTCTCATTTGACGCGCGCCGAATCAAACATTTGGTATTGAGTGAATCGCGCACCATCGCCTCAGACGAAACCATTTCGGTGTAGGTGAAGCTTGCTTCCCATTCAATGGCAATTGAACGAAACGCACTGTCAGAATAGCCTGCAACAGGAGCAAAAAACACATTCCCCTTGAGAGACAACGGGCCAATAGAAACCGGATGATATAAGGCGTGTTGTTGCATCTGCTGCTCACTCAGGAAGGTGAAAACACGCACAGCTGTTTTTCCACAGCTGGTCGGCAAGCTCAAGCATGTCCATATCAAGGAGCTCAGCCATGAACTCCACGGTTTCAACTGTGTGCGCCGGTCGGTTGCGCTTGTTGCGGTACGTGGCGGGGGACATAAACGGGCTTTCGGATTCCACTAGAATTCGGTCAAGCGGGAGGGCCAATACAGTTTCATGGAGATTTCGTGCATTCCGGTAAGTTAAATTCCCCGCGAAAGAAAAGTACACAGGTAAATCCAGCGCCATACGTGCGTACTCTGCGTCCTCAGAATAACAGTGGAACACACCGCCTTGGTCGGGAATGCGCTCGCTGAGGATGTCCAGGATATCCTGGCCCGCACCACGGTTGTGGATGATAACTGGTTTTTTTGCCTTTGAAGCAATATCCAATTGAGTGATAAAAAGCCCAATCTGGGAGCGTTTATCACCGTACTTTTTACAGTAGTCCAATCCGGTCTCGCCTAAGGCAACTACCTGAGGGAGTTGTAGGCTTTTTTGAATAGTATCTATCCAATCCTTCCCCGGGGCCATGACCTCAGAAGGGGAGACACCTACGGCGTGATAGACAGAGGGTGAGAACTGGAGCGTCTCGTATACGGCGGCAAAGTCATGAAGGCTGTTGCAAATACTCATGATGCGGGTGACAGAAGCTCGTCGTGCCTCTTGTACTACCCGCAGCTGCTCTACGGGATCTGGGTGAATAAGACCGATGTGGGCGTGAGTATCGAAGATCTGCATGGGCTAATATCCTGAGTGCTGTGAGGCGCTCGCGCGTACCGCCCTGGTACGCCGGAAGCGCAACGCGCGGCACACACGCGCGGTATTTGCGGAGAACAAAGCAACCATTGCGGGCACAGGGGCACGCGAACTAGAACGGCCGACGCGGACATGCGCGCACGGCCCAGCTCTACGTGCGCAAAACGCCCCCCGTCTCATTGCAGGAGGGTTGGGAGCTGATCTCTTTTTCTTGTTTTATGAACGAAATGATCAAGAGCAAACCACAGGTCATGATGACCGCATCTGCAATGTTAAAAGCGGGCCAGCGCTCAAAGCCAAAGATGCCAAAGAACTTTACGTCGATAAAGTCGAGCACCCCGTTTGGCCTCAGGAAGCGATCGATTAAGTTCCCTATCCCTCCCCCGATAATCCCTGACACGGCCCAGCGCTGAACAGGACAGAAGACGTCAGTGCGAAAATAGGAGAAAACAATAAGGAACATAATGATTAGCGGCACGATACCGAGCACGAGCGTACGCAGAACCTGATTTAGCTGATGGCCAATGCTGAAAGCGGCGCCAACATTGTACACGTGAACAATTCTCACGAAATCACCGAGCACGCGAACGCCCGAGGTGTTTGTAGGCACATAAGCACCCACCAACAATTTAGCGCACTGATCCAGAACAACAACTAATCCAGCGGCAAAAAGCGGGATCCACTTTTCTTTCTGTATCCGTGTGAGTTTCATTGTATCCACCCTTAACGGGCGCGAGCGTATCACATCCCCGTGGGAATGTCTAGAAAAAGCGTTTCTATGCCTGTATCCCGTTGCAGCTTGCGCGCCACCAGCTGCAACCCTACGGTTTCTGTTTGGTAGTGTCCCCCTGCGATTACCGAGATAGAGTGCTCGCGCGCGGTGTGATAGCAAGAATGTTCAATCTCCCCGGTAATAAACAGGTCCAGATCTAACGCGATAGCCTCCGCAAGGTACGTGCCTGCTTTGCCCGACAGTATACCCACGCGCTCGATACGCTGTTTCCCAAACGGTAACAGGCGCACGGGTTGCTCTTCTGCGGGGAAGAGGCGATGTGCTACTTGTTGGAGAGATAGCCCGGCACTCGGCGATATTGCATTCGCATGCGTCACGCGGTGGGTATCGGGTGCTGTGCACGCTGCATGCTGCTGCATTGCCTCCTGAGAGGGGGTGGTGTTTTCTGCCACCGTCCCCCAGAGTCCTACGGCAGTTCCACGGATAAAACCGAAAGGACCACCTTGCCTAAGACCGACTCGCGCAGCAAGGCCCGCATTGTTACCGTACTGCGGGTGTGCATCGAGTGGTAGGTGCACTGCGTACAGCGCTATGTCGTGTGTCAGGAGCGCCTGTACGCGTCGGTATTGCATACCGGTAAGCGGCTCTATGCGTCCCCAAAAAAGACCGTGATGGACAAAGAGCATGTGTGCACCGGCGCGGGCGGCTTCGTCGATAGACTGTGCACACGCATCCACTGCAAAGGCAACCTTGTGCACGGGGGCACCGCTATTTGCTACCTGCAGGCCGTTGAGAGCGACATCACAGGAGACGAACGGTCCAAAGTTCAAAAAACTACGAAAGTACGCATCTAACTCACGTGCGGTCATAGGTTCCTCCCGCATGGACAGTGTGATGAGATAGCGCTTGCGCGTGCGGAAGGACGGGTTCTGATAGATGCAGCTGGGCGCGTATCCACTGGTCTACCTGCGTAGCACGTGCCTGAAGGCGCGTTCTGTGGCGGTCCCGAGGGAGCCCTGCAAGGTAAGCGGCCAGTATATCGGTGGATGCGAGCTCTGCCCACGCTGCCTCTGCTGCGTGAACATACTGTCGATACACAGCTGGTAGTGTCCGGCTGGCGCCACGGACAGCAGACGCAACGCCCGCTGTGTCGACGGGGGGAGGTGCGCCCTGCACGGCAGGAGCATGGTGTGGTCCACGCGCTGCAGAGTCAGGAAGGACAAAAAAGACACCGGCGCATGCATGTGGCTGTTGTTGCAGAAAACGGCTGAGCATCATCTCATGGGCACTTTCTGCGTACACGAATGTGGGCGCGTGCCTGCAAAGCGCAAAGAGTGCGGAAAATAATGCAGGTACATGAGCGTCTTCAAAGGTGGCAGCGTCGATAGCGTTCGCCCGACGGGAAACGTATGGGGTCGGTACATCGAATGGTACCCCGCGCAGTGCACTAGAGAGCAACACAACGCCCGGGGAAGTGCGCATAGGAGCAGCAAGAGAAGCGGCGCTGTACGAAGGGGAGTACGCATCCTGGTAGGGAACAAATACGGTATAGCCACGTTCGGCAAGCATCAGTTCCAGCGTTTCAGGGTGTGCCCGGTGCGCAGACTGCGGGGTATTTTTTAGAACAACCACGTTCACGCCGACTGGGTTTTGTTTCGGGTGCGCGCGCGACTGCGGGTTTTCGGAAGGGTGTGGCGCAGACGGGTTATCCGGATGAGATGTTTCGTAGGGATTGGCCAGGGAGAGCAGGAGCCCTGCGTTCACCTTCGTGTTACCTAGCCGAAGGGAAAAGGAACTGCGCACTATGCTACGGCTGGGCCGATAACCGGGTTCCGGGGCACAGAGGCAGACAATCACAAGCGTGAAAACACCTGCAACGAGGAGCAGGACCCGCGCAATACGTGCTCCTGCACTGTACAGGTCATTGGGAATTCCCTGGCTGAAGGCGACAAGGCGCGGCAATTCTGTGAGACACACCGCTGAACTTGAGACTAGACTCAAGGTAAGGTCCAACGTCAGACCCTGTCCGAGGACTGTCAGTGCACCGACACTCAGTGCAAGCACTGGCAGCAGGGGGATAGCACTTATCTTTCTGCTTTGTCGGCTGAAGGGGCGAAGAAGCGCCGGCAGACTTAAACCGAGGATGAGTAGCTCGCTGACAAGCAAATCTGACACGGCCTCCGTCTCGGTTGACTCGGTTGTACGCTTTACCAAGTTTTTCTGAGGGAGTGAGCACCACCTGTTTCCTTGTTGCGCAAGGGAACAGGGAGTGGTAGGTTTGCGCGGTGGGTACCTTGTACGTGGTAGCAACGCCGATTGGAAACTTGGCAGACATCACCCTCCGTGCCTTAGATGTATTGCGAACGGTGGATGTAGTTGCCTGTGAAGACACGCGTAGGACGCGTGCGCTCCTGTCTCATTTTGGGATCCATAAGCGTCTTGTTTCCTGTCGTGCACACAATGAGGCGCAGGCGGCGCGTCGACTCATCCATTTTTTGAGCACCCCTATTTCTGCTTTTCTCTCTCCAGAGAAGGGGAGGGGCAGGCAGAGCGCGCGGCGCACGCGTGCACGTCCGGGTGAGACGGTAGGGACAGCTGCGCTGCAGCTCGCTGCAGAAGCAACGGGGGAACAGGAAGTGTGTGGATCGCCGCACGCACAGGTAGCCTATGTTAGCGATGCAGGTACGCCGGGGGTCAGTGATCCGGGAGCGGTTTTAGTGCGCGCGGTGCGGGATGCTGGGCACACGGTGGTACCGATTCCCGGTGCTTCTGCACTGACTACTTTGCTGAGTGTTGCAGGCGTGCGGGACAAGACCGTGCTATTCGAGGGGTTCCTTTCACCTCACCCGGGTCGTAGGCGTGCGCGCCTGGTGCAATTGTGCGCGCAGCGTGTAGCTTTTGTTCTGTACGAGAGTCCCTACCGGGTTCAAAAGCTTCTAGAGGATCTGGTGGCGGTGGCGCCGGAGTCGCAGGTGGTGCTGGGTCGGGAATTGACCAAGGTGCATGAGGAGCTCTGTGTGGGGACTGCCTTGCGCGTCATGGAGAGCTTCTGTGCGCGGACGCGCGTGCGGGGGGAATGCGTGTTGCTGGTTTCTGCAGAAAAATTTTAGATCTTTATTTTTCTTACAAATTTCCGATAATGGGGCGGGGGTGGGGCTCTTGTGATGATCGATAAGCTAAGTGGACTTGATCCGGTTCAGAACCTTCGCGCCTCTTGTGCGTCTGAGCATGTGGCGCGTGCTCCAGCCGGCGATGAGATTACTGTCTCTGCGGAAGCCCAGAAAAAGGCTGAGTTGTACTTGGCCCTGGAGGCGGTACGTTCTGCGCCTGATGTGCGTGAATACAAAATAGCAGCTGCGGAGCAGAAGCTTGCAGACCCTGCGTATCTGGAGCGGGCGCTGTCCCACGTGGTGGAGCGCTTCCTGGAGGAGCAGAATTTATAAGCCTGTAGGCAGGCTTTTTAGGTCCGGGTGAGGGCGTACGGGCTGTTGTGTTTATACCCTCAGGCGGACGCTCTCGATGTCTGGGCTGAACAGTTCTCGCACGTCTGAGATACCGAGCGCCAGGAGCGCCATGCGGTCTACTCCTAGTCCCCAGGCCATGACGGGGACGTGCACGCCGAGCGGGTCGGTCACTTCTGGGCGCAGGAGACCTGCTCCTCCCAGTTCGAACCAGCCGAGTGCGGGGTGGAGTGCGTGTAGCTCGATAGAGGGCTCCGTGAACGGAAAGTACCCGCCCACGTAGCGTACCTCCTGTGCACCGGCGATTTCTGTTGCGAGGATTTTGAGCATGCCTAGAAGGGTACAGACGTTCACATCCGTACCCAGTACGATTCCTTCTGTTTGGTAGAAATCTGCAAGGTGCGTCGCATCCACTTGGTCGTGACGGAAGCAGCGTGCGATCCCAAAATACTTACCCGGTATGTGGGCGGTTGGCAGGTGGCGCGCTGAAAGTGCTGTTCCTTGGCTGCGTAATAGCAGTCGGCGGGTAAAATCCCGATCGAACGAGTAGCGCCAGCCGAGGCTCCCGCTATCTGCTCCGCGCTCATGCGTCGCCGCAACGCGGGAGAGGAACGGCTCTGGGATTGTAGGTGCGTGCGTTGGGTGTTTGAGGTAATACACATCATGAATGTCCCGTGCAGGATGGAACTGTGGCATGAACAGCGCGTCCGCGTTCCAGAAGTCTGTTTCCACCAGTGGCCCGTCAAATTCCTGAAAGCCAAGTGCCACCAGACGATCTTTGATGTGTTCGAGGAAATCTGCGTAGGCATTAGATCGGCCGGGGATGATGCGGGCAGGGGGAATGTGAACGTTGTAGCGGCGTAGATGTTGTGTCTTCCACGCGCCACTTTTTAGGCACTCGACGGTGAGTGCACCTATCTCGTTTCCGGTAAGCCCTGCGGTATGCAGCGCCTCCTGCACGGCACGGGCGGTGGGGGTAAAGGTGAACGTTACCCTCTCGCGTACACTGACTTTGAAGAGGCTGTCGCTTGCGCCCCGCTTTTTTGCTATGCGTTCCATTACACGTCGCTCATCATCGGAGAGCTCAGATTCAAAGAGGGTGCCTGGAGGAGTGTCCGAGACCTCTGACGGGGAAGCGACGCGTGCAGCGGCGCGCTGAAGCAAGGTGCGCGTGAGGGACATGCGATCACTTACGTGCGGTGAAACGATGTGTATGCGTTTTTCACCGTCCATACGGAGGATACCTTCCTGCGCTAGGATACCGAACGCTGAACCTACATCCTTTGGTGCGAGCGTGAGCGCATGGGCAAGCTCAGGGAGGCTGAGCCCGTTGCAAAGTGGGGGGCGAGGGTGTAGGTGCTCGGCTGCATCTGCAATAGCGGTAAGGGAAGGGGGGGAAGACAGGAAGGTGAGCATACGCTCCTCTGCAGTACCGTCGCTAGCGGCAGCATAGCCGCAGGGGGTGAGTTCAAAGGACCGCATCTGTTCCCGCTGGTGCTCTTCGATGATTCGCTTTGACTGAAGCCAGGAAAACGCTTGGTTTGCGTGTCCTTCCTTAAAGCCTAGCCGGGAGATGAGCAACGAAGTCGAAAGGATCTCATCCATTGCGCAGTTCTTGAGGACCTTGATCTCAAGGGGATGCAGCTTGTGCACAAGCGTGTTCAGATCGGCTTTACCTGTCATGCGCGGCATCATAACGTATTTTCGCGCCGTTTAGATGTAGGCTGTTTCTCAATTTTTCGTTCTGCATCAGGGTACATCTGCCGTAGTGTGGAGAAATAGATGGAACGATCCTGGGAGGGTATTGACAGAGGTGTGCCCATCTATGGTATGGGTTGCACCATGGTCGCGCCTGGGATGCCTGCAGCTTTTGCTCGCTCGGTGGTTCGCGCGTCTGCGTGGGTGGGTGTGGTGCTTGTGTGCGTTGCGTGGTCGGTCTCCGCCGCGGAGGGCACGCGATCGGGTGGGCAGGCTCAGGAGCGCTTGAGTTCCTGGCGCCAGGTTGTGCAGCGCATGGAGGTGCATCTACGTGCGGCGTACACCTCTTTTGAGAGTGGAGATAGTGATCGCGCCTATGAGCAGATAGGTAAGGCGTATTTTCGCTACTATGAGGCGAAGGGTATGGAGAAGATCACCATGGGGTATCTGTCCGGTGCGCGTAAGGCGGCGGTGGAGAACGCGTTTTTCGCGTATCGGCGTTCGGTGCGGGGTGCGCGTGATTTGGCGGGCGTTGCCTCCTGCAGGGACAAGCTGGTTACCATGTTGTATGAGGACGCGCGTGCGCTGGATGGGGTTGCGCGTGGTCGGGCGGGCTTTGCGGCGCATATCGCCACGTTTGTTGCCTCGTGCGTGTTGGTGCTGCGCGAGGGAATTGAGGCAATTTTGGTTATCGCAGCGATTGTTGCGTATCTGGTGAAGACTGGTAAGGAGCGGTGCTGCGCTGCGGTGTATGCGGGAGCGGGCGCGGGTGTTCTGTTCAGTGTCGTGCTTGCGGTGATGATAGTCCGGGTGTTGGGTTCGGAAGGTGGTGCGGCGCAGGAGATTATTGAGGGTGT
Organism: Treponema paraluiscuniculi Cuniculi A; assembly: GCF_000217655.1. Taxonomy (NCBI): domain Bacteria; kingdom Pseudomonadati; phylum Spirochaetota; class Spirochaetia; order Treponematales; family Treponemataceae; genus Treponema; species Treponema paraluiscuniculi. The sequence continues at coordinate 1,050,790 of NC_015714.1, read as the reverse complement.
TGGTATGTTCTTCGCAGCGGCGATGCTCTTTTACGTGAGCAACTGGATGTTGTCCAAGGCGAGGGCATGTGCTTGGGATCGCTATATCCGTCAGAAAGTTGAGCGGTCGGTGTCTCGGGGTAATCAGTGGGCGCTCGTGGCCACTGCCTTCCTCGCAGTGGCGCGGGAAGGGGCGGAGCTTATTCTTTTCTTTCGAGGCATCCCAGTTGCGGGGCCATATGGGCGGCTGGCTGTGTGGGCAGCGGTTACTGTTTCTGCCTTGGTTCTGGTGGGTGTGTTCGTGGCGATCCGTTTTCTGTCAGTGCGACTTCCGTTGAGGCCTTTTTTTGTTGCCACGGGCGCGGTGATGTACTTGCTATGTTTCTCTTTCGTGGGTAAGGGTGTCAGCGAGCTGCAGGAGGCAGGTGTGGTCAGTCGAAGTACGGCACCGTGGATGCATGGGTGGAGTTTTGATTTTCTGGGCATCTACCCGACCTATGAGGGTCTGGCCCCTCAAGCGTTTGTGGTGGCGTTGGTGGTGCTTTCGGCGGTATGGTGGTGTGGTGGTCTCTGCCGTGGCGCATCCAGCACGTAGGCTTGGGACGGCTGTGTCGCGTCCTACTGGGGCTGGGTGTGTGCTGCGCCGTGGAGATTTCCATTTGTTTTTCTATGAATGGTGAGGAAAAGAAGCGCTGGACGGGAGAAGGCGTTTTGAAAAGGAGGGGCGCGTGACGCCCCAGGGGAGTGAAGAATGAAGAGGGTGAGTTTGCTCGGGAGCGCAGCCATTTTTGCGTTGGTTTTTTCCGCGTGCGGGGGCGGTGGAGAGCATCAGCACGGTGAGGAGATGATGGCCGCCGTTCCTGCTCCAGATGCAGAGGGGGCGGCCGGTTTTGATGAGTTTCCTATAGGCGAGGATCGGGATGTGGGGCCCTTGCATGTGGGAGGGGTGTATTTTCAGCCGGTTGAGATGCATCCGGCTCCAGGAGCACAGCCGTCGAAGGAAGAGGCGGACTGTCACATAGAAGCGGATATCCACGCAAATGAGGCGGGTAAAGATTTAGGGTATGGAGTCGGGGATTTTGTGCCGTATCTCCGAGTTGTTGCTTTCCTCCAGAAGCATGGCTCTGAGAAGGTGCAAAAGGTGATGTTTGCGCCCATGAACGCAGGGGACGGTCCGCATTATGGGGCGAACGTGAAATTTGAAGAGGGGCTTGGTACGTACAAGGTACGTTTCGAGATCGCTGCACCCTCGCATGATGAGTACTCGCTACATATTGATGAGCAAACTGGGGTTTCCGGAAGGTTCTGGAGCGAGCCATTAGTTGCAGAGTGGGATGATTTTGAATGGAAGGGGCCTCAGTGGTAGGGACGTTCAGAAGGTCCGAGGGTGCGCGCACATAAGGGCGTTCTTTGTTCGGTAAGACAGGCGGGTAGCGCAGTGCGTGGCGCTGCTCGCCAGGTCCGCTTTGAAGGTGTGGGTTTTGACACGCAGTTATTTTTTGAAAGTTCTCCTGCGCGTTCTTCTGTCTCCATGGGGCCGTGCGGTGTACGGAACGGGGGGTGTTGGGAGTGCGAGTATGAAAGTCTTGGTGTACGCGGTGGCGCTGGGGTTCGGGTGCGGGGGTGTGGTGCACATGCGGGAGGGGGACACCTATCAGCAACTCCTCGAGCATCGCATTGCAAATGGTCGGGAGTTTTCGCGGGTGTTTGCGCAGGCACAGGTCGACGAAGCTGAGCACAATGAAGTTCGGACAAAGACAGCGGGAAGTGTGCAAATTGGCACGGGAGGCGTGCTCTTCAACAAGAAGAATGGCAGTGGTGCCAACGGCTACAAGGTGGAGATGGCGCCGCATTTGAGTATTGCGTCCCCCTTTATAGGAAATTCTCGGCTGAATCTTGTTGCCCCCCGCAAGCTTGACGGTGTCACAAGCACCTCCACCGTGTCGGTGGATTACACTACCGATTTTTACTCCTCCGTTCGTCCAACATACCTGAACTCCCTCAAGGAGAAGACATACCAGAAAGAGAAGAGCGGTTCGGCGCTGCGTGATGTGCGTAGGCTGGTGGAACGGGAGTTTTTGCAGGAAGTACAGCGTCTGTACGGTGGTTACGCGGACCAGGTGCGCGCAAGTTTGGAGTTGGTGCGCGCGCGGTTGCGTTTTGAGTCAGTAAAGAGACAGGGATATCAAGAGGATTCGGCGTATTTTCAGAGCGCGCAGCTTGCACAGGTGCGGGCGGCACGCGCCCGGGCACAGGCCAGGCAGCGCTTTGACCTTGAGTACACGCGGTTTGCAGCGCGCAACGGGGTGGCCTACGAGGACGATGAGCGCGACGGTTTTTTACACGATTTGGCGGTTGCAGTGCCGCTTGAGCCGGCGATGGCGGTGACTCAGTGCGCAGGGGAGCGGGGGCGCGAGTATTGTGATGCGCAGGACCGCTGCGAGCGCGCCATTGCCCAGCGAGGCACAGATTACTCCCCCTTTCGCACAAGCGCGCGCGTGTACTTTACCGATGGGGAAGAAAACAAACAATTAGTTAGCGGCGTGGCGGCAGCTCCTGCTGCTGGCGCTTCGACAAGCACGTATGGGGGCACGTTCAACATGGCGTTTCCCGGCGGGGATTCCAGTTTTACCGTGCAGAATAGTAAAGGGGCGGTGGGGATCCTGGCGAATTTTGAGTGGAGCCCGATACGTACACGCTATCGCTCGCTGGACTACACGGCAGAGCGCGCAGAGCGTGTCTTTGACGAAGTTGAGCTTCAGGCAAAGGGTGATCGGTCGAATAAGTTGTTCGGTGCTATAGACGCGCAGGGGGACTCAGTGCTGGTGCTGCGCGGGGTGGATTTGCAGACGCTGGATAACGCGCGCAAGAAGGCACGGTTGCAGAAAGAACGCTTGGAACGTGGTATCATCGGGAGGCTGGAGTACGAGGCAGCGCGTTCGGAGTATCTTCTGGCGCTTGCTTCTGTGGCAGAGGCAAAGGCGCGGGCGATTATTTTTAACACCGATCTTGCGTGTGCCTACGGGGTGGGTGCGGACGCTGCCGCTGCTCAGTTGACCCAAGAGGAAATAGTGGTCTCTGAGAAAAAGGATGCTGAAGAAAAGAAAGAGGAGTCTTCGTGAGCGTAAGTTATCGTGGCCCGAGGTGGTCTTCGTTCGTCCACGTGTCGCAGCATTCGTGTAGGTTCGTAGCTCCTACATGCGCTGAGGGTGCTCAGGGGTGTTCTGAGTTTGGGGCGTTCCCTGTTTTTGAGGAAAGGGGAATGTGCGCGGCGCGGCGTATGCGCAGGGCGGCAATTGCTGCGTGCTGTGTGTTCGCGCGCGGTGCGGCGGCTAATCCGTACCAGCAGCTATTGCGCCACCGCCTGGAAGCGTTGCGGCCGGGTGCCCGCGCGCAAATAGAGTTTGATGTGACGCACTGTGGGTATGAGAAGGCGCGCTTGCGCTCAGCGGGTACGTACGTGTTGGGCAGTGAGCTTGAAATCAGAGGACACTCGGGGGAGAATTTTGGGCTCCCTCGCTTTGGAATAGAGTCCATTATCGGCGTGAAAAGTCCGCGCTACAATAACCTGGGCGTGTCCATCGACACCGCAAGGGTAACTAGCATAGGGAATATATCCCGGATAAACGCGGATATAGGGGTGGATTTGTATTCTAACGTGCGGGGGCGCGAGCTCATTCGTATGCGTCGTGCAGAGCACGAAGAAAAGGCGGCGCAGAAGGTGAACGAATTGAATCGCGCGTCGGTGGAGCTGGCGCTCATCGATGAGCTGGAAGTGCTTTTTACCCGCGCGCAGTCGCTCGTGCGGCGAGAGTTTCATATGGGGGATGCGCGTTCGGTGCACCTGCGCACGCGTGCGGCAGGTTTTTCTGAGCACTCTGAAAAGGCCCGGCGCGTCCGTTTAGCGTACGACCGCACACAGCGTGAGTTTGAACAAGAAGAGCGCCTGTTTGCGCAGGTGTGTGATCCCTTCGCTGCCGTCTGTGCAGTGGGCGGAGGGGATGAAGCACGGAGAGACTTTTTGCTGCAGCTTGCAGAGGCGGTGCCGCGCGAGGTGCCGCTCTCGCTCGTTTCCTTGCATGCTACAGATGCGCACAGCCTTGCAGCGGCGCAGGAGATGGCACTGCTTGAACGCGCCGCGCAGCAATCGGAGCGTGATTTGTACGCCGTGCGGGTGGGCGCTGTCGTGAACATGGATACGCGGAAGACTTTCATTCTGTTTAAGGGAGACGGAACCGAGTCGCTTGAAGGTTCCGGGACGGTGGCGCTGCATATGCCCAGCGTGAACGCGCAGGTAGAGGTAAAGGTGCCCTACGCGGAGAGGGGTAAGCATTCCCGTGACAAGGTGGGAGTGTACGGAAAGTCGCAGTGGAATCCGCTTGAAATTGCCTATAAGGTGTTCGAAAGACGGGAGGAGCGGGCGCAAGAGCAAGAACAGGAGCAGTATTTTGAAGATTCCCTGGCGCGTGAAACGCGGAAGATGGAGGGGTTGGAGGTGCAGGGCAAACAGCTTTTTGCAGCACAAGAAACCGCCTTGCGCACGCGCGAGGCGCTGCGTTTAGATCTTGCCGAGGTGGAGCGCGCCGCGGCGCGCGGGGTAGTGGAAGGAAATCGCCTCGCGCGTGCGCGGTGTGAGTATGCCGTGGCACAGCTGCGTGCGGCGTGCGCGAAGTTGCATATGTTGCGTTTTAATCTGGGAGTGGTACGCGCATTTGGCCTGGTGCCACAGGTGGTGCCGTGAGCGGTCCGCGGGGTGGTTCGTATGGCAAGCGCCGGGCGACCGTGCGTGTGTTCGCCGGAGGCGTGCTGTGGCGTCATGCAGTGTTGGGTGGGATGGGCGGCGCTGCGCTCATCGCCAGCGAGTTAACGCCCGGCGCACCGCCGGCGGTGAGCGCCCGGGCGGCCGCGCAAGAGGCGGGAACCGACCTCTACCAGCGCGTGGTGCGCTATCGGCTGCAGCGCAGTACGGCGGCGGCGCAGGCTGTCCGACGGCAGACGATAACACAGAGCCAGTACGATAAGCAGCGGCTTGATTCCTTGGTGCGCCTTTCTATCGCAGCCGGGGACATTGCGTGGAACGCCGATGGGGTAAAGTTTCGCATTACGCCCAAGGCGTCGGTGGCATTCCCTTCCTTTTATAACCTGACCACCCATTTTGGTATGACGGTAACGCAGCCGAATGGAGGAGGGGGGGCAGGAGGAAACGGCTGGCAAAAGACGCTCGACGCGGGGGCAGGCATTGATTTGTACTCGTCGGTGCGTCGCAGCCATGTGCTTGCGGTGAACACCAAGTACGAGGCGCTGCGTGATGCGCAAGAAGCGCTCGCCTGTGAGCCGCACGTAAGTGAGAAGCAGGTGCTCGAGGACATGCGCCGAATGTTGGATTCCTACGTGCAGCTGTTGCACGCGCAGGAGTCGTTTGCGCAAAAGCAGAACGCAGAGCGGTCAGTGCAGGTGGCTGGATACACGGACCGCTCCATTGTGTACCGCGCAGCAGCGCTCGAGCGGGAGCGGGCACAGAACGCGCTCAAGGTGGCGCAAGACGCGTTTGACGGAGAGTACCGGGATTTTATCATCTCTGCTGGTCAGGAATTTTTAGAAAAACGTGCGGATCGGGAACGCTTTCTGCTCGCGCTGGCTGAAAGCGTTCCTGAAATGCCGCTGGTGTCCACCGAGCACTGCGAGGCAGATACGTCCCGCCCTCTGCGCAACGCGCGTGAGGCAGCAGATAACGAGCGCGAGGAACGGGCGGTACAGAACTTTCCCGTGGCGCTTCGTCTGGACACCCGCTTTACCCTAACTGAAGGAACCGGGGAGCTTTCCGTTGCGTTTCCAAGCGTCAAAATAGCCAGCGCCCTGGCCATAGATTACACCGGTAAGCCCAAAAGCATTGGCGGGTCTCTGGACTGGCATCCGTTTGAAATCCGGTACGCGCATTTGCGAGGAAAAAATCAGCGCCTGCACGATGCGTTAGGGGCACGGGAGTATGCACAGAAAAAGAAGCAGCAGGAGAAAGTAATCGCAGACCTTCCACAGCGTGCAGAGGATATCCTCTGGGAGCGTGAAACTGCACGCGCAGAGCGGGACACGTACGCAGAAAGCGCCCGCGCGCACAAGAAGGGACTTGATCGGGGAGTTATCGGCGCGCGTGACTACGCGGCAGTACATTTGGACTACGTACGGGCGGTTATCAATTTGGCGAAGGCGAATGTAGACGCACTCATTTTCAACATTGACGCGCGCGTAGATTTTCTTTCTTCTGGAACCCAAACATGAACATGGGGAGTCTGGCATCTTATGCTGCAATCCAACGGGGGGGGTAAGGTGATCGCACGCAGGATGCTTTGCGCGCGCCCGTGGGGGCCGTCGTGCGTGGTGTGCGCTCTGTGGGGGGCGCTTGCCGCCTTGGTGCCAGCAGTCGGTGCACAGGAACAGGCGGTGCCTGCGCCGGGGACGCCGGCTCCTCCCGCACACACGGCTTCAGAAGCGGTGCCTCCTGCGCCAGAGCCCCGTGCGGAAGGGGAGCAGCCGTCTCCTCTTGTCCCCACGGCTCTGCCGGTCCCTGGAGGGGCAGTGGCTGCACGCGCAGCGCCCGGCACAGTCGGTCCGCGGCTGTGGGAACGGCTGCTGCAGTGGCGTGTGCAGCACGGTGACGAACACCAGGCGCCGCAAATGGCCTACGAAATTGCCGCGAACAATTACGACATCGCGTTGGTAAAGTCCATCGTGGACCTGAGGATGGGGACCGGGCACATACACCACAACCTGAATGGGAGCGGGGCCGTGGGTATTGCAAACGGTACGCCGACGCTTTCTCCCTACGTGCATCTTTTTTTTCCGACCTATCAGAATTTGAGTTTAAAAGCGGATATTGCGATCAAAACGAATGGTGTCGCCTCGGCAGACGTGACCGCGCTCTTTGGCATGGATCTGTACTCCAAGGTGCGGCGGCAGCATCAGCTGCAGGTGCGGCGTGCGCGCAATAGCATGCTTGACGCGTTTGCGGCGCACCTGCGGGGGCAGCACGCTGCGCGGGAAGCGTTCCTGGCTGAGCTCGATGAGCTGCTAAGCGCATACAGCACGCTGCTTGAAGCACAGGTAACCGAGCAGGAGTGCACGCGCCTAGTGCGCACGATGCGCATACAGCGCTACCAAGCGCATTCGGTAAAGTTGCGCTCCGCAACGCTCAAGCACGCACGCGCAGAGAGAGTTGCCCGTCGTGCGCGCAAGACGTTCACCGCCCTGTATCAGGATTTTGTGCGCAAGTGCGGGGCCTTTGAAGGAAATGATCCGGAAACATTCATGCTCCAGCTTGCGCAGGCAGTTCCGCAGGAGCCCGTATCTTCTACCGCACTGCTTTCAGTGGAAAATGACTGGGAGTTTCTTAAGAACAGGGAAGATTTGGAAACTCAGGCTGAAGCGCGTGCAGTGGATGCTATCTCGTACGGGTTTAATGTGGAGTCTGGGATGGGGTCTGAGGGTAAGTCATTGAAGAGAATATTGGCAAATGTCAGAATGGACTTTCCCGGCGGTGGCTTTTGGCTTGGATTGAACTTACCGTACCAGCAGTGGTCCCATGTGGAGGTAAATTTTCGGCTCACGTGGGACCCGCTTTCCATTAAGTATCAGGAGCTTTCACGGCAGACACTGCAGCTTCATGAGCGGCTCAGTGCGCTTAAGCTTCAAGACGCGTACGAAGCTTCTGAGCGTAAGGTGCTTGGCCTGCGCCACACCGCCGAGTCGCTCGGCTGGGAACAAGAGGCGGCACTCACCGAACTGAATATTCTCAGGCGGAGTGCGCAAACGCACCAGAAGTGGCTGGAAAGAGAAGCTATCGGCGCGCATCAGCACGCCCGGGCCCAACACGCGTACCTACAGGCGCTCATCACGTTGGCCAAGATCAACATTAAAATACTAAAGTTTAACCTTGAAACTGCGTCTTCGTTCAGACCAGTACTCTAACGAATACCCCAAGAAGGAAGTTGTATGACCACAGCACAGAAACTCCTACACAGAAAATCGACCATCGCCATGGTGGTCGGAATTCTCGCCTTCTTATTTGTTCTTCCCCGCTTGGTGTGGGCGCCGCGTCGGGTTCCGCCGCCTACCCTCAGTGTGAGTAAGGAGGTGGTGCTCAATAGAATTGAGATTTCGGGGTACATCGAAGCGGCTCAGCACCAAAAGCTTGAGTCCCCTGGTGAGGGAATCGTGCGCACCGTACGGGTGCAAGAGGGAGATACGGTAAAGAAGGGGCAAATCCTCTTTTCGCTTGAAAACTCTCACCAGCAGCTTGACCTTGCCGAGCATGAGTTTGCAATCGAACAAGAAGAAATTAATGGTGTTTCTAAAAAAATGGAGATCATGAAGCTAAAGAGAAATATGCTCCAAAAAAGACTGAGGGAACGCTACGTCACTGCCCAGTTTGATGGCGTTGTTGCCGCTTTTAAGCTCTCTCCCGGACAGTACGCGAAACCTCAAGATTACTTTGGCACTCTCATCGATCGCTCTTACTTCAAGGCAAATGTCGAGATTCCTGAGGTGGACGCTTCGCGCCTCAAGGTAGGGCAGCGCGTTGAAATTTCTTTTCCCGCAGAACCAAGCGTGAAAGCGGTGGGGAGTGTCACTTCCTATCCGTCCATCGCGCGCGTTACTAGTGTCGGGCGCACCGTGGTTGACGCCTCCATCAGAATCGATGAATTGCCAGAAATACTGCCGGGTTATTCCTTCAGCGGGGCAATTGTTGCCGGGGAGCAGGAGGAAATTTTAGTCCTGAAGCAAGACGGCCTCCGGTACGAGAAGGGTGCTCCGTTCGTGGACCGAGTGCTCCCCAGCGGTAAGATAAAGTCTGTGCCGGTTACGGTGGAGCCGTATGTTCCTGGCTTTGTCAAAATAATTTCTGGGCTGGGGGCTGGGGACCGCGTCAAAGACCAAAGTGCAGCGAGGAAATAGTGACTCCCGTTGTTCGCGTCTGTAACGTAAGTAAGGTGTTCCCCATGGGGGATGCGGTTGTCCATGCGTTACGCGGCGTTTCCTTTGAAATTGCCCCGGCGGAGTTTGTTTCTATCCTTGGTCCTTCGGGTTCTGGCAAAAGTACCTGCATGCACATGATAGGGTGCCTCGATCGTCCCTCATCAGGCAGCGTGTTCATTGCAGGGGAGAACACTGCCTGCATGAGCGAACGTGCGCTTGCACACCTGCGCAATAGGACGGTGGGTTTTGTCTTTCAGCAGTATTTTTTGCTCCCAACGCTCACCGTCTTAGAGAATGTGATGCTCCCGCTTCGCTACCAGGGAGTTGAGTATTTTGCGCGTAGGCGTCGCGCTGAAGACGAGCTCGCCAAGGTTGGCCTGAGCGATCGTCTCGCTCATCGGCCCAGCGAGCTATCAGGAGGGCAAAAGCAGCGCGTTGCGATCGCGCGCGCGCTGGTCACGCGGCCGAAAATTATCGTTGCAGACGAACCCACCGGTGCCCTTGATTCAGAAACAGGTCGCTCTGTGCTCGACTTGTTTATCGAAATTAATAAAAAGGGTACCGCGGTTATCATTGTCACGCATGATCAGGGGGTAGGAGCTCTGGCTTCTCGCTCTCTCACGCTTAAAGATGGCAAGATAGTAGGAGATCACGTGCGGGGTCACGGGGGAGCCGATGGTGGGTGAGGATTTTTTGTCTGCACTCCACACCTTTAATGCGCGCAGGGGACGTACTGTTCTTTCGCTCCTCGGTATTGTAGTCGGTATCACTTCTGTGGTGGTTGTGGCAACATTGGGGAGCTCGCTGGGAGCGAGCGTGGAAAAGTTGTTCGAGGAAGACAATAACAACATAATATCTGTTGCGCCCGTAGCCGCGCACGACGATGGGGTGACGCGCGGGCAGCTTGTGCTCACCGAGCACGTCCGCCACCATCTTAAAGAGCGCGTGGCAGGAGTGCAGGGGTTTTTTTATCTGAATTATTTGCAGGCTTCTGCGAGTCGGCGGAGCTTGCACGCGGGAGCCGTCAGTGTGTTGGGGGTGGAACACGGTTGGCTTGCCGCCTCAGGTCTTACGGTTTCCTATGGCTCTGACGTAAGCGTTATTGGCTACGCTGTGGGCACGCACAGCGTTATTCTTGGTAAACAAACGGCGGAGGGGCTTTTCCCTGAGGGGAATGCGGTGGGAAAGACCATAACGCTCTACGTGCCTATTGGCCGAAACAAGGTCTTGCCGATGGTCGTGCGCGTTGCTGCAGTGCTCAAAGAAAAGGATGGTTTTAGTTTCTCCTCCGCAGCGCAGGTGCTTATTCCACGGAGTGTGCTGACAAGAGAGTTCTCTCGGCGTATTGCCGATGCAATGGATTTGAAAGTATACGATTCTGGATCGATCGCGCATGTTGAGGACAAAGTTAAGTCAGTGCTAACCAATCTGACCGGTAACGAGAAGGCCTTTGAAGTTTCTTCCCTCCATCTTATCGTTGAACAGATGCGGAGTTTTCTCCGGGCAATGAATATGGTCTTGACGGGCATCGCAGCTATTTCACTGATTGTCGGTGGCATCGGTATTATGAACATCATGCTGGTGACGGTCGCCGAACGACGCCAGGAGATTGGGTTGCGAAAGGCACTGGGTGCTTCGCGCATGCACGTGCTTCATCAGTTTTTGGTAGAATCGGCCACGTTAACGTTCGTAGGTGGTTTGTGCGGCGTTGTGCTTGGCCTTTTACTGAGCGTGATTGTTATCGCCGGATTGAATGCGTTTGATTTTCAAATGACGTTTTCTCCTAGCGTAGTCGGCATGTTTATTGCCTTTGCGGGGTCAGTAGTTATTGGGGTGTGTTTTGGGTCGTATCCAGCATTCCAAGCCGCGGGTCTTGACCCAATTCAGTCTTTGGAAGACCGCTAGGCGATGTGTGTGCGCGTGCCTGTCCTGTGGCGTTGCCATGTGCGTGAAGTCAGGTTTCTGTAGGAGGGGAGAGGCGCGCGCGTAGAGCGCACGGCTCTGCAAATAGGGATATGCTTGAAGATATCGTGAACACCCTGTTGTATTTCAGGCAGCGTGTGCTGCGGACGACCCTTTCGTTCCTCGGTATTGCGGTAGGGGTTGCGTCGGTAGTGGTAATTACCTCGATCGGCGAGTCTCTCTACGCGAGTCTTGCCCAGAGTGTTGGCGAGGGCGAGCGCCGACTCATTCGAGTCAGGCCAGAGTGGGATTATGTGAAGGACGAAATCATGTTTCAGCCGACTGAGTCGTATCGGACGCGACTTGTACAAAGTAGCGAGGATATAGAGGGAGTGTTTTACAATTCTTCCCTCAAGGCACTTATTTCTTCTCCTCACACAGGGGGAAAGGAACGGAACATTACGGGAGTAGAGCCGCGGTGGCTGGAGTTAAAAGATTTTAAGCTTGAGTATGGGACGTTCTTTTCTCCAGCGGACTTTAAGACCCATCGTCACTGTGCGGTGATTGGCGGTTTGCTTGCGCAAGAATTATTTCCTGAAGGGAATGCATTGGGTAAACGTATGACTGTGACCATACTTTCCCGGGCGTCGGGTGCAGAACGTGCACTGTCTTTCCCATTTGAAATCGTAGGCGTCTTGCAGGAAAAGGGGAGTTTGATTAGTGGCATTCCTTCGTATCGGGTTTTTGTCCCCCGTGAGTTTATTTCTCTAGAAATGGGTGCAGGTCGTGTGGCAGACGCGGTGGAGGTGTGCGTACGCGATGTGCAGGTTATTGCCGCAGCGGAAAAACGTATCCGGGAGTTTTCGGACTTTTTCTCTAACAAATCGGGTTCTGTGAGCCTTTGGTCCGGTGCGGGGGAAATAAAAAGTTTTCGCAGCTTTCTGAGTATGGTGAGTGTAGTGCTGTCGGTTGTGGCTGCAGTCTCGCTGATTGTCGGTGGCATAAATATCATGAACATTATGGTAGTAACCGTAACCGAGCGTCGCAGAGAAATCGGTCTCCGCAAGGCCGTCGGTGCGACGTGCGCAACAATAGTTCAGCAGTTTTTGCTCGAGGCGGTGCTTTTAACCCTGGCGGGGTGCGTGTGTGGCCTTATTCTTGGGATGGTGCTCAGTTATGGGCTCTTTTCCGTGTTTTCTCCAGAGGGGATAACAGTTGTTTTCAGTCTGAGCACTGCGGGTATGCGTACAGCCTTCTTTATGTCATTGGGAGCGGGGATTTTCTTTGGATTAAAACCAGCGCTGCAGGCCTCAAGACTCGATCCTATTATTGCACTTGCTCAGTGAATATCAAAAAAGTAGTCACACTGACAAAAGAATTTTCTTGATTCCCCTTTTCTATCTCCCGATACCAGGGGGAGCGGAGGGGCGTATGATCCGAGGGTGGTATACCGCAGCCAGTGGCATGAGCGCGCAGCAGCACAGGCTGGATGCTATTGCGCAAAACCTAGCGAATGTAGACACAACAAGCTACAAGCGAGATGTAGCAGTTCACAAGAGTTTCCCAGAGCTCCTATTGCGTCGTGTAAACGACGATGGTGTGGTGAAGAACCCTTTCGGTTCTTCAGACGTTTCTCCTATAGTTGGAAAGTTAGGCCTCGGTGTTGAGGTGAATGAACTGTTCACTGAATTTGAGCAGGGTTCGCTTAAACAAACGCAAAGTCCTTCGGATATTGCGCTTGAGGGGATGGGTTTTTTTGTAATTAGGACTCCACAGGGAGAAGAGTACACCCGGAATGGGAATTTCCTAGTCGGTGTAGAAGGTTACCTTATGACTAAAAATGGGTATCCAGTACTGGGAGAAAACGGTCCACTTTTTCTGCAGGAGCGATACTATACGATCAATCAAAACGGGGAGATTTATGTACGTCCCATAGATAGGCCAGACGTTGACGGTTTTTTTTTAGATCGGCTGAAAATTGTCACGTTTGAAAATGTTCGTTACCTGCAAAAGAAGGGTGCTGATACGTATATGCAAACTCCTGTTTCAGGGGCCCCTATTGCTGCGGAAGGTCCTGAACGTCCGGCTGCAGTGCAGGGTTTTGTTGAGGCGTCGAATGTAAACGTGGTCAATGAAATGGTTCGTATGATTGAGGTGAATCGCGCGTATGAGGCGAACCAAAAAACTATTCAAGCAGAAGATGGAATGATGGGCAGATTGTGGAACGAAGTGGTGCGTGCAAAGTAGTTGTCCGCATGTTTTATAGAATGTAAAGAAGATATAGACGAGCATAGCGTGTAGCGGAGTGAGAGGGAGGTGTGAATGGTACGAAGTTTGTGGACCGCTGCTACGGGGATGAACGGCCAGCAGGCAAACATCGACACGGTAGCGAATAATCTAGCGAATGTGAATACGTCTGGTTTTAAAAGACAGCGTGCGGAGTTCGAGGACCTGTTGTATCAGACCATACGCACCGCGGGTACGCCTGCAACTGAGGACACACTTACCCCTGTTGGGGTACGGATGGGACACGGGGTGAAACTCGCTGCAACGCAGCGCCTCTTCGAACAAGGTTCGCTCCAGCACACGGGCGTGAGCGGAGATGTGGCTATTGCGGGTGAGGGGTTTTTTCGCGTACTGCAATATGACGGAACCTATGCTTATACCCGCGACGGTTCGTTCAAGGTGGATGCGGAGCGGCAATTGGTGACCTCAAACGGGTTGCGTCTCGTTCCAGAGATTATTTTTCCCGAAAACTACGTAGAACACAGTATCGCTATTAGCAAAGATGGGCGCGTTACGGTGCGAGTCGGAGAACAGGGAGATCCGGTTGAGGTAGGACAGCTTGAGCTGTATCGCTTCGCGAACAATGCGGGGCTTGCAGCAGAGGGGGGGAATGTGTTTACCCAAACACCTGCGTCCGGCCAGCCAATTCCCGGAAGGCCGGGTTTTGAAGGATTCGGAAAGGTTGAGCATAAGTTTTTGGAAATGTCAAACGTGTCTACAGTAAGTGAAATGGTGAACATGATTGTCGCCCAGCGTGCGTATGAGTTTAATTCAAAAGCAATTCAAACGAGTGACAACATGCTCGGCACAGCAGTGGCGCTCAAGCGTTAGGAGACTGAAAGGTGAACGTGCACCGTGTATTGTCATTGGGGATGCAGTCTGTTCCTTCCGTTTCCCTGTCTAAGACAGGGAAAATGGAAGGTAGTGGTTCTTTCGCGGCATGCTTGTCCGCTGCGCAGCAAGGTGCTGCCTGTTCTGCAGAAAAGAATGATGCGCTGTACACTCAAGCTCGGGAGCTTGAAACGCTGTTTGTGAGAGTGATGGTGCAGTCTATGCGCGAGACGTTGAGCGGGCAGACGCTTGCAGGTGAACAGAGTTTTTCAGGAAGGTTATACGAAGACGCCCTCTATGAGCATTTTAGTGCGCAGCTAGCCGCGCAGGGTGGATTCGGCCTGGCGGAAAAGGTATACAGACAATTGAATCCCCGCAGGGAGGCTGCACCCGGCGCATAAAACGGGGATCGCAGCATGCCTGCGGCGTTTCTTTTCAACTTTTTCAGACTTGTGGCCGGAACGCGGTGCTACAGGAATGCAGTGCTGAGCCATGGTATGTAAGTTGTAAGAAGAAGCACTCCCAGTTGTGCTAGCAAGAAGGGTGCAATAGCGCGCGTGAGATGCACAATCGGTTTTTCGAATGCAAAACTCGCGATGAACAAGTTCATTCCAATCGGCGGGGTCAGCGCACCTAGCTCAAGGTTCATCAGGAAAACGACGCTCACGTGCACCGGATGTACCCCAAAATGCACTGCAAGGGGTAGCACTAGGGGAGAAATTACCAGGATCGCCGAATACAGATCCATGATACACCCGACACCCAGCAGCAGTACATTTAAAAGGAGCAAAAACGCATACTTTGATGAAATTGCATGCTGCAGAAACGCGATGAGGGTGTCCGGTACGTTTGCATCCACCAGGTAGAAGGACAGCCCCTTCGCTGCTGCGACAATGATTAAAATGCCACCGACGATAGGCAAACTCTCAAGGGCGGTTGCGCAAGCTTCCTTCACGGTGAAATCCCTGCGCACCCACGTACCTAATACAAAAGCCAGGAGAGTTGTCAGCGACGCGCACTGCAGCAGGTTGAGCGTACCGGAAAAATAGCCCAGGCTAATACACACTGGCAGGGCAAGGTCAAATACGCTTCCTCTTACGGCACGGACAAGCAACCGCCAGGAGAAGGATGGACGGACCTGTGTGCGATCTTTTGCCACCCCTAAGCACATGGCAGAAAGCGCAAGTAATGTCCCGGGAAGCAATGCACCTTTGAACAAATCCACAATATGTACGGTAAGAATGTTAGTTGCGCCAAAAATGATAATCGCTGCACTGGGTGGAAATAGGAGTCCGATGGCGCCAGAGGAGGTAATGAGCGCTTCTGCATCGTGCTCGGGGTATTTGTTACCCGTGAGAATCAGCTTGAATAAGCTTCCTAGGGCCAAGATTGTCACCCCCGATACACCGGTTAATGACGTAAACAGCGCCGCTACTGCCACGCAGGCAACTGCTGCTCCTCCACGCAGCCAGCCCACCGCTTCTTTTACCAAGCGAAGCAGACGCGTTCCAGTACTGCCGCGTGCAAGCAGCAGACTTGCAGTGGTAAAAAGCGGAATCGCTACGATTCCTCCCGTATCCGTGAGGATCTTGTACCCCTCGAGAGGAAGGGTATCCACGTATCCTCCATCGACGCTCAGCGCCAGATACGCGATGGCAAGCAGCGTAATAAAAAGCGGGAGACCCTGTGCAGCGAGCAGAAGAAGGAGAAGCACGAACGGCCAAAAGAGTCGTGTACCCACTGCTACCCAGCCGTGAAAGACACTATCCAGCAGGGGTACGGTCAGGTCAAAGAGATGGAAAAGCACAGAGGCGATGGATCCTGTGCTTATCAGCACGCCAACTAAAAGTCCAACGATGACGCACGTACGAAACTTGACTTCTCTTGCGTAGTGAAAAAGAAGCGCGCCGTACATGCATGGCAGCGCGGTAAAAATCCAGCGTAACGGCACTCCCCACACAGCTTCTTCTTTGCGAAAAACTGCGACGATATTCGGTCCAGACGCAAAAAAGCAAGCGCTGAGCACTGCCACCGTACAGATCGCAGAGAGGAAGGAAAGAACGCGGTGCATCGGTCTGTCCACGTCGCACGAGAACAGGGTGACACCCAAGTGTTTACGTTCACGCGCAGCGTAAATGCCTGCAACACAGGAAAACACGAAGGCTAACTGTGCAACCGCGGCGTCAGAAGAGGAGAAAAAAAGGAAAATGAAGTCCTCGTGCGCGGAGAACACCTCGGAACCTACGCCCCGCGCAAGAAAACCGAATATCCGTTCAATTAAAAAAAGCATTAACGGCAGCAGCATGAGCGCCCCAATGAGCAGAAGCGCTATGCTGCGCAAAACCAGTTGTCCCCGTGCACCCTTCATGACATCGCCTTCCCCTTATACCGGCTAAGCTCAGCGCTGTGCGCTGTACAAGAGGTGTTTGATCTTCTCGTACAAAGTCATGTTCAACATGCCAGGTAAGCGCGCCTGGATGCGCTTGACGTCTGCAGCGAACTCGGTACGCCATTCCTGTATTTCCTGCGGGGTAAGACGGACGATGGAGACCCCGGCTTTCTGTATATTGTTGCTGCATTCGCGATCAAGTGTCTCAAGGTTATTAGCTAGGCGCTGTCTTACGCGTGTAGCTGCCTGGAGCATAGCGTCGTGGTAGCGCGATGGGATTCGCGCCCATGACCCGTCTGAGATGAGCATACCGATTACCGCAGGACAAATCTTAGTGTCGAGCGCGTACGAAATGTACCGGTAAAAACCGGTTGCCCAGGTGAACAAATGCACTGAAAGAAAACCGTCGATGCTACCTGCTTTCAGTAACGGTGCAAAGCGCTCGTTCGGTGCATCTTTGATGTCAAAACCGCATATTCTAAGACAGGTACCGAGGACCGAGCTGTCTAGGCTGGAAAGGGCGATAGTCTGTTTTTTTAATTGTCCTAACGATGCGTACGGCGCGCGTGTGTAAAAAGAAAGCCAACCGGCGTTCGTCCACGTGATGACGCGAAAACCTGCTGCGCGGAAGGGTCTGTCTAAATCTTCGCGCAGCTCATGCAGAACTCGTTCTAAATCTTTCTCATTTTGAATGAGAAAGGGGACCGAGAGCGTATAGATACCGGAATCTGGCGCGAGTTCGCTCAGACCTAAACAACTGAAAACAGCTCCATCAAGAGGAGCTGCCTGACCAGGACGACTGGATTTTAATTTTCTAATTCCCTCTCGTTCTCCTCCGAGCGAACTCATGTTATAAAACTTCATGGACACCAGACCGCCAGTAATTTCACTCCATTCTGCTGAAAGCTTTTTCAGCTCCGTTTCCCAGATGGAGCGTGCAGGGGCAATGGAAGCGATCTTCAACACCACTTTTTCTTTTGCATAGAGGCCAAAACAGGTGAGTACCGAGCAGACACTCATGAAAAAGTACGTTCGCATACAGACATTCCTTTTGCAGAAAGTAATTTTTTACACAAGAACGCGCGTCCTGTGCAGGGAGACTACCTGCACCACGAATTCTGCTTATTCTCAATCCAAGAAAAAATCCTGCACGTGCGCCTTTAACCAACGTGCACGCTTTTGAGAAAGGATCACCAGTAGTTTATTATGCGGCACCGACTCAGGGTCAATGGCAAGAGCGCGATCGAGTGCCTCGTCAAAACCTGCACGATTGTTAAGGGGTATGCACAGCGCATCAGCGTATGTGATGTGGTGATCAGGGTCGTGCGCGCTGCAGTACCGCGTAAGGTGTTCGAACGCGGTATGTGCCTTCTCCATCCCCCCACCGAAAGACTTTGGTGCTGCGGCGTAAAACTTGGTCAGTACGTTCCAGACTGCTCCTTCCTGATACGAAGGCCACAGATCGCAGGCTCTCTCAAGCATCATCACCGCCGCATGCACGGTGTCTGGGAGCGCGCTTCCCAGAGGGGTAAGGGCGAACGCCGCCACGTACCCCGTACCTACCCAGTAAAGGGTGCCCACATCCACACGCGTACAGCGAGAAAGTACCTTGTGCAACCGTTGCTCATCCCCGGAGAATACCTCACGGGTGAAGCCCGGATATGCGGTTTCTAGCGAGGAGAGCGCATAGCGCGCGCCACGCAAATACAGTTTCCTCGCGCGCGAATAGGCTTCGTTCTGCGCCTCAAACTCGTCTTCTGGCAAATACTGAGCAGGGGTCTGGACAAAAGCATTAGCGTACATGATATAGAGCCTGCCGACAGCGAGGGACAGTCCTCGGTGCGCGGGATTCTGCAGATGCAGCGCTTCGTACACCTTGAGCACCAGTGGGAGGGACTGGGCGACTAAATCAAGATCATCTTCCTCGGTGAAAACGCGCGTAAAATCGGCGTCCGAAAGGTGCGCGTCCAGTTCCCCCTCAGGAAAGGGAGCGAGCGTGTGGGAGAGAGAGGAAAAGGCGAGCCTTTTCAGTGAGCAGCCTGCACAAAGAAGACAGGACGCGAACGCAAAGCAGCATACGCGCACCGAGGGGTGTTTCATTTCTTTTCCATGCTCAGGGGCGAGGCAGTGCTCAGCTGGCGTCTCCACTCGCACAGAAACTGCTCGTACGCGGCTATGGTAGCGTCCAGACCGATTTGACGGGGGTTCCCACGCCCATCCTGATTATTCCCATCCATGAGATAAAGAGTTTCCAGAACCGCCTCGATATCCGAGACGCTGCACGTCGGATCGCGCTGGCGACGGTGCTCGAGCGCGCTCAATTCTTCCTCAAAAACTTCACGATATTTGAGCTCTTCCCAGGACTCCCCGCACGCCATCGGCGGAAGCATAAGCTGATTTTCCCTCTCAGGTCAAGGGCATGGCTCTTGTGGGGGAGCTCCAGGAAAGTTCCTCTGCGATTTAAATAAAAAGGTAAAAGAAAGACGCCGAGAATTCAGCGACGCGCGGGTGTCGGCAGCGTGCGGTACAGGGGGTCGGTGTGCGGTATGGCACTCTTTTTAAGGTGAGTGTGCTCTTAGGTGCGCTCTTTGTATCTTGTGTTAGTACTGGATCGAACAGCGCTCGGGAGAGCGAGCGGGCACAGCTTTTAAAAAGCGAAAATCCTAATATCCGTTTTGCAGCTCAGCTCAGTGGGTTGTTGGAAAAGCAGCGGTGGGAAGAGGCGTTGCAGCTGTTCGATACGTTGAGCCCTGAGCATCGTGCCGAAAAGCGTATCCAATACCTGTATCTTTCTACGCTCATTTCCGCAGGGAAATTGACGCACGCGCAGGAGCTTGCAGAAAAGCTTGGGCAGGACGGTCCTACGGCTTCTGAAACGGTGCAACTGTGGTACGCACACGCAATGATAGCGCAGGCGAAACGAGATGTGCGCAAGAAGAAACAGTACGTAGAAAAGATTCTTGCGCAGGATCCGCACGATCTGTGGGCACTGACTGAACGCGGTTACGATTTTTTAAGTGTTAATGATTATGCCCAGGCGGTGCAGGCTTTCTCGCGCGCGCTGCGCGTGGAGCCGCGTGCGCAGGACGCGCGGGTAGGTTTGGGGAAGGTGTACTATCTGCAGGGAAAGATGCAAGAGGCAGAGGCACAGTACCGACAGGTACTGCAGGATACGCCTGAACATGAGCGCGCGCTTGCAGAATGTGCGCGGGTGAAAGCGGAAACGAACCGAGTGCTCGAAGCTATTAGGGATCTGGAACGTGTGGTGCAGCTTGATCCGCACGATCCTGCATATTGGACAGATCTCGGCACGTATTTGTCCCAGGCGGGGAAAAAGGAGCGTGCGGCAGCGGCGTTCGAGCGCGCAGTGGCGCTTTCTGCTGATGCGTATTTTGCCCACATTTATCTGGGGGGAATTTACGACGAGCTCGGGCGAGCGGAGAAAGCGATTGAGCACTATCAGCGCGCGGTGCAGCTGTATCCGAAATACCATTTTTCTTTCGAAAGCTTAGGAGTGCTATTTTGGGAGCAGCAGCGGTGGGAAGAGGCGCGTGAGGCTTTTGCAACTGCGCTTACCTACGCCCCAACGAATATCTCGTATGCGCTCATGACGGCGCTGTGTTTGTGTCAGATGGGTCAGGCACACAAGGCGCAGCACTTTATGCGGACGTTTATTCGGACCGTAGATAGAACGCGACGGGAAGTGGAGTATTTTTTGTGTCGCTTGTTTGTCGATTTGAGTGGGGAACAGGATATGGCTTCCCGTATATCTAAAATTAAGTCGGTGCCCCAGCGTATAAGGTACTCGTTTTACCTTGCCTTTTTTTACGAACTCGGGGGGCGGCATCTGCTTGCCGAGAAACATTACGGTGAAGTAGAATCGGCGCGTGCTCCTTCTTCCTTTGAGCACCGACTTGCGGTGAGTGCTCTTGGGCGTTTACGAAGGAGGTCATCGTCGCTGCGTACGAATCCCTAGGCCGTTTTGGGCGCCACCGTGTGTGGGAGGGACATTCGGCGAGGTGCGACTAGTTGATGGCGTGAGTCTCGGGTAAAGGTTACCTTTAAAAGTGGTTATGGATCACCAGCTGACGTGTCTTGAGTTCGGGTCTCGCCGTGTGGTGCTTATGGGGGTAGCCTGTACTTCTCAGGAAGCCGTTGAGTGCGTGCGTCGCACGATTCGTGCGAGGCGTCCGCAGTGTGTGTGTGTGGAAGTGGACGATGCGCGTGCGCAGGACCTCTTGGGGATGCGCCAGTGGCAGGAATATGACCTTGCGCGAGTTTTGCGTGAAGGGAAAGGCTTCTTTCTCCTCAGTACTCTAGCCCTGTCTGCGTTTCAGAAACGTCTGAGTTCCGGTACTGGCGTAAGACTTGGGGATGAAGTGAAAGCGGCAATTGAGGTGGCAGCGGAGCTTTCTGCCCAGGTAGCGTATATCGATCGGTCTATTGAGGTGACGCTCAGACGTGCCTGGCGCGTGTTAAATCCCTGGGGCCGAGCAAAGCTGCTGGCAGTGTTGCTGAGTGTGGCGTTTACCGGGGAACAGTTGAGTGAGCAGCGCGTTGCGGTACTGTGTGCGCACGGCGCGATGGATGGGTTAATGCAAGAGATTGTCTCGTTCCTACCAGCGGTAAAGGGGGTATTGGTGGACGAGCGGAACCAATATCTGGCTTCCAAAATTTGGGCGGCGGACAGCCAAGTGGTAATGGCAGTAGTCAGCGCAGGGAGCGTGGCGGGTGTGCAACGGTGTTTGTATGAGTTTGCGTGCGGAGCACGCACGGCTGAAGTGGCGAATCTAGAAACGGTGGGTAGTTCTCCGCATGCGGGGCAGCTGTTAGGTTGGCTGTTTCCGTTGCTGCTGGTGGGGGTAGTGGTGACATGCTTTTTTGCTGGCGGCGTAGGCGCATCGCGCGATGCACTGATGCAGTGGCTGTGGTGGAGCGGGAGTATGACAGCACTGGGGGCGTTGTGTGCACTCGGACATCCGCTCAGCATAGTGGTGGGTTTTGTGGGGGCGCCAATTGCAGTACTCACGCCGATGATCGGGGTGGGTTTGTTTACGGGTTTTGCGCAGGCATGGGTGTGCCGGCCGCAAGTGGCGGATATGGAGCGCCTGGCAGACGATATTGTTACGTTCCGTGGCTGGTATCGCAATAAGTTTGCGCATGTACTGTTAGTGGTGGTGCTTTCAAGCATAGGGGCAATGATTGGCAGTTTAATTTCAGTGCCGATGCTGCTGATGAATCTGTTTCGCTAAGTGACGGTAAGGACGTGCTGCAGCACGTGTAAAGTGATGGAGCGGTCACGGGCAAACGGAGCGGGCGTGTAAGCGGCGGCGTTGCTATGCTTGTTTCTGTGCGGGTGTGTGATGAAAAAATGGTGTGGGTTGGCATTTAGTATTTTCTTCTCGTTTTTCTTGCGTGCGCAGGATCTTACTTTCCAAGAAGTCTTCGAAGTGGCGGCGTGTAACGATGATGTCTCTCTTCTGAATAAAATGCACAAGCGTACTGTGCGTGATAATCAGTTTGATGAGCAACTCACTGACCGAGTGCATCTGCGTTATCCTGCCTCGGTGTATTATCCAGCGCATCAGGGTACGTATCCGCTTGTCATGCTTTCGCACGGATGGAATAGCACGCAAGATTATCAGCGTGCGTTAGCGCGCTTTCTGGCTGCACAGGGATTTGTCACGGTGGTGTTTACGTCGCGAGCTCAGCGGCGGCCACCCGATTTTTTGAGTACGTTTGATAGTGTCTATGCGCTTATGCAGCGCGTAAATGAGCAGGAGGGCTCTCCTCTGTATCGAAAGGTTGATTTTACGCGTGTAGGGGTGTTGGGACACTCGATGGGTGGTACAGCTGCCCTGCACTATGCAAATCGGTACCCTGAGCGTATTCGAACGGTAGTTGCGTTGCATCCCTTTAACGGGGGCGCTGATATGGTGAACATGGTTGGGGGAAAAAACGAGCAACTGGGAACTGATTTGCGCTCGGTACGTGCTGCGGTGCTGATTCTGACGGGAACAAAGGATATGTTGGCATATCCTGAACGGTCGTATGAGTTCTTTCAGTGTTTACCACAGGATGTGCCTGCGTGCTTTTTGTCGCTAAAAGGTATGGGACATGGGGCGGGGACGGATAAATATTTTGAAGTGTGGGGATTTACGTACAACAAAACGCTGAGTGTGGAATCGTTCGCGTTGTACCGTCGCCTGATATCAGCCTGGTTTCGCCTTTTTTTGCGGGAAGAAGAGGGATATCGCGCCTTATTTAATGAACATGGGAGACCGTTCCGGAATTTAAAGCCTCACTTATCGCAAGAAACGGGGCGCGCACACTCCTATCCCTTTTTCTGTGAGCAAAACATTTCGAATTAAAGGTGCTGACGCGGCTCCTCCCGAGGAGCCGGTTCCCCCTACAAGAAGGGGATCTTGACGCCTCCGGTACCTTTGGTACAGAGTGGACCCTCGTGTTCTTAGCAGGGGGAGGAGAAATCGGTGAAGCGGACCTATCAACCAAGCAGGCGGAAACGCGTGCGGAAATTTGGCTTTCGCGCGCGCATGGCAACGCGTGGTGGGCGCGCGATACTCCGGCGTCGTCGTGCGAAGGGACGACGCAAGCTCACCGTTTCTGACGAGAAAAAACCTTACTAGGCCTTGTGGCTGCCTCACGCGTTTCTTCGCGTTGTTCCACCGTCCGCGTTACGTTTGATGCCTGCGAACGGTTGCGCGGTTCCTGCCGGGTGCGTGCAGTGTTCAAACAGGGACGTAGGTTTTGCTACGGGCGCGCGTGTCTTTTTGTGTTGCCAAACGGGTGTACGTGTAGTCGGTTCCTTGCTACATTTCGGCGCGGCTATGGAAAAGCCGTCGCGCGCAATCGCGCACGACGGCTTTCGAAAGAGGCGTACCGTGCGCTCAAAAGTTCTCTCGTTCCAGGTTTTGATTTGGTCCTCTTGGTTTCCGTTGTGGAAGACAGCCTTGCGGCGTATCAGCGGCTGCTGTGCGTGTTGTGCGATCGCGCGCGTCTGTTCTCTGAATTTACCGCTGAAAGGCAGGAATAGGCCGTGAGTGTGCGTCGTTTGTGTGCATGGGTATTTAGTGGATTGTTGCTCGCGCTGATCCGTTTTTACCAGCGCGCTCTTTCCCCTCACCTTTTGCCTTCGTGCCGTTATTATCCGAGTTGCTCGCAGTATGCCTATGAGAGCGTGCGAGTACATGGATGTGTATGGGGTCTTTTTCTTACTGTAAAGAGAATTGTACGTTGTCATCCTTTTGCTCGAGGTGGTTACGACCCAGTACCAACAAAGGACGTACTCCCATTGCAAACAGACGCGCAGGAGTGTTCGTGATGAAAAAAAATATGTTTATTGCAGTCGTATTGTCGGTGTTAGTGCTTGTGGGAGCTTCGTTCCTTCAGGAACTTTTGTATCCGTCTGCATCCTCCTCGCACTCTGCTGCGAAACACACCCTGTCGGCCGTACCTGAGGAGACGCGCATTCAAAGTGCTCACGGGGGTGCAGCAGATACGCAAGAGACCACGCAGCCTGCTGCGCATCCTTCCGGCCAGGTGCTGGTGTTCCCCGAATCAGAAACTGAAGAGCGTGTAGAGCGCACGTATGTGGTACGCACCCCGCTAGTGCAAGTGACGTTTACCAATCGTGGTGGAGATATTCTTTCGTATCAGTTGCGTGAGCACTATGCGGCGCAACGACGTGAGTACGTAGAAATGGTGGAACAGGCACGTCCAGACCATCGAGCTTTCTCGCTCGCGCTGGGGGACGAGTATGCTCCGAATGTGAATGCACTTTTCCAAGTAAAGCAGGAGATAGACGCGCGTGGCGTGCATTCCATAGGTTTTTACCGCAGTGTTGCCACGCAGCATGCTGACGGTACACGGACTCCTTTCGTGCTGGCGAAGCGATACGTATTCTATCCTGATAATTACATGTTTGAGTTGCACGTTTCCCTGAGTGCAGATGTTCTAGAGGAGCGGGAAGACAGCCAGCAAGGGGCGAAGGTGCGCGCGGTGGCGGAGACGAATGCTGGCCCAGCGACTACTGTTCTTGCGCGGGCGAATGGCTTTGACTTTGGGGCAGCAAGTTATACCCTGCGCACACCGCCTGAGATCGGGCCTGAGCGGAATGCGGCGGACAAGTATGAGTTTCGCACCTTCATGGTAGGTGCTGGTGGCAAGGCGAAAACGTATGCTCTGAAAGGAGATGGACGTGAACAGGTAGATACGCCTGTCTCTTGGGCGAGTGTCTCGGGTAAGTACTTTGCGCTCATCGTTTTGCCCAATGATGCGGACAGTCTGAAAAGACTAGTGCTATCGGCTCCCCAAGCTGAAACAGCTGTGCAGCATCACATCGCGTTTGTGCGCCGCGCTGTTGCGCAGCCTGCGGTTGCAGATGTTTATCGTGTGTACATCGGCCCGTGCGCAGAGCAGTATTTGAGTGCGTACAACGTTTCCTCTCGAAATCCCTATGGGCTTGAGCGCACGTATATCGATGCGGTGGCAGTAAGCGGTGGTATTCTCTATCCGCTTGAGGTGCTCCTTAAGTGGCTCCTGCGTTTGTTTTACACCCTCATTCCTAATTGGGGCGTGGCAATTATTTTGGTGACGATTGCAATAAAGGTGCTCTTTTTCCCGCTGACGAAAAGGAGCTTTATCGCTATGCAAAAGATGCAAGAACTGCAGCCACACATGCAGCGTATTCAAGAGCGGTACAAAGGGAATACGCAGAAGATACATGAGGAAATGGCGAAACTCTACCGGGAAGCGCAGTACAATCCGCTTTCAGGCTGTCTCCCAACGCTTGTACAGATGCCTATTATTTTTGCGATGTATCGGTTATTCAATAACTACTTCGAGTTCCGTGGTGCGATGTTTATCCCGTATTGGATTCCTGATCTTTCGTTGGCAGACAGCGTGTGGACACTGCCGTTCGCATTGCCGGTGACACAGTGGACTCAAATGCGTATGCTGCCAGTTTTGTATGTAGTCTCTCAAATTATGTTTAGTAAGTTGACGCAGGTACCGCACACAGAGCAGCAAAAAACATCCATGACGATTATGACCTATGTGATGCCGTTGTTCTTTTTCTTTTTCTTTTATGATGCGCCCTCGGGTCTTCTAGTGTATTGGACGGCAATGAACGGAGTGACGCTTGTACAGCAGTTGGTGATGAAGCGTACGGCTAACAAGAATAAAACCTGATGCAGGAGTCGGTGTATGGTGTATGAGTTTGAAGGCAAGACAGAACAGGACGCCATTGCGCGTGCCGCTGCAGAGCTGGGATTGGGAGCAGATCAGTTTGATGTGGAGATACTGGAGATACAAAAATCCTCTCTTTTCAAGAAGGGTTTTGCGCGTATTCGTGTGCATGTAGCGGCGGTCACCGCCTCGCCGGGTCATGCGACGCATGCGCAGTACGATCCGGTTTCTGTGTTGAGTGAGCAGCAGTTTGCAGATCTTGGGGCGCAGCTGCGTGCTTTTTTATCTCATGTATTCCACGCAATGGGCTACGCGGTGACAATCGATGCCTTCGTACGGGAGTCAGATCGGGTGGTGGTTAGATTGCACTCAAGCCATTCTGCAATTTTGATTGGAAAGAAGGGGAAGAACCTCGATGCGTTGCAACTATTAGCGAATGTATTTTTTACCAAAATTGGTGCTAAAGGGGTGAAGGTTGTGCTTGACTGTGAGAATTACCGCATCCGACGGGAAGAAATGCTCATCCGCATGGCATATGCTACTGCAGATCAGGTAAGTGCGAGCAAGCGATCGGTGTTGCTGGAGCCAATGAATCCCTATGAGCGGAGGCTTATTCATACAACGCTGCATGGGATCAGTGGGGTAGAAACCAGAAGTGAGGGGGAAGGGCTTTACAAGCAGGTGCGGGTGTGTCACACCGGGGGTGCGATATGAATACGCAGGTGTGGCGCGTCTGTGTGGGGGTGATGTTGTTCTGCTTCGTTGGCAGGATCGGGTGTGCGGAGGAAAAAATGGTACGCGAGGAAGGGTTGGCGGTCGCTGACGGTATGTATGCGGTAATGGAAACAAATCGGGGAACGATTATTCTCTCGCTTTTTTTTGAAAAGGCGCCGCTTACGGTGTGTAATTTTGTGGGGTTAGCAGAGGGAACGTTGGCGGTGTGCAAGGGTCGTCCTTTTTATCAGGGGTTAACGTTTCACCGTGTTATCAAAGATTTTATGATCCAGGGGGGAGACCCGCAGGGAAATGGGACGGGAGGTCCTGGCTATCAATTCCCCGATGAATGTGATCCTGCGTTGCGACACGACGGCCCAGGAGTGTTGTCAATGGCAAATGCAGGACCAGGAACGAACGGTTCGCAGTTTTTTATTACCCACGTGGCTACGCCGTGGTTGGATGGAAAGCATACCGTGTTTGGCAAAGTCGTTGAGGGTATGGAAGTGGTGCACGCAATTATAGCGGGAGATACGATTCGCTCACTCAAAATAGTGCGCCGTGGTGCGGCAGCGAAGCGTTTTGTCTGCGATCAGGCGCAGTTCGACCAGCTACGAAAGCGGGTATCCGCAGCGTCCAAGTAATGGGCACACCGTTTGTATGTTCTCCTCTCTGCTGTACTCCTGTGTCACTGGGGAGGCGCTGCGCAGGGTGTGTGTATGGCAACGAGGTGCCGTGCTTCGTGGAGGAAGGGAACATGGAGGGGGAAGACAGAGCAAGACTGTGGGAGGAAATCACGCGTTTCCTGTTCGATGAGTTTTCTCTTCCCTTTGTACGCGAGTATTACGCCGCCAGGGCGCAGTTTGTTCAGGAGCATATATACCGTTGGGTGGTTGAGGGGACACAGAGCGCGAAAGGTGATTGCGTCATACGTGTAGGGAGTGAGGTCGTGCGCGTCCGCGTGCACGATACGAAGGTGGGGGAGCGCCAGACGCGCGCAGGCATTTTCAAGGAATGCTATGCGTTTCTCACGCCGCTCGATGAGCGTCAGTTCTGTTTCTGGTGCATACAACGCGAGTGCGCAGGCAAGCGGGATCCCTGGCAAGCCCGCGCCAGATCCGATGTCGGCGATAGCGCGCGCGTTGGTGAAATGTGGCCAGGCGCTGAGGCTGTCTAATAGGTGGTGTGTGATAAGTTCCTCTGTGTGTGTTACATGCACCAGGTGTGCGCACGTGTTAAAGAGAATAAGTTCTTCCAAATACTGTTTCAGGAGAGCGCAAAGAGCAGGTGCGGTGCGCGCGTCCGTTAGGTGTGCTACGCCTTCTGCAAGGAGCGCGTGTTGGCTCGGAGTCACCATGACGGGGTCAGCCTACCCGCGGGAAGGATATTTTTCTATCGGTTTGGGCGCAAATACAACAGGATAAGCAGGACACTGTCTTGAATGTTTGGGATTGTTCACGCCAGCATCCATATTTACAGGTGCTCGATTTGTTTGCTAGCATGGACCTATGGAGCGGTCTTTTACATTGGCACCTTCACTATTAAGTGCAGATTTCTCTGCGCTCGATAGGGCGCTGGTGTATTTGGAAGCGCACGGCGCACAGTGGGTGCACCTGGATGTTATGGATGGGCACTTTGTGCCAAACCTGACGTTTGGTGCTCCGGTGCTGCGTTGTTTGCGTAGCAAAACGCACCTGCCGTTTGATGTTCACCTGATGGTCAGTAGGCCTGCCGACCTCATTGAGGATTTTGTGCAGGCGGGCGCGGACTTCTTAACTTTTCACATAGAGGCGGAGGTGCATGCACACCGGCTTATCCATGCCATTCGTGGTCGGGGAGTGAAGGTGGGTATTAGCCTCGTGCCGTCTACTCCTGTTGCTGCGCTCAGTGAAGTGCTGCCCTTCGTGGACCTAGTGCTGGTAATGACGGTTAATCCTGGTTTTAGCGGACAGCAGATGATTGCCCATTGCCTTTCTAAAGTGTCAGCACTTGTGCAGATGCGCACCGAACGGGGGTATTCGTACATGATCTCGGTTGATGGGGGCATCGACTGTCGCACGTTGCCGCAGGCGCTTGACGCTGGTGCGGATGTGATAGTGTCAGGCTCTGCTTTTTTTTCCGGTACCTTGAGGTCTCTTCTCTGCAAGGACAGTTCAGGGGCGTAAGGTGTCCAGGTGTAAGGAGACCCTGTCGCTCGTAGGGTACTAGAGCGCTTGTTTTTCTGCGGGGATACTGCTTCTTGCTATGCATAGGGGTTAGTTTTTGCTGCGTGGTGCTTGCACGCGACAGTGGTTGTTCGTGCAAGTTATGGTAATGTTTGTAAAGCAGAGCACTTATGGCGTTGTCAGTACTGGATCGAGCGAAGAGGAAGTTTGCGCAGGAAAAGTATGGCGAGGTGATCAAACTGCTTGAGCCTTGCGTGTTGGATTATCACGAATCCTTTGTCTTTCATTTATACCTGGGGCTTGCGTGTTTGCATGAGGGAATAGTAACCGGTGCGGTTTCGTATTTGGGTCGCGCGCGGCAGATTAAGATGTCGCATCCGACGCTGTTGTGTGCGGAGGCAGCGCTGGCACTCAAGCGGCGTGATACGAACCGTGCGGTTGAACGTTATATCGCGGTGCTCGATGCGGATCCCAAACATCGGCTTGCTCAGAAGGGTCTGAACGTGCTGAAAGCGCACCATACGCCTGAGTCGCTTGCTGGTTTTATTCAAAGTGGAAAGGTTAAGGCTTTGTATCCACGCCCTGGGGTTGCCGAATATCGGCGCCGATCTGTAGTGTGCGCGGTAGGGGTGGGATGCCTGTGTACCCTGTTAGTCGGCGCGTTGGGTGTAGCAGGATTGCGTGTGTGGCACTCAGGTTTGTGGAGGGGGACTGCGCGGACTTCGCGTGCAGACGTATCGTTTTTAACGCTCACGAAGGAGGAGTACGCACGGCCGCTTGAAGGCAGCGGTTCATACCGGTATACGCTGAGTAAGCAGGATGTTTTGCAGTCGTACGCCAATGCGCAAAAATACTTTCAGACGTTCAAGGACAATGCAGCACAGGTGGAAATAAATAAGCTGCTTGCCTCCAATGCGTCGCATTCGATTAAACGCCGGGCACGTATGCTCATGGACTATTTTGCGCTTCCGACCTTTGATACGTTTCCCGACGAAGATAATTATCCATATGTGCAGGTGCGTGAGCAAAAGGGGCTATACCTGGATTGCTGGGTGGTGTGGCAAGGGATGGCGGCGAACGTCAAACGGACGGAGCGGAGTGTGAGTTTTAATCTGCTTGTTGGGTATGACCGACTGACAAAGCTTGAGGGGATTGTGCCGGTATTTTGTAATTTTGTGGTTTCCGTAGACCCGCAAAAACCAATTCGGGTGCTGGGGAAGGTGCAGATGCGGGGGGATATCCTGTATTTAAAGGCGCGGAGTGTTTTTCAGAGTGTACACTCCCAGTCTGGCACGGTATCAGGGGATAGGCAGGGGGCTGCGGCGGTACTTAAGGCGGGTTAGTGTTGTGGTCGATATTGGCGCTATTGTTTTGCTACGATGGAGGCTGCTATGGCGTATGAGGATCCCGCGCTGAGTGCGTATCGACAGGTGGATGTGAAGACGGCGAGTCAGGGTGAGCTTATTTTGCTGTTGTACGACGAAGGGATTAAGCAGTTGGGGTGTGCGATTGAGCTTATGGACGTGCAAAAGATTCCCGCCTCTGATATTGAGCGGGTGCACCGTCATATTTTGAAAGCGCAAGAGATAATTACGGAGCTTTCCGTGTCGTTGGACATGGAAGCAGGGGAGAAGATAGCGCAGAACTTGCTTTCTATTTACGCGTATTTCAACCAGCAGCTGTTTCACGCGAATATCCAGAAGCGGGCTGATGAATTGGTGACCGTGCGCGATATGATGAGGCAGTTGCGCGAGGCGTGGTTTCAAATTGTCAGGAGTCCTGCATCCTCCGTTACTTCTGCGTCGCCTGCTTCATATAACGTGAACCTTGCGGGGTAGGGTGCATGGACGGTGCGCGGGTATCGGACGAAGAGGTAGCGCGTCGGGTTGCGACTCTCAAGCGCTTGAAGGCACTGCTGCAGGAGCAGCGGGAAAAGTTTGCGCAGTATTTGGTGGTGTTGCAGCAGCAACAGGTAGCCATTGAGGCGCAGGACGCAGAGACGGTGTTGCGTCATGTGGAACTTGAAGAAGCGTTGCTTGGAGATGTTCAGCGTGTGCAAAAGGCGTTGGCTCCGATGGAACAGCTGTGTCTGCAGCAGGCGTCTGGTGTGCAGGAGCTTGCGCAGTTACGGTGTGATCTGTCTCGAGTACAGGAGCAGGTATATGCGCAGAATGAAAAAAACCGAGCCCTCCTCCGTGCGCAGGTCAGCGATTTGCGCCAGCAGCTCGATGAATTTCGTGCGGCGCGTGGGCTGGTGAGCTATGAGGACGGGGAGGACTCAGGGACGGTAATTGATCTGAGTTTATAAACGCTTTTGCCAGACCATCTCAGGGAAGGAGGTGCGGCAAGCTGGATTTTTCCAGTCGGTTGTGTGACAATGCGCTGTGGAACCCGCTGTTATTTTGCGTCCCCTTTTGGAAAAAGGTGAGTTAAAGCAGAGTGTGGAGCGTGCGCAACGCGCGCGGTATGTGCTCTATGAGGTACAGGATCAGGGGTTGAACTTTGTTACTGCTTCTGTCCTTGCAGATGTGTCTGCGGTTGAAAAGATGGGGCTTATCCGGAGAACTGGTAAGCTTTTTTCGGATCAGGAGTACTGTGATCTCTTGAACCAAAAGGTATTCACCGTGCATCCGGACATGCGTGGGTCACTAAAAGAGCAAGGGGTGGCTTTTGCGTCTGTAGAAGCGCGCGCGTATGGTCACTGGTATGGCATTTTTGAGGTGGCATTTCCGTGGTTGCCGCTTTCGGTTTTTGAAGATTTCGTCCTCTATCTGCGGGATACAAAAAGTCTGAGCTTGGATGAACAGACGGCAGCGGCGGTGAAGGAGAGTTTTCTTGCGTGTCGTCGCTATTCAGAGCGAGAACTTGATGTGCTTTTTGAACGTGTGCTGTCTGGGGAGTAAGCGCGTGTTCTTTTTTTCTGAACAGGGAGAAGTGATGCTTGTTTTTTGAAAAAAGCGTGAGTCCCGCGTGCAGCCGATGCACATTCAGGCGGGGTGTGCTACTATAGCCGGGACACGGGGAGATCGAGGCGGATATGGAGCGTGTTTCCCTGCACCCGGTTGCCCTGATACTTTATAGAGAGAGGACGGTCGTATGTCTGAGAAGAACCTCGTCATGATAGATGGTAACACCGCAGTGGGGCACGTTGCTCACGCGCTTAGTGAGGTCATTGCTATCTTCCCTATCACTCCCTCCAGTCCTATGGGAGAAATCGCAGACGAATATTCCGCACGGGGGCGCACAAATATCTGGGGTACCGTTCCCACCGTTGTAGAACTTCAGTCTGAGGCAGGCGCTTCGGGGGCTGTTCATGGCGCACTGACGACGGGGGCGCTCTCTTCTACTTTTACTGCTTCTCAGGGATTGCTGCTTATGATCCCGAATATGTATAAGATCGCAGGGGAGCTTACGAGCGCTGTTTTTCACGTTGCTGCGCGCGCTGTCGCCACAAGTTCTCTTTCTATCTTTGGTGATCATCAAGACGTGATGGCGTGCCGCCAGACAGGTTGGGCGCTCCTTGCTTCCAACAGTGTTCAGGAGGCCATGGACACCGCAGTTATTGCTCATGCTGCGACGCTCGAGGCGCGCGTGCCTTTTGTTCATTTTTTTGACGGTTTTAGGACTTCTCATGAGATTCAGAAAATTGAAGAAGTCTCTTATGACGTCATGCGTGCTATGATCGACGACGAACTTGTCCATGCGCACCGCATGCGTGGACTGACTCCCGAAAAGCCAGTGGTCCGCGGCACAGCACAGAATCCTGATGTGTATTTTCAGGTCCGCGAATCAGTGAATAGGTACTATGCGGTTGCGCCCTCCATTGTCCAAAAAGCTATGGACCGCTACGCGGCGCTTACCGGACGCCAGTACCGTCTTTTCGATTACTACGGTGCACCCGATGCAGAGAAGGTGATTGTCATGATTGGCTCCGGCTCTGAGGCCGTTGAAGAGACAGTTGATGTGCTCAATGCTCAGGGAGGAAAGTGTGGTCTAGTCAAGGTGCGCTTGTATCGCCCGTTCAGCGCAGAGTGTTTTGTCAATGCATTGCCCAAAACGGTGCAGGCGATTGCAGTGCTCGATCGAACGAAAGAGCCAGGTTCTCTGGGCGAACCTCTCTATGAGGATGTGCGCACCGCTATCGGCCAGATGCAGAGCCAGAAGAAGTGTCCGTTTACGCATTACCCTCTCGTGCTCGGTGGTCGCTATGGCCTGGGTTCTAAGGAGTTTACGCCCGCGATGGCCAAAGGAGTGTTTGATAACCTCGGTGGGAAGAAGATCCCGAACTTCTCGGTCGGTATAGAGGATGATGTTACGTTCAGCAGCGTAGACTTTGATCCGAACTTTCAGCTTGATGATCAAGATGTGTGTCAGGCGGTGTTCTATGGTCTGGGCTCGGACGGTACAGTGGGCGCGAATAAAAATTCAATTAAGATTATTGGTGAGGCGACGGATAATAACGCGCAGGCTTACTTTGCCTACGATAGCAAGAAGTCTGGTGGTTTTACTATTTCTCATTTGCGTTTTGGAAAGCAGAAGATCCGTAAGCCCTACCTCATTACGCAGGCGGATTTTGTAGCGTGTCATAAGTTTACGTACCTTGAAACCTTTGACATGCTCAAAACGCTCAAGCGTGGAGGGACCTTTTTGCTGAATGCGCCGTACAGTGAGCATGAGGTGTGGCATCACATACCCATAGAAGTCCAGCGTCAGATCATTGAAAAGGAGGTGAAGTTTTACGTCATCGATGCGATTTCTATCGCTCAGAAGGCGGGAATGGGCACACGTATCAATGTGGTGATGCAAACGGCTTTTTTCAAAATTTTTGGTATCTTGCCGGAAGCTGAGGCGATTGACCTGATTAAGAAATTTATACAGAAGACCTACGGCAAAAAGGGTGGGGAGGTTGTACAGAGGAACATCACCACTATCGATATGGCGCTCGCTGGGGTGGGATTGGTGGAGTATCCGGGAGTTGCCGGTAGTTTGGTGACGCGTCGTCCTGCGATGAGTTCCGATGCTCCGGAGTTTGTGCAAAGCGTGTTAGGTACTATTGCGCTCAATCAGGGGGATAGTCTTGGGGTGAGTGCACTACCAGAGGATGGTACCTATCCTACTGGTACCACGCAGTACGAGAAGCGCTGTATAGCCGAGACTATACCCATTTGGGATCCGTCTGTTTGTATCCAGTGTGGTCAGTGCGCTATGGTGTGTCCTCACGCAGTTATCCGCATGAAAGCGTACGATGGTAAGGAGCTCGAGCATGCGCCTTCTAAGTTTGCTTCCTGTGACTACAAAGGCAAGGAATTTGGGGAGGCGAAGTTTACGATTCAGGTTTCCCCAGAGGACTGCACAGGTTGTGGCCTGTGCGTGCAGCAATGTCCGGCAAAAAATAAGGCTGATCCTACGCGTAAGGCTATCAACATGGAAAGTTTTTCCGAGCACCGTGCGGTGGAGTCTGAGAACTGGGCCTTCTTTGTTAAACTGCCCGATCCTGAGGCGAAGAAGCTCAATTTGAGTCTGCCAAAAGGGGCGTCCATGAAAAGACCTCTTTTTGAGTTCTCTGGTGCCTGTCCAGGCTGCGGGGAGACCCCCTACATCCGCTTGATGACGCAGATTGTTGGGGATCGCGCCATTATCGCGAATGCAACCGGATGTTCTTCGATATATGGGGGAAATTTGCCTACAACCCCCTATACGACGCGTCCTGATGGTCGCGGCCCCGCTTGGTCAAATTCTCTTTTCGAAGACGCAGCAGAGTTTGGCTTCGGAATGCGCGTGACTAGTGACAAACTTGCAGAGTATGCCCGCGAGGTTGGACGCAAGTTGCAGGAAAAAGGGGTGGCGGCTGATCTGTTTGCGAGTATTTTTTCTAACCAGCAGGCGGACGATGTTGCAGTGGAAGAGCAGCGTGCCTACGTTAATCAGCTTAAGAAAGTGCTCAGTGAGAGTACTGAACCCCTTGCAAAGGAAATGCTTTCTCTCGTTGACCACCTTATCAAACGCTCGGTGTGGATTTTCGGGGGAGACGGCTGGGCCTATGATATTGGCTACGGTGGTCTAGATCACGTGTTGGCCTCTGGGCGCAATATTACCGTCCTTGTTATGGATACGGAGGTGTATTCCAACACCGGTGGTCAGATGTCGAAGGCCACACCTATCGGGGCCGTCGCAAAGTTTGCCGCGGCGGGGAAGGAGATCAGTAAAAAGGATATTGGTTTGATGGCCATGAGCTACGGGTATGTGTACGTGGCACGTGTCGCGATGGGAGCGAACATGAGTCAAGTGGTCAAGGCGTTTAGAGAGGCTGAAAGTTATGATGGTCCATCGCTTATTGTCGCCTACAGCCACTGTATTAGCCACGGGATTGATATGTCCAAGGGCATGATTAATCAGAAAGAGGCCGTCGCGTGTGGTTTGTGGCCGTTGTACCGCTACGATCCCCGTCGCATTGCGGAGGGAAAAAATCCATTTCAGCTTGACAGTAAGGAACCTGATTTTAAGCTTGCGGATTTCATGTACAAAGAAGTTCGGTTCAAGACGCTTAAGAATGCAAATCCCGAGCGAGCTGAAATGCTGCTCAAGCGCGCAGAAGAGAAGGCGCGGAGACAGTGGCAAGAGTACAAGTACCTTGCGGACCGTCCGTTCTAGGGACCGGGCGCGCACGGTGTCTTTCGTGGGCGAGGAGAGCGCTCAGCGTCTCCCCGTGTGCTGAATGAAGTTCTGCAGGGGTTGGAGGGGCGCCCGTGCAGGACAGTTTGCGCGTCTCTTGTGCGTGTGTTGGTGTTCTCTCGGGGCGTGTTCGTGCGTTCGGGAGAGTACGGAGAGGTCTGGGGGGGTACCGGTCTCTCCTTCCTCTCAGCAGAAGGTCCTGTTCGTTTTTGGAAAAAAGTACTCAGGTCGCGTTCATCTTGTCGATTGCGTCGAGCGGGTGTGCGAGGCCTGGCGCATGCGCGCGCGAGTGGTGGAGTACGGGGATTTGACGCGCCTCTCGGCCTTGCCGCGCATGAAGGTTGTGCTCGAGGCCGTGCATGAAATGCGGCCTGATGCGGTTGTCAGTTTGGGATTGCCTGTAGGAGGTGGTAAGTACTTGCTCACGGTGAAACGCGAGCGTGCGCAAACGCTTATCGTTTCTCTTTTGCCTGAGGAAGAGGTGCTTCCTATGCAAGCAGGTAGCGATATTCTCGTGGATTTCCAGGTAAAAGAAGATTCTCTAGAAGGAGTGGCGGAGGTTTCAAATACAGAAGCGGAGCTCCAGTCGCTCCTGCGTGCAGCATGTGAAATCGTGCGCAGAAGGGGTGTCGCGCGTCGAGCACATGCAAGTCCTCTGCAGGAGTTCAGAGGGGCATTTGCGAATGTCACTGATACCCTTCGGGAACAGGGTGTTTTTTCCTCCGACTACGCTATGGAATGCTACGTAGACCCGGAGACGGGTGTGCGTGCCTACAATCATGTGTTGCTGTCAAAACGGGTAGAAACGTTCAGATTTGTGCGTTCGTATGGTGGCGGTCCGGGAAGGAGCGTACACGAAAGGGATAGAATGTGAATACGCTTGAGATGACTGCACCGGGAGTGATAGGGGGTCGGGAGTCGATTGCCTCATTGCATATGCTGTCTTGTGCGTGTTTGTTGCTGGTTTCCGATACGCACGGCAGCGCGGAGGCCTTGACCGCGGTGGTAGATCAGTTTGGTTCTTGTGCAGATGCCCTTCTTTTTGCAGGAGACGGGATTGGGGATGTGTTGTATCTCTGCCAAAGGGGACGACGTAATCGTGTGCTGAGGGAGCGTATTCCAGGTGTTATTTTTATGGTTGCAGGAAATTGTGATCGTGCTTCGCACATACCCTTATGTGGACGTATCCAGGTGGCAGATGTTACGCTCTTTCTAGCGCACGGTCACACCCATTCGGTGAATGTGAACGATAGTGTGCTCGTTTCCCAAGCACTGCAGGCGTGTTGTAGTATTGCGGTGCATGGACATACCCACGTGCAAAGGGCGTGTGTAAGTAGCCGCGTGCTTATAATCAATCCGGGTAGTCTCGAGCATGCGCGAGGAAACTCGCACGCAGGATTTGCTCTGTTGCACGTAATGAATAGCGCACACACACGCACGGTGTTCTACCGGACGCGGCGGCAGGGGCATAGATATCTTTTTGAGGAAACGGTGCCACGCGTGTAAACTGTAGGTAGTTCTTGAAAATAACGAAGAGTTGGTTGCATATGTCTCACCCGGCAGTGCGTTGCATGCGAGGTTCACACGGGTATCCAAAACGCGTGGTCGGCTGCTTTGTGCTCGCTGCACTCTCCTTTTGAAAGGCAGCGCGCCTTTTAAAATAGCGTTTGGTGCGAGGTGGAGAAGTGTGAGTCGCAGCCGTATGAAATTTTTATTACAATTGGGTTTGTGGGCTAGCGTATGAAGTGGGATTGGGCAGCGAATATTTTTTCTTTGCTTATGGGGAAAAGCTGGCAGCGGCAACGCGCACGCGCCTCTATGCTGCAGATGTCGTACGCTGATTATGCTGTGTGTTTCGATCAGGGAATTGGAAGCTACATGGTGCACCGTACCGATATTGTATGGGTCGAGGCGCGCGCACTCCCTTCTCATATTTTCTCGATGATCTCGCAGCATGACGATTACAACTATTTTCCTGTGTGTGCTCGTACGATCGACGCAGTCGTGGGCTATTTTTCTGTGCAACGGTATGTGCGCGTATGTCTTGAAATGGAACGGAGCGCGGGAGCCTCTCGTGAGCAGGATGAGCAAGAGTCTGTTGCAAGCGCATTGCATGTTCACATGGAGGGTCGGCGGCACGCTCATGCAAAAGGACAGGGGGTGTGGATCGCAGATCCGGTGGTAGCGCGTATAGTGCAGCAGCCGATTTTTGTACCTGAGGTAATAAGTGTGCGTAAGCTGTTGCATCTTTTTCAACAGATGCAGGCTCAGATGGCGTTTGTAATTGACGAGTACGGAGGGATTGAGGGAATGGTAACGCGTGATGAGTTGATTATGCGTTGCGTTCAGGAGTATGCGCGTGCCGATGGGATCAATAGTGAGGATTGTTTTCAGAACCCTGACGGTAGCTGGATCGTTAGCGGATGGATGAATTTAAACGAAATGTATCGTCTCGGGGTTCTGGCGCGGACGACGCGGCCACACACGGGTGTACACACGATCGCCGGTTATGTGCTGAGCATACGCAATCGAATCCCGCGTGTAAAAGGACAGTTAAATGCAAACGGATGCCGATTTACCATCTTGAAAATGGACGGCAGGCGCATCGATCGGCTCCTGGTTGAGCGGGAGCACCCCGTCCCCTCTAAGAGCGGGGAGGTCTCCTCAAAGGGAGGGGGAAAAGAGACGGGCGACCCGCTATCGTCCCCCCGCTTTGCCAAAAACAGAAAAAATGGGCCAGGTCTGAAATAGAGGAACTCCTGGGCAATACTGGGATCGAACCAGTGACCCCAAGCGTGTCATGCTTGTACTCTAACCAGCTGAGCTAATTGCCCTAACGAAACCGGGGCCGAGCGTAACGGGAATGCGCCGGACGTGTCAAGCGCTCTTATGGGCGTGAAGCAGTTGCCTGACAGAACCAGTTTCTTTGTGTTACGATAAACGCATGGGACCTTCGCGCGCTCACGTGCACCGAATGGCGAAAAAACTGTTTAAGAAGATGCGCTTTACCCCGCGTACATCGGTTTCTGCTTTGCGTGCGGGGTATGATGACTTTTTTTATGTGCCGTATGTGCCCAATGGGGTGGATGTTTCCTGTGAGGTATTGGCTAATATCGAAACAGATGTGTTGAGCCCGCGGTTCCTAATGGTTGGCCATGCAGTGTTGTACGCACATGGTGGATTTTTTATAAGTGGTTCTCCTATGGCTTCTCGTGCGCTCTGTGCGTCTTTAGCGGATGAAGTCGGCGCGAAGTTTTATATTCCTGCATATCAGCTTGCGCCCGAGCATCCTTTTCCTGCTGCACTAGAAAATATGTATGATGCGTATGTAGCACTTATTGATCAGAAGAAATTTCGTCCTGAAGATATTATCTTCAGTGGGGATGGAGCAGGTGCAGGGTTGATGCTTGCACTGACGCACTATTTAAAACAGAAGGGGCTGGTGTGTCCGCGCGCTTTGGCGCTTATTTCTCCTTGGGTTGATTTAACTGAGGATCGGTTTGCAGGGGAGGGAGTTAAGAAGAAAGAACTCCTGTTGACGCGCGATATGTTCCGCTACTGTGCGTTGCAGTACACGTACGCGGATAATTTTCGCAATTCACTGGTTTCCCCCCTTTTTGGGAATTTTGGAGATTTCCCTCCGGTGTTTGTGCAATGTGGGGAGCAAGAGTTGTTCCACACAGACGCATGTGCGCTTGCGCAGATGCTTGAAGGGGCGGGGGTACAAGTGACCCTAGACGTGTGGCCGGGGATGTGGCACCTGTTTCAGTCGATGGAAAGTGTGTCGCCGTGTGCGCACATAGCGGTTGCGCGTATGGGGGCGTGGGCGCATCAAATGCTGGAGTCTCCTGCTATTGCAGTGCAATCACTAGAGCTCAGATAAAGAAACGCACCGCGCGGTGGCGCACAGTTCCAATTCGTTCTGCGCTTATTGCGGTGCAGATGAGGGCGTTTAGGGTATCCAGCGTTGTGGCAATGCTTCCAACAAAAAATGCAGCAGGGCGGATGACAAGGTATCCGCTTCCAAAACCTCGTCCGTACCACGCGCATATTGACGCAAGCGCAATAAGGACCCCTCCTGTGGGAAAGCGTCCTAAGAAAATGGAGAGAAATGATGCAGCAGTTATAATCCACAGCGCATCGAAGAAGCCGATTCCCAGATGGGAATATGACTTTAATATTAGGGCAAAGCTCATCGTGATTGCGCACGCTGACCCGGCCCTGCCAAAGATCGAAAAGATAGAGAGCAGCACCGTTGCAGTTGTGCGTTGCACCCCTATACTTTCCTCTGCGTGATAGAGCAAGACAGGGAGCGTTGCGTGCGCGTTTTGCGAAAAGAACGCCGTGCTCATTGGTGCCAATGCTGCATACAGTACTCGATACGGATTGACTTCAGGGCACATAATTTTAATAAGGGCAGGATAGAGCACGCTGCAGATAAAAATTGCTGTCAGTGTCAGTAGGATTACAAGGTCAGTGAACACCCCAGTAGAAAGGAGTGGTCGAAACCTAAACAGCCAGTGCGCAGAAAGTGCAATAAATCCAATAGACAGCATGTCTACGAAGAAGACCATCACGGTGTGTGCGACGCGCGTTAGTGACTCAAAAAGCGCGAGTACGGGTTTTGCCGCGACACGATCGA
Organism: Treponema paraluiscuniculi Cuniculi A; assembly: GCF_000217655.1. Taxonomy (NCBI): domain Bacteria; kingdom Pseudomonadati; phylum Spirochaetota; class Spirochaetia; order Treponematales; family Treponemataceae; genus Treponema; species Treponema paraluiscuniculi. The sequence goes on along the minus strand of NC_015714.1, from coordinate 1,011,033 downwards.
CTGCGCAGCCGGCGCCGACGAAACTGGCAAATACGCAGAGAGGGAGAAGATAATCACCATTTGTGAATACTTCAAAACTACTTGCAGGGAACAATTGCAAAAAAAAGGTGCGGATTTGAAAACCTGGATTCTGCGGCGTGCCGGTGGCAAAAATGGGAATACGCGCAGGTCGGTACACGAGTACCGAGAATAGTCCTACCAAAGAAAGGCTAAATGCGGTGGCAACACATGCACCTATGCTGATAAGGGTAGTACGCAGGAGTAGGCGTTCTCGACGCATCTCAAAAATACTGACACTGAATCCAAAAAAAATAACTGGATAAAGCATGTAACTCCCAGCGGATACAACCCATTCTGAAATGGTCTGCATGAGCGGCGCGCTGAGCGTTTCTGGGATAGTGTAGGCTACCAGTGCACCAATGCAACTGCCGACAAAAAATTTGAGCCAAATTTTCATGCGGCGGAGTGTAAGTTAATCACTAAAAGGCTGTCAACGAGATGGCCTTTCCCCACCGTTTGCGATCTTCTTTGAAAAAGCATTGACAATAGATTGTTCCCCGAGGGCGTGCAATCAGATACAATCAGACCCGCGATGCTGTACCGTAAACCCATTACTGTCTGTCTTGCCTCCTGTTCTGTGCAAGAAACGCACGGTAGTGCGTGCGACGTTTCTTCCATAGCGTATGATTCACGCGCAGTGCGTGAGGGTTCGGTTTTTTTTGCGTTGCGTGGTACGCATGCGCACGGCGCGCAGTACATCCACGCAGCAATTGATGCCGGCGCCTGCGCAATTGTGCATGATTGTCCATTAGATACGTATGTCGTCGGCGTGTACTATGCTCGTGTACCAGATGCACGGTGTGCGCTTTCTAGTGCTGCTGCAGCTTTCTACGATTTTCCTACGCGTGCTTTGACAGTTATCGGGGTCACTGGCACGGAGGGTAAAAGCAGCACGGTTAGTTTCATTGCGCAGCTTTTGCGTTTATGTGGTAAACGAGTTGGTTTTATCTCTACCGTGGAGTATTCGTTAGGAGATGATATTCTCCCGAACGCGGAGCATCAAACCACACCGGAGTCGCTAACAGTACAGCGGCTCCTCGCTGAGATGCGGGAGCACAGCTGTGAATTTGCAGTAATTGAAGCGTCGTCCCACGGGCTTTCCACACGTACGGCACGTTTGCAGGATGTTGCATTTGATGTGGCAGTATGTATGAACGTACGCCATGAACATTTAGAATTTCATGGTTCGTTTGAACAATATCGCTTTGATAAAGCAAATGTATTTCGTGCGCTAGATGCGCATGATCACATAAAAGACGGACGGCGCGTTCCTTCTTTTGGAGTACTCTGGGCGGAAGACGCATCGGCTGTGTATTTTCGCGAAGCGACGCACAAACCCTGTTTTTTCTTTAAGAGAGGAACCGGCGCTGAGCAAAGGACAGCAGCCTGCCTGGAAAGGATGCCGTGTACCCTGCTATTGGTGCAAACACTTCCTCAGATATCTCAGGCCTTGCGATTAAGGTTTGTGTTGTCAACTGTTCAGGAACCTGCACAACCAGCACAGGACGGAGCACATGATGTATCGGTGCCGCTTGAAGGAGCTTTCAATGCTTGTAATATAGCAGCGTCTTTTCTTGTACTGCATGGATTACTTGGTACGTCGCTTGCGGCTTTTGCACAGCACGTGCAGTACGTCCAGCCAATCCAGGGGAGAATGCAGCGTGTGGATATGGGACAGGATTTTGAGGTACTCATTGACTATGCGCATACACCCTCTTCCTTCGAGGAGATTTTGCCACCGCTTGCAGCGCGTGTGCGCGCGCGTAAGAGGCGCATGTTGGTATTGTTCGGCTCGGCCGGGGAGCGGGACACGCAAAAGCGTGCAATGCAAGGGGCAATTGCCTCTCGTTATGCGCACGTAATTGTGCTCACAGATGAGGATCCGAGAGGAGAGGATCCAATGGGTATTCTGTGCATGATTGCGGCAGGTTGTGAGCACAAGAAATTGGGTAAAACCCTGTTTCTGATTCCGGATCGTGTCGCTGCTCTGCGGCACATATTCTCTCTTGCGCGTGCGCAGGACCTTGTGCTGCTGCTGGGTAAGGGGCATGAGCATTCAATTATTTATGCGCACACCGTGCAACCGTATGATGAAGAACGTACGGCGCGTGAATTATTACGTGCCAGCTTATCCTCTGACACCTTACTATCCTAGTTCGTCTGGATGCCGGTGTGCACATCGCGTAGCTTACAGGGTGGAAAGGTAGATACTCACTTTCCCCTGCATGTGCTACACTCCGTCGCCTGTGATGTGTGAGGAGATGCGGTGAATAAGCGAGACTTTCCCAGGATTCATTTTTATGATCAGGATTTTGTTGACATCTATGATCGCACGTGGGCTTGGATAAAGGAGTATTGGCTGTCTGCTTCGGGGGAGAAAAACACAAGCGAATCGTTTTTTGTGTTTCCAGAAAAAGACGGATTAATTATCAGTCAGCATGAAATCATATTTGCGTCCTTTTTCTTCGTGTATTCGAACCGGAACTATGACATCACGCAGTGTCTTGATTTTTTCTATGCAATGCAGGAGGAGTCCGGCGCTATTCGTTGGAAGTATCATCTTGCAAGCAAAGAGCCAGTTTTGCCTCGCGCCAATCCTGAGGGTATTGGCATGCCTCTTTTTGCCTGGGCAGAGTTTAATCTCTTTCATAAAACTGCAAATAAAAAACGAATTAAAGAGATCATGCCCGTGATGGTGCGCTATATGAAGTGGATTGAAACACAGTTTAGAAGGAGTAACGGACTCTATAGGGTTCCTCTTGCTGCTACGGAGATGGGAAACTCTCCACGTAAAAAAGCTGCCTATCTGGTAGATTTTAACTCTGCCTTGGCCGTGAGCGCTTTTTATCTTTCTGCACTCGGCGATATTATCAACGATAAGGAGCTGAGCTTTCAGTATAAGCGGGTATATTTTACCCTAAAGACACGTATTAATAATTTTATGTGGAACGCGAGTACTGGCTTTTACCACGACCTCGACGCTTCCGGGCAGCAGCTTCCGCATAAGACTATTGCTGGCTTCTGGCCTATGCTTGGGGAGATACCGAATGAAGACAAGGCAGAGCGCTTGGCAGAGCATCTGGTGAATCCTCACACGTTTGGGCTGGACCATCCGATTCCGAGTTTGTCTGCAGATGAAGCAGAGTTTGATGAGCGGGGGATGGGGTACCGCGGGAGCGTATTCCCTCCCTTGAACTTTGTGGTGATTAAGGGGTTGGAGCGATATCAACGCTGGGATCTTGCGCGGGAGTGTTCTATCCGTCATCTCTATTATGTGTTGGATGCTTTGCAATTGAACGATCAAACAAAGCGTGGGGTTCTGTGGGAAGCGTATCTGCCTACGCGTGAAGGTCCTGCACAATGGCCAGGGAAAGAAGGATTTCCGCGCAGGCAATATCTTGCGTACGCTGCGCTTTCTACTATCACGCTTATGATAGAAAACGTTATCGGTCTTTCCATCAGTTTGCCGCGCAAAACAGTGCACTGGATTATCCCTAACCTGGAGGTGATGGGCATTGAGAATTTGAGCTTGAAACGGAATCTCATTACGATTCTCTCTTCAAAAAGTGTGCGGGGGTGGGAAGTCCATATGGAAAGCGAGAAACTTTACTATTTTACCCTCAACATCCTTGGACAGAAAAAGAAGACGCTCCCAATCCCCTCGGGGAAATGCTCAATGCTCGTCGATAAGTTATAGTGCGATAAGAAATGTTTTACGGCGCGTGGGTGCTGCGCGACGTACTGCGTTTTCTCCAGTGGCGGAGAAAGTTCTGCTAGCCCTTAGTCCAGAGAAGATGGGGTGCGGCTGAGGAGCTTAAGAAAGAAATCAAGTTCTGCACGTACACGGCAGAGGAAATTATATTCTAAATATTCTGCGCGCTCTCCATCGGGAAAATGCAAGTAGAGGTAGTCGCTTCTCCGTATGAGCGCGCGGATAACGTCTTGGTTAGAAGGTGTAGCCGTGGTGAGCATGTGCTTGAGTTGGAGCAACGCTGCGCGCTCTGTGGTCAATAGTTCTTTTACGCGTAGACAAAAGTCCTCTGCAGGTTTTTGAGAAAACGCAAAGGATGTCTGTGCGTCTTGTGTGTGCAAAATGGGTACATGCGTCCTATGTCTGCGCGTACAGCAGTGGGTGATGATCTCACACGCCTGTGCGTGCGAGACTGTGTGTGATGTGGTAAGAGCAAGACCTTCTTGGTCTAGATCGTAAAGGTGCGGGTGCTCAGCGCAGAGGGTACGATAAGCGTGTGCATAGTGCACAAGGTTGGGGATACTTTGTACCGCGTATCTTTTCCCCTTAAGGGAGCGTATCCCTTCTGGGAACAGCGCACAGTCCGGATATAGGCTATGGAGGCGCGTTGTGCTGTGATACAGTCTTTGTACTGGAGCACTTCCCCTCGCATGGGTAAATCCCTTGTTCCATGAAAAATTTAAACCGGTGTGAAAAATAGGAACTCCCTTTTTTCTCAATCGGAGTGCAAGTTGCAACGCGGCGAGTCCTACTGATCCACTAGGATGAATGGAAAGCGGCACGACGCCCGCATTCTGCGCACGTTTGATAAATGCGGCATGAGTGTACGGGGTGAAAAAGAAGTGTGTAGGCACGTTCGCTGCACGCACCGCACGGGGAAATGCGCTTAAATCCGCAAAAAGCGCAACGGTGCGCGGGAGTGCACCTATGAATGCTTGTTCAATCCAGAACTGTGATTCTAATAAGACAACTGCATCTGGGACAATGTCAGGTAACAGTGCGTTGCACGCCACATCTACGGCAAGTAAAAAGATGGTGTCCTTCATGCGGGCACAAAAAGAACGGCAGGCATCCAGCGCAGGACCGGCACCTACGATAAGGAGTGGTTTGTCTATACTCTGGGGAACAAGGTGGTGTATGTGCGAGGGATTTTGTAATTGCGTAATATAATTTGAGAATATATTGCGCGCATAATTCCTTCCTGAATGGATGAGTGTAATCTTATTGATCCAAAAGGTGTCGATGAGAGTGCGTATGCTTTGCTCGCTTTCGTCATAAAAATCCCGGTACTGCGCATATGCGCCGGATCCCGCAATTTTCAGTATCTGTTTGAAAGGGAAGCGGGTGAGACGTTCCACGGTATGCAGCACTTGGGTGATGTGTGTGGTGTGTAACACGTACACATTCTGTGCGGTGATAAGCTGGCGCGGAGCGTGCTGCATAAAAAGGTGCATAAGCTGCAGGTCACATTCAAGACAGAGGAGAAATGAGGAAGGAGGCATACGAGTAAGAAGCGCACATAGGCCGTGGCCAAGCACTGGCGCGCAACAAAGTACAAGGGTATGCGGCTTGACCGCTAAGCGCGCCACGGCGCGCTCATGCGCATCCTGTGCGCGATACTTTGAGTAAAGGTAGGTGTTGCGGTAAAGAACGGTGAAGCCGTTTTGTGTCTTGATAAGACGCGGCGGGAGCGAGGGAACGTCGCCACGCACGCCAGCGACGTCAGATGTACCCATAGAAGGGAAACGCACTCACAGCCGCGCCACGCACAGGGCTAGCGCCGAAAGATACTGTCAAATGTATCCTTAAATGAGGGATGAGCCAGGATAGTATCTACGACTGATTCCTGTGCCCATGGCATCTTTGCCGTGTTTAGCAGCGCAAGCGGGTAGCCCGGGTACCAAGTGCGCACATGATGTGCATAGCTGTCTCCGGTAGTAGCGAGCACTGATTCGTCCACTGACTTTTCCTCGTGTAACTGGAGCAGTACTACGGAACTATCAAGAATAAGTGGGTCAGACACCTGCCCGGGGAGAAGGGCGAACGCGGTGGAAAAAAATTTCTCGTCATATGCAATCCGCGCTAACGGGGGGTCGGACTGGCGCGGAAGGGCAGGGAGCACGTCGACATTTCCGAAATTAATGGGAAAGGAACGACTCGTATGCACGTCTAAGTTAAGGCTCTGTGCGGCGGCGGTGAATCCACCCTGTTTCGCCCGGGTAGAAAAGGTATGTGCTTCCTCCTCAAGGAAACGTTCGATGGTGCCCCGCTCCACACGAGCCATGTGTGCGAACACGCGCTCCCGCGTTGCTGCGTCACTAAAGTCCGGAGCGCTAGGTTCAGCGTCGGTGCGCACGACGGCAAAACCGCGCTCTATCTTCACTACGGGACTCAAGGCTCCCACCGCCGTGCGGAGCACCGTGTCCAAGTCCTGCGCGTCGGGAAAGAATTCGTTCACATCACTCCGATAGGAGTGGGTCATTTTTCCGGTAGCATCGGTACCAACTTTGGTGGAGCCAGTAGCGACAGCGTCTTCAAAAGACAATTCCCGTCTCTCTAGAGCGCGTGCCGTGCGGCGCGCGTCCTCTTCCGAGGAGTAGGTGAGCAAGGAAAGGTGATGCAGGGTAAAAAGGTGGGCATGCTCTTTCCCGTACGCGCTGACGCGTTCAGCGGGAAACCGCTCTTCGCCCAAAACGACGTAACGGAAGCTACGTTCCTTCTTCGCCATGTCCTGAACAAAGCGCAGTTCTCGGCTATTGAGCTTAAGGCCCCCGCGTCCTGTCTCTTTTCCAAAGAGGTGGTAAAGGTACTGATCGGAAAGGAGCGAGTCGCGCATCTTTTTGCGCTGAGAAAGCCGGACATGTTCAGGGGTGCCCTGATAGCGCTGCGGCGAGTAAGTACCGTCAGCGTCAGCGTAAAAGGAGAGCACCTCCCGATCTAGCAGCTCCTCGCTGAGGGTAAAGCCGCTTTGCTTTGTTTGCTCGGTTCCCGCAAGCTGGACAACCGCGGCGCGAAAGGCAGCACGTAAGACACGACGATCCATCCCCTCGCGTTCCTGAGCGTCCTTGGGGTACAAGCCATAGCGCTCCGCAGTCTGTGCAAGCGCAGAGTACTGCTGGGAAAAAAGACTATCAGGGGCATTGGTGAGCGCGACCCCTCCCCAGGAACCGAGTCGTACGTGGCCGTGCCCTCCCCCGCTGAGAGCAGGGAGAAACACGAACATGAGCGCCGCCACCGCCAACACCACGCAGCCGCCCGTCGAGGCAAGCGCCCCCCTGCCGAAGTAGAACGATTTCATGGACTGCGCAAGTGTGGCACAGTGGAACTGCCCCTGTCAACACCCGCGCCGCGCAGCGGGTGCTTCGGCTCAGATCCAGTAATCCGTATCACATGAGGATCAAGCAACTGCGTCGGTGTTCTGACGTACCGCGGTGATAAAGCCTGTGCGCCTGCAGAGATCGAAAAGGGATTGGTGAATGTGCACTTCGTGCACTTTTTTGTACCCGTCTCGGTCACGGCAAATGCGAATGATATACCCATCCTCTGTTTGACTTACGATGGAGCAATGTGAAGTCTCTCCCGGATCGCTTTTGATGCTGTACTGCTGCATAAATCCCCCGTCCCGATCTCGGCAGACTGTGGTATTTCGGTAAGAAATTTTATGCTTTTGTGTGTTCGCTTGCACTGCATCCCGGAAAAATAAGAACGCGCTGTCTTGCCTCCCTGATACCGGATATAATGCTTCCCTCGCGTGGCTTGGACGCGTGGAGGAGGATGTAGGGTATGTCAATCGTGCTGCAGGGAGTTGCCGCAGGTTCTGTGCTTTTTTCCCTTCTGTGCCCGGTACAGCAACTGAGCGTTCCTGCGCTGCTTGCTGCTCTTGCAGGAGCGGCATTCTCGTGTGTGCTGTGCGTCGCAACGTATGTGCTAACGGTGCGCCAGCGTGCTGGCGCTTTTGGCGTCGTGCGTAAATGCATTGAATACACACCCTTTGTGCTGATGGCGTGCTTTGTCCTCTCCCGCGCGTATGCGCCTACGGTGGCGATGCCGTGGTTAGATTCCCTTTTGGGGATGAGTTGGATGGTGCTGACTCTGTGTGTCTGTGCGCTGTTGTCTTGCCTGAGGAGGAAGTACGTACATCTCTTTTTCCCCCGTGGGGTTTCGGTGCACACGCCCCCTGCGTCTTCAGACGTGCGGAGTGTGCTGCCGGATATGCCAGTGAGAAGGAGGCGAGGAATCTTTGTCGTACTCGAATGGGTTGACGCGCTCACCCAGGCTGCGTGTTTCATGCTTTTGGTAAATTTGTTTGCGTTCCAGTTGTACGTTATCCCGAGCGAATCGATGGCTCCCAGCTTTATGGTCGGCGATAGACTCCTCGTGTTCAAGACCGCCTCAGGGCCTGTGTTCCCGCTTTCTTCGTTTCGTCTGCCACGCTGGCGTACCTACAAGCGCGGAGACATCGTCGTTTTTTCCAATCCTCATTACCCTGACACTCCGCAGGATAAGCTCCGCGCCTTTTTAGCCCAATTAGTGTACATGCTCACCTTTACGCGCAAGAACATTAATGTGGATCCTGTCACCGGTGCGCCGAAAGCTGATCCTCTCGTCAAACGCATTGTTGCTCTGCCAGGGGAAAAAGTTATGCTCGTTGACGGTGTGCTCTATACGAAGACCAGGCATGATGCGCACTTCAAGCCTGTCGCACAAGACCATACGTACGCCACGTGGGATTTGAATGCGTTGCCTGCACGCGATTTGGCGCGTGTTCAACGGGTCATATTTAACGCTGAGGAGCTCGCCGCCATCCATCTGGTAGAGCGCCTGCGCGCCCAGGTGGACTTTCGCGATTTAGCAGAGAAAACGCGCGCGTTGGTTGCCCAAGCGCACGCGTACGCGGGGGCGGCGTCACGCACCCGACAGGGCATTGGCGTTGCGCAACCGATAACGCACACATCTGACATTCCTGCTTTACCTCTGTTTGAAAAAGAAATGCGCGGGGCGCGGGAGATCACACAGCTCTTCGCCACCGTTGCAGACGTTGCCACGCATATCCGCGACACCTCCCAGGGGTTCGCCCACTTCGCTCACTTTGTGCAAAGCTGGATCCCATTTTGGGGGCAAGGAACGTATAGCTTGGACACGGGACAGGGAGGTCCGTCCCTGCACCGCGCAGGCCTCTCGCTCTACCAGATAAGATTTGCGCAGCTGAACGCGTTGGTGAAGTACACGTTCGCCCAGCTAGTGGTAAAAGGCCTCCAGGTGACAGCACACCGAACGTCGGAGGCTGGGCAGGACGAAACGCTCACTACACTTTTGCAGGACGCGGCCCGGTACATCTTTTTCCTGGGTGCGGCGCGTGGATTCAACATGGACGAATTCCCCGCTGGCGCCGAGCAGTACCTTCCAGAACACAACTACTTCATGATGGGAGACAACCGATTGAACTCTACTGATATGCGCCACGCGTACACCGAACACCTCGAGGCAATCGACGCGCATGACCCGTTCCCTATTTTCTTTAGCTCCAATGTTGCGCCCAAGTACATTCCCGATAGCCACATCCTCGGTGTGGCGTCGTTCCGATTCTGGCCGCCCTCCCGCATAGGCACCCCACAATAGGCTTAGGGGGAGCGGAGAGAAAGCTAAGAAAGGCGGAACCCGCCCAGGCGCGCAGCAGGCAGAAAGCCCGTACCCTCAGACAGGTCCCGTTACACAACAAGCGGGGCAGGGAAGAGCCCTCGCTTACAAGGGCTCAGGAAAGACATCCCCTTATCGTGCGAAGCGCTCGCCGAATGCTTTACAGCTTGCCTGGGCTTCTTCACTGGGATCGTCGTACGCGATCTCCCCCTTCCCCTCGAAGACATCAGCGCCAGCCGCCTTACAACGCTCGACCCAGTTGACCATCCATTCGCCGCCTTCCCCTTCTCCAGCCCACTCATAGGATCCGAAAAGCGCAACTTTTTTCCCCGATAACCTTCCCTCAATAGAGGTAAAGAAGGGTTCAAACTCGCTTGACTCTAGCTCCTCAGAACCAGCTGCAGAGCAGCCAAAGGCGAAGCGGTCATAGGAATCAAAAGTACCAACGTCGAAGTCCATGACGCTAAAAAGGTCAGCTTTTGCACCACCGACATTCAAACCCTCTACGATGCAGCGAGCCATCGTTTCAGTGTGCCCAGTGCCACTCCAAAAAATGACAGCAACTTTTGCCACAAACTCCTCCTCGGGAACGTCACGCAGTGGGTGCACTCGCAAAATAGTGCAGCCACGACACGCGCACCCTGCCCGCGCAAGGGTAGGGGAAAGCTCTGTTGCTGTCAACCGCAGCCACAGCAGGATCCGGTGCCACCCTGGACACCGGTAGACTTGACGGGCCGACATTTTCCGGTACACTGGGGCCTGCGCGCCAACTTAGCTCACCTGGCAGAGCAGCACCCTCGTAACGTGCAGGTACCCGGTTCGAGCCCGGGAGTTGGCTTTCTGTTTGGCGTAGTTCCGCGCTGTGGGCCGGTAGGTGAGTCTTGGGAAGAGGTGGGGGGGGGGGGACGGCGTGCCGTCCTGTTCCTACGCGTTTTTCCTCACTTCGGGTGGGGTGTGTTTTTCTCTTTGAAGAACTGGGCAAACGGCTGATATCGCGCAAAATCCTGTCCCGGCGCGGGGGATGTGCCCCGTGTCTTTGCGCGCTCAGGGGAGGTTTTCCCTTCAGGAGCCCGGGGACGGGGTGCTCTCCGTGAAGGTGTCGCCGTGTGATCCGCAGGTGCACGCTGCTCCTGCCTGAGACTGAGGGAAATACGTCTCCTTGCCTCGTCAAGCCCGATGATGGTGCAGGTGTACACGTCACCTACCTTCACTTTTTTGAGGGGGTTGGAAACAAAGTGGTCGCTCATCTGTGACACGTGCAGAAGCGCCGTTTCCTTTATTCCAATGTCCACAAAGGCCCCAAAGTCCACCACGTTTTTTACCTTTCCCTGTACGGTTGCCCCCACTTTTAAATCTGCAAAGGATATCAGACCTTGGCGCAGCACCGGTTTTGGATAATCCTCGCGCGGGTCACGATTAGGTTTTTGCAGCTCTGTAATGATGTCTTCGACGGTGCGATCACTGACTGCGCATTGCGCCTGCACCTGTGCCTTTTGCGCTGCGCTCACTGTACCGCCTGCGCGCAGCATATCAAAAATTATCTTTCCCGTTGCATAGTTTTCTGGGTGCACCCACGAGTTGTCCAGCGGGTTTGTGCTTTCGGGGATTTTTAAAAATCCTGCACATTGCTCAAAGGTTTTTTGTCCCATACCACTGACTGTTTTTAGTTGTTCGCGGCTAGTGAATATGCCTTGGGTGGCACGATGGTGCACGATCCTTTTTGCCAACGCGCTATTAACGCCAGATACGTGCTTTAAGAGAGATACGCTAGCCGTATTGAGATTAACTCCTACGCTATTGACTACAGCATCTACTACCGCGTGGAGCTCCTCAGATAGCTTTTTTTGATTAACATCGTGCTGATAGAGTCCCACCCCAATGGATTTCGGATCAATTTTTACCAGCTCTGCTAGAGGGTCTTGCAGCCTGCGTCCAATGGAGATTGCACCACGAATGGTCAGATCTAAGTCAGGGAACTCCTCTCGCGCAATATCTCCTGCTGAGTATACGGAAGCTCCGTCTTCCTCTACCACGGTGAATGCAACGGCAGAGTGTGTTTCGCTAATTATGGAGGCGATAAGCTCCTGCACTGCATGGGAGCCGGTGCCGTTCCCAACGGCTACGAGCTGAATGCGGTAGCGATCAAGTGCCTGCGTCAAAGCGGCGCGTGCATGGTCCGTGTTGTGCGGGTATATGACAAAGGAGCCAAGATATTGTCCCGTTTCATCCAGTGCCGCACACTTAGTCCCTGTGCGGATGCCAGGGTCTATGCCAAGCACGCGCGTGCCCTTGACCGGCTGGGTCATGAGCAGATTCGTAAGATTTTCACTAAAAACGTTGATACCGTGTTGCTCTGCCGAAGCGGTAAGATCTGCGCGTATCTCCCGCAGGACGGCAGGACTGAGCAGGCGCACCACGCCATCTGTAATGGCATCGCGATGATACCTGTTGTTGGGGTGCACTGCCTCTTGTACCTGCTCGACAGCGGCGTCTAAATCGACGGTGATTTTTACGTCAAGGATTCCCTCACGCTCCCCCCGATTGATGGCTAACACGCGGTGCGCCTTGATGTCGCGCACTGCCTCTGCGTAATCCCAATACATTTGGTAGACGGACGTGTGCGCAGCGTGCGCGTCTCCGATTCCGGTAACCGTAACGACGCCTGCAGAAAGGTAAAAGGACTTCAGTGCGGCACGATTGGCGTTGCAGTGTGCGGTCTCCTCTGCGAGGATATCGCAGGCGCCTGCGATGGCGTCTTGAGCGCTGGAGACGGCACGATCAGAATCTGCAGCAGGAGCGACGAGCGCTGCGGCAGCGCGCTCGATTTCTGCCTGCGTGGCGCATTGCGTTTCTATCAAACGTGCAAGCGGCTCGAGTCCTTTTTCGATCGCCTGCATGCCGCGTGTCTTTTTCTTTTTTTTGAACGGAGCCCAGAGGTCCTCGAGTGCTGCAAGGGTAGGAGCGCTCCTGAGGTGCTCGTAGAGCGTGGGGGTGAGCATGCCTTCTTTGAAGACGGCGCGTATAATTTCGAGTCTGCGTGTTTCGCGTGCAAGGTGGGTGTGGAAGAGGCGTTCGCAGTCGCGGATGAGCACCTCGTCGAGGCAGTGATGCGCTTCCTTCCGGTAGCGCGCAATGAAAGGAACCGTGCAGCCTTCTTTGAGGAGGGAACGCACGGCAGTAACCTGTGCGGTGCGGATGTGCAGTTCGCGCGCTACGCGTTCTGCGAGCTCGTCCTCTTGCACGCTGAGTGCGTCCACAAAGTCCTGGTCCAAAGTCATGAGGGGGAGTGTAACGCGTTTGGCTCTTTTTAGAGAAGCGCCGGCCTGCAACCGGCTCCGGCGCGGACCTCGGCATGGCACCGGCCAGAGAAGGGCGAGTGGAGAATAGGGGAGTCGAACCCCTGACCTCTTGATTGCGAACCAAACGCTCTACCAGCTGAGCTAATTCCCCAGGATTGCCGGCCCCAGCTATACACCAAATATGCGCGTCCTGCAAGGGTGTTTCCTGCGGGTGTGATGCCCCTCGTGCACCCTGCTCCCTGGCGCACTGCGGCGCGGTGTAGTGCTCTAGGCGCGTCGGGGGGGTGTTGTAGAATGGGCCGCATGAGCTATTCGTGGAAAGTGCGCGCGCTGTGCTGCGCAGGACTGTGTGTAGGTGCGGGGCTTCGTGCCCAGGAGGGAAGCGGAATTCGCGTGCGCGGTATGCCGGAACACGCGCAGGTGACCGTAAACGGATATCCGTGCGCAATACCAGAAGAAATGGTGCTCACCCCTGGTGAGTGTGAGGTAACCGTCTGTGCCTTTGGATATACCAAAAAGACACTCCAGGTAGTGGTTGAGGAAGGCTCGTTCACGGTGGTGGATGGCCGTCTGGATACGGCGCGTTTGGAGCTCACGGATGTGACTGCGCAGAGGGCGCACTTTAATCCGCGGGATCCGGCGGGACTGAACACGGAGTACGTCACGTTCCGGGTGACAAAATCTGCAAAGTGTACGGTAACGGTAAAGAACGCCGAAGGAAAGGTGGTGTGCGAGGAGCCGGTGGAGTCTACCGGCACGTGGGAGCACACGTACCAGTGGAGCGGACGGGACAGAGAAACGCACGAGCCGCTGCCGAACGGACGGTATGAGCTGTACGTGCGCGCAGCCGACGGAAAAGACACGCGTGAGGTGCAGGTTGACACCTACATCGAGTACATCGGGGCCTATCCGTTTGTCACGTCGTACACGGGGGCCGGCTCGGACGGACTGGTGTTTTCTCCGCAGATACTGCCTGCGGGCGTGTTCCTGGTGCAGCTGCACGGCGGGTACTCCACACAGGCGGGAGTAGTGTCAGGCTCGCTGCTGTATAGCCCGGTGGAGTTAGTTGAGCTGGGGCTGAACGTGGGGGGAATATTCGGGAGCAAGCAGAGCGAGGATATTAGCGTTAGCGCAAAGATAGCGCTCGAAGGGAACGTTACGAGCGACCCGGCTATGGGCCAGCTCTATGCCTCAGCGCTGTGTTTGTACCGCATCGTGCACAACAACGATAGCAGCGGCGCAAACAAGTGCTTCATGCGGAAGGGTTTGACGTTTGCGACCACCTGTGCGTACGGCATTAAGGGATTTACCGTTGCGCTCTCCGGAGAGCTGGGTGCCAGTTCAGAGACGGGGATAAAGAAGCCGGGCTTCTCAACCGATGTCGGCCTGTCGCTCAAGTATCAAAACAAAATATGCTCCATTGCCACGTACAGTAAGTGCGGAACCACCGTAGGAAACGGTAGCAGCAGTAGTGGTGGTAACGGAGGTCCAGACAGCGTGACGGGTGTGTCGGTGCACTGCGTGCTGCCTGCAAGTCTTGTCCTTGGTTTAGAGAATAATTACGCGTTCAGTGGCACTAAATGGGAAGGCTGGGAGCTACGCGCTTCCATTGGGTACGTTATCAACACGAAGCTGAGAGTCGGGCGACCATAGCGGGGCAGGGTACCAGCCTGCTGCGATCGCGCGGGCAAGTGCCGCCGTCACGCGTGCGCGGTCCTGCGGGTACGTCATACCAAACCAGCGCGCGCTGCTGGGGTAGCAGCGCACCGTTCCTTTTCCCTGTGCAATGAGGCTGTTTACCGCCGCGGGCAAAAGGTATTCCCGCTCGTGCTGCGGCGCGCGGCGCGCTTCTTGCACGAATGTCTGCCAGCACGCTGCGAGGTGTTCGAACACGCGCGGAGTGAAGCCAAAAAAGTTCATAGACGCTACTTCTTGCCCGGTGAGTGTGCAGGGCGCGCGTGCCGCGTGTGGCGGGCAGTCTTCCGCGCGCTGTGCGGTAATGACCCGTCTGCCGCCGTGCGCGTGCCAGCCGATGTGCGTGTGTTCGTGTATGGCACGCACTAGGCGTCCTGCGGCGGGGACTGCGGGGGTGGGGGGAGAGGCTGCGGCGTCAGCGTCCGCAAAGGTGCAGATACCGCGCGAAACGCCACCGGTTTCGCTGAGCGTGTGCACAAGGGGGTAGCCGACCATGGCGTGGCGTGTCGAGTCCGGCCCCTGCGCGGCAAGGTGCGCGGCAAGCGTTTTGTACGCGTCGCGTCCATAGTAGTCATCAGCGTTGATAACCGCAAACGGTGCAGTCAGCTGTGCACGTGCGCACAGCAACGCGTGCGCCGTCCCCCACGGCGTGCGCCGCGCAGGATGCGGCAGAGCGGCGCCGTGTGCCCCTGCTTCCTGTGCAGAGAGGGACTGAAACACATACTGCGCATCGCAGTGCTGCGCGAGGTGGTCAAATAGGCGCATGCGAAAATCGCGCTCTATATCATGCCGAATAATACACAACACGCGGGAAAACCCGGCGCGCAACGCATCGTACACGGCGTAGTCCACCAGCGTTTCGCCGTGCGGACCGACTGCGGCAATCTGCTTGACACTTCCGTAGCGGCTGCCGAGACCTGCAGCCAGAATAACTAGCGTGAGCGTTTCGCTCATAGAAGTCTTCTGGCAAAACAGAGTACGCCCCCGGCGCCATCCCCGGGAAAGCGTAAGAGACGCACGGTGCGCTTATGAGCGCGCACGCAAGGCCGCCATCGTAACGTAGTTGTACGGCTTGTTAAAATGCGGCAGAAAGAACATGTCCAGCAGTTTTAATTTATCAATGGTCACCCGCTCCTGGATTGCAAGAGAGAACAGGTGAATACCCATCGACATGTCGTGCCGTGACGCCATTTGAGCGCCCACAATCACCCGCGTTTTTTTATCAAACACAATCCGGATTTTCACCGGGTGATTGTCCACTTCCATAAAGGCGGGTAACTGTGAGTCTTCAAAATCCGTTACCTCCACCTCAAGTCCCATGCGCGCGGCGCGCTCCTGCGTCACTCCTGTGGACACCATTTTTAAGTCATATATGTTGATACCGTTGGAGCCCTGCACCCCAATGCCTTCAAGTGGGAATCCTGCAGCGTTGTGCGCCGCAACGATACCGCTGCGCATCGCGTTGGTTGCAAGCGCAATGTAAGAAGTTTGTCCGAGCGAATTGTCAAACACCGTTGCACAATCGCCGATTGCGTACACGTCTTTCACACTTGTTTCTTGTTTTAAATCCACCGCATACGCGCCATTGGCAAAGGTTCGCACCTCGTTCTTTCCCAGTGCAGTGTTGGGGCTAAAGCCAATGCACACCATAACCATGTCTGCGGGGTACTCACCCTTATCTGTCACCACTGCCACTACCTTTCCATTGCTGCCACGGAGTTTTTGCACTTTCTGGCCAAACGCAAGGGTGATGTGATGGCTGCGCAAGTTCTCATCCATGAGTGCACGGAAGGATGCGTCGTAATAATTGGAAAGACTGGAGTCCATTGCATCGATGAGCGTTACCTTTTTTTGGTGGCGCTCAAACGCCTCTGCAAGCTCCACGCCAATGTACCCGGCACCGATAACGGCGATATTCTTAATGGAAGGCTGCTCGAGTTTTTTAATCACCGCTTCAGCATCCTGAAATAGCTTAATGCGCTGAACATTCTCCAAGTCCATGCCGTCGATTTTAGGAATGATAGGCAGAGAACCGGTTGCAATAATAAGCTTGTCGTAGGACTCTGCGATTGCAGAACCGTCTCGTGCAGTCCCGTACACCTTTTTTGAGGCAAAATCGATACGGGTGATATCGCTTTCCATGGAAACGCGTGCACCCTTTTTTTCCAATTGTTCTTTATTTGCGTAGAATAGACCCTCCGATCCACGGATTTGTCCGCCAATCCAAAGAGCCATGCCGCAACCAAGGAAGCTAATATTATTGTTACGGTCAAAGACTACCACTTCATTCGTGGTGGTAAGGTCTGTGAGGCAATTGACACAGGCGGTTCCTGCGTGGTTCGCTCCGATAGTAACGATCTTCACGGCGTCCTCCTTACGTTTGGCATTGTAGTTCAGGGAAAAGATTTTTGTACAGGCGCCTGAAAACAGCCGCGGTTGTTTTGTTCCCAAACGCGATAACTGGGAGAATGTTATTCCTGCGGTGCAGGTGGTTTTTCTTCAAAAATGAGCGCGTGGAGCGCGCGAACCCGGTCTGAGTCTTCTTTTTGCACGAGGATGTTCCACTGCGTTGCCGCTTGTTGTCTATCCTGCATGGTTAGATACAGATGAATCAATTCAATGCGCACCTCAGTACATTGGGGCCACAGGGTGCACGCCTCTTGGAGCGTAAGCTCTGCACGGGGAAAATCACCAAGTTGAGCAGCAACGAGCGCAATCAGCGTATACACATGCGCAGTAGGTTGTATATTTAACGCCTTCACCAGTAAGGCATCCGCTTCATGGAGTAAATGCAGTTTGATGCTGTTTTCTGCTTTGTGCACGAGCATCTGCACGTTCTGCGGCTCCTCCCGGAGCGCTTTGTCGTACCACGGCGCTGCGTGTTCATAACATCCGTCGGCGTAAAAGGCGTTGGCAAGAAGATGAAAAGCCTGACCACGCTGCGCAATCACCGCCGCGTCTGCGCGCTGCGTTTCCACTTCAAACAGGGGAACACAGCACGCTAGCGCACCGCGCTGGCGCTGTAGTTCTATATAATTTTCCAACACTACGAGTTCGTGCGGTAACAGCGCACGCGCGCGTTGTAAAGACTGCGCTGCAGCGTCGAAGTTTTGCTCGCGCAGAGCCTTTTGCGCACACAGGTTATGCAGCCAGCCGTTATCCGGATCGAGTGCCAGGGCGCGCGCAAGAGACTCGTCACAATCTTTTTCGCTTAAAAAAAGAGATTCAGCGTATTTAAAGTGGTAGAGCGCACAGTCCGGCGCAAGTGCACAGGCTCTTTGAAATGCATCACGTGCGCGCTGTTCGCACGCTGCTGCAGCAGGAGCGTCGTGTTCGTGCGTGCCCTGCGCTTCTCTCAAAAGCAGGCCATATAAGTACCAGACGGTAGCATCAGCGCTCCCTGCGCGGCAGAGTGCGTCAAACTGCGTGTGTGCCTGACGGTGCCGTCCTGTTGCATAATACAATTTGCCTGCGATACTGCGAACTTCTGTACGCTCAGGATCAAGACGGCGAAGTGCGAGCACCACGCGTTCTAAATCAGCGTAGGATTCCTGTGCTAAAAAAAGCCGCGCCGCATGTAAATACGCCTGAATTGCTTGCCCCTTTTCCCCCAGTAGGGAAAGCTCCTGCGCCGCATGCAGCGCAAAGAGTCCCTGGTGAGGGTCCAAACGAAATGCACGCTGATACGCAGCAGCAGCGTCCTCGTGTCTATTTTGTGCAAGTGCAAGGTGACCGCATAGATTGGAAAGAAATGCATCGCGCTCGGCTACGAAACGGTGTGTGGCAAGGAGGTGCGCGAGTTTCTCGTATGCGTTTTGTTGGTACAGCGCACCTCCTAAGGCGAGAAGTGCCCGCATACAGTGAGGGTCTTGCACAAGCGCTGCGTTAAACGCTTCTTCTGCCTCATCATAGAGGTGCTGGGCACACGCGATGTCTCCTGCAAGAAGATACTCGCGTAAACCAAAGGTACATTTGGCTTTTAGTTTTTTCATCTCTGCACGAGCGCACGCTGCGCGTCCCATAGCGTACAGGGATTCTGCGAGACGCAGGTGCGCGCTTGCAGGGATACGCGCAGGTTCGTTGGCGCGCAAGCATGCAGTTTCAACCATGAAAGGTTGCGATTCCAGACTGAATGCTGAAAGTTCAAAAGAACGATGCGCATGGACACCCCAGTTCTGGGCAGCAAAACAAACTTTCCCTGCCGCTTGTATCGTGTCATCTTCAATTTGCGCAATCCACTGATCATCTACACAAAGAGTAAAGCTTGTGCCAACTGCAATGAGGCTCAACACGCGCACTTCATCGCTGGCGCCAGTGTCAGTCCATCCGAGCAGGGGGAGGGGGGTGTTGTTGACTACCGCGTCCAGACGCAGCCATCCACCGTCTGAAACAAGAAGCGCGTAAAAGGTGCTCTCATTCAGATAACGAAACAAGAGCCCTGCGGCGCAGGTACCTGCTCGCTCGGGCACCGCCTCGCCCATTGCGCTCGGGTCGACGGCAACTGCCTCCGGAGGACAGGCAGACTGAGAGGTCGAATCAAGAGAAGCAGATACTTCTGGCTGTTCTGAATTAGGCAACGCATGCGCCTCGCCTGGAGGGTGAGTACTCGGGAGAAAGCGGATGCGCGCAGTAAGCACGCAGTCCTTATAACGAAAGACGGGGTTAGCACTCCACGCATAGAGGAACTTACGTCTGAGGTGGAGCGTTAACCCGTGCGCGCCACGTGCGGTCTCATAGCCGTCCCCTATCTCCGCGTGCCAGCGTGCATGTTCCGTAGAAGAAAAGTCAGCGCGCCAAAACTCAGACACAATTTCTTCATAATCTACGGGAGGTGTTACACGCCTTTTCAAGAACTTTGCTTTGAAATATTGAAAATACAGGCGCGCACGTCCCACGCCCAAACTCTACGCTAATTTTCCCCAAAGTAAAAGGGGAAGGGTGAGTCACAAGACAGCACACAAGTGATCACAGGGAGTGCGCGTCTCCGGTTAGGGAGATAAGAAATGTGGTATGCTCCGCCTGTACGTTTGGACTGTGGTGCAGAGGATAGGAAAAGATGCAACTGTACACTCCTGCGCCTATCTGGTACCCTCTGGCAGAGTTTTTACCTAAGGAGCATTTCAATGGCATTATTTGACATAAGTAGCGGGAACTTCCGCAAGACTATCGAGACCAACCCTCTGGTCATTGTGGACTTCTGGGCTCCCTGGTGCGGTTCGTGCAAAATGCTCGGTCCTGTTCTGGAGGAGGTAGAAAGCGAAGTCGGCAGCGGTGTTGTTATTGGAAAACTGAATGTCGATGACGACCAAGATCTCGCCGTTGAGTTCAATGTGGCGAGCATCCCCGCGCTTATTGTTTTTAAAGACGGGAAAGAAGTCGATCGTTCCATAGGCTTCGTTGATAAGTCAAAAATTCTCACGCTCATCCAGAAGAACGCCTAAGGATATTTCTTTCGTACGGAGTGTGCTACCAGCTCATCAGCAAAGCGATGCAGCCGGTGCCTAGGGGAACAGTTATATTGTCGTAGTCTTTGCAGGGGAGCAGTTCGATGAGCGCCGCGCAGGCTCCGAGCCCCCAGCTGCGCACGCCGGAGGCTCCCAGCGCGTGCACACTCAGTGCCGTTGCTATGCAGCACGCGGCACTGCCTACGGGTGTTTTCCCCTGCGCGGAAAAGAGCGTCGTGATCCTTC
This sequence comes from Treponema paraluiscuniculi Cuniculi A, assembly GCF_000217655.1. Classification (NCBI taxonomy): domain Bacteria; kingdom Pseudomonadati; phylum Spirochaetota; class Spirochaetia; order Treponematales; family Treponemataceae; genus Treponema; species Treponema paraluiscuniculi. The sequence goes on along the minus strand of NC_015714.1, from coordinate 990,901 downwards.
CCCTTCTGCGTGCGGGGGAATCAGCGGAATTTTTGAAGCGCAAGAAAGTGTATACAGTACCGGCGAGGCTTGCGCATCCGTCTCCGAAAGCGAGGGCGCAAATGGCGGCTGCTGCGATAGGTGGGGGAAAGAGAAGGAGCGCGCTTGAGACGCCGATTGCAAGGGTGAGTGGCCCTCGCACAAGAGAACGTTCGTGTTTGTCCCGATCTCGGGCCGCCGCTCGGGTGAGGAGTGAGACAAGTGGCAATGTTTTTCCGCGCAGTCTCCACCGCTCGGCAACATAATAGCCAACGCCGAGCGTGCCAATGGCGCCGAGCGTAAGGGGTTTGCTCCATGCCGCAAGCACAATGCTCAGTGCCGACGACAGGTGTATGCCCTTTCTGAGGCATTCGCTTGCAAGGCGTGCGTGCATGCTTTCTACGTGAGCGGCGCGGCGAGCACGTGCGGCTGGGTTAGCGCCGGCCTGTACGGCCCCGATCCTGGCTGGATGCTCGCCCCGCCGGCAGGGGCGGCTGTCTGTAAGGTGTTGTTCTGGTCCTCAGCGTCCACCGGCTTCCGTCTTTTCACAGGGGCCAGCGCAGTACTACGCGCGCTACATTGAAAAATACGAAGAGACTAGTAGTATCTACGATTGTGGTGATCAGCGGTCCTGCCATGATGGCGGGGTCTAAGCAGAGCTTTTTAGCAAGAATAGGAAGGAGCCCTCCGGTCAGCTTTGCCGCTACTACGGTAATCATCAGTGTTATTCCCACGCTCCCACATAGGGCAAGCGGCTTGCCATTTATGAAGTACGTTTTCACCAGGCTTGTTGTGCCTAGAATGCCGCCAACTGCCAGCGCAACTCGCAGCTCTTTGTACAGCACCCGGAGCCAATCGTGTAGCTGAATCTCACCCGTTGCAAGGCCTCGGATAATAAGCGTAGAAGACTGACTGCCTGAATTCCCCCCGGTGTCCATGAGCATAGGGATAAACGTGGTAAGCGCGGTGGCAGTCACCAACAAATCCTCGTATCCGGCGATGAGATTTCCCGTGAACGTTTCAGACACCATAAGAAGTAGTAGCCAGCCGATACGGTGTTTCACTAGGGTGAAGACCTCAGTTTCCAGGTATGCTTCATCTGAAGGCTGCATGGCCGCCATGATCTGGAAATCCTCGGTAACTTCCTGCTGCATCACGTCCATGATGTCATCGACGGTGATAATGCCAATGAGTCGTCTTTCAGTATCCACCACAGGGAGTGCAAGGAAGCCATATTTTTTAAACACCGCCGCGACTGCTTCTTGATCATCATGGGTGTGTACAAAGATGCAGTCACGTTCACACAGATTCTCAATCAACAGATCTCCCTGACTAAGCACGAGCTTTTTTAAAGAAATGACACCGTGCAAAAACCGGTTTTGGTCAATGACATAGCACGTATACACGGTTTCTTTTTTTAATCCGGTTTCCCTAATGCAGCAGAGGGCATCGTGCACGGTCATCTGCTTCTCTAAGTCTACATATTCAGTTGTCATGAGGCTTCCTGCAGAATCCTCTGGATATTTTAAAAGTTGATTGATAACTTGACGTTCTGTTTCACCCGTTTGTGCGAGAATGCGTTTCACAGCATTTGCAGGCATTTCTTCTACCAAATCGACTATATCATCCATGGCGAGTTCTGCAAGAATAGGTGCAAGCTCTCTGTCTGTAATAGTGGCGAGAAAAGCAGATTGTTTGCTGCTTGAAAGCTGCGCAAACACATTTGCAGCGAGGTTCTTGGGCAGCATTCTAAATAGCAACAACGCCTGTGCAGGTGATTGCATGTCCAAGACATGCGCGACGTCCACCTCGTTCATCTCATTTAGGTTTGCAATAAGTGGTACGTAACGCTTGTGCTCGAGAAGCGTCTGGATTTTTTCAAAGTTCTCGTTCATAGCAAATTCCCACGCGGGGCTTCCGGAGTATACGTGAGTTCACCTCTGTTCTTCCATAGGTGCACGTCCCGCACGAAAGTGACTGCTCCTGCTCCCAAAGGCCTGGCGCCACCTAGGCAAAACGCACAAAAGCAGAGAGGGAGCGAGAGACGCGTTCGTTCAGGCAGATCAATCGATGGAGTTCAAAATTCGAGTGAGCCTGTTTTTATCGTATAGATCCATAGGTCTGCCCTCTGCAAAACGGCGCGCCTCATCAGTAAAAGCACCGGCGGTCATGCAAATGCCCTTGCCAGCTTTTAGCTCTCTGATACGTCCATGCAGATCGCGCAAAACGAGTTCCCCTACTGACCCCTGAGAGCGAAAAAAACGGAACAATACGAGGTCGGCCCACTTTGGCGTGTCAATTTCAGAAACTATATCCGTGTGAGTATTCAGAACCGATATGTCCAAAACCTTTACCCGCGCGTGCGGAAAGTACTTTGATACCACCTTTCTGCATAATCCAATGAACTCACTCTGAGCCGCTATCATGTACAGGTGTAAGTTTCTATTCTGATTTAATTCCTGATAGTACGTAATGAGCGCCGTGACATCCCGGTACTCAGGGTTAAGCTGGTGAATCTCTCTAAGCATAACCAGGGCTCTTCCCAGGTTCTGGGTTTTTATCAGTGTCTGCGCGAGACGATAACGCAGCTCGTTTGCAACGTCTGAGGGTATATTGTCATGCTTCAACCCAATTTCAAAATCCTCTGCGGCGTCCTCCAGCTGGTTCAGCTTTGTCCTAATGGTCCCTGCATACAACGCAGCCCGCGGCCCAACGAGAGGATCAACCCTCAGATGATTGAAGATTTTCAATGCATGGTCGTGTGCATTCGCCTCATAGAAGCACTCTCCCATTACGAACAATGTTTCTTTGTCTTCAGGTTGGAGGTCCAGCGCCTTCTTCAGATAGGGAAGGGCTTCCTGATACTTTTGCAGTTTTTGAAACGTGTAACCGAGCAGCTGCGCTGCAGGCGCACTATCCGGTTGCGATGTTAGCGCTCTTCTCAAAAGAGGAACGACCTGCTCATACTGCCGGTCGAGGTAATAGACCCTTCCCAGGTTGTAGTTTACTTCAAAATGGTGGGAGTCGATGCCTTGCGCAAGGAGCAGTCCCTTCTTTGCCTCCGCGTACTTTTCTGTTTTTACGCCGCAAATCCCGTACCGGAGTAGGATCTCAAACTGCTCCATCTGTGAGCTCGAGCTGCTGCGCTCCACGAGCGTCGCGTACATCGCGAAGGCTTTTTCCCACTCCTGATCCTGGTAGTGTATGTCCCCCAGTACCGAAAGACCCCGAATGTCATACGGGTCCTGCGCAAGCCGTCTAGATGCTTCCCTCATGAGAGACTCTTTGTCTTTTCTTCTGCTTGAACGCGTCTCCACCTTGCTCGCTACCGTGGCAACAAGCATGATACTCGAGAGCGCAAGCATAACGACAAAGAAGACGATAACGGCAGAACTCACTCGGCGCAGTGTGCTAACAAATCATTCAGCTGTCAATAGACTCTGCAATGTGCCGGTAGGCTGGAAACAGAACTTAAGAAACCTGACTGCATATCTTTGCAACACCTGCGCGCCACTCCAGCAGTGTATTTTTTGTTTCCCACTCGATGAGCCGAACAATACTAAAGCAGGTGGTACTCGCTGGGTTGGGAAAAACAATAACTGCAAATTTCCCTTGGCCAACATACACGACATGTTCGTGCGCAGCCAAACACTCAGACTCCCTTAAAAAACTGAGCACACAGTCAAAATGAACTGGTCGACCGGAATCCTTGTCACCAAGAGCTACGGGAAGATCTTTGATAACCTCTTTGCAACGCGGACACACATACTCGCAAAACTCCAGCTTTGGCGAAAAAACATCACGCCTCGGCGTGCGCTTCCTTTTTCTTCTACGGCCGCTTGACTGAACGTCAGTCACACTCTATTCCTCTCATTGACAATAACCGCTTACTGAGAATGAGCGCGAGCCTTTGAATAGCCCCCTCAATATAGGACTGATCTTGAATCTTCTTTTCCAGTTCGTGAATTGTTTCAGAGCAAAACACCCTGCGGGAACTTCGTCTTCCTCGAGAAGGAAAAACGGAACCTTTCATACCAAATCCTCAAAGGCATGTGGCAAGTGCACGATGTCCACATCCTGCCTTCGAAAAGGATCGGACCGCAGCACGATGACGTCAAAGCGCGCACACATGTGGTTGTATTCTCGAGCGCTGGCAAGAAAATGTTTAGCGGTTTCACAGATCCTTTTCTGCTTGCGCTTTCCAACAATAATTGCTAAGTCGGCGTAACTGGTACACCGTAGCGTCTTCACTTCTACGAATACTATTGTGTCATCCTGCTGCGCAATAATATCAATTTCACCTGTTGCTCTGCGCCAGTTTCGTGCGATGATAATATATCCGCGCGTCGCTAGCCAGCGCGCCGCATACGCCTCTCCAAATGCACCGAGTAACTTATTGTGCTTTGGCATAACTCCACGGACTCACTTCTCCTACAATGTAATTCGTTTTATTGACCGCTAAATCAATGAACTCACCGCTGTCGTCAGGATGGGTTACGTCGTGCTCATCGATAACTATTCTTAAACACGGACGCAACGGCGCCGTCGCCGTAGTCTTTACCACGCGCGCAACTGCTGAGTTATTCAGGAGCACCAACGACCCAATGGGGTAAATACCGACGCTTTGAATCATTGCCTTGATTACGTCTGGATCAAAGCGACGTGCGTTGTCAGCAAGTAAGCTTTTCATTGCTTGATAGCCACTGAACGGTTTGCGATACGACTTTGGCGCAAGCATTGCAGCAAAGGCATCAGTAACCGCAAGAATCCTCGCACCGATGGTAATTTTGTTTCCAGAAAGAGACTGGGGATACCCTTTTCCATTCCAGTGTTCATGGTGCTGGAGTACACTCAGTCCAACCGAGTTCGGGTATTTGAGCGTGTTTACGATGTAGGAATGTGCGTAAATGGTGTGCGCGTCAACTGCCTGCTGTTCTTGAAAATGCAGTCTCCCCGACTTCTTCAAGATGTCGGCAGGAACATGCTGCATACCGATATCGTGCAGGAGTGAGGCAACGACCAAATCAAATATATCTTTTTCAGAAAAACCCAAATGCTGCGCAACGATAATGGAAAAGATAGCCGTATCTACTGCAGATTTTGCGAATCGAAATCCTTCGATTTTGTATGACAGCACTAAACTGACAAACCCGAATGTATTTGCTCGAACTAATTCTGAAAGGCGCTTTGCAAGCATGTCCGCAGGGCGCGCAGGAAGTGTCGTGTGCGCATTCATCTTGGCAAAAAGCATGTTCAATTCCTGAATAAAGCCAACGTATTCTTCATGATAGTGGGGATCGATACACACCTTAGGAAGGAGTTCACAAATATCCTTCAGGATGTCTTGAGTACGAAGTTCTCCGGTGGAAACGATATCATCTTCAGGATCAAGCAGTTCTTCTGCTGCAAGCTCTTCAAATTCTGCTAATTCCTCCACGGTAGAAGAGGGAACTGACTCCCCTTCAGCCAGCACTCTACCTGCGGTCACAACGTAGGGAATATTCCAATCCTGGAGCACCGTCAGCTCTCGGATGCTTACCGGCTCCCCTTCCCTGAGGAGGAGGTTTTCTCCGTCGTCGAAGAACACGGGCTCGGAAAAACACATTCCTTCTTGCAGTTCAGATACATCAATTTTTTGTGACATGAACCTGTACCTCTTTACCCGCCTTATCTTCGGCATCGGTGCGCACGGGTTAATACCACGTCTTATGCACACACAGCGGTAACATTACTGTTGTGTGTACAAAAAGGCAAAGATTGCAGAGACAACCTGATAGGTTTCCGGTGGGATACACGCACCTATCCTGTGCTCAGACAGAACGCGCGCCAGAAGTTCGTCTTGCACCAAGGCGATATCAAACTTTTTTGCAATTTCAACAATTTTTTCTGCAATGGCGCCCGTGCCCGAAGCGACAATAATGGGCGCCTTATCTCCCGTTGCATAGGAGAGCGCAACCGAGCACGCACGCTTTCTTTTCATGGTGGCGGTAGTGTGCGTCTGCTATACAGAAACGTCAATCCCTTTGAAGGGGACCGCATCGTTTGCCGAGTCTGCATGCGCACCATACCGTACGGATAAAAAATCAATGCCGCGTTCGCGAAGGAGGGCACACAGGCGTGCAACTGTTTTTTTCTGCGCTGTGCGCGACAGTTCCCGTGCCGCGTGTCTTTGCACCGTGAGTACGTTATTCTGCACGCAGAAGACCCATTCTCCTGCAGTGTTACACGCACGTACGCGCAGCTGGGTGCATGTTTTTTTGTGGAGGTGTAATAACAGCGAGAGAGTGCCACGCCACACGGTGTGCGCGCCGCGCCGCTCAAAGGGTACAAGAAGCCAGTGGAGTGCTGAGTGATATGTGTGGTTAACGAGCGCAAAGAGATCTCGCTCCGTGTCAGAGTCTGTGTATGCGCCTGATTCCCCAAGAAAGGTGCTCAGCATACGGCGGAGCATCGCTGCATCAACGGGAATGTTTCGGTCTACTAAGATACTCGCAAGGAACGCGGCGTGTGCTCTTTTTTGCTCAGGAAACTTTTTTAGCAAAAGCGCAAAGCGCTCAATGAGCTGCGGCTGCAGCGGCACACACAGGGATGTATGCGCGTGGATAAGCGCTGCAGCTTCAGGAGAGAAAGAAACACCCCAGCGCTGCAAAAAATGCGCCGACATATCCTCAGCAGATGGAGGAGTGCTCGTGCACTGCGGGTGCAGGAGCACCGTACCCGCGCGGATAGACGCGCGCAGAAACAGGACTGCGCCTTTGTGCATAGGCTGCGGTACACGCGCGCGCACCCGTTCACCGTTAATGGCGACAAGCGCACGGCCGGCGTGCGTGCTACTGAGAATGCGGACGCACACGAGCGCCCCTTCAGTAAGGGAAACCGTGCGCGGCACTTCGGTGAGTACTACCCGAACAGCTCCGTTCACGCGCTGGGCGACGGCTTTTTAACGATACGTGCTTTGATACGGGCGGCCTTTCCTATTTTTTCTCGGATGTAATAGAGCTTCGCGCGTCGCACCTTTCCTGCACGTACTACGTCGACCCGCTCGATACGGGGGGAGTGGAGCGGGAATATACGCTCCACTCCAACGCCATAGGAATTTTTGCGCACCGTAAAGGTGCGCCTGACGCCGCTATTTTTAAAACACAGAACGAGCCCTTCGTAAGCTTGGATGCGCTCTGTTTTTCCCTCCACTATTTTGAAATGCACACGTACGGTGTCCCCGACACGGAACGTTTCAGCTGGTTCCTTCCGCTGCTGGTTTTCAATTTGTTGGATGAGGTGGCAACTCATAGTCTAACTCCTTAAGAAGGGACTCAGCCTCTTGAGTCCAGGCTGCAGACGCACGCGCAGCGCTGAGGAGGTCAGGTCTATTCCTTCGTGTTTTTTCGATCTGGCGCGCAAGCCGCCACGTGCGGATATGCGCGTGGTGACCGGAGAGAAGTACAGGGGGAACGTCCCGGTTGTGAAAACAGCGCGGCCTGGTGTACTGCGGGTACTCCACGAGACTGTTTACAAAACTTTCCTCCTCGAGAGATTCATGGCGGATGACACCGCTAACACAGCGGCTCACCGCATCGATGAGCACGAGCGCGGCGATCTCTCCTGAGGAGAGAACGTAGTTCCCGATGCAAACTTCGTCGTCGACATACTCGTCTATGATACGTTGGTCAATTCCCTCGTATCTGCCGCAGATGAGCACGAGGGCACGTTCCTGTGCGAGTGAGCGTGCATAGCCTTGCTCAAAGAGCTTTCCAGAGGGAGTGACGTACACGACGCGCTTTTTGGGAGCGTCTACTGAATCCAGGGCCTTCCCTAACGGTTCTGAGCGCATGAGCATGCCAGGTCCGCCCCCGTAGGGCGGGGCGTCACAGTGTTTGTGTTTGTCGTGCGCAAAGTCACGGATGTTGACAATATTGTAGCGAATGATTCCGTCACTCACGGCGCGCGCCATTATTGAGGTGGAGAAATAAACCTGCGGGATGGCGGGAAAGAGAGTCAGTACGTCAATGTTCATTCGAGAATCCACCGCTGCAACAACTCGATTTTTTTTCGACCAACGTCCACGTCCCCAATGAAGGTCCGGTGAAAAGGCACATAGCAAACGCCACCATGTGTCCTTTGAACCTCTAAAAGGGAGCCACCGCCCCCTTCGACAACGCTCAAGACAACACCCACCGCCGAGCCCTCGAAAACGAGTTCACAACGACACAGATCGGCCAGGTAAAACTCCCCAGCGCTAAGCGGACAAGCCTCGGCACGAGGTACCCGCAGCTCTGCTCCTACAAACGTCCGAGCGCACTCTACCGTATCTACGCGGTGGAGCTTGAGCAGCGCATCCTGCGCACGTAGGAGAACGTGCTCTACCATGTGGACGGCCTCACGCGGGAGAGCACAAGCGAGGGTGCCTGAGGATCTGCTCCGTGGAGGAGCAAGACAAACCTGCTTTAGTGTGGCAAGATGTGCATACTCACCCGAGAAGCTCTTGAGCCTGAGTAAACCCGCAACCCCAAAGGTGCTCACGATGCGTGCAGTCACAATTCTATCCATAACCCACCACACACCGCCTGCAACAAGGCCGCAAGACGGAAAAGGAGCCGCTAGTCGATGATCTCTAAAGCGTAACGCGTCTGAGAAGCGTGCGCAGACGCAGAAAGGAGCGTGCGCAGAGCGCGCGCAATTCTGCCGTGCTTGCCAATGACCTTCCCTACATCTTCAGAGGCAACACGTAACTGAAGGATCTCCAATCCCTCCCCTGGAGACTTGGTGACGGTAACCTCCCCAGGACGATCCACAAGCGCCCGCGCAATATAGGCGATTAGCTCTTCTTCCATCGTGACCATCCCCTTGCCTAGACGCCCTGCCCCCCTGGGGAAGAAGGGATTGGAGCGGCGCAAGAAACGGACTCTACGTGCGCCAGATCGGCAGCCTGCTGTGAAGAAACAACACGGCGCTCATCTGAGGCAACTGCGTTTAGGACAGAACCACGCCTGGACTGCAAGAGCCTGCGGACCGTATCCGAGGGCTGCGCGCCGTGCTCAAGCCAGAAGCGCGCACGGTCAAGGCGGAAAGACACCTCGGTACCCTTTGGGGCTATGGGCTGGTAAACACCCAGTTCTTCGATTGCCCTGCCATCTCTCGGCTCGCGCGCGTCCTGAACTACGATTCGGTAGTACGGACGCTTCTTACTCCCCAATTTCTTCAGTCGGATCCGTAAACTCACTCTGTCTCCTCCGCCTGAGACACACGCAGGCTGCGCTCATCCTTTCTAAAATTATCTGTGCTGTCAAGTGTCTGAGCACGTAACGGGACATGGAGAATAGATTACAGAGGAGCGGCACATGACGCGTCATTTCTGCGCTGTAACGGTTGTATTGGGGAAGAAGGAAAACCTGTAGTGCAGCGGGTGTGCCTTTGTCTTGGGTGTCCTTATTCAAAAATGATACGCACCTGGGATTTAAAGGTAGTACCTCGCTCAAACTCGTGGGCGAAAAGTTCAAAACTCGCTGCCCCAGGAGAGAACACGATCACGCCTGGGCTTTTCTGCCGCGCCCGGAGATCCTGCAGGAGTACCTCAAGGGAAGTAAACGGTCCGTAAAAAGGTACCTGTGCTGCATGAAGAAGTGGTTGCAACCGTGCCGTAGCACTTCCTGCAAGCAAGTACAATGCGTGCGCCTTGGCTGCTGCCTGTGCCAAGGGTTGGTAGTCTGCATTCTTATCAGTGCCGCCAACGATAAGAACCACGCTTTCATCAAAGGCTTCCAGCGCTGCAATTGTTGCCTCAGGTACAGTGGATGCAGAATCGTTATAAAAACGCAGTCCTCCCTTTTCGTAAAAAAACTCTAGTCGGTGTTCGATGCCCGTGTAGGACTCCAGCGCTTGTGCAAGACGCCGGGTGTGTTCTTGGAGGGGACCGTGAGCGGACGGACAAGCGTAGTCTGGGGGGGACGCGTGATTCGCGTACGCAGGGGAATGGGAGTGTGCGCAAAAACACGGGGGGCAGAAGGAAGGAGGAAGAGAATGCCGCTGCGCGAACAGGAGCGCTGCAAGCGCTGCACTCGCCACTTGCGTTTGGAGGACACGGCCCGGTACGTGCAGCTGCGGTGGGATGAGCATGCAGGCGCGGTCACCTTCTGCAAAACGTGCCCAGTAGGTTCCGTCCGTCGCTCTCCATAGAGCTCTCTCCATGAGGCGCGGGGTGCACACGCGGCAAGCGGTTTCAGGCGACTGGGTCGTATACCAAAAGACGCGCACTCCGTTTTTCTGCGCTTCGCAGGCAAAGCGGGGCCCCCACCCGTCATCTGCGCTACACAGCAGTGTATCGTGCGTTCCCTGGTGCGCGTACAGCACCTGTTTGTCTGCCACGTAGCTTTCCATATCCGCATACCAGTTTTGATGGTCAGCCATAATGGGAGTCATGATGGCAATCTCTGGGCGCAGCAGACCGGCGTGGTGTACAGTGTGGTCCTGTGCATCGACTGCGCGTAGGTCTGCAAGCTGCCAGCTCGACAGTTCCAGAACCACTGGTGTTGCAGGCGTTGTGTGACGCACAAATTCCAGCGGGCTGACTGTGCTATTCCCCCCTAGAAAGGCGGGGAAACCCAGCGCATGCAAGCTATAGCACAGGGCGCTGGCAGTGGAGGATTTTCCCTTGCTGCCGCTTACTGCTAGCAGCGGGGCGGGAGAAAGGCGTAGGAAAAGGGAGATATCCGTTTCGATGCGCGCGCCGGCGCGTTGAGCAGCGGAAAGGTAGATGTTGTGTGCACCCTTTACGATGGGATTTTTGATGACAACATGCGCGTTTTCAAAATCTTCCAGCCGGTGTTCACCGAGCGTAAAGCGGATGGACGGGTACGCACGAAGTCTTTTCAGGGAAGGGGTAAGCGCATCAGCATTTCGCAGGTCGGTAACCGTAAGGCGCGCTCCCGCTTCTGCACAAAAGCAGGCTGCCGCGCAGCCCCCGCCGTGCACGCCGAGACCCATGATGGTTACCGTTTTACCCTGAAGAAGTGCGCGCGCCTGCTCCACGATGTGGCCGATTGTAGCCGCGCAACGCGTGACAATACAAGAGACGCGTGCGGTGCTCGCGGCACGGTTTCTCTTTACTTTTTGTTGCTTTTTTACTACCCTCGCGCGCTATCTGCTTATGGCTGAACATACTTCCTGTACGAGCATTCATCCCCTTGTGCGCAGCGCGTTTTACGCCGGGGGTGCGCATGCAGTACTGCTTATTCATGGATACATGGGCACCCCGCGCGAGATGCAGTTTTTAGGTCGTGCGCTCCACCGGGACGGCTTTACGGTCTCTATTCCCCGTTTACCTGGTCACGGTACGAATAGAGAGGATTTTCTTGAGACCGGGTGGAGGGATTGGCTGCGGCGCGTGTGTGATGAGTACCGTGACCTTTCCGCTGCGTACCCTTCGGTATCTGTGGGGGGGCTGTCCATGGGAGGTGTGCTGACTGCACTCGTGGCGGCGCGTTTTTGTCCCCAGAAAGCTTTCTTTTGTGCACCGGGTTTTGCAGTTTCTGATTGGAGGATAAAGCTGTCTCCTCTAGTCAGGTGGTTTGTGCGTGAGTTTGCTGCGGACGCGGATCCCTTCTACCCCGAGCAAGACTTTAATGACGCCACAAAGGATTACCGGAGTGCGCACTACATTGCCCAGGTGGCGCAGTTTTATGCACTGCAAAGACGTGCGATCCGTTCACTGGCGTGCATTCGGAGTACGTTGTTAACGATCCTGTCTCGGCAGGACCCATTGGTGCCGTGTGCAGCGGTGCAAAAATTACTCGATGCGCGTGTGCGCAGCGCACACCAGTACGTAGTGCTCGAGCACAGTGGTCACGTGATCACTGATGACGTGGAGCGGGAGCAGGTTGCCTCTTGTGTCAGTGCTTTTTTACGCACGTAGTGTTACGTGATGTCTACCCAAAAGGGAGTGCGGTGCACGGGTGCTCCACATTTCTAGTTGCTGTAGGGGGAAGAGACTGAGTCGCTGTTTCGGACCGCGTGCGTTTTATGTGCGCGCGCTGTGCATCGCGCTCCCCGTGATGCTGCACTCCTTCATCCAGACGGGTATTTCTTTTTTAGACAACGTTATGGTCTCCCGTTTGGGGGATGTGAAGATGGGTGCAGTGAATGTGGTCAACTCGCTGCTCTTTCTGTATGTCACCGCGTTAATGACCGTGTCGAATGCAGGCAGCGTGTTTATGACGCAGTACTCAGGGGCCCGTCACGTAGTGGGCATGCGGCAAAGCTACCGATTTAAACAGTACGCCATGGGGGCTCTGGCGCTGGGTGCTATGGCCGCTGCGCTGTGCTGTCCTCAGTATCTCCTTTCGTGTTTGTTGGGAAAAAATGCGCAGGCTGCTCAGATTATAGCGGAAGGTGAGCGTTACCTTTCGATAATTGTGTACACTTTTGTGCCGCTGTCATTTTCTTTGGTCCTCACCTCTACATTGCGAGAAACGGGGAAGGTGCTTGTACCGCTTGCAGTGTACGGGTGCAGTGCCGTGTTGAACGCAGTGGGTAATTATATGTTGATTTATGGAAACTGGGGGGCTCCGCGATTAGAAGTGCAAGGTGCAGCATGTGCAACGCTTATAGCGCGGGTGGTAGAAAGTCTTATGCTCCTGGTGTATGTGCGGGTTAAAAAACCGGACTTTTATGTGCGGCTTTTTTGTCGCTGTGCGATACCCCTGTCACTGTGTACGGTGACGCTGAGAAAATCGCTGTGGATTTTCGTAGGAGACATGGCATGGTCGGTGACGGAGATGGCTGTGGCTGCCTTGTATCACAGCCGTGGTGGGGCTGAGGTTGTGGCAGGGATATCGGCGGGGTGGACACTCGCGCAATTATTTTTTCTATCATTCCCTGCAAGTAGCGTGGCAATTACCATTTTGGTCGGGGATGTGTTAGGGAAAAGCGAGCTAAAACAGGCGCAGGATTATGCACGGTGGTTGATGAACGGAGCGTTCTTTTTAGGGTTAGGTTTGGGTGTGATTGTGTGTGTAGCGCGTGCAGGGATTCCGTGGGCTTTTGGAGATTTGTCGCATGCTTCGCAACGTATAGCACAGCAGTTGGTGCTCGTGACGGCGCTGTATATGCCGATTTGGATGTATTTAAATGCGCAGTATGCGGTGGCACGTGCAGGAGGTGAAGTGATGGTCACCGCGTGGACAGAAACATTGGTAGATACCCTGTTGTTTTTGCCGTTGATGTATGTGTTGGCGCGCTTCACTCAGCTTGGTGCGCCGCTTATGTATGGAATAGTAAAGAGTACAAGTGTGGTAAAAATGGTGGTACTTGCACGTCACTTAAAAACACGTCGTTGGGTGCGTAATCTCGTGGCGAATTTATCGTGATACGTGTTACGTCCTTCGGGTAAGGCACGGAGCATGGAGTGACGGAAATCGAAGCATGTATAAAAACTGTCCGCACGCCCTATAGGCGTCTTTTTGTTTTCCCTTCGCGTATCGTTGCCCAGGGGTGGCTGCGGCAAAGTCTTTCTCTGCTTGGTGTGCGTACGGTTCCGGGGCAGTTGTGTCTTTCTTGGGACGAGTTTAAAAAACGATGTTTTCAATGTGCGCCGTGTGCGCACCGTACACCTATTTCCGAACCGCTTCGTCTTTTATTTGCACACTCTGTGGTGCAGCGCAATGCGCGGCAGGCTGCAGAGGGGCGCGCACTTTTTTGCAACCTTATTCCTCCGGCATATGCGCAAGACGGTGCAGTGTTTGTGCAGTGGCTTGCCCGTATACTCCCTCAACTTGGATCGTGGCAACGGCGCGTTGAATCGCACTGCATGCCTCCAAAAGATGCGGTATCGCGTAATACGTTTGATGGCCGCGACGCGCGCGCGTATGCGCAGAGTGCGGAGGCGCAAGATTTACAAACGCTGAAAGCGCACTATGAGCAATTTCTCCGCGCGCATGCACTCTTTGAACCTTCCTGGGATACGCCGCAGTTTTGTGCGCAGGGGAACACGTATGTCATTGTATACCCGCAGCTGATGCAAGACTTTGCAGAGTATGCACCGGTATTGCAAGAAGCGGCGCGCGCCACTGCGGGAGTACTCACCTTTCTTCCGGTTCCTCCCTTTCGGCAGGATACGCCGTTGTGTTGTTTTTCGAATGTACGTGAGGAAATTACTGCCGTTGCGCTCCAGGTAGAGAGGTTGTTGCGCACGGGAACGCCTGTGTCGCAGATAGCAGTTTCGGTGGCAAATTTAGAAGAACTGCAGCCATATGTGGAGCGTGAGTTTCGTCTGCGTGACATTGAGCCTGAGGTGCGGGCAGGTTTTTGTCTTGGTGCTCATCCGGCAGGGAGGATGTTTTCCCAGCTTCGAGAGTTTGTGCGCAGTCATGGCACGCTCAAAAGCGTGCGGGCGCTGCTTTTGAATCCGCATATTCGCTGGGCGGACCCCCAAGGGGCACAGGCTGTGGTGCAGTACGGATTGCAGCAGGCGTGCATTCGTTCATGGAAGCAGAGCGGCACGTATTGCAACGTGTGGCTCCAGGCATTTGCGCTCCACTGTGAGCGCACAGAACAGGAGCGACAGCACCAGCAGCGTGCGCAGCGATTTTTTCTGACGCTGTTACGTTTTGCGCGCGCGTTGGTTGAGGCGCGTAGTTTCGTACGGATGCAAAAGGCCTACGGTGCGTTTCGTGCCGCTTGTTTGCTCCCCGCGTCAGCGCACACGTCTGGTGCAGAAGAGGAGATAGCATCGTCTGCGTTTGCGTCTTGCAGTGCTGGGGAAGACGATGCGGTGATGGCGCGGTGCGTCTGTGTTTTGCAGGAGTTAGCGGCGCTTGAGCGGCGCTTTGCACACGTGGTGCCACCGGATCCATATAGTTTTTTTGTACAGCAATTGGCACAGCAGATGTATGTGCCGGTGCGTGCAGGGGTGGGACTGGCGATTTTTCCCTATCGGGTTGCGGCAGCTGCGCCCTTTTTGCATCACTTTGTGATAAACGTGTCGCACGAAGCGAGTAGCGTGCGGTATCAGCGAGGTACCTTTTTGCGCGCGGATGTGCGTGCGGCATTTGGTTTTGAAGATGAAGACGTAACAGAGGCTTTCTTATCTGCGTACGCGACGGCACAGACGGTGTATTTTTCCTGTTCTGTGCAGGCGTTTTCAGGGGTGCAGCGCCCGAATCGTTTTTTTTCAAATGTGCATCCGCCTGTGTCCCCCACCCTGACGGGGAGGGCAAGTCAAACACCGTCCCCAGCGGACTGTGCATCTGAAACTGGTGACGCGGTGCCTCAGTATCCTGCGGTGCCCTACGAGGAAGACGCGCTGCAGGCAGAGCAGGACCTGTACGCACAGGGCGCACCGGTGCCTTCGTCATTATACAAAACACAACAGGAGCGTTTACGGAAAGCGGCGTCTCTTATCCCTGCAGCGGGGCGTTCGTACATACGTGACTCCTTTGCGCAGGCGCTCCCACCGCTGACTGCAGTACTCCATGCGCGTCATTTTCATCATGCGGCGGTCAAGGTGAGTCAAACCGATCTTAATCTTTTTTTTCGGTGTCCGGCTGCTTGGTTTCTCGAGCGTGTGTTGGACGTGGCGCCGCTTTCTCGAAGGCCGCGTTTAGTGGATCCGCGCGTGTTGGGGGTTTTTAGTCATGTAGTACTCGAGCGGCTGTACAATAGAATTGCGTGCGAGGACGAGTGTTTTTTTTCTGCGCACATGGAACGCTACCGTTTGTGGACGCAAGAAGCGATTGAGCAAGTCTTTTCTGAGCGTGCGGTGCATGCCGGTCCGCTTGTGTGGGCGTTGCGCGCGGCGCTGAGCGCGCGCATCCGGCACATGGTGGAGTTTGTATTGCAGTTTGATGCGCAGCGGCTTGACGGCTGGCGCGTGGTACGTACTGAGAAAGCGTTTGAGTTTACCGATACGCAGTGTTTCTACACGGGGTTGGTGGATCGCATTTCGTGCAGTCCGGACGCGCGGTCGCTTGCAGTGTTAGATTACAAGACCGGGGCGCTCCCTGCGCTTTCTGATTACACAGATTGTGAAAAGAAAGGTCGGTTGTCTGATTTTCAAATACCTATGTATGTGTATCTGTTGGAGCAGGCGGGGTATACCGTGACGCACGCTTTTTTTTTAGACGTGAGAAAGAGAGATTTTAAGGTTATTGTTTCGAACGGGCAGGTGGATGTGGGTGCAAAGCGTGGGGTAGATACCGTACAGTTTCAGGCGGTTATGCAGCGCTTTGAGCAGTCAGTGGCAGTTTTTTCGAAGGCGGTGCGCCAGGAATGCTTTGCCAAAGCGCCGTATGTCACCTGGCTTGAATGTGCCTCGTGTCGTTTTGCGCCGGTGTGTCGTACCTCGTATGTGGTGCGTGGGGCGTCGTGACTGATTTTCTTTTTTCTTTTTTTCAAAGTTTGAATGCAGAGCAGCGGCGTGCAGTTTTTTCTTCGCATAATGCAGTTGTTACCGCAGGTGCAGGTTCGGGTAAGACGAAGGTTATTAGCGCGCGGTATATACACCTGGTTGTGGAGCGGGCAATTCCGGTTGAACGGATTGTGGTGCTCACCTTTACCAGAAAGGCGGCCATGGAAATGGCGCGCAGAATTTATGAGGACCTCCGTCTGTGTGTACGGAGTGCGTCTGCGCAGCCCCAGCCGGAGCACGAAGCGTATCTGCTGCGTGCGCGTGAGGCGCTTGCGCGGTTTGGGGAAGCGCGCATTATGACGTTAGATGCCTTTTCGCACGAAATTGCGCGGGTAGGCGCGCGCTTTTTCGGTATCGCGCCTGATTTTTCTCTCAGTGAGGAAGAGAACCGCGCGCTGGCACACGAGTGTGCAGAAGATTTTTTTCTTGAGCATCGGGAACATCCAGTGGTACTGCATTTTTTGCAGCGGGAACACGCCGAAGACTGCGTGCGAGAACTTTTTTTTATTCCCTTGCAGGATCACGGCATACTTGCACAGCCCTGTGACTTTCGTGCAGGGCTTGCGCATCAAATTGCTACAGCGCGTAGGTTATTAAAAACGGTGCTCTGCGATATACACGCGGCATTGCACGCCATTCGGCACCATATGCAAGAGGCAGATGCGCAGAATGCGCTCATTGCGCGCTGCGTTGCGCTGTTTGCGGCGCAGGATGCCGCCTTTTCCTACACGCCGGCTGCAGAAGCAGATGCGATTGCCGACGCGTTTTTGGCACGTGGGTACGAGGAATATGCAGCTAAACCTGATGAGTTTTCTGTGTCTGACCCTGATGAGGGAGCGCGGCGCGCTGCACACGATTGCCTGCGGTATTGTGCGGCGGTAAAAACGCTTTTTTGTCTGAAGGGTAATTTAGGGGGGCGCGCGGGTGCAGCACAGGCGATAAAAGCACAAGTAAAGCAGCTGCGTCTTCAACTTGTACCGCAAATGGAACGGCTGCACGCGTTTTTTGTGCAGGTACCGTTCCTTGCGGCACTTAGCTCGTTGCTCGAGCGTCTGCAGGCGCGTTTTATCCGGCAAAAACGGGAACGGAATTGTCTCAGTCACGCCGATGTGGCGCATCTTGCGGTGCAGGTGTTACGTCAGTATCCGGAAATACGCGTTTCTTACAAGCGGGGTATCGATGCGTTCATGATTGACGAGTTTCAAGATAACAATGCCCTCCAGAAGGAACTCCTTTTTTTTCTTGCCGAGCACGAAGCGCGCACCGCGCACTTCCTCCCTTCTGCACATGCGTTGTGCGCACACAAGTTGTTTTTTGTGGGAGATGAAAAGCAGTCGATTTATGCGTTCCGGGGTGCGGATGTGCGGGTATTTCGGTCTCTGGCAGGCGTACTCACCCCGCAGGTCAGTGGCACAGCCCAGCAGGAACTTCCAGCACGTACAGGCGGTACGAACAAAAAAGCTGCGGAGCTGCAACCCACACTTCAGACGTTGCGTATCAATTACCGAACAGAAGCGGCGCTCCTTGAGCGCCTCAACATACTGTTTTCACATATTTTGCGTGGACCGTCTGAGTCTGCCGAGAACGGGTACGAGGTTAGGTTTCAGTATATGCAGCCGGCCCGGTGTACTGCCGGTATTGAGCCGCAGTTTCGGGTGATTGGAGTGGATCGTCACCGTTTCTCCAGACCGGAGCACGAAGCGCAGCACTCAGCTGCGCGCCCAACCCCTCAAGCAGGGAGGACAGGCGCGTCTGAGGACTCGGAGGATTCTCTATCGGCGCAGGAGACAGAAGCGTGGGCGCTTGCGCGTGCTATCCGTGCCATGGTGGACGGCGGCACCCTGGTGCGCCACAAGGGGGAGGCGCCGCGCGCGTGCACGTGGGCGGACGTAGTGATTCTGTTGCGTTCTGCAGACAAGCAGGCGCGGTACGAGCGCGCGCTGCGTCTGTGGGGTATTCCGTACACGTCGCTTCAAACGCGGGGTATGTTTTGCGATGCGCCGCTGTCTGATCTCCTTGCCCCGCTGCGTTTAGTGCTCGAGCCTGCCGATCGGTATGTGTACGCGCAAGTGCTCCGCGGTCCGTTTGTACGGGTCGATGACGACACGCTTTCTCTGCTGCTGCTCCCACCCGCACCCCCCGACGCCCCTTTTTCGTATATCCCTGCGGAGTTATCGGCGCCTGCGGCGCGGTGTGTACGTGCGGGCGCGGACTTTTTTGCGCGCGTGCAGGAGCAGGTGCGGCTCCTGGCGACGAATACCGAGTTGCTGACCTATCTGTGGTACACCGAGGCGTATGGAACGCTGCTTGCGCAAGACACCCTGGCGCGTCCGTACCATGTGATATACGACTATGCGTTTGAGCTTGCGCGGCGGGCAGATCGGCAGGGAAAGGGGATAGGAGAATTTTTAGATTTTGTAGATGCGTGTCTGTCTGCCCAGGAGCGGGTAGAGGAGCTGGAGCTGCCTTGCACGGACCGCGCGTACGGCGGGGCAGTGCAGATTATGAGCGTGCACAAAAGTAAGGGGCTTGAGTTTCCAATTGTGTGTGTGCCGGACGCGGGGAGTTCTGGACCGCGCGTGGCCGCGCGCGTAGGCGCGGTACACTCCCCGTACGGATACATTCCCCGATTTTTGCCTCACCCTGATGGGGTGCATCCGATCTTTGTGCAGGAACAGGACACGCGCGCCCGGGCGTACCGCGCGGAGCTGCGACGCGTGCTCTATGTGGCTTTCACGCGGGCTGAGTGCCACGTGATTGTCAGCGGGGTACTGCCTATTTCTGACGGGCA
The DNA here is from genome assembly GCF_000217655.1 of Treponema paraluiscuniculi Cuniculi A. Taxonomy (NCBI): domain Bacteria; kingdom Pseudomonadati; phylum Spirochaetota; class Spirochaetia; order Treponematales; family Treponemataceae; genus Treponema; species Treponema paraluiscuniculi. The sequence goes on along the minus strand of NC_015714.1, from coordinate 971,693 downwards.
TCCTGCTGCTGCCGTTTCTCGGTCGTTGGCGCACGTCTGCTCCCTGCTCCCCTCTGGTGACGGGAGTGAGCCACCTGCCTCCCTCTCTTTCTTTTCAGAGCTGCTCCCTGCGCTTATGCATGCAGCCCCCCTTCCCCCCCATCCTTCCCCCTCTGTGGTGCCCGCACCGGTGTCGTTTGATGAGTGTCTGCCGCTGTCGCGCCCTCAGGCGTATCAGCGCGCCCTCACCGTGTCAGCTCGCCAAAGCGCGCCGCAAGCATCCGCCCCTCGGGATTGGTACGCTGCAGTGCCTGTTCGCGCACCCCATTATTATCCCCGTCTTGTTCAGCCGGTGACGGCACTGGTTGCTACAGACGTGGGGCGTAAGAAAAACTCGGCTTCCGCTTCTCCTTCGCCCTCGACCCCGCAGTCCCCCCGTGGCGTGGAGTTTGGCACGCACGTGCATGAGCTTTTGGCGCAGGTTTTCCAGTCCCCGGCGCCGACCGTTGCACTCCATAGCGTACAACGTGTTGATTCCCCCGCGGCACGCCTTGTGGCCTGCTTTCTTCACTCCCCCTTGGGCTACCGAGCCCTGGCAGCCCCTGCTCACCAGCGTTTTGCGGAGTTTTCCTTTCTCACTCGCACTCCAGATAATACGAAACCCCCACATGGAGCGGAGTACCGAGCCGGTACCATTGATCTCCTCTTCCTTTCCAATGGGGTGTGGCACCTTGTGGACTATAAAACCGATTACGAAGAGCACCCGGCGCGTTATCTCCCCCAGTTGCAGCACTATGTGCGTGCGGTGCAGGATCTCTTCCCGGACCACCCGGTGGCGGCCTTTCTGTATTACCTCCGAACCGGGCATGAGTTTTCTTTGGAAGCGTTAGAATCTCATTTTCTGAAAAAAAAAACGCAGTTCCGGATTCTGAATGATTGACACACCTGACACTGCCTGGTACGAAGTGGAGCAATGTATTTCGGCATTGGGGGAAAGTGGTGTATCAGCGAGTAGGGTACAGGCGGATTCCCCTCATTTTCCTTTTTGTTGTGGTTCTGGTGGTGCCCCCCCAGCTGTGGGCTCAGGTTTCGTTCACCCCGGATATTGAAGGCTATGCGGAGCTGGCCTGGGGCATTGCATCCGAAGATGGTAGCGCCGGAGCCCTCAAGCATGGATTTAAGACTACTACTGATTTTAAGATTGTGTTCCCCATTGTGGCAAAGAAGGATTTCAAGTACCGCGGTGAGGGGAATGTTTATGCGGAAATTAATGTTGAAGCGTTAAAGTTGAGTTTAGAGTCAAATGGTGGTGCAAAGTTTGAAACGAAGGGTTCTGTAAAGACGATAGAGGCAACCCTGCACTGTTATGGGGCCTACCTGACCATTGGGAAAAATCCTGATTTCAAGTCAACGTTTGCTGTTTTGTGGGAGCCGTGGACCGCAAATGGGGATTATAAGTCTAGGGGAGATAAGCCGGTGTATGAGCCGGGGTTTGAGGGAGCCGGGGGAAAGTTAGGGTATAAACAGACTGACATAGGCGGCACGGGGCTCACGTTTGATATTGCGTTTAAGTTTGCGTCTAACACCGACTGGGAGGGCAAAGACAGCAAGGGCGTCGTCCAAGCAGGAGCAAACCACAGCAAGTATGGATTGGGGGGAGACATTTTGTTCGGCTGGGAGCGTACGCGTGAAGATGGCGGGACGGAATACATTAAAGTTGAGCTCACCGGCAATTCCACGCTTTCTGGCGACTATGCCCTACCCCGAGCCCCAGACATCTTATGGGATGTCGGGGCTAAAGTGAGTATGAAGCTTTGGGGTATGTGTGCACTGGTTGCTACAGACGTGGGGCATAAGAGAAACGTCCGAGCCCAAGCCCAAGCCGCAGATGCGTTGTTGACGTTGGGATATCGTTGGTTCTCGGCGGGAGGATATTTCGCATCGAAGGCCAGCAATGTGTTTAAAGATGTCTTTCTCGCTAGAAACATGGACATGCAGACGCACGACTGTGCTACTTATATCAAGCTCGAAACCAAAAGCGGTGACCCCTACACCCACCTGCTCACCGGCCTGAACGCCGGCGTCGAAGCACGCGTGTACATGCCCGTCCATTGGAACGCCTTCACCCAAGCCCAAGCCGCAGCCAACATCAACTTCCCGGTGTATGGGAAAGTCTGGGGTTCGTATTGTCATGACATGGGTGAGTATGGTTGGGTAAAAGTGTATGCAAATTTGTACGGCGGTACGAACAAAAAGGCCACGCCCCCTGCTGCTCCTGCTGTTCCTACGAAGTGGAGCAAGGAATATTGTGGGTATTACGAGTGTGGGGTAGTGGTCAGTCCGTTAGAGAAGGTGGAGGTTCGGCTGAGCTGGGAGCAAGGCAAGCTACAAGAGAACAGCAATGTAGTGATAGAGAAGAACGTGACGGAGCGTTGGCAATTCGTAGGGGCATGTCGCTTGATTTGGTAGAGATGTATTGTTCTTTTCTTTCCGAAGGGGCGAATCTGACCAGGTAGGTCAGATTCGCCCCTTCGGAAGGTATGCAAAAATTCCACGTATCGGGTCATATATGACCCGATACGTGGAATTTTTGCGCCGGCGCATATCTGGCCGGGCATGACACGCAGCGGGGGTAGGCTGGGTATGAAACAATTGAAGTGGTGGGCGGTCGGCCCGGTGCTGGGAATATGCGCGGGAGTGTGGGGAAAGGTTGCTTCCCTGGGAGTGCTCCTTTTAGGAGGGCTTGTTGCCTGCACTTCAAGCGCAGCCGGGTCAACCTCCAACACGCGGCCGGGGGTGCGTATGACGATCACCAGCCGCTACCCCTTCGATCGCACTATGCAGCTTTTGGAGAGCGCTTTGCGCACGCAGGGCTTTAGCGTCTTTGGTATTGTTGACTACCGCGAGGCAGCCCACAAACAGAACTTGGATATACAGCCTGCAAAGCTTATGGTGGTGGGCTTACCTAAAATTGGCACGCCCCTCATGCTCGAGGATCCTTACTTTCTTCTTCGTGTTCCTCTGTACCTTATGGTTACCGATGTGCGCGGGAAGACGCGCGTGTCGTTCCATAATACGCGTGGACTGATGGATAGCTATGTGGAGCTTTCTGATATGGATCAGGCCATCGAGTTAGTAGAGTCCATCGTCAAGAAAACCCTCGCAGAGTAGGACGTTTTGGAAAAGAAATTTGCGTTGCTCATCGATGGAGACAATATCTCCCCTAAATTCCTTGAGGGAATCGTCGGTGAAGTGTCTAAAGAAGGTGATATCCACGTTCGCCGTGTCTACGGTGACTGGACTACCCCTAACATGAATGGGTGGAAGGGGCTGCTCACGAAAATTCCTATCCGACCAGTGCAGCAGTTTCGGTACGGGGATAACGCCACTGATAATACCATTATCATGGAGGCTATAGAGCTCGCGAACAATAATCGGGCTATTAACGCCGTGTGCATCGCTTCTACCGATTCTGATTATTACAGTCTTGCGCTCAAGCTGCGGGAGTACGGTCTGTACGTGCTCGGTATTGGAAAACGAAACGCGCGTGAGATTTGGGTTTCTGCGTGCAACGAATTTAAGTACATCGAAAATATTGAAACTGAGCACTTTGGCCTGAGCGCGGGGTTTGCGTTTCATACTGAGTCGGATGCTGCTGCAGTTCCTGGTGCAGGGGTCGATGCCGTTGAAGAGGATACTGGGGGTTTTGACTTAGGGAAGCTCGTTGCGCACGCTTACAGAAACTCGCGCATGACCGAAGAAGGCTGGGTGAGCCTTTCAAATTTAGGAAAGTCGCTGCGCATCACAAAACCTGAGTTCGACCCTCGTTCTTACAATCATAGTACCCTGCGGGAAATGGTGGAGGCTCTTCCTGAGCTTTTTGAGGTGCAGTCTGACCGACGTATTCCTCCTAATTATTGGGTGCGTGCAGTGCGTGGTGCCCACAAGCGCACGGTGCTCTACGGTGTTATCAAACGTTTTCGTGAGCGTGATCGGTGGGGTGTTATCAGTCATGAAGAGCTTGGTGATTTTCGTTTTGTGTACAGCAATCTCAAGCGTGAGTGTCGTGCTGCTGCCTTGCCTGAAGGTACAACGGTCAGCTTCTCTGTGTTTCGTATGCCCAACGATCAGGGTAAAAGTGATGAAGAGCGTCAGGGGCGCGCTGCCGACGTACTCGTGGTGAAACGGGTGGCCGGCTAGCAGACGGGAGTCTGTAACGTGCACCGGCGTGGTGCGGAGGTGCCGCCCGAGTGCGTTAGCACCCTCACAGTAACCGAGGCCCGCGTAGTGTGTAGCGGGCGTATCCTCATTTTTGTGGGCCCTTGTGTGAGAGTTTTAAACATGCTAGAGTGAGCCCCGCGAGGGGTGCGTGCGTGAACTTCAGTCCTAATACGCTGGGATCCTTTGAAAGCTGCGCTGAGGTTGTGAGGTCGCTCGGGTGTGCCCTTGTCGATCTGCAGTGGAGCGTTTCCGCTGTTTCTCGGCGTGTGCAGAAGGCTCAGGGAAGGGCGCGTGCCGTTATTTACAGCGCAGGGGGAGTGACGCTCGACGTGTGCGCGCGCGTTCATCGAATACTGGTGCCGCGCCTTCAGGCTCTCGGTGGTGTGCGCACTGTTTTTCTTGAAGTCGGCTCCCCCGGGGAGCGGGTTATTCGCAACGCCGCGGAGTTTCCCATCTTTTTAGGGGAGACTGTGAAGGTCTGGTTTTGCACGGGGCAGTTTCAGGTTGGGACTCTTGCGTTTGCGGATGAGACTTGCCTTACCCTGACCGCCGGCGGAGTGCCCGTCACTGTCCCGTATGTTCAGCTAACAAAAGCGCAGTTACATCCTGCAGTCCGCGCTTGAAAGGGCTTTTGGTCTGCACCTTCGCCCAAAATCGCCTAAGGAGCCGCCTATGTTCGGCGTCAGTAACGATGACATTAGAAAGTATGCGCAGGAGAAGGGGCTTGATGAAGACTTTGCCTTTAAAATCGTCGAGCAAACACTGAAGGCCGCTTATAAGACTACATTTAAGACAGATGAAAACGCCGTCGTTACCTTTGGTGAGGAGCGGGTGTGTATCTATGCGCGCAAGCGCGTGGTTGAAGAGGTGTACGACCGCGTCTCGGAAGTGGATTTGTCTACGGCACTTGAGCTTGATCCCACTACTTCTTTAGATAGCGAATTGCTGGTGGAGCTTGAGTCCGAAGATTTTAAGCGTGGATCTGTGCAGGCTGCCGTCCAGCGTATCACTGAGCTGAGCAGAGAGATTCAAAAGGACGCTCTGTATGCTGAGTACAAGAGCAAAGAAGGAGAGATTATCGTTGGCTACTACCAACGCGCGCGAAACGAGCATATCTACGTTGACCTAGGAAAAGTTGAGGGCCTGATGCCAAAGTCGCACCAGCTGCCCCAGGATGATTATCGTCAAAACGACCGCATTAAGTCGCTTGTGCGTGAGGTGCGCAAACATCCAAAGTCGAGCGTTGTCCAGCTCATTCTTTCACGAACTGACTCTGCTTTTGTAAAAGAGCTGCTCGCCGTGGAGGTGCCGGAGATCTACGACGGTATTGTTGAGGTGGCAAAAATAGTGCGGGAGCCAGGGTACCGTACAAAGATCGCCGTCACCAGTAGGCGTGATGATGTGGATCCTGTTGGTGCCTGCGTAGGTCCTCGGGGCATACGCATCCGCATGGTTATTAAAGAATTGAATGACGAGAAGATAGATGTGCTTGAGTATTCTCCGGATCCAGTTATTTTCATCAAAAATGCGCTTTCTCCTGCTGAGGTGCTGAACGTCGTGGTACTTGATGAGGAGAAGCGTTCTGCACTTGCCATTGTTGCTGAAAGCCAGCTGTCTATCGCGATAGGAAAGCAAGGTTTGAACGTGCGTTTAGCGAATCGGCTTGTGGACTGGAATATCGATGTGAAGACAGAGAGTCAGTTTGAAGAGATGGATGTGTACACTGACACGCGTCGTGCGGCAGAAAATCTTTTTGATAACGATTATCAAGAAGAGTCTGAGTTTTCTTCATACGTGGGATTTACGCCGGAGCTCATTAAGATTCTGCAGGACAACGGTATCCAAGACGTACAGACTTTGGTAGATTTGGGCGAGGAAGGCTTGCGTGCGCTTGAGGGCATGGACGAGGCGCACGTACAAGAATTGCTCGCCGCCATTGAGGAGAATTTTGAAGTTGTCGAGGAGGGGGAGGAGGCTTCAGTTACATCTTCTCCCGGGACTGGTGGTGATGAGGATCAGGCGTTGCAGTGTCCTGAGTGTGGGGTGCGCATTACTACTGACATGAGTGAGTGTCCTCACTGTGGTATTGGCCTCAGCTTTGAGTTTGAATACGAAGAGAACGAGGAATAGGAGAGCTATGACCCTACGAGACAATACGCCTAAAGACACTTCCCGTGTTGCTAGTGAGCAGGCTGTGCGTTCACCGGTGACGTCTGGTCAAACTACCTCTCGTACACGGGCGGATGTTGACGTAAAGGAGAAAAGACTCGTAATAAAGAAGACAATCAAAGTGCGCGCAAAGAAAGTGGTTGCCAAAGTTACTGCTGCGCGGCGTGTGTCGTGCGCGGATGAAAATCGCACGCCGGGCGACGCGAGTCAGGCGACTATTTCTGCCGCGCCCGAAGATAAAAAGCAAGGTTTCCTTGACATTCGGGAGGATGGCCTTGCGCGTGGTGTATCTGCCTCGTGTGGCGCTGTGCAGAACGCTGCGTCTGCACAGGTTCCCGGTGCCCGTACTCCGGGGGTTATAGGCGTTCCTGTTGCCAGCAAAACGGTGGAGGAAGCAAGGGGTGGGGGAGCTAAGCGGGTAATCACTAAGCGTGTAGGTGGGGTTTTCGTGCTTGATGACTCTGCGGCACGCCCTAACCGAAAGGCAGGAAACCTTGCATCTGGCGCGCGCCTTTCTCGGTTTAGCCGCAGTGACCGTCAGCGCAGCGATGGGTTTTCTGGTACTCAAGCGCGTGCTAACGCAGGTGGTGTGCGGCGTGGAGAGGGCCGTCCGTTTGCTCGCGATTTCAGTCGTGGGTCCACGGGTGGGTATCGGCCCGCAGTGAGAGGTCCGGCTCGGCCGGCTGGACGTGTTGGTTCGGGTCCAAGAGGGCCGGCGCCCCTGCAAGTAGGTGCTGGTAAGCCTGCCCAGAACAAAAGGTCTTTCCGGGGCAGAAAGCAGCAGACATATCAGTATCAGCATAAGGATCGTCTTGAACTGGAAGAAAAGCTTCTCCAGCAGAAGAAGAAAAATAAGGAAAAGCTTGCGGCGGTCCCGCGCTCTGTTGAGATCATGGAGTCCGTTTCGGTTGCAGATCTCGCAAAGAAGATGAATTTAGAAGCCTCAGAGCTTATCGGTAAGCTTTTTGGCATGGGCATGATGGTTACCATGAATCAGTCTATCGATGCGGACACCGCCACGATTCTTGCTTCTGAGTACGGGTGTGAGGTAAGGATTGTCAGTCTTTACGATGAAACAATTATCGAAAGTGTAGGTGACGAGCATGCGGTGCTCCGCGCACGTCCGCCAGTAGTGACTGTTATGGGACATGTTGATCACGGAAAAACTAAAACGCTCGATGCCATCAGAAGTACGCGCGTTGCTGAGGGGGAGTTTGGCGGTATCACGCAGCATATTGGTGCTTATGCAGTCTCTACTCCGAAAGGCTCAATTACCTTTTTGGATACGCCAGGTCACGAAGCTTTTACCATGATGCGCGCGCGTGGAGCAGAAATTACCGATATTGTGGTGCTCATCGTAGCTGCAGACGATGGGGTAATGCCCCAGACGATCGAAGCGATCAATCACGCAAAGGCTTCGAAGGTTCCCATTATTGTTGCAATCAACAAGATTGACCGTGCGGATGCAAACCCGAATAAGGTCATGACGCGCCTTGCTGAGCTTGGCTTAGCTCCAGAGGAGTGGGGTGGTGATACCATGTACGTGAGTATTTCTGCGCTGCAAGGTATTGGGTTAGATCTGTTGCTAGATGCCATCATGCTGCAGGCGGAGGTGATGGAGCTTCGTGCAAATTACGGGTGTTGTGCAGAAGGGCGCATTATAGAGTCTAGGATTGATCACGGGCGAGGGATTGTCGCGAGCGTTATCGTGCGTCGTGGGGTGCTTCGTGTTGGTGACACGTACGTTGCAGGTGTGTACTCAGGGCGTGTGCGGGCAATTTTTAATGATCAAGGGGAGAAGATTCAGGAGGCGACTCCTAGTATGCCCGTTGAAATTTTAGGGCTTGAGGGAATGCCCAATGCGGGTGATCCTTTTCAGGTTACGGATTCTGAGCGTATTGCACGGCAAATTTCGCTTAAGCGTCAGGAGTTGAGGCGTTACGAAGATGCGCGCAACGTGAAAAGGATGACTCTTGATAAGCTGTACGAGTCCATCGAGAAGGGTTCGGTTTCGGAGTTCAAGGTTATTATTAAGGGGGACGTACAAGGATCGGTTGAAGCGCTCAAGCAATCGCTTGAAAAACTTTCTACCGATGAGGTGCAGTTGCGTGTCATTCATTCGTCGGTTGGTGCGATAAATGATTCTGATGTTATGCTCGCAGCTGCTGATTCAAATGTGACCATTGTTGGTTTTAATGTACGTCCCACTCCCCAGGCTGCGGTTCTTGCGGAAAGGGAAAGAGTGGAAATCAAAAAGTATACTGTCATCTACCAGGCGGTGGAGGAGATGGAGCGAGCTATGGAGGGTATGCTCAAACCATCCCTCAAAGAGGTAGTGCTCGGTTCGGCGGAGGTGCGCAAGGTGTTCAAGATTCCCAAAGTGGGAAGCGTTGCAGGAGTATATGTGCTTGAAGGGGTAATGAAGAGGAACGCCATTGTTCACGTTGTGCGCGATGGGATTGTCCTGCATTCGGGGAAGGTTTCCTCATTGCGGAGAGAAAAGGATGATGTGAAAGAGGTACACAGCGGCTTTGAGTGTGGGGTTGGAGTTGAAAATTATTTTGATTTTCGGGAGCGTGATCGGCTTGAATGCACGGAGATGAAGGAGGTGTCGAGGAAACTGAAGGATGCCGCTCTTTCCGATGCGGCGCGCTTACAGGGATGAAACAGGTAAGTCAGTTAAGGGTGCGCAAATTGGGGGAGCATATCCGCGCAGAAATAGCGCAGCTTATTATGCTCGGCAAAATAAAGGATCCACGTGTTTCTCCCTTTCTCTCTGTGAATTGGGTGGATGTGTCTGGGGGGATGGTCTGTGCGCGGGTATATGTGTCGAGTTTTATGGGTAAGTACAAAACGAAGCAGGGAGTGCAAGGCTTAGAAAGCGCGGCAGGTTTTATTCGCTCTGTCTTGGCTAAGAAACTCCGTCTGCGGCAGTGTCCGCGTCTTAGCTTTGTGTATGACGAGAGTGTGAGGGATGGATTTTCTCTTTCGAGAAAAATAGATCGGTTAGAATCCGGCGGTGTGCAGACTGAGCATGCCTGACGCTATTGTTCCTTTCGCAAAGGTTTCCGGTCTTACGAGTTTTGCGGCACTGGCACAGGTCAGGCGTCTTCTGGGAGTAAAAAAGGTAGGGCATACGGGGACGCTTGATCGCTTTGCTGATGGGTTGCTGTTGCTTTTGGTAGGGGGCTTTACCAAACTCGCGCCGGTGATGACTCGCTTGGAAAAGAGTTACGAGGCTCGCATCCAGTTTGGGGTACAAACAGACACTCTAGATCCGGAGGGGGCTGTCGTGCGGTGCTCCTTGTTCCCAACATTTGCGCGCGTACGTGCGGCGCTGCCTCACTTCACTGGGAGTATTGATCAGGTGCCGCCTGAATATTCGGCGCTAAAATTCGGAGGTGTGCGTGCGTCCGACCGGGTGCGGCGTGGGGAAGCAGTGTGCATGAAGGCTCGGCGTGTGTTCGTCTTTGACTTGCAGGTACTAGGTTGCGAGGCGGATCTGGGTGAATTCCAAAAGACGCAGGCGGGGAGGGGGGCTGCGATTGCTGATCTTGATCTGACGCGCGTGCGTGCTGTAACGCTGTACGTACGTTGTTCGGCAGGCTTCTACGTGCGTGCACTTGCGCGCGACATAGCAGCCGCTTGCGGCTCTTGCGCGTATGTTTCACATTTACGGAGAACACGCATTGGACCCTTTGATCTTGCACAGGCGGCGGGTGTGTCTCGTCTCGGGTCCTGGACATGGGGCAAAGAGCGTGCGTCTTGCGGTGCCGCTTGCTTTGATGTGGGTGCTCCACCGCCTCCGTCCTCAGGCGGCGTGGCAACCGATTCAGTCTCTGTTGGGTGTGAAGACTTGACGGTGCGTGAGATTAAACAGGCAGTGGTTAGCTGTGATGTGGACTTTGCGAATCGTATTGGACTTACGGCGTGTTCAGTGCATGCGCAGTATGCGTCGCGGTTTTTGCATGGGGAAAGAATACGCGCATGTTGGTTCCAGTCGTTTGGTACGCGAAGGTCCGGGGAACGTGCGTTGGTGTTTTCCGAGGGTCGCTGTCTTGGATTAATAAGGAAAGCGGCGAATGGGTTTTCGTATGATACGGTATTTTGTACGGAGTGAGGCGTGCGCATTTTTCGTTGGTCTCAGTTGCAGGAGGGTGCATGTATAGCGTGTGATCGGGGAGCAGCAATATCGGTGGGGGGGTTTGACGGTCCTCACCGGGGACATGCTTTTCTCTTCGATAAGGTGTTTGCCGCTGCGTGCGCTCCTGTGGCCGATCGGGCGCGGTGCACCGGGCTGATCACCTTTACTCATCCTCCCAGGAAGCACAAAACCTCTTCTTACGAGGGGGATCTGTCAACGCTGCGTTTGCGACTCCGTTATTTTCGTGCGCGCGGCTTTGATTTCGTCGTACTCATTGACTTTTCCAAGGATTTTGCTAGAATCCCGGGTGGTGTCTTCTTCAACACCCTGTTGCGTGCAGTGAGGGTGTGCTACCTCGCGGTTGGTGTCGACTTTCGGTGTGGACATGGGCTGGACACCGGGGTCCGTGAGCTGCGTCGGCTTGGTGATGCGCATAGCTTTGTCTGCGACGCGGTGGGTCACTACACTCTCGAGGGAGTTCGGGTGAGTTCGAGCGCAGTACGCCGTGCGGTGCGCTGCGCAGACTTTGAGAGCGCGCGGCGTCTGCTGGGGCGTGCGTTTTCGCTTGACGGGGAGGTAATTCCCTGGCAGCAGAGCGGGGGGTGTGCCCGCACGTTGTGCGCCGAGCGTGGGCGTGTGAGTCAGACGCTTCCACCTGAGGGCGAGTATGCGGTACGCCTTGTACAGGGGAGTGGGGTGGGTCTGCGTGCGCAGCTTAGTGTGGGTTCCTCTCTCGTGCAGCTGAGGCTCGGTACCGAGGCGCTGTCGCGTGGGCGGGAGGCGCTTGACTCTATCGAGTTCGAGTAGGAAAGGAGAAGGAGAATGGCACTGACAAAGGAACGTACTGCTTCGGTAGTGCAGCAGTACGGCTCAGGAGAAAAGGATACAGGATCTTCGAGTGTGCAGATCGCTCTTCTCACTGAGAGGATTAGGCAGTTGACTGACCACTGTAAAGTTCATCCGAAGGATAAAAGTAGCAACCGGGGGTTGCTCGTTCTGGTGGGGCGTCGTCGTCGCCTGTTGAGGTATTCCCGGCGCGTGAGTATGGGGGCGTATCGTTCGCTTGTCAAAAGCCTCGGTTTGAGGAAGTAGGGGCTTTGCATGGGGAAGCTTCGCAGTGCGTGCCGCCGAGGGGTTGTGCATAGGACGGTTGTCCGTTCTGCTTTCTTTGTCTAGCTTCGCAGGTGGCTGTGCCAGGGCTTGGTGCGGCCTGCGATACATTCTGTTCTTAGGAAACGTATGAAACACAGCATAACCGGCACTATTGGGGACCACCCCCTTCTCCTTGAAAGTGGGTATCTGGCGCGGCAAGCGAACGGGTCCGTGTATTTACAGTGTGAAGGTACGGCGATTCTCGCGACCGTATGCTCCTCTGCTCAGCGACAGGAAGGGCTCGACTATGTCCCGCTCACTGTTGACTTCAACGAAAAGTATTATGCGGTGGGAAAGATGCCTGGCGGCTTCATCAAGCGTGAAGGCCGTCCGAAAGACAGAGAGATTCTCATTTCGCGCCTCATTGATCGTCCGATGCGGCCGCTCTTTGAAAAGGAGTTTGGACGTGATATACACGTTGTCCCTACGTGCATATCGTCGGATATGGTCCATCCTCATGACGTCTTGGCTATTGTTGCCAGTTCAGCTGCCGTTACTCTTTCGGATATCCCCTTCCATGGACCGGTTGCTGCAGTCCGCGTTGCATATCTGAACGGTTCCTATGTTATTAATCCTACCTTTTCTCAGATTGATGCCGCCAGTATGGAGGTTGTCGTTGCAGGCACTAGGCAGGGCATTACCATGGTGGAAGGTGGTGCGCGAGAGGTGTCTGAGGACCTCATGCTCGGCGCGCTCGAACAGGCACAAGAGCATATTAAAGCCCTTTGCGATATGCAGGAGCGTCTGCGTGGACTGTGTGGCAAGGAGAAACAGACGGTTATTCCTTCTTCTGCGCAGCTTGTAGGTCGCGATCGTATTTATGAGCTCGCCTATCCGCGTCTTGCGCAGGCTTTGTATGCACAGGGGAAGGGTGAGCGGCGCAGTGCCTGCGACGCGGTGAAGCGTGATGTTGCACAGCAGTATGCTGCTCAGCTTGAGAACGATGTGCAGCGCAGGTTGTTCGACGCGTTGTTCCACGAGATGGAGTATGAGATACTACGGCTGAACATTCTTGACAGGGGTTTGCGCATCGATGGCCGTGCCATTGATGCCATTCGACCCATCGCCTGTGAGGTCGGGGTGTTGCCGCGTCCGCATGGGTCTGCGGTGTTTACCCGGGGGGAGACTCAATCGCTCGCGGTGGTCACGCTCGGTACTATGTCGGACGGGCAAGTGTACGACGACATCGAAGGGGATAGACGGGAGAATTTTATCCTTCACTATAATTTTCCTCCTTTTTCAGTGGGGGAAGTAGGGAGAATGGGGGTTGGTCGGAGGGAGATTGGGCACGGGTGTCTAGCGCATCGTTCCCTCTCGGCAGTCATTCCGGATCCAGAACAGTTTCCTTACACCGTGCGTGTGGTTTCAGAAATTTTGGAGTCGAATGGATCTTCCTCCATGGCGACTGTGTGCTCAGGGACGCTTTCTCTTCTCCATGCAGGGGTCCCAATCAAAAAGCCTGTTGCGGGGATCGCGATGGGGCTCATCACCGATGGCGTGCGATATGCGATTCTTTCGGATATTTTGGGTGAGGAGGACCATCTCGGTGATATGGATTTCAAGGTAGCGGGTACGTGTGACGGCATTACCGGTTTTCAGATGGATGTGAAGGTAGAGGCGGTGTCTGCGTCTCTGATGAAGGAGGCTTTGGAGCAAGCTCGTGTAGGTAGGCTCCATATTCTTTCTGTCATGAATCAGACAATCAGCGCACCGAGCGTGCACATTTCTCGCTATGCGCCGCATATTGAGAGTTTTGAAATAGCGGTTGAAAAAATCGGCGCGCTCATCGGTCCTGGGGGGAAAACCGTTAAGTCGCTTTCTGACCAGTATCGGGTGACTATCAACACTGATAGTGACGGTACCGTAACCGTCTCCGGAAGGGATGCGCAGTCCGTTTTCGACGCAAAGGTCGCCGTGGTGGGCCTTACTGAAGATCCTCGGGTAGGGAGGGTGTATCAGGGTGTAGTGAAACGAATCGTAGAGTTCGGTGCTTTTGTGGAGATCTTTCCAGGGAAGGAAGGACTCTGCCACGTTTCAAAGCTGTCGCGCAGCCGCGTGTCCAAAGTCAGCGATGTGCTGCAAGAGGGTCAGCGGATATGTGTGAAGTTGATTGATATCGACAGGATGGGTCGTTTGAATCTTTCCTATATCGATGCTCTTGAGGGGAAGTCTGGAGGTCTGGACACGACGAAATGATCCGTGTGCGAGCTGTCGTGTATCCGGGAGCTTCTTTTCCCGAGTACCAGACGTTAGGCTCAAGTGGAGCCGATTTGCGGGCCTTTCTTCCCGGAGGACCGCTTGAGGTTCATCCCCTGGGCCGGGTTCTCGTCCCCACGGGTGTTTGTGTGGAGCTTCCTGTGGGGTTGGAGATGCAAATTCGTCCCCGCTCTGGGTTAGCACTCGAATACGGAGTGACGGTTTTAAATTCCCCGGGAACGATAGACGCTGACTACCGGGGGGAAATACGCGTGTTGCTTGTCAACCTTGGGCTGGCTGCTTTCGTAGTCTCCCATGGAGATCGTATCGCGCAGGCGGTGATTTCTTCTGTGCTCCGTGTTGAATATGTGCGCTCCGGTAGTATCTCGCTGACTGAACGGGGAAAAGGAGGGTACGGATCCACAGGGGTTCTGTAGTTACCTAGATGTGGAGAAGAGTGCTTTTTGTGTACGTGTGCGAGGTAGTGTTCAAACACATCCTGGTGGGCGTGCTGTGCTTTTTCTTGGTTTTTTTTGTGAACAACGTACTGCTTTTTGCGCAGACATTACTTACCAAGCACGTGAGCGCTGCGGACGTGGTGCGGCTGTTGCTGTATTCCATTCCCGCTGCGTTGATTTACGTTACTCCTTTTGCCGTGTTGGTCGGTTCCCTCTTGGGGTTGGGGCGGCTGCGTAACAACCTTGAACTGCTTGCGCTGCAAGTGCTGGGCGTTTCGCCGCGGTTTTTGATATTCCCTCTTTTGTCGATTGGTTTGTGCAGTGCGCTTTTTGTATTTGTTTTTAGCGACGTGGTGGTACCTGCAAGCTTTATACGATTAAGGCAGGTGTATTGGCGCGTACTCAGTTCCGTGCCATCCTTGGGATTTGAATCTCACACAACTAGAAAACACAATGGGGTTATACTGTCGGTTGGTGAAGTATTTCACTCCGTTATGTATCAACTTTTAATTGTCGACAAAAGCGATTCCCGTAGTTTGAAGGTTGTGAGTAGTAGAAAGTCCGTACTCGAATCGAGCGCAGATCAAACTGTACCGTTTACGATACGAATGCATGATCCTTGTATGCTCATTGTATATCGCACCCGCCCCCGTATTTGCGATCTCATTTACGGTGGAAGAGCTGAATATCACGTGCATACGCAGCAAACACAACCAGAGTATTTTATGGGATTGGGGCCGGGTGGCTTTTCGACCCGTAGTTTATACCGGGAGATACAGGAAAAAATAAAGGCAAAGGAAAACCCGAGACATATCGCGACGTACCAATTGGAATTCCAAAAAAAATTTTCTCACCCGATAAGCGTAGTGCTTTTTATTTTTTTGTCTTTTGGTTTGAGTACACTTAGCAATATTTCTTCCCAGGGGAAAGGATTTGTAGGAGGGCTTATTGTTGTACTAGGGTATTGGATTATCTCTATCGGAGGACAAGAACTTGCGTTGAGGCTTAGTATTGTTCCTTCCCTTGCACTGTGGATTCCAAACGCCGCATTGTTTTTTACTGCATTGATTTTGTCAATGAGAAAATCTGCAGTATGAAAATACTGCAGGTGTATATGTTGGACATGTTCTTACCAATTTTTTTTCTAGTGCTCGTGTGTGCGAGTATGATTCTCGATGCTATTGATATTCTGGTTAATCTTACGCAGTTTATTTCGAATGGGTATCGTTTTTCTTCTTTGGTGAAGATATGGTATGTATCTATCCCACATTATGTACTGCTGTGCTGTCCTTTGTCTGTGCTTTTTGCTGCAACGTATACTGTGCGAATCTTGTATGTCCAAAATGAATTTCTTGCCATCCATTTCGGTGGGTTATCTTTTTTTAGTATCGTAGGCCCGTGGTTTGGTTTTATGTGTTTCTTAGCAATTGGAATATTTGCATTTGACAATAGTGTGGTAGTTGTTTCTCAGTCAAAAAAGGATGAAATCATTGCACGTACTGTGAGCTATGCTCAGGGGAATAGTGAAAATGACGTTGTTGCTTCTTCTTTTGATGGTAAGATAATCTCCATTGCGGGTGCGTATCACAGAGGACAAAAGGTGCTCGTTGATATGTTAGTTATTATGAAAAATAGTAACGGTACTATTCAGAAGCTTATCGAAGCACACACTGCACATTGGCAGAAAGACAGGTGGGTTCTTATAAAACCGGTTGTATATACTATCACTCATGAAATGAAACTTATGGTTTCTGAATATCTTGATTCTTTCGAGTTGAGAGAACCGCTTGAATTATTTGATCATCAGGATTTTTTAACAAAAGGTATGTCCATCCAGAAAATAAAAGAGACGCTTCATACGTTAAAATATGCGTCAAAGCCTCATAGAGAGTTGTCAATCCGATTCTACAAGAAATTTTATTTTCCTCTTACGATGTGCATTATGCTCTGTTTGTCCTTTTTGACAGGTTCTTTTCTAAAAAAGAGATCGCTCATCATGTACATCTTTTGTAGTGTAGTCCTTGCAAGCGCATACTATGTTGTTGAAATGACGAGTATCGTCTGTGCGAGGGAAGAATATTTTTCTCCATTTTGGGGAGTGTTTTTTCCCGTCTTGACGTTTTTGTTTTTGATCTTTTACGTGTGGTGTGCTGGATTCATGCAGGAAAGACAGTATCGTGCATCTTCGCTCAGACAGTCCGTCTGTCTTTAAAATAGAGAGATATAGAATGGAACGGAGGGGAAATGGGGTGAAAGGGAGCAGTCTTTTCGTGCACTACTGTAGCGTGCATGTAGCAATCCTTTTCTTAGGGAGGGGTGTCCCCATGTTTGCTAAGGAAACGGGAACGCAGCACGTGCAAGAACAGGGGCGTCATATAGATATCACTGATGAGAAAACGGTTCTTCTAAAGAAAAGGATGAATACCATCAAGTATGGATTAGTTTCTGATATTATCTCCTTGATAGAAGAGTTAAAGAAAGAAAATAACGCCTCATTAAACGAAACGTTGTGTATGTTGTGCGGACGCACAAAAAGTTCTGAATTAAAGGCGTTGTTGTTTGATTTTTTCTTGTTTCAGAAAAATGATTGTGCGCAGTCTGTTGCGGTGGATGTATTGCAACAGGTAACGGAACATAATCCGATGGTAGTTAAGTCAGCGATACGATACATCTCAGGTCTTGAGGCGAGAGAGTTGACTCCTTTATTAAGGGAAGTGTTGAGCAGTGAAGTGTCTCAGTATGCTGATGAATGCATTGTCGCACTTGGAAACATGGGGAGTACGGAAGATTCCGAATTTTTAGTGAGGTATTATGAGAATATTCATTTCGATGACGATAAAAAGACGTTGATCAGGAAACAAAACGTTATGGCAGCTCTTGAGCAGTTGCATGCTGAGCATGCTTTTGATTTTTTTAAACTGGTGGTAATGAGCTCGGAGGAAAATAGTGTCGTTCGAGCTTCTGCTGCTGTAGGACTGGCAGGTATTGGACGTTCCGATGCGGTGGAAATATTATCCGTGTTATCTGAGGAGTCAGATCCTATTCTGAGAATAGCCTCGATTAAAGGAGCAGGTTTGCTCGATACAGATGAAGCGCGTAATATTGTCATTGAAGGTTTTAGGGATATACATTACAGAGCAAGACTAGAGGCATTAGCAGTTGCAGAACGGGTGTTGTGTGCGTCGTATTTCCCGTATGTTTTGTACCGGGCACAGTCTGATCCCGTTGATGCGGTGTTACATAAGGCTGTTGATCTTGTTGCTAAATATAATCTTGGGGAAGGAAATGATTGGCTACGTGATGTCCTCCTGGATGAGAAAAAAAGCGACACACTGCGTGCACGTGTTGCTGCAGCAGGGATGCAATATACCATCAGTGCTTTGTATCAGCATATCGAGAAGGTAATGCTTGATGTTGTTCTCAACGATACGAAAAAACAGTTGAGGTACGCCCTGGGGAAAGCATTTGCAAAGACACGTACTGAGTTGGGACAGACAATAGCAGCTGCTTACCTCGCATCAAAGGATGTGTTAACCGTGGGTATTGGACTTGATATGTATCAAACAAATCAGTATTTAGCTCTTTCTGAGCACATAGAAAAAATAGCGGGGGATAATAAGTTTGGAGCTCTACAAGTAAAGGCAAGGCAAATTTTAGCACGTCAAAAAAAAGAATCGTGAGGATGTGTTTTCTATAAAAATCTGTGTATTAACTGCAGTGGTGTGTCTGCTGTCTTGAATTCTTTTTTGACGGTGAATATGGAAGTACTTCGTGTAACCAGTTTAACGAAACATTATGGCTCCAAGCGCCATCCGGTACGTGGGTGTGAAGACGTAACCTTTTGTGTTGAAAGGGGACAGGTGTGTGGGATATTGGGGTTGAACGGTGCAGGGAAAAGCACTGTACTTCGCGTGATTGGTGGGTTGATTCATCCGTCTTCGGGGGAAGTGTATGCGTGTCATTGTTCTTTATCACGCTACCCGGTAGGGTATCGGCGTCATATTGGTGTTCTGCATGAGCAGAATCCGCTATACGCAGATATGACGGTTGAGCAACATATTCTTTTTGTTGCCCGCATATTTCAACTTGCCGATGGGGAGGCGCGCACCGCTGAAATGATAGAATTATTCCAGTTGCAGTCTGTTGCACACAGACGTGTGCGCAATCTTTCTAAAGGATATAAACAGAGGGTTGGGCTTGCGCAGGCATTGGTGCACCGTCCCAAACTCCTTGTCTTAGATGAGCCTCTTTCTGGTTTGGATATTGTATATCTGAAGGAATTCCATAAAGAGATTGTTGCGCAAAACAATAATCTTGCTGTGGTGTTTTCTACGCACGCGGTGCAGGAGATCGAAGCGTTGTGCGACGTGTTTGTCTTATTGCATGCAGGACATGTTCTTTTCTCAGGAAATAGAGCGCAAATAGCAGCGCACATCGTGCGAGAATTTCCTGAGAAAAAGCAAACAGTAGCATTGCACCTTGAAACAGGAACCTTTATCGCTTTTGTATTTGAGCAGTATATGCAATGGCAGAGTGCACAGGATGCTGCGTGCTATGCAGTGTAAACAATTTTTTACTTTGTATAAAAAGGAGCTGCGTTCTCTACTCATTTCACCGGTAACTTACGTGTGTCACGTACTACTGCACCTTGGTCTGACCATACCGTTCATTGGAGTAAATTTTTGGTTAAATGCGGGGATATCTGAGCTTCAAAGTTTTTTTCTTAATGCACCACTTCTTTTCTGCATTATCATACCGCTGCTGACAATGCATGTATGGTCTCATGAGCGAAAGTCAGGAACCGATACACTGCTTTTTTCTTTTCCGATTGCAGAACGAACGATTGTTTTGACAAAGTATCTATCGCTGCTTTCAGTGTACGGTGGGATGATTGTTGTCAGTACTGCTATCCCTCTTTCTATTTTTTCTCTGGGATATTTTGATTATGCACCCTGTGCTCTTGCATACGTGACGCTTGTTCTTTTTGGTGCAGCTCTTCTTTCGCTGTCTTGTGCGGTAGCCAGCTACGTTTCTTACGCTGCAGTGGGTTTTGTTTTGAACTTTACGCTTGCGGTGATGGCATTGCTGGTGCATATTCCCGCACGAGTGTTCATATCACACAGATATATAAGGGCATGTGTTTCGTGGGTTTCTTTCGTATATCATTTTGAATCTGCCGCTCGTGGCATATTCGATTTAAGCGATTTCGCGTTCTATATTTTTGTAGCGATAGCGGGTATCGAGTTGCAGTGTTTGATTGTAAGGGTTCGTTTTAGGTGAGCAGAAAACATCATATACCCTGTACCGTGATGATTCTGAATATAATGATGAGCGTGTTTGTGACGTTCTGTACACCTGTCCGGTGTGATTTAACAGCACAGAGAGCATATTCCCTTTCGGCACACACCATTAAGCTTTTTGAGAGTGTCGAAAGTACTGTGGAAATAACGTGGTTTTATTCCACCGATGTAGATAGGTACATTCCTACCGTCATATATGTGAGAGATTTGCTTAAAGAGTACGCTCATCAGCTGAGTAAGCAGTGTGCAGTAGCGATGAAGGATATTAATCTCCTTTCTCAGTCTTTGAGGAAAGAACTTGGATTTGTTGCTCGGCGCGTTACGTATACGCGTAACACTGCCAGCATAGCGTACGATGCGTATTCTGCAATACTTGTTGAATATCGTGGTATGGCTCGTGCCGTACCCTTTGTGTCTGACACCAAAAGGCTGGAGTATGACATCGCGCGTTTGATCATCCAGATGCAGCAGGAAATGAGTGCAGATATGATGTCCCGTGGGATATATGTTCTTGCTCCACCAGAAAGTTTAAGTACCACATATGCCCATGTATTACCGCGTTTGCAATCTGAAGGATTGCTCCCAGAGATTCTCTCTATTTCTTTGCCTCAGCTAGATACCCGTATTCCACTTTTGATTTTAGGTTCTGGCTACGTGGATGAACACGCCGTAACCTTACTTGATGCTTTTTTGCAGAAGGGAGGAAACGCATTGTGCTTTGTATCAGGAAATAACGTGCAACTCAATGATCAATGGACTGTTGAGGAAAAGCGCCATGATTTTCTTATTAATCTCCTGAGCACGTACGGAATTACTATTAACTCAGATCTCATTCTCGACGAGCAAAGTTTTGCTGTATCGTTACCTTCAGTTTACGAAACTCAATACGATAGAGTGTCTTATCCGTTCTGGCCAGTTGTTACTTTGAAACCGTATACGCACGGAGTACCTGTAATGGTACAAGCGGGAATTCAGTTCCTTCGATTATTTTGGCCCTCGTCAATACGAGTTTCTTTTCCTGCCCGTGTATTTGAGTCTACGAGTAATCATTCTCTGTGTATGACTGCGCCTTTTAATATTGATCCTTCTGTTGATCACCTGAAAGATCTTGCAAAAGGTAAAATGCCCGCGCCCCAGGCATTTGTTGCATTTCGTGATTACCCTGGAAAGCTCATGGTAGTGTCCGATGAGTACATGGTCAGTGCAATTGTGGAACATACGCACAACGGAGAAAATCTTGATTTCATGATAAACTGTATTCAGTGGCTGTGTGGTAACGATGGTTTACTTATGCTGAAAAGCAAGAATCCCGCGTGGCTTCCATTGAAATCTTTCCGTGATGAACAAAAGTTCGCACGCATTGTGCACCGTGCGCGCTATCTGAATATCGTAGCTATCCCTGTGCTTATAGGAATGCTGTTTGTGGTGATGCAGATTCTTTATCGGAGAAAACGGTGAGGGTTATGCGATCTGTGGATTCGCGTAGCAGCGTAACACGGTGGGTATGTTTAACCTCAGTGATTTTGTTTTGCTTTTGTATTGCGGTGATGAGGTATGGGGGAGTAAAAAAGAGGCGTTACTTTTATGGATTTTGTCTCCACCCTAGAGAACGGGCGGATATAACGGAAGTCATTCTCCGTTTTCCAAGGGAGGAACGTAATGCATCTCGTGAACTGCGCTGGGTGAAAAAGGATAGGCAATGGTTTATACAACTGGCGCATGCGATACATCCTGCAAAACAGGAAGTATTAGAACGGTTATTTCAATATCTTTTTACTAAAAGACGTTTTGAATTTATTACAAATAATACTCGTTTTTTCTCAGACTATGCTCTCGGAAAACAACCTGCAGTGCAGATGAAGTTTACAAAAAAAAATGGCGCTGCTATAGGCGACATATACTTTGGTGCGTTGAATGGTACAGGACTTGGGCGTTATATTCGAATTGGAGATAACGCAGCTGTTTTTTTGACAGAGGATGATTTTACCCCTTTTTTCAGAGATGAAAAGCGGTTTTGGTGTGATACGCGGCAGTTCCATGAACTCTTCACACAATCGCAGATACAAATGATGGAAGTTTCAGGGAAATACATCGTGAGGAGTCGGACGTCTGTAGTGTTTAAAGAGGTCGAGCAGTTTTTCGCACGTTTCTCTTATGTTGATGTTGGACCTACACCGACTCAATGGAAAGAATCAATTGTCATTCACCGGGGAGACGGAAAGATTATACGGTTTCGTCTTCAGCCTGCTGCTCACCGGGAGTGGACTCTGTGGGATGCACAGAGCGCGCACGCATACACCCTGAGCGCTTACACCGCACGGTACCTGTTTGCTCTCATTTCCCGCATGCAGACAGAAACTGGTATGAGCTCCTTGCAGCAATTTGACACCGAAGAAAACCTTATCTCTGACTAGGATTGAGGATGCTCAGTCCTGTAGCGTGTCCCATACGTCGTTGAACTTTGTATGTATTTTCTGAAATACACGTGCCAAAATGGGGTCAAAGCTTTTTCCAGACTGTTCTAAAATCATGTGTGTAGTTTGCTCATGAGAAAATCCCTTTTTGTAAGAGCGTTCCATACGCAATGCATCATATACATCGGCGATGCTCGTAATACGTGCAGAAAGCGGTATCATCTCTCCTTCCAATTTGAAGGGGTATCCTGTACCGTCCCAGCGCTCGTGATGACTGAGCGCTATTTCCTTCGCCATAGGGTCAGGGTAAGAAGAAAGAATGAGCGCACCGTTGATAGTATGCTCCTTCATGAGCTCCCACTCTAATTCGTTTAATCCACCACGTTTTTTCAAAACGTAGTCGGGAATACCAATTTTCCCCACGTCGTGCATAGCTGCAAGAAAGGCGATATTCTCTACGAAGTCCGTATCGACTTGGGGGTATAAGTTGATGTCATACAGGTATTCTGCAATGAATCTGCAATAGTGATTAACGCGCTCGCAGTGCAACCCTGTTTCATTGTCTTTAAGCTTTGACGCTTGTAGCAAACTACTCAGCATATTACTGATCTGCTGCGAGTACATATCTGAAATGTCTTCGAAAAGAACGATATATCCAGAAGGTTGGGCGTCGCTGATGGAAAGCGGGATAAAACTTGTGCGCGTGTATAGCGTTCTTTTTGCACGAATTCTATGGGCCATCGTGCCTCTCCAGGTAAATCCTTTAGAGTGAGATCGGACACAAGAGAAAAAGTCTTCAAGTTCCTTACGGCTGAGGATATTCCCAAACACATTAAAGAACGGCTTTCTCTCCAGATGGTAATAACCTCTAAAAAGAGAATTCGCTTCGACGCTGATATATTCAATCAGCAGATTGCTGTCTAAAAAGAGCATGGGCAGTTTTGCACTTCCGATAAGATCAAGTCCTGAGCCGAGAATGGGGTTTTGTTCACGTATAAAATTGTAATCCTCTCTGATTGGATTGGCATTTTCTCGTATAGGTGCATCACCTTCTTCAGATTGAAGTTCTTCGATATCATTAATGTCAGAACAGATATCTGAATTGCCCATAGTATTAGCTTCCTTTTGCGTAAGTTCGTGTTGTGTACTGCGGCGCTCCGCGCTCCCCCGGAGTGGCGGCGCTGTGATTGAGCACTTTTACCAAAGCAAGGAGTGTCTTTGCTCCTTCATGAGCGTCAGTTTCTACGTACATGAAAGGAACCGTGTTGTCCTGGCTTTCCATTACACTTTTAAAAAGTGCTGTTCCCGTGCCGCACACCAGGCATGGAACCCGTGTGTCCACTTTTTTTACAATTTCTTGTGCGTGGTTGTGAGAGTCTTCAAAGAGCGGCTCTCCTGACTTAAAGCAGTTCCAAAAAAAACGACCACGTTTTGCATCTAGTATGGACAACACCCGTCCTGTGAACGCGCGGAACGGATGTGCCGCAAGGCGCAGCGTAGGCACGGCAATAAAACGGGCTCCGACACCCAGCTGTAGGGCTCTTGCAACTGCAAAACCGGTACGCAAGCCGGTAAATGAACCAGGCCCCCGAGGACAGGCAACGATTTGTGTTTCCTGTACAGGAAATCCTGCGCGTTTTACGACAACGTCAAGCGCACGCACGAGCTGTTGCTGTATGCAACAATGCGCACCTTCGATGCTCACAACAGCGGTGCCTTGTGCTCCTTCAGCTGCAACGTTGAGGGCATGCGCAACGGTGTTGATGGCAAGTATATTCATACACCCCGCCCTCTTTGCCTTTTTGCAAGACAGGAAGCACTCTGCGCTACGCTACGGTAATCTCTCGGTTACCATCTGCGAGCACACGCAACGAGATGGTAACAGTGTATTCCGGCAGTTCTGACGCGACCCGTTCTCCCCATTCAATGACACAGACTCCCGTGCCGTATACGCACTCCTGCGCACCGATATCAAAGAAGTCTTCCAGGGAAGCGAGCCGGTACACGTCCATATGATAGAGCGTCAGCCTGCCGTGGTAGACTGCCAGCAGTGTGAAGGTAGGACTCGTAATCTCCTCTTGGATACCGAGTCCCAGAGCGAGTCCCTTTACAAAACAGGTTTTCCCTGCCGCTAACGCCCCCTGCAAGACTACTACGGAACCTTCCTCAAGCAGCCTTCCGACTACCGTGCCCCACCGCGCAGTATCCTGCGCTGAGCGACTGACGCACCTCACCGCGGCGAGTCTACCGTTTTTAAAAAAACTGGACAAGATCTAACGCGGCAACTGATTCTTCTCGATCAACAGTCTCACTACACGCTTGAGTGCTTGTACAAGCGGTAAGAGCGGATAATCAATTGCATCAACTAATTTTACCTGCACGCTCTTTTCCCCAACGGGAGTGGTCTCTACCGAAAACTCAACCCTTCCTGAATGAATTCGACCGAAGAGAGAGTAACATGCGACAGCAGAAAACTCCTCCCGGTAGTAGAGATACGTATCCTTTCGCGTAATGTGGTCGAGATTGCGAATCAGTCCGTCAAACTTCATTGTACACCCATGTCCATATGCAAGATACCGTCACTTAAATCCCGAACAACCGGTGCCAACTCGTACTCCGCAATATCACCGACAGCAACGCTGTCCCCTTCTTCCATTGCTTCTAGTAAGCCCTTAAGCAGGGGAGAAATCTCGCGCTGGTAATCGTGCAGGGCTTTTCCCTTAATTCTCAGGCCATGATCCAAATCAGCGATGTCCGAGAGAGTAAA
The DNA here is from genome assembly GCF_000217655.1 of Treponema paraluiscuniculi Cuniculi A. Lineage (NCBI taxonomy): Bacteria > Pseudomonadati > Spirochaetota > Spirochaetia > Treponematales > Treponemataceae > Treponema > Treponema paraluiscuniculi. The sequence goes on along the minus strand of NC_015714.1, from coordinate 946,893 downwards.
GCAGTGATAAAGACTTTTCAAGAGAGCAGAAAAGTCACTGACCATAGCGTAGCTCTCTGCAAGATTACCGCTATGCATGTTTACTGCGATTTCTTGTAACGCAGCTGTGCGTGCAAGGAGAGTGGTACTAATCTCACGCAAGAGTGCACGCACGTCTCCCCCTGAAAGAGTGGTAAGATCAAGGGTGACGTCGGTATCCAAGGGTTGGCAAAAAAGTGTATCCAATTCATTAGCAGACAGTTCCCTGCCATTGACCGTCACCGCCGATACCGTTTGTTTTTCTTTTTTACACGCAGCTTCTATCGCGCCTAGAACCTCCCCAATAGTTTTTTCATGTTCAATGACATACTGCAGTGTATGTCCGTTAATCGTAATGTCCATTAAGACTCCCACTAATTCCTGTTGCGAACAGACTGGTTGAAGTTCTGAATTGCGTCAGACTGCTTTTGTAGAGAACGAAGCGCGCCATCCATGGTGTGATACTTGTGTCGCAGCTCCCGTTCCTTCTTTTCCAGTTGCTTGTCGTACGTTTCTACGCGTTTTTCTGTCGATTTAATACGCTCGTCAACGCCGTTTGACCGTATGGCAAAAATACCCGATCGTCCTAAATAAGGGTTGAGCAGTTCTGTTAGGGTGAATGCAACGCCATTGTCCACAAGGAGGTCACCATCTGAATCGTGCCCAAAAAGAGCACGCACCTGATCCTTTTGTGCGTTCAAACTGGAATGTAATTTTTCTTCATCAATTTCAAGATAACCGCGTAGCTGTGCCGTGTTAATGCCAGACGAAGCGTGCGCTTTTGTGGAAATGCCGATGTGTGCAAGTGTCCGCGATGCACCGTCATCGCCGGCGCGGTACGCATTGCTGGTATTGCGTCTCAGTCTGTCTTTCAGCATAAGAAGCGTGGAATCCCCGTGGAGGCTGCCGAGTTGTTCTGTCTCTTTCTTTTTCTCCTCGGGGGTAAGATACGCAAGCTCGTCGATAATGGCTGACTTGTTACTGGTGACAATGTTAATTTCTGCCATGAGTCGATTGTACTTAGCAACGAATTCTATAATAGCGTTCTTCATGGCGTTCACGTCGGGGGTGACAGAGAGCGTTTCGGTTTTTTCTGTACGTTCGTGCAGCGAAAGCGTAACGCCGGGGATAAGGTCGGTGATAGAATTAGTTCCGCGCGTAACGTGCACCCCATCGAAATCAAACGCTGCATCCTGTGCTTGAGAGGCAGGGTTCACGGGGACATAACCACCTGGTGCATCCTCGGCACGCACACGGATAGCGCGCAGTGTCAGTGCGCCTCGCGCCTGCGCGTTATCCAGTATGAGCGCGCGAACATCCCCGTACTCGCGCAAAGGAATGGATACCATCTGCGGTGCGTTCTGTGTAAGCACCAGCGGTGGTAAAGGAAGCGCGTGCCCCTGCAGAGACTCAAGTGCAAGCTTACCCGATCCTGCCAAGGCACCAGTTGAGCGTGTGTCATCCGCGTTGTCTGTGGACGACCCTGAACCTTCGTGGGTGGCCGTGCCCTGCAACTCTCCAGGTGCGCGCGGATTGTCTCCCTTGCCGTCGACAGCTGGGTATTTTTCCAAGCCGTCCGTGGTAGGCAGATCTCCCTGGGAAGCCTCGTTCTTTACTGTGACCCCCTCAAAGAACACTGAACTGGTTTCTTCCTGTACAGGAGCGCCGTTTGCCGGTTCAGTAGGGCGCACAGCAGCCGCTCCGTCCCGATTGTGTGCAGCGGACGCCGTATTTCCGTGGGAAGACGCGGGAGCGCCTCCCTGTGCGGGCGTGTGCGCACGCGACTCTTCGTTTGCAATAGATGCCCCTTCCAGAGACGCGACAAACTCCAGCGTAAGCCCTGCCTGCGCGCGCAGAGGGTGGGGAAAATCCAAACGCGCGTGTTTTCCAGGTCCAACACTGAGTACGTCCTGTGTAAAAACGTCAGAATGTGCTTCCTGCACGACGCGCAGGCGCAGTGCAAGGTCCAGCGCAGCGTCTTCAAAGGAAAGACGATTGCTCTTTCCCGTTAATTCTGAGCGAAACAGGAGCGCACGGCTCGCACCGCTCGTTTTTATCTCTGAGAGGGTGAGTGAGTCTTTGCCCTGCTTGTTGACGGCACGTATAAAATCACGATAGTGCCCGCCTTTCCACGACACGCATATTTTTTTTTCTCCAATACAGAACGTATACGTCCCGCTGGGAACGCGAAAATCCGCAGGGAGGGGGTCTGAGAGAAACGCATCCCCTTGTGCGATGTCTTTGACGCGCAGTGTATGATTCTGCTCGGCAGCGTCTCGAGTAGCATCGACGGTGAACGCACGCTCGTTGCTAGAATGAGCTTCCTTCTCTGCGAAAGGGTTGTTGAAGGAATAGAGTCCTTTGACGGCGTCACGCAAATCGCGCGCATACCGCTCCACGTCCTTGAGCGCGTTGTTCTGAACCTCGTAAACCTTTACCTTTGCCGCAGCGTTGTCCCGAGGAATGCGCTCCTTTTTCATAAGCGACTGGATGAGGTTATCGTACTTACCGGCCCCTACTCCGGGGATGCGGACATCAGACACAATGACTCCTCGAAAGCTGCGGAGAGTGGATCAAGACTCCAGCCGAGTTCCCTTCAAAAAAACTCCACGCGCGGCTTATCGGCTTACAGATACGCAAGCTTAACAAATACAAAGTACATTCCCAGCGTTTACGCCGTAATGGCAACCGCAGGGTGTGATGACAGAAAGATAAAGAGAAAAGAAAAGGTAAAGAGGTATGCGGCTCCTCTTTCCCTCATGGGCGTTCACAAGAGATGACATCCGAAACTCTCTAATGAAGACGCTGAACGTTTAAAAATATACCGTCGCGATATGCGCTTACTGCATCAAGCGGAGCACTGCCTGTGGCTGTGTATTTGCTTGAGCGAGCATTGCCATAGTCGACTGCTCGAGAATCTGGTTCTTCGTGTAATCGACCATCTGCTGCGCAAGGTCCGCGTCCCTGATGCGAGACTCGGCTGCCTGCAGATTTTCCGCCGCGATAGCGATTCCCTGATACGCGGTTTCAAATCGATTCTGGTAGGCACCCAAATCCGCACGTTGCTTGTTAATCTCCTTGAGTGCGTTATCAAGCGTACCGATGACCTTGTTCGCCCCGTCGACGGTCGCAATGCTGATGGAACGACTGCCGTCTGTCCCTTCATCGGAGAAAAAGCCCAGAGCACTTGCCGTCATGGTGTTAATGAATATTTTCTCATTCTGGTCCATGTTCGCACCGACGTGCAGCTGCATGGGCCCAAGGGCAGACTCGCGGGAGAAGCGGCCCGTGAGCAAGTTCATGCCGTTAAACTGGGCCTGGCTTGCGATTCGGTCTACCTCGTCGACAAGCTGTGAAACTTCCACCTGGATCTGCATGCGATCCTCGGCGGAGTAGATGCCGTTTGCCGCCTGGATTGCAAGCTCCCTCAGGCGCTGGACGATTTCAGTTGTCTCCGCCAAGTATCCTTCGGTAGCCTGAATGAAGGATATACCGTTTTGGATATTTTGCCCTGCCTGGTTGAGGCCGCGGATTTGGCTGCGCATTTTTTCTGAGACAGCCAAACCAGAAGCATCATCTCCTGCACGGTTAATGCGGTATCCAGACGAAAGCTTTTCAATGTTCTTAGCAATTGCAAGTCCGTTGATGCCTCCCTGGCGTTGCGCGAACATCGCACTCATGTTGTGATTGATAATCATATGACCCTCCCTGAAGTCCTTCCACCTCTATTCCTTTGATCCATAGGGTGGAAAACCGTATGCACGGACGCAGGCGAGCACGCCGCACCCTGCACGCACCGCGCCACGGAAAACGGTTCTGAAGCTTTTTAGAAAAAGCCTCAGAACCGCCCACACGAAGGCCTGCAAGGGAGAAATCTTTTCAAAGATCATTCTAGAAGGGCACCACAGGGCAGCCCCTGTGGCCCAGTGTACTCCTCTTGCCCTTTTTGGACAAGAGCGCACGCGGCGTAGCCGGCTTACCGGAGAATTGAGAGAATCGACTGCGCGCTGGTGTTCGCCTGCGCAAGCATTGCAGTGCCAGACTGGGTGAGTACCTGATTCTTAGTGTATTCAACCATTTGCTTTGCGATGTTTGCATCCCTGATGCGAGACTCAGCTGCCTGCAGGTTCTCCGCAGCGATGTCAAGACCGACAACTGTGTACTCCATACGGTTCTGGTAGCCTCCGAGATCCGCACGCTGCTTGTTGATTCTCTTCAAAGCAGCATCGATGGTGCCGATGCTCTTGTTGGCCGAGTCTGCAGTCTCAATGGACATGATTGACTCATCCACGCCGTTTCGTACGCCCAGCGCCACCGCAGTCATAGTGCCGATGTACACGCGCATGCGCTGGTCCATGTTAGCGCCGATGTGAAACCACATGGAGCCACCGATGACGTTCTCACCTTCAGTGCGGGAGAAGCGGCCCGTGAGCAAGTTCATGCCGTTGAACTGGGCAGAACTAGCGATGCGGTCTACCTCTGCCACAAGCTGCGAAACTTCCACCTGGATCTGCATGCGGTCTTCAGCAGAGTAGATGCCGTTTGCCGCTTGAATTGCAAGCTCTCGGATACGCTGCATGATGTCGGTGGTTTCTTGCAGATAGGCTTCGGTAACCTGAATGAAGTTCACACCGTTTGAGGCATTGGTGGATGCCTGGTTGAGGCCGCGGATTTGGCTGCGCATTTTTTCTGAGACAGCCAAACCAGAAGCGTCATCCCCTGCGCGGTTGATGCGGTAGCCGGATGAAAGCTTCTCGATGCCCTTTCCAACCTGGACATTGGTGTGCCCGAGTGTGCGTTGCGCGAACATCGCACTCATGTTGTGATTGATAATCATGCATTCCTCCGTGGAATCTCTGACATTCCTGCAAGACGTCCGTGCCCTGCAGGGGCCCGTGCACCGCACGAGAGCAGAAACGGGCCGATCCTATTTTCGGAAAAACGGAAAAGGACTTGAGGTTTTTTTCGCCTTTTTTGTTACGTTCCTTGGTAGGTACGTCCGGGTGTGCGTTGGCTATGCAGGTTGACCGGCTATCGTTATGGGTATGCGGTATGCGGCGGCTACCGTAGGCAGGGTGGCAGGTGTAGCGCCCAGCTCCATGCACAGTACACGCGTGCATCACACTGCGTCCTGCGCATCGCATGGGAGGTAAACGGTGCAGATTATGAGCTTTTCCGCCTTTGGATATGAAGGCGAGGTCATAAAGGTGGAAGTGGATCTTCGGAGGGGACTGCCGGTAGTGGATATTGTGGGACTGCCAGGGTCTGCGGTTAAAGAAGCGAAGGAGCGGATCCGCGCTGCTATCCGCAATGCAGCGCTTCCCTTTCCTCAGGAGCGCATTCTCATCAATCTGAGCCCTGCAGATCTGAAAAAGGAAGGGAGTGCGTTTGACCTGCCCATCGCATTGGCAGTGCTCCGCGCCCAGGTGCACGCGAGCTCTGCAGAGGAAACGCCGGAACTGACAGGTGGTGCGCGCGGATGCGCACGCGAGGTTCGCCGTGTGATGGTACTCGGAGAGCTTGAGCTTTCAGGACGTATCCGGCCAGTGCGTGGCACGCTTGCAGCAGTTTCCGCAGGATTAAGCGCGCACATTTACGATTACATCGTGCCAAAGGAAAATGAGGCAGAAGCGCGTATCACGCCTGGAGTGCGCGTTTTTGCCGTGCAAGAACTTCGTGCAGCTCTTGTTGCCTGCCAGCAGCTGGCTGTAGAACCGCAGGATGCGCCGCATGAGCAGTTCGCTCCTGGGTGGGGTCAGTCAAACTCAGTTCTCTTGTGGGAGGGGAAGCAGGTTTCTGTGGAAGACACCGCGCATCGCGTGCACCTTCCGGCAGATACAGGTGCGTCTATGCACCAGGACGCGGGTATGGACGCAGGGGCAATTATGGCGTTGTTCCCAAAGCGGTGTCCGGGTGCGGTGGGAGAGACAGGCGCGCGCCCTGAGGGGACGGCGCCGGGTGTATCGCCATTTCCATTTTCGGTTGGCAGGTCCACGGGAGACGCATCTGATTCTGCCGGGGGAACAGGGCAGGAACGCCCGGTGCAGCACTGGCCACACGCTGCGTTAGGGCTTACCGGTGGGTTTGAAGACGTGCGGGGACAGAGAAAACTGATCCGGGCACTACAGATTGCAGCTGCTGGAGGACATCATCTTATTGCGTACGGGGCGCCTGGGTGTGGCAAGACGCTTTCGTTGAGTAGGTTTGCGCTTCTTCTGCCAGACTTGGATGCACGTACGGCACTTGAGGTGACAAGAGTACACAGTATTGCAGGCCTCCTCCCAAAGGGTGCTGAGCAGGACCCGCTCATGCGGCGTCCGCCGTGTCGCACGCCGCACTCGAGTGCGAGCGCAGAAGGAATAATTGGGGGTGCAGGCACCTGTCTTCCGGGAGAAATTTCTCTTGCGCATGGGGGAGTGCTCTTCTTAGATGAGGCGACGCAATTTAAGCGTCCGGTATTAGAGACGCTGCGCACACCGCTTGAGACAGGGCAGATAACAGTCAGTCGCGCAGGAAAAAGCAGCACGTATCCTGCACGGTTTCAGTTGCTTTTGGCAGTCAATCCGTGTGCATGTGGGAATTTTGGGGTGCAGCACAAGGTATGCACCTGTGCGCCTCAGGCGGTGGAGCGGTATTGGCGCAAGCTGACTGCGCCTCTTTTAGATCGCGTTGATTTGCGGGTGGAGGTGCTGCCGCCTGCTTCGCATACGCTGCTGTCCGAACCGGCATGCTGTACCGCGCGCTTGCGCAAGACGGTTGCGTGCGCACTTGAAGCGCAGTGGGAACGGCAGGGGAGCTGTCTATGTGCGCCGATTAACGGGCGGTCATCAACGGTGGAAGATTGGATTCGATACCGGAATGCGCGTCTTTCTCCTGAGAATGTGCAGCGTTGGTGTATGTTGACAGATGATGCTGCGCGGGAGTTCCATCGTGCAGTAGGAAAGGAGCAGCTGTCGGGGCGCGGAGGACATGCGGTATTAAAAATAGCGCGTACAATTGCAGATATAGAAGGTGCTGCGCGCTTACAGGTGGCGCACGTGCAAGAGGCCGTAGCCCTTCGTACGTGGAGCGCGCTTTTGCCCCATTCTCTGACGTAATCGGGGCACTGGTAGGGGCGCAGCGTATGGGAAAGGGAAGGGACTTGTGCGCGAGCGTTGCACGGAGCGGATGCGGTGAGGTAGTCTAGTGGTACGGATGAGGCGGAGAAGAGCTCGTTCAAGCGGTGGCGCGTGCGGATGTGCTGCGGTGCGCGGTGCGCGCAGCTTTCTATCAGTTCGGGTTCTGGGGATGCGTATTGGGATATCTGCCTTGTGTCTTGCCCCGCTTTTTGCGCGGACAGCTTCTTTGGGCGCGTGGTCTTCGCAAGGGGGTGAAGTTCGCGCACGAGTGCCGGCGCACCGCAGGGTGCGGCGTGCCGTGTCTGGAAAGTCCGTGCTCCTTTCTTCTGCAACGACGCCGGCTATTGCAATGATAGCACAGACATCCAGGAGTCCGAGGGGAGTGAATCGTCGTGCCTTCTCGCTGAGGACAGGCGGCAGATATGAAATGCTCGGCTTGGCATTTACCGCTTTAGCAGACGATGCAAGTTTTTTTGAGGCGAATGCAGCAGGGAGTGCCGCGTTCCCCTATCTCCTGGTGGGAGGGTTTCACTTTGCCCGGGTTAATCAATTGCACACAGATACGATTGCACTTGTGCACAGCATAGGACGGACCGGCTACGGTTTTTCTGCGAGTGTTCAGTACCCCCACCCGCCAACGGGGGAAAAGACAGTAGGCGGCGTTGCCATTTTCAATGTGGCGCACCGTTTTTTGTCTGCCTATCGTTTTAAAGGCATCAGTGTGGGAACCAACGTGAAAGTTGGCTACCGCGATTCTTCAGCCGGCGGGGGGGGTAAGAAGCACGTGGTGGCGACCGCAGACATCGGTCTGCAGGGGACGTGGTCGGTGGCCAAGAATTTTGGTTCCCATGAGCCGAATCTGTGGGTGGGCGGTACCGTCAAAAACGTTGGACTTTCAGTTGAGGTGGACGCATCCAGCAGCGGTTCTAGCGTGGGTGGCGGCAGGACGGTGCACGCTACAAACTCGAGTTTTATTCTCGCATGTGCGTATCAACCGATACGGTGGTTTCTCTTTGGCACGGGGATTGAGTGGAAGTACAACGTGCAAGAATTTGCAGGCAACAATAGATTCAGATACGGCGTGGCGTTCCTGCTCCTGCCGGTGCAGTACGTTGCATTTGGCTCAAATGTGTTTCTCACCGGGCTCGCCCCAGATATCCGTGCAAGTGCAGGAGTAGAATTCAAAAGTACGTGGGTGCGTGTGGATCTCACATACACCTATGAAAGTTCAGGGAAGAATCAGCATGCCATTTCCTGCGGAATTGCAGGATTTTTTAATCGAGACCGACGCAAGCACTTGGAAAAGGAAGTATACACTTCATACCTGCGGGGGCTGCGTCACTATGATGCGCAGCACTATGAGGAAGCAATTGCCGAATGGCGCCGCACCCTGCAGCGTGCCGGTAGCTTTGAGCCGGCGCGAGAAGGTATCGAGCGTGCAACGAAGCTTTTGCAATTAAACCGGCAGGTTTACGATTTTCATTTTCTTCACTGAACTCTGCTTTATCGGGAAAGACACCCTCGGCGGTTGCGCCCGGCGAGGTGTGTTCTTTATACGGGGCGTGCGCCGTGCGGTTCAAAAACAAGTGGCACGCCGCTAGGGACTCCGCCGCCTGTGGCGCTGCAGGCGAAATGCTCAACGCCTGGAATAAATGTTCCGATACCGCCCGTTATGGACGTGATTACGTACACGGGTGCGGACTTAGTTCCGGATCATGCGCGGGGATGTGAGCCGTTCAGCGCGTGTCCGAGCCCTGCAGAAGTGCGCCGCGCAGTTCTTTCAAGTAGTGCGTTTTCCGATAGTGGGGGTGTGCGCGCTCGTACGCGTAACCGTCTTGTTCCCCGTTTTCCTCTTGAGAAAGAGATAATTTCGTTTCATGAAAGTCCTGATACCCTCGATATTCCTGAGTCAGGCAGCGGAGTCAGTGGGAGACCCGGAGGAGGACGGGGCTTACGCGCGCGCTACGCAAAATGGAGCACACGTGCAGAAGCGCGTTTGATACGCGCGCAGGCGCTCAACGCTTCGGGGTTGCTCAGCAGTATTTCAAACCGTTCTGTTCGGGTGAGCCGCAGGCGGGGTATAGGGGGGATGCGTTTTTTCCGGAGAGAAAAGAGTGCACGCACGCCGCTTGCGCGCACCGCGGTGCCTCGTTTTTCTTTTCCTTCCTTTTCGGTGCCTGTACGTTCTTTGCAGGATGCTTCTTCTGTGCCGTTGTGTGCGTCGTTGGCTTGCGCGCTGCTTTTTGTGCTCATGGTGCTGTGTATCCCGTGGGCGGTGCACGTTACCGGTGGCAGAAGGCTTGCGCTGGTGCGTTTTGAAACAGACAGCACGTTGGCGCATGCGCTGCGTCGTGGGGTTTTTCGTGCAGAGGAGGTAGAAACGCGCGAGGACGGCGCGAACGCTGCCGCGCTCGCAGAGGCGTTGGATACGCAGCTTGCGACGGTGAGCTACCGCACGTACACCGTACGTAAGGGAGATACTATTAGTGCCATTGCGCTGCGCGCAGGACTCAAGCATATGGGGACGCTGCTGTCGGTGAACGGAATTTCAAACGCGCGCAGACTATCGGTAGGGGATCAAATTACTATTCCGTCCATGGATGGACTCATGCACACGGTACAAAAGGGACAGTCGCTTAGTGCAATTGCCAGTCTCTTTCGTTTGCCCCTGAATACGTTGCTGGATGCGAATGATTTGGTCAGTCGTGCATTAACAGTTGGACAGCGTTTGTTTATTCCGGGTGCAAAATTATCTGCTTTTGATTTGAGGAAGGTGTTGGGGGAGTTATTCATGTATCCAATTCGCGGGCGGCGCACCTCTGGGTTTGGGTACCGCTCAGATCCCTTTTCAGGCAAAAGGAGCTTTCACAATGGGATTGACCTAGCCGCACCCTATGGGACGCAGGTGAAAGCAACGCTCGATGGGAAAGTGGCAGAAATTGGATATAGCAGAATTTACGGGAATTACCTGATCATCGTGCACGGCGGTGGATACCAAACCATGTATGGACATTTAAGTTCGGTGATGGTAGGGCGTGGGGCGCGGGTAGTCCAGGGGACGACCATTGGGCGCGTGGGGGCTAGCGGTCGGGCAACTGGTCCACATTTGCATTTTTCAGTATTTAAGAACGGGTCGGTGGTAAATCCGTTAAAAGTTTTGACAAAATAAGGGGTTATGTGCGGCGCTTGAGTGCTTCCTGTGCGTGTACCCTTTCCGTGTGGAGCGGTCATAGTTTTTGCAGCAGGGTATGGAAAAGCGTTAAGACCCGATCGAGATCTTCGGCGGTGGTGTGTGGACCAAAAGAGAAACGCAGCACGCCGCGCGTTGCGCGGGATTCTACCCCGAGTGCACGCAGAAGGCGTGTTGAAACGCCACCTTTCTTTGTCGAGCAGGCAGAACCGGTGGAGATGCACACGCCTGCGTCTGAGAATGCACGTACTAATGCCTCGCCGCTGGCGTCTTGTACCGCACAGCAGACGATGTAGGGAGAGAAGTGCGCTTCGTCTTCTTTGCGCGTTGCAGGGACTAGTTGCACCCGCGGTAAATTGCTGAGTGCACGCACAAAGGCGCACGTACGCGCCCGGACACTGCGTAACCCTGCAGGAGCTGTGGGCTCCGTATGCGGTGTAGGGCCTTCCGGAGTGGTATGTAGAGCACGGAAGAAGGCGCCTTCGCGCACGCAAGCGGCGAGCGCGAGCGCACCTGCAAGGTTCTCAGTTCCCGGGCGGCGCTCTTTTTCCTGTCCGCCTCCCAGGACAAAGGGGGTAAATGAACGGTGTGCGCACAGTAGCCCAATACCCCGTGGTGCGCCTATTTTGTGGCCACTGATTGCTACCGAGTAGGTAAGCGCGCGTTGTGCGGTGGGTGCGGGGTAGCCCGGTGGTGTCTGTGGCGCGTTGTTTTCCTGTGCATGTTCCTCTATGCGCGGAAGGTCCATATACAGATTGAGCGGTATTTTCCCAAAGGCCTGTGCGGCGTCTACGTGGAGCTGGATAGAGCGTCCGCGTGTGCCTGTGTGTGCAAGCACGTGCGCAATAGCAGGGAGCGGCTGGATGGCGCCGGTTTCACTATGCACGGCGCTCACGCACACTAGCGTGGTACGGGGACTGAGCGTTGCACGTACAGCCTCAGGGGTAATGAAACCGCGGGCATTGACGGGGATGTGGCGTACGGATACCTGCAACCGCTCAAGCCGGGGCAAAAGTGCAGTGACCGACGCGTGCTCTAGCATACTGACGCTGATTTCTGCGTGAGGAAGACGAGTAAGGACAGAAAGGAGGGCAAGTTGATTTGCTTCGCTCCCGCCTGAAGTGAATATAAGGCGTTCTGGATTGATGCCTAAGCTCTGGGCACACGTGTGTCGTGCTCGTTCGAGCGCATCGCGCGCATCGTTTCCCAGGCAATGCACAGCAGAAGGGTTGGCAAAGAGAGTACAGGCCTGTTGCGTTTCGCGTAGGATAAGCCGGGTTTCGGGTATAGCAGCTGCAGCCCAATCCAAATAGAGGTTCATGGTGCGTACGATGCCTGAAAAGTGGGTGTGGCTCAAGGAAGGATCGGGGCATTAGCTATCTCCTTGACGTGTGAAGTACGGATGGGGTAGGCTGGTCGCCTCAGGGCGGCGCGGATGGGCGCGCAAAAGGAGCGGTAATTTTGAAAAAAGGAGCTGCAGGGGTGTGTTCTTTCGCGCTTCTGCTCCTTGCGGGTATGAGTGTTTTTTCCTGTCGGAAGGGTGCTGAGGGGGTGTCCTCTGCCGGGGAGGCTGCGGATAAGAAGGCGCTGACTGCTGATCAGCTCGATCCGCGGAAGGTGCAGGAGCAGGAGCGGCAGAAGACGCCGCTTTCAAAGAAGAGTGTGGGGTATGCCTTTGGGGTTCTCATGGGGGTGACGCTGCAGGATTCGAAGTTAGACGTTGACCTGGGTCAGGTGTGGAAGGGTCTAAAGAAGACAGTCAGTGCAGACAAGGATAAGCAGGCACTTGCGGATGCGCAGGACGTGCTACAGCGTGCGTTCGAGGCATATCGGCAAAAAGAGGTAGAGAAGAATTCGCAGGAGGCAAAGGCCTTTCTTGAAGAGAATGCGAAGAAGCCAGGTGTGCAGGTAACTTCCTCTGGGTTGCAGTACGAGGTGGTAAAGGCTGCAGATGGTCCAAAGCCGCAGGGCGGTCAGAGGGTGCGCACTCAGTACAAGGGGACGCTGCTTGATGGAACGGTGTTTGATGCCTCTCGAGATAAGCCTGCGGAGTTTCCGGTGGATGGTATGGTGCCTGGGGTATCTGAGGGCTTAAAGATGATGCCGGTGGGTTCTACCTATCGGTTTTATGTGCCTTCTTCCTTGGGGTATGGGGAGCGTGGTATCGAGGGGGTTATCCCTCCAGGTGCGCTCCTAGTTTTTGAGATAGAGTTACAGGAAATACTCCCAGATTCAGCTTCGAAAAAGTGAGCGGTGTGCAGCAAGGCGACGGATGGGCATGGGATCGCCTGTGACCTGTAGGGGTTACCTTGCTCGTTCGTCGCGTCTCCCCTTGGGGGAGGTGGTGAGTCTCCCTGTTGGTGCGCTAGACCGTAGCCTGCAGGGCAGCTCGTGGCTTGGTTGAGTCAGAATGGTTCCTGCGCGTGCGTGTGTTCTGTGGGTTTGAGTTTAACGTTCTCCCGTGTGCTTTTGCACTGAAAAGGCGTCTATGTGTGGAATCGTTGGGATGGTGGCGGGGCGTGATGTCTCAGGTCTCTTGCTTGAGGGGCTGCGTCGTCTTGAATACCGCGGGTATGATTCTGCAGGGATCGCTGTCGTTGGCTCGGACTGTGCGCTCCGCCTTTTACGCTGTGAGGGTCGTGTTCAGTCGCTCTGCGCGCTATTAGGTCAGAGTCCTCTTTGCGGGACCATGGGCATTGCGCACACCCGGTGGGCAACGCACGGCAAGCCGTGTGCAGCGAATGCGCATCCGCATTGTTCTGAATCCATTGCGATAGTTCACAACGGTATTGTTGAAAACCATCGGTCTTTGCGTGAAATGCTAGTGACCCGTGGCTATTGTTTTCATTCACAAACTGATAGCGAGGTACTCGCGCATCTTTTGCACTGGGAGTTGCGGTACACGGCGCACCTCCTGCCTGCGGTAAAAAAAGTGTTGACGCAGGTTCGGGGTACCTACGGGTTACTTTGCATGGACGCTGCATCTCCTGGGCGGTTGATTGCTGCGCGTTCTGGCAGTCCGTTGGCGGTAGGACTCGGCTGTGGGGAAAATTTTGTTACGTCAGACCCGCTTGCGCTTGCGCATGTTACGCAGCGTTTTTTGTATCTTGAGGAAGGAGACATCGCAGACGTCCATCGAGATAGCGTGTGTGTCCACGACGCGCAGGGAAACGTTGTGGCGCGTCCCGTTGTTACGTATCAGATGCAGCTTTGTACGCAGGATAAGGGTACGCACCGTCACCATATGCATCAAGAAATATGGCAGCAGCCACACGCTATACGGCATACGCTGAATGCCTATATGTCGTTTTCTTCGTCTTCTCGCGCACAGGTGCGGACGTTCGGGGAGGACCGGGTCTTGGACGGTACCTCGTGTAAGACGTTTGAGCGGCTGTTTAGACGGATAACACGGGTGCGCATTATCGCGTGTGGTACCTCGTACCATGCAGGGTTAGTGGCGCGTTACTGGTTTGAGGCATTTGCAGGGGTGGGATGTCAGGTGGAGATTGCCTCAGAGTACCGCTATCGCACGAGCGTCGTGCACGCGCGTGAAATAGTACTGACGATTTCTCAGTCGGGAGAAACGGCTGACACCATTGCCGCACTGCGCCTGGCAAAAACGCAAGGGTATCTCTGTGCGATTGCCATTTGCAACGGGGCACGTTCCACGTTGGTGCGTGAGTCGGACGCAGTGCTGCTCACCCACGCGGGGTCAGAAATAGGGGTTGCTTCAACGAAGTCTTTTACCACCCAGCTGGTGTGCTTGCTCGTGCTCACCCGCATGATTGCGCAGGCAAAAAAGATACTCACGCAGGAGCACGAGGACGCGCTCTCTGCGGCGCTCCAGCGACTGCCTCAGGATGTGGAGCACGTGCTTGAGTGTGAGGCAGACGTTGCGCGGTGCGCGCGGCATTTTGTGCATGCGCAGCATGCGCTCTTTTTGGGGCGTGGGGAATTGTATCCGATTGCGATTGAATCGGCGCTCAAGCTGAAAGAAATTTCGTACATCCATGCCGAAGCGTACGCAGCGGGGGAGCTAAAGCATGGGCCCCTTGCATTGGTGGACGCGCAGATGCCGGTGGTTGCAATTGCGCCGGCGTCACCTGGCGTCCTGTTTGAAAAAATGGCCTCAAACATCGAGGAAGTTCGCGCGCGCGGCGGGATGCTCTACATCTTTACGGACGCGCCGGAGCGTTTTGGCCCGGTATGCACGCCCGAGGCGGACGCGCCGGAAGGGGCGTGCGGTCAGATAGTCACCGTACCTTCGGTATCTCCCCTTACCGCGCCGATTTTTTACGCCGTACCGCTGCAGCTGTTGGCATACCACATTGCCCTGCTCAAGGGGACTGACATTGACCAGCCGCGGAACCTGGCAAAATCGGTGACGGTCGAGTAAGGGGTCCGCCCCCACTTTTTCCGCCGGTGCCGGCAGCGTGGCAGGACGGAGCAGATGATGCCGCGGCGGCGCGGCTAGAAAATGTTAAAATCGTGAACCTTTTGGTTCAGCTGCAGAAGCTTGGTGGCGCGCTCGATGCCTTCCCGCGCAGGCTCAAAACTGACGTCCTGCTGCAGCGTGCGCTTCCACTCGGCGATGGCCTCTGCGTAGCGCTGCGCGTGGTAGTGGCGCAGCCCGCGCAAATAGGAGCGGTACACCTCTTGCCACAGGGGCTGTTCGGGAACCGGTTTGAGAAAACCGGCCACCCCAATTGAAACGTAGTGGGGCCGTGTGGGTTCCGCACTCCAAAGATACGAATACGAGGCGGTGCACCGCACGTGAGAAAACTGCACTTCTGCCCCTGCGCTCGCGCGGACCTGCAGCTTTGGACCCATCCCCTTCATAACCACGCTCGAGCTGAACGCCAATTGCCTGAGCGGAAAAAGCATGAACGCCGCCCCATACCGGAGCGAATTGACGCCTTTGATAGACCCCACATTGTAGAGCCACTCAAGCCCGGCGCCAAAAAGAAAATACCGCACCGGCTGGTACGCAAGCGCAAGGATAATGCTGGAGTCCGTGACGTGGGCAGGTTTCCCGTCGCCATTACTGCTACTGCTTCCACCCCCGCACCCATTGCTCCCTCCACCGCCGCCGCTGCCTCCGGCGCCGTTATTTCCGTGAAGGTTTGTGGCGTTGATTGACGCGCCAATGTTGCGGAATGCCACTCCTGCCCACAGGTTTGGCTCATGCGCACCAAAGTTTTTAGACACCGTCCACGCACCGCGCACCCCTACGTCCGCGGTCAGGACTATGTGGTGGTTCTCCTTCCCATTGGCGTTCATTTCCCGTTTTGCTGCTGCCCCCCCCCGGGGTGTGGCGATACCCCACCTTAAGGTTTGCGCCCACGCTCACGCCCTTAAAGCGATAGGCGGAAGAGAAAGCGTGCGATACGTTAAAAATTCCCACGAAGCCGTTGGTGTCGCTGCACATGTCTGGGTAAAAGGCGCGTGCCGAAACGCCGTAGCCGGTGCGCCCCGCCCGCCCGACAAAGGAAAGTACGTCTATGTGGGAACCGGAAATGCGCATGTTGTGAAAAAAGGCAAGCGTCATGCGCGGTATGGTGGCGCTTCCTGCGGCGTTCGCTTCAAAGAAGCTGGCGTCATCCGCCGTTGCGGTGGCAACAAGGTCCAACGAGTCTTGTCTGCCGCCGGCCTGCAGGGAGAGCGGACGGCAGTCCACGCTCTTTCGTGCCATGGCCTTCGGTTTCTGCGCGGTGACCACGAGCGTTCCCCCGCTCGCGCGGGAGCTGACCACGCCGCCCCGAGAGCGCAGCGTCATAGCCCGGGGCGCCCGCGTGCGCCGAGGCAAGGGGCTGCGCGGGATAACCCCGCGTGCGCTCAAAGGAGCGTCAGCAACGTGCTGTGCCAACACGATACGAGGGGAGAGCAGGAGGGCTCCCAAGCAGAGCCCGCGCGAACCGACGCGTGCAAAACCGAACACCAATCGTCCTCCTACGCGTACTGGCGCAGCCGACACACACGGCCGCCGTACCAAAAAAGCGGCAAAACCCCCTCCACGTCTTGCCGCTCCGCATTCTTCAGCAGGGCACCGGCGGGTGCCCCGGCATGTTATGAATTAATTTCGGCCGAGCAGTATCGCGCCACCCAAGGAAAGGTAGTGCGAAGCTTTCGCGCCGGCGCCACTGCCATTCGTAATGTCGCTGACGTCACAGCGGTATCCCGCGTTCAGCTTAATGCGGGCAATGCGCGCCTCTGCACCCACTCCCATTCGCATGTTGGCCTTGTGGTTGATGCGGAAGCTCGAACTCAAGCTCAGGAAGCTGAAGGGATCAAACATGGCGCCTATGCTGTAAGCCAGGTTCTGGTACAGTGACGCGGCGCCCCTGCCACCAGCCAAGGTCTGCACATTCATGCTGGTGGTGGCACCAAGGCTAAAGAGGAACCAGCTGAAGGGCCGGTATGCAAACCCTGCACGCAGCATGGTGTCTGTTGCGTGCACCGAACCTTTTTCGCCGCAGTCCTGACAGGGGCAGTTACAGCCCTCGCACTTCTTCGTGCAGCACTTCTCTTTGCTGCAACAGCAGTTCTCCTTGCAGCAGGTGCACCCCTTGCAGGTACTCGTGCAGTTCTCTATCTTGTCCGAGACCTTTACGGTCAATCCCAAGTTGGTGGCCGCAAGCCCGATGTACAGGTTGGGCTCCTCAGAGGTAAAGGACTTGGCAACGTTCCCCACCCACTGCAAGCCGATGTCACTGGAGACAGAGGTGTGCTGCAGGCCCTGCGCGTCGCGGAACCCCGCCTTCAGGTTGGCTCCCAGGGAGAGACCCCCGATACGCCGGGCAAAGTTGATGATTCCAATTGCCCCGCGCTGCTTAATGGGCTCGGTAGCAGACGTGCATACGGGCCCCGTGGTGGCAGAGAAGTTAAACCCGGATTCGGGGAAAAACATACGCATCGACGCGCCGTATCCCCAGTTGCCCGACTGGCCAACGTAAGAGAGCGTTTCGGCGTGAAACGAGCCAAAGCCAGTGGTATGGAAGAAAGCCAGCTCCCCGTGCGTCATGTTCGCACTTCCTGCCGGATTTGCCTCAAAGAAACTCGCATCATTTGCCAGCGCGGTAAACGCACCGTCCAAAGACGCATACCGCCCGCCGGTGGGCGCCCACACCGGCCGCTGCCGCAATTTCTGCATCTGCCCTGTCGCCTTGGCTTTTGCAGCGGCGGTCGCAGCCATAGTGGAGCTTCCCAACGCCAGCGCGCACAGGAGCGCTCCGCACCTATGCGTAAATGTATGTCTGATCATGGTGCCCATTGTAATGCACGCGCGCGCAGCTGGCAAGCGGAGCACCGCCGCTCACCCAGAAAACCCCGTCGCACGCGCGGAGAAAAGAAAGGCGGCGCCCCTGGGCAGCCTCCTTTGGCAATCACGCAGCTGGAGCCGCGCGCTTTACTTGCGTCCGAGCAGGATAGAGGCACCGAGCGACATGTTGTGCGGCGTGCCCTGTTGCTCATCGCCTGTGGAGTCGTAGCGGTACGACGCGCTCACCTGGAAGCACGCGACGCGTATTTCGGCGCCCACGCCTGCGCGCACCTTTCCATTTGCGTTCACGGCGACTCCCGAAAGCAAGGTGAGGAAGCGAACCGGGTCTAATATCATCCCAAGCGCATAGGAAGAGCGCTTCCAGAGGTGGCCTACCTGCAGGTTGCTTACGTTTACGCGGGTGGCCACACCCACGCTAAAGAGGAACCAACTGAGCGGTCGGTACGCAAACCCCGCGCGTAGCATGGTGTCTGTCGCGTGCCGTGAGCCCGGCGTTGCTTCGTCCTGGCAGGGACAGTTACAGTCGCAGTCCTTGCAGCACGGCTTCTTGCCGTTGCAGCAGGTTCCAACGCCCGTACCGCAGCTCGTGCATGTCTTGCAGCACTGTTTACCCGTCGCTCTGCACAGGACAAGCGGCGCCCCCGGCAGTTTAACGGTGAACCCCAGGTTAGTAGCGGAAAGACCGACGTACATGTTGGGTTCTGCAGAGCTAAAGAACTTAGCAACGTTCCCCACCCATTGCAGACCCACGTCGGTACTCAGCGACAGGTGCGTTAGGCCCTGCGCCATGCGGAACCCCGCCTTCAGGTTAGCCCCCATGGAAAGTCCCCCAAACCGACGGGAGAAGTTCACAATCCCCAAGCCCCCCAGTTTTTTAATTGGGTCGGAGGCAGGCGTGCACTGTCCGATTACCGTACCGAGGGTACTGAGGCCCATCCCAGCCTCAGGGAGAAACGCCCGTATCGAACTGCCGTATCCCCAGTTACCCCGCTGGCCAACGTAGGAAAGCGTTTCGGCATGCGAATTGTTAAATCCGACGGTGTGGGCAAAGGTCAGCTCACTGTGCGTCATGTTCGCACTCCCTGCCGGGTTCGCCTCAAAGAAGCTGGCGTCGTTCGCCAATGCGGTGAACGAACCGTCCAGAACACTCAGACGCCCTCCGGAAGGGGAGGAAACTGCGCGCCTCTTAAACTCACTCATCTTTGAGCGAGTCCTCGCCGCAGCTTCTGAAGAGGCAATCGCCACGCTGGCTCCCGCGAGCACGAAACCACAAACGAGCGCTGCGCTCTTATAAAAAACAGATTTGTAATGTACCATCCGCCCATGATATGGTATCTGCGGCGTCCGCGCAAGCGCTCCCCCGCAGCCCCCTGATTGAGCGCTCGTCCCCTACAGTCTCACACTTTTTGCCGAGAATATCTTAACCGTGCTCTGTCAGCTCAATACTTCGTCTACAAGGAGACGCGCCTGCCGTGAGAATCCATCAACGCTCTGCTCCGTGCGTGCCTGTGCTTCTTTTTCTCTTCTTGCCGAGTGCGCCGCTTTGTGCGCGGGGTAGCAAGGACTGGACGCCGCCGCAACTGGGCGAGGTGATAGAGAGTACCGAGCAGGACCTTGCAGAGTTTGATGCCGGCCTTTTCCGTGCGGATCGCATCCTGGATCGCCATGACCTCTACCGCAAAACCATGCACCAGCTGTTCTCCACGCTCCTTGAAGAACCTAAAAACCACGCTAAGCACCTGCAGCTCATCGAAACGTTAGAAAAGCTCGCCGGTCCAGAGAGCAAAGAAATACACGAGTTTCTCAATCGACTGCGTAATTCTTCTACGTACGCAGTGTACGCTGCCCGTTTCTTTCACCTCATGGAGCGGGCGCGCATCCTCATGGCTCGCCAGGAATACCTGAAGGCCGCGCTCCTGTACCGAAGCGGCTACGAGCTCTACTACGATGAGTACCTTGCCGACCCGTCAAGTCCGGGAAAAAAGGAGGTGCGTGCTCGCGTCGAGCACGCACATGCGCATGTTTCCCGCGCAAAGCCCCTCCTAGAAGCGGTCGCCGCTGCACGGGCTCAGTATCAGAACACGCAGAAAAGGACGTATGCTGCCAGCGCCCATGAGGCTGCGCGCGCGCGCGACGCGTACTCTGCCGCCCCCGCCGCGCCTGCTGCGCCCGGTGCCCGCGCACCGAGTGCAGCGTATCCTCACTCCTTAACGGTGGAGGCAGAATTAAGGATTTTGCAGGACTTTTCTAAAACCGCTGAGGAAAGCGCCGCGCTCACTTCCCTGGTCCAGGCGCTTGGAGCGCTTTTAAAGTTTTCTCGCGACATAGAGCACACCGGTGTTGTTTTTGAACAGCTGTCCACACGCGCGCAGAAAAATAACGAGACACAAGAGGCCTTCTTGGCCGTTGCACGCAAAATTACGCTCGGGCGCAGTAAACTTGAGTTCGAAGGTATTCTCGGCGCGCTCCAGGCTCCTGCCTTTGACGCTTTTGTAGATCTTTTTGAAGCAGGTCGAGCACATGTAGCGGCGCTCCACGACCAGGCGCGCGCACAGTTTACGTTTGCACATCCTCCGCACTCAGGCAGAAACATTCCCGCACCCACCGACACTGCACTGGCAAGTGCAGGCGCATGGGCAGCAGTCGGTGCAGGACCTGCAGGATCGCTCATTCCTGGCGCTCCTCTCAGTGCGGGAGTCGGCTCTCGCGGCGCGTGGGGAACATTGCCTGCGCCAGTAGAGCCGCTGCTCCGCCAGGCGGATGACGCATTGGGTGCGCTTGCAAGACTGTGGGCAGCGTGCGCCCCGCTCGGTGCCCAGCATGGCAGATTTCCCCGCGATTATGAGACCTTTGGCGCGCAGATTGTAGCGCTCAGTGCGCACGCCGACGCGTTGCGCGCCACAAAACACGCGTACGACTTTTACCATGCACTGCTCGCCTTCCAGCGCGCCCCCACCGTGCCTGTTTCGGCTGCATTGCGGCGTCAGGACCTTTCCCAGAATGAAGCGTTCGCGCGGGATCTGAGCGAACTTGCACACCACCAGGAGTTTTTGCGTCGTGCCCTTGCAGAAACCGAGTCTCTTTCCCCGCCTGCAGATACGGCAAGCACCCCGTCACCGGGGGGTGCAGGGGATACTCCAGTGCCCAGCCAGGCTGATAAGGGAGGGGCAAAACAGAGCGCTGCCCCTGATACTGCGCAAAAGGCAGTAGCCCAAAAAGCGGGTGCGTCGGAGGAGACTGACGCGTCGTCTTCCCCCTCCGAAATGGCGGTGCGTGCGGCGCGTGCACAGCTGCATGCCATCCAAAGTGAGCTGTTGCGCCGCTTCACGGCGCTCAAACGCAACCGCTATACCGCACATATGGCGTTTCATCAGCACTCAGGCGTTTCTGCGCTCGCTGAGTATGCGCAGCAGCTTACCAGTGCCGAGGAAGCATTGCGCTTTGACGCGAAAGACGAGCGCAGGGTACGCGCGTTGAGCTTTGTGTCTGAAACGGGTCCTCAGCAGGTGAGTAAGGATATGGAGGCACTTGATCGGTTGCTTTCTTTTTTTTCTGGCGAAGAAGAGTTCCTGTCTGAGCGTGGCTATGCGTATGGGCTGCAGTCCCTGCGTGATTTGCGCACTCAGTTTGAACAGTTCTCTGCACGCGTGCAGACGCTTTTTTTGGCAGCGGAACAACGGGCTATTCACGAACGACTGGCGCGTCAAGAAGCAGAATACCGTTACCGACAGGCAGTGGAAGGTCTAGGTCAAGATGACTTTGGCGGTGCCCGTAAGAATCTGGTGCTATCTCGAGAAAAGGCCGATTTGGCGCTCTCGTTGCGGTACGACACCGGCTACGCTGCCGAAACTGACACGCGATTGAGCACGCTTGATTCCTCAATTAACAGACGGGAAAATGAACTGGTTGTAAAGGACGTGCGCGCGTATATCGCACAGGCAAAAGATAAATATTACAAGGGAGAGGTGCTCGATGCGGAGCGTTTGCTCATTCGTGCGAAAAATCGCTGGGCGGTTACAAACGTCACCGAGAATGGGGAAATTACAAATTGGCTTTCTGTCATTAGTACGGCGGTTGCGCTCAAAATCGGGCGGGTAATTCCTGACTTTGCACCTCTTTACCCGCAGATGAGTCAGTTGTTACACCATGCAGAGCAGCTGTACTTGCACGCGGCATATTTGAACGCGTCGCAGCGCCAAGAAATGGAGCGGTTACTCGCCACCTCGCGAGAGAATATACACAAAGTACTGCTTGTCTATCCGTTGAACGAGCGCGCAGGGCAGCTGAGTCTGAGAATAGACCAATTGCTCGATCCCCGCTCCTTCCGGCAGCAGTTTGCAAAAAAGCTCGATACCATCAGAGGAACGTACAAAACCGAATCAAAAAAGGCCTACAGTTTGCTCCTAGATTTGTATGCAATCGATGCACGCTTCTCTGGTATCGAAAAACTGAAGCAGGAAGTGGAAATCTACCTGGGGGTTCGATTGCCGCCGCCAAACCCGCAGGCCATTGCACAATCGTCGAATTTTACGCTGGCTGCGCGTCGTATCTTTGAGCGTAGAGACGCGGCGCTCTATCAGGTAGCAATTCAGCAGTTAGACGAGGCGCTTAAGCTGAATCCTGATAACGATGCGGCTGCGCAGCTGAAAGATCGTATCCAGTCGCTCACCGGTGACGGTGCGGTAAACGTACTCAGTAGCGAAGACGAAAAAGAGTATCAGCGCGCCTTGCAGGAACTCCAAAAAGGAAATAAGCTCGTCGCCTCCGCGGTGGTTGAGCAGCTGTTACAGAAAGATCGCAATAAGAAGTCGGCAAAGATTCAGCAGTTAAAAAAGAGGATTGATGCACAATTATGAATGCTCGTCTGTGCTTTTTTTCGCGTCTTATCTTTTGCGTACTTTCTATCTGTGCTTTGCCACTTGTTGCTCAGGAAGATAAGCTCTACTGGGAAGATCCGCGGGCACTCAGCACTGAGCGTGCCGCTTTCGTCAAAGTTGCGTATTCGCACGATGTCGTTGCCGTCGTATGGCAGGAAGTGACGCCAAAAAATGCTACCTCGGGAGAAATACGACTGTCTGCGTCTTTTTACGATGGCAGTACGTGGCATACCGTGCGTACATTTTCTCCACCCCTTTTGTACAACCACCGTTCTCCTTCTCTTGCCTCCGTTGCTGTTAACAGAAAAAATGAGATTTTTGTTGCCGCCGCTTTTGATGCACACACCATCACCGTCTTTAAAACTACGGATTTTGGAAAATCATTTACGCATACTGTATTGCGTTCTCAGGGAAGCGATATTGTCGCCCCCTATGTGAGTGTTGCTTCAGATGACTCGCTGCTGCTGTTTACCTCTCACGGTTCTGAGGATCACTTTTCTATCTTGCTTTGCCGATCCGAAGATGGGGAGCGTTGGACTCCCTTTCAGGAGTTTTTGTCCACCGAATTTAGCCGCAGACTCTTTTTGCCTTCGCATGTTTCAACGCAGGCCCAAGAAATAGTGGTGTTTCAGGCACATCACCAAGAGGGTGAGAGAGCAAGCTATCAGTTGTATTCAACCGTTAGCTTTGACCAGGGCAATACGTGGTCTGCGCCTGTGCCTGTTACACAACCTGATGAGTATCACAATCAGCGGCCCTTTTTGGATCGTCTCTCAGATGATCGTTTTGCAGTTACGTGGGAGCGCTCTGAACGTACGTCGACGCGATACGAGATGTGCTATGCCGAGCTCGATCGCTATGGGAGAAAAATCGGGACTACGCTCCGCCTGGCAGAACCTTCTGACCGTCTTATCACTCCCAACTTTGTGCATATCGACGGTACCACATTCTGTGTGTGGGCAGGAGAGTCAGCCGGGCTCAATACCATTTTTCTCGCGCAGAAAAAGGAAGGCGCGTGGAGTACTACTGCCGTACGTTCTAGTGAGGATGCCTTGCTGTTTCCGCATGCGGTGCGCGTTGACAATCACCTTGAGGTTTTTTGGCAAGAGGGAGAAGGGGCGCGTGCACGTGTGATGCGTTTGCGTCCAGATCAGAGTGTACAGCCACCGACCCTGATTGCAGAAAATTTTTCGCCAAACGCGGTAAGAAAAGGGACGCGCGCGCGGGTACGCATTGTATTTCCTCGGGATTCGTCAGGCATTGCAGGGTATAACTACGCGTGGCAATGCGGCGTGCAGCCTGCTGCTCCTCCTGATTACGTTGCACACTTTCCGGAAAAACCTCAGATAGAACTGGAGGCAACGCAGGATGGCACGTGGTTTTTGGCCGTAACGGTGTGGGACTTCGCCGGCAATAAGTCAGCTCCCGCGTACCTTTCATACACGCGGGATACTACGCCTGCTGCGCGTCCACAATTGCAAACTCCTCTACTGGAGAACACGCATGCGCTGAAGAGCAACACGTTTACACTCAGTTGGAATCAACCCAGTACTGATGCGCAGGGAAACGAGGAGCGCGATCACACCAGCTTCCTTTGGAGCTTACAACAGGTGGCACCGCTTTCAGCACTAACGTCCCTGCGTGTGGATACTGACGTACGAACGTTCGAGGAATTTCAGCAGCGCTGCGTGCGCGCCTTTCCTATACCTGTCGACGTGCACGGCACGCGCAGCAGGCAGTCGTCCGTATCGTTCACTAATAGGGAGAACGGCATCTATCGCTTTAGCGTATATGCCCTTGATCGCTCTGGAAACGTGAGTGAGCCCGCAGTTGTCTTTTTTGCCTTACGGCATTTCGTACCCTACACCGCCATTCGCTATGTGGATGTGAAAAAAGAGCCTGCCGGTTCATTGCAGATGTCGATTGTTGGTAATGGGTTTCGTGCGCAAGGGACAGTCAGTCAGGTATACATCGATCGGGATCGCAAAGCTCCATATGACTTGGTATTGCATGCGCAGGAGTTCGCCGTTGGTTCAGACAACCTTATTTCAGACATACACATCGATAATTTAAAAAAAGGTTCTTACCACGTGGGGGTATGGCACCCTGCTCGTGGAGTGCATTTTGCAGAGTCAAAAGTGACGGTTTCTGAAATGGGAACGGTAAAATTCGGCGCGTACGACTATGAGCATCAGGTGCGGTGGAGTATCCCGCACACTGGTGGATTGAGAGTGAATTTTGTTTCACTGTTCATGCTGATAGCGCTTTTTCTTGCGGGTGTGGTGTTTGCAGCGTCACTTACCAGGATAGGTGATATCGTCGGAGAAGCGTTTGTACTTAAAAAGCAAGTGGAAGCGCTCATGATAGGAGAGCTTATGCCGTCAGAGAAGAGACGAAAGGCTATGGCACTGAAAACACACGGTGCAGGATTGCGGGTGAAGTTCATCCTGTTTGCACTTACGCTGGTTATATCTGTCATTTTTATTGTGTCCGTGCCGCTTGGAGTGCGGTTTTCAAAAACACAAAAACATTTGCTGGCTAAAAATCTTTTTTCTCGGGTTCAAGTGTTGCTTGAAAGTCTTGTGGCGGCAGGAAAGGTATACCTTCCAGCGAAGAATAAGCTTGAGCTTGGCTTTTTGCCCAATCAAACAACGGCATTGCACGAAGCGCGTTACGCGGTTATCACAGGAGAAAGTGAAGAGCCTCACGAAGAAGGTATCGATTTTGTGTGGGCAACGAATTTTAGCGATATTGAAACGGTGCTTAATGAGCCTGAATATCGGCAAGGCAATTCTCGTTTTGTTGACAAAAGGATTGCGCAGATTTTGACAGCAATGGAGGATTTGAACAGACAGGTTAAGAAAGATGCAGAAAAGATAGCAAAGGGTATTGCGGATCTGACGCAGGAGGCAGTTGCGCTTGCGTTGCGCACTGATCAGGGGTCAGTACGTCGCCGAGATGATATTCAGTCCATTACGCGGCAAATGGATCAAAGGCTTTTGGAAATTTTTTCTACATTTTCAAACAACGCGGTGGGCTCTTACCCTGAATATCGAGTTGATAATTTATCAAAGCGTCACAGCTCCTACCTTTTCTATAAGCCCATCCTGTACCGCCAACGCGGACACGCGGATAGTTTTGTGCACGGCGTTGTGTTTGTAGAAGTCTCTACGCAGGAATTGCTCGAGCACATTGAGGGTTTACAGCGCGATCTCATTAAAATGGTATTTTACGTTTCTTTAATCGCACTCGCCTGTGGGGTCTTTGGCGCGTGGATTCTTGCCTCCATTATTATCAAGCCTATACGCAGGCTGGCAAGCCATGTGGCGATGATTCGCGACACGGAAAAAAAGGAAGAACTTGAAGGAAAACTGATTGCCATCAAAGGGCAGGATGAAATCGCCCTCCTCGGAAGAACTATCAACGATATGACAGAAGGGTTGATCAAGGCGGCGCTTGCCTCAAAGGATTTGACGGTTGGAAAGGAAATTCAAAAGATGTTCATCCCGCTTGATACCAACACTGAAGGGAGAAAGCTTACATCTGGGTATACGTGCGATGATCACGTGGAGTTCTTTGGGTATTACGAAGGCGCGCTCGGCGTTTCTGGGGACTACTTTGATTACATTAAGTTAGATGATCAGCATTATGCCATCATAAAATGCGACGTTGCAGGAAAGGGAGTTCCCGCAGCGCTTATCATGGTTGAAGTGGCAACGCTCTTCCAGAACTTCTTTAAAGATTGGAATATTCAAAGTCATGGTATCAACCTAAGCGATATTGTCTCTCGCATTAATGATCTCATTGAGGCGCGCGGGTTTAAAGGAAGATTTGCAGCCTTTACCCTGTGCATCTTTAATACAGTGTCCGGTACGGTGCACTTTTGCAATGCAGGGGATAATATAATTCATATTTACGATGCGCAGCAAAGAAAAATGAAGCGTATTACGCTTGCGCAAACTTCTGCTGCAGGGGTATTCCCAAGTTTTATGATTGATATGAAAGGTGGGTTTGGTGTGGAAACCCTCACCCTGCGTACAGGTGATGTCCTGTTCCTCTATACTGATGGCATAGAAGAGGCGAAGCGTCTTTTTAGAAACAAGCGGTTTGAACTGGTACTGTGCCAGGAACAGGGACTTGCGCATGATGCGCCCCATGAGACGCATACGGTAGGTCAGGACGGAGAGGAGCTGGGAGCTGAGCGTGTCAGCAGCATTATCGAATCAGTCTTTCTGAGGAAAGGTTTTTCCCTACAAAAATGGCATAACCCTGTCGAAGGCGAAAAGTTTGAATTTGATTTCTCCTCTTGTGAAGGAAATCTAGACGAAGCGGTGCTCGCACTTGTGGCGGTAGAGCAGGTGTTCCGTATGTATAAGCACCCTCGGGCAACCAACCTTGATAAAATCAGGGTGGATAAAAAAGTGGATATGTTTTTAGCACGGTATTTTGTTCAGTACCCTGAGTACTGTGCGCGCAAAGAGGTAAACAGCGAGTACGAAGAGTACCTGTATTATACGTTCATTAAAGAAGACGACCAATACGATGATCTCACTATCTTGGGAATAAGAAAGAGATAGTGCCGCTGTTGTGCAGGTTATTGCATGGTGTGTGGGTTGTGACAAGGAGACGCAATGCAGATTATACCCATTGCGAGTGGAAAGGGTGGGGTTGGCAAGAGTTTGCTTGCGGCAAATTTGTCCATAGCGCTCGGTCAAGCGGGGAAGAAGGTAGTAGTAGCGGATTTAGATCTTGGCGCGTCGAATTTGCATCTGGCGCTTGGCCAAAAGGGAAATAAGCACGGAGTGGGAACATTCCTTATGGGTGCCTCTTCTTTTGAAGAGATTATGGTGCCAACTGGATATCCCAACGTATATCTTGTGCCAGGAGATTCTGAGATACCTGGCTTTGCTGCATTGAAGGTTTCTCAGCGGCGGGCTCTAACAGTGGGTTTGTTAAAAACGCATGCTGATTATGTGGTGCTGGATTTGGGGGCAGGCACTCATCTTGGAGTGCTTGAGTTTTTTCTCCTTTCTTCACGAGGGATTATCGTTACTGAGCCTGCAGTTTCTGCGGTTTTGAATGCCTACCTTTTTCTAAAAAATGTGGTGTTCAAAATGTTGTGCGCTGCCTTTAAGAAAGGGACTGGGGGAAGTATTTTTTTAGAGAATCTCAAGTCTGATGCTGCGGCGGTACAGCGCATGTATGTGCCTAAGATTCTTGCTGAGCTTGAGCGTGTGGATCAGCGGGGAGTTGCAGTACTTCTGGATCGGATGCGGTCTTTTAGGCCGAGACTAGTCATGAACATGATTGCAGATCCGAAGGATGTGGATAAGGCGTTAAAGATTCGTCGCTCGTGTGAGCAGTATCTGAATATTACGCTTGAGTACCTTGGGGTCATATACCAGGATACGCAGCAGAATGTCGCGCTCTCCTCTGGTCTTCCCATTGTTGTGTACAAACCGCAGTCACTGATTGCCCAGGCAGTGTACCGGATTGCCGATAAGATTTTGCAGTCAGAGGGTGAGGAGGCGTCTTCCATTGAGGATTATGAAGGGTTGGTGGAACGAAGTTTTGCCTCTGCAGAAGCAGAAGCAGAAGTGGATTTCCAGTTTCGTATGGACTATCTTGAGGATTTGATAAAAAGCAAAACAGTGTGTGTGGGAGATCTTGCTGAGATCATAAAAGCTCAGCAGTATGAAATTGCTACTCTGAGGAAGCAAAATCTGCTCCTCCAAAGGAAAATAAATAAGACATTGCGCAATGCGTGAATTTCATGAGGGTGGGGTATAACCCCTATTTGTGGGGGTGTTTTTGGGAGAATACAGTTTACGCGGAGCGTGGTGAATGGTGACAGGATAAACGGAAAACGGTGGCGGGGTAGTGCGCGGTGCATTTCCTTACGCGGTGGAGGTTGTGTGATGTTGAGTATTGTCTATCCGTCGTGGATTCGTCCGGAAATAATTCCTTCTTTTCCCTATTTTCGCTGGTACGGCTTCATGTATGTGGTTGCATTCAGTATCGCGTACATACTGTTTCGCTACCAGGTGCGGCGCGGTGAGCTTGATAAATGGAGTCGGGTGAGCGAGCCTGTCACGCAGGATGACATTATGAGTTTTTTTACGTGGACGATTCTGGGCATTTTAATAGGGGCGCGTGTTTTTTCCACCATAGTGTATGAGGTCGATTTGCTGTATATGCGCAAGCCATGGCTGATTTTTTGGCCGTTTTCTTTGCAAACGGGTGAGTGGGTTGGATTGCGAGGAATGTCGTACCACGGTGGGTTAATTGGCGCGCTCGTGGGGGGTGGCTTGTGGACTCAGTCGCATGGGAGAAGCTTTCTTGCGTGGGCCGATGTCGCTGCAGCGTCGACTCCACTTGGGTATACTTTTGGAAGAATTGGTAATTTCCTTAATGCTGAATTATATGGGCGTATTACTGATATCCCCATCGGCATGATTTTCCCGAATGTTCCCTTATCTGACATGTTTCCTGCCTCTGAACCTTGGGTGAGGGAGTTTGCACAGAGGGTGGGGATTCACGTGCAAGAAGGTGCACGGCTCGTGAATTTGCCTCGTCACCCTAGCCAAATCTATGAAGCTTTTTTTGAAGGGATTGTGCTGTGGTGTATTTTGTGGTGTGCGCGTCGGGTAAAAACGTATAACGGCTTTTTGGTGTGTTTGTATGTGGTGGGGTACGGAGTGTTTCGTTTTTTTATTGAGTATTTTCGTCAGCCTGATGCGCATTTGGGGTACAGGTTTTCCGCCACGCAATCGTCTCCGATTTACCTTTTCCAGTCATGGAGCGATGTTTCCACCGGGCAGATTCTGTGTGTTCTAATGATTCTCGCAGGTTTGGGTGGGATGTTCGCACTTTCGGCGTATCACAAGCGGGATAGTGTGCGGAGAGCGCGTGTATGAAAATGAAAAGAATGCACCGACTGGTCCATCAGCCGAGATGAGGTGGCGCGATGTACCTTGCGTATAATGCGCAAAGGTGAGCCGATTCTTCTTCCGTCGTCCTAATGAGCTGGTCTTCTTCTGGTGTACCAAGCACCGCATTGCGCTCCAGAGGGTTTCGGTATGTGATTTCTCGAAAGGGGTTCAGATAGTCTTTGCATCTCGTTTTGTGAATTTGTGTTACTCTGTACTTTTCGATGGTAATTGCGTGTTGCACGTAGGTGCAAAGTAGCGGTGCGTCTATCCTTGTTCGTGCAAGAGAACATAACACTGCATAGGCGTGGAGTGCTTTATCCGTTTCGTACGTGGCAGCAAGTGCGTCGTATTCTTTGTGGATGTGGTGCCAACTTTTGAACTTTCCTGTTTCGATGTTTTGTAGAAGTGTCTCAAACTTATCTTCAGGTACGAGTTGTCCTCCCATATTTACCCAGTTGTGTGTGATAGTTTTAGGATCGTGCGAAGTAAAGTGGGAGATGCAGCGTGTTGTTTGCTCAAAGAAAGACAGGAGCGTTTTTGTGCAGTACCATATGAGTATGTCTCGGTATGCTTTGCGGGCTTCTAAGGGTTTTAGCACAAGTGTTGATCGGGTGGAGTGTTCTATGCCGGTGAGCAGTACGGGGATTGTCTGTGCTTTGGTGGGATGTTTGAGGACAATGTCTTCGGCAGTGAGCGCGCTGTTTCCCGCGTTAACCCACGCGCGCTCTATCGCGCTGTCTAGTAAAGCGAGTGCGTTTTCAATTTCTCCTATTGTGTCGGGAGCGAAGACAGAGATTTCTACTGTTTGTGTTTTCGTTTTTCGTTTGTCTCGCGCAGCGAATTTTTTTTCGTTGCGTTCAATCGCATACATGTTGTAGAGCCAGTAGTACGCGGGCATGATTTCTAATCTGTTTTCCCGTTCATTGTTGGTGACAAGACTAAAAGGAAATGGAATATCAAGTTCTGCGGGGTAATTTTTCCCCGTGATTAATACGAAAGAAGCAAAACGACAATTATGTTTGAGGGTACTTGCAAGTCCTGACCAGAACCCTCGTCCCGCAATAATTTCTCCGTCATTTTTGCGTGTATTGTGATTTGACCCAATGGTGGAACCAGCAGCAATATTTGACTGACCGCGTATGAGTGCTGCGATGAGGAAAGAGTTGTTGTGGTGTTGTTCATGGTAGGGAAAGATGAGTGCGTTAAGAACCTCACAACACGAAATCGTGGAGTTATCACCTAAAACTGAGTGAATGAGTCTGGTACCATATTTAAGTGCGCAGTTATTTCCCAGTACAAAGCGCACCGCCTTTACCCCATAGAACACACGGCAACCATATCCGATCACCCCGTTCACTAACTCTACTCCTTCTCCTATTTGCGTAGGTTCCTGGAGAGATGACTGAACAGTAAGGTTTTTTAGTTTGTTTGCTCCTTTTACGTATGATCCAGGACCGAAGCACACATCCTTGATGATACGGCAGCTTTTGATAACGGATTGTGTTTCAATCGTTCCGTAGTATCCGCGGCGAGTGTCGTGTTGTTGTTGAGTCATTGACTCGAAGCGTTGCATGAGCAATGTTCTGTCTCGGTGGCATGCCCACAAAAACGCGTCTGCTGCGATCATCCCTACGAAGGGAAATATTTTCCGTCCGCCTGTTTCGTTGAGAGGATCAATGGTGATGCGGACTGCTTCTTGTTCTCCGTCTTTTATAATTCCTGCGCCGAATTTTGCGTGGTTAGTGGTACACAGCTCATCAATCCTGCTGAGGATGACATGATTTCCAATTATGTAGTGAGAAATATATGCGCAGTGATGGATAGCGCAATTTTCTCCGACGTCGCACGAAATGAGTGTACTGTGGGTAATACCAGTTGGTACGGTAAAGTCGTGATATCGCAGAAGGCGTCGCTCGAGCGACGCGATGCGTACGAGCCCTGCAAATGATGAATTACGTATGAGTGACGCGTCGAACGGATCTGCTACTAAAACGTCGTACCAGGTATCGCAGTGATTGCCCTTTTGTATAAGGGTGTGAATTTCCTCCTTAGACAGTGGTCTCCATGCACGTGGGGGTTCGGCGCTCTGGGAAAAGCGGAGATAGTACTCGTCTTTTCCGCGAGGGATATGGGCTTGTGTGATGAAGTGATATCCAAAAGAGGGTAGGTCTAAAATTTGCACACGCATTCTCCCTTTTGGATGCCCACTATAGGTGGTGAATTTTTACATGTAAATAAGGAATTGGGGTTGTGATGGGGATGGTGATTTCCTGCATGTTTACTTGACATGACATATTAGGAATGGCTAGATTGGGGCCCAGTCTTGTTTTTTAGCGTGCATTAGAAGTGGATGTACTGGGGAGGATCGTTGGCGGATAACAAAAGCTTGCGGATTAATGGAAGTATTCGGGTACGAGAAGTGAGGTTGGTTGACGCTGTAGGGCAGCAGTGTGGGGTGGTGCCCACCCTTGAGGCGCTGAGAATGGCACGGGATATCAATCTTGATTTAGTAGAGGTCGCTCCGCAGGCGAGTCCGCCGGTGTGCAAGATCCTGGACTATGGGAAGTATCGCTTTGAGATGGGCAAAAAGTTGCGTGACTCGAAAAAGCGACAGAGATTGCAGACGCTCAAGGAGGTGCGTATGCAACCGAAGATCAACGACCATGACATGGCGTTTAAGGCCAAGCATATACAGCGGTTTCTCGATGAAGGGGATAAGGTGAAAGTGACTATCCGCTTTCGTGGAAGGGAGCTTGCGCATACCGATCTGGGTTTTAACGTGTTACAGAATGTGCTTGGCCGTCTGGTGTGTGGGTATAGTGTTGAGAAGCAGGCAGCAATGGAAGGTCGGTCTATGTCCATGACGCTCACTCCGAAGTCAAAGAAATGATGGAGTGTCGGGTAACTGCAGTTCGTGTTGTTGGATAAAGGGGAGAAAGTATATGCCTAAGATGAAAACGAAAAGCGCAGCAGCAAAGCGTTTTGGTGTAACCGGGGCTGGTAAGGTAAAGTTCAAAAAGATGAACCTGCGTCACATTTTGACGAAAAAGGCCCCGAAACGCAAAAGGAAATTACGTCATGCGGGTTTTCTGTCAAAAGTTGAGCTTAAAGTGGTGAAGCGGAAGCTGTTGCCTTACGCGTAGGTGGCAAGCGTGAGAGGACGGAGGAGCGTGGTATGTCTCGATCGTTGAGTAGTAACGGCAGAGTGCGCCGGAGAAAGAGGATTTTAAAGTTAGCCAAGGGCTTTCGGGGTAGGTGTGGCACGAATTACAAGGCGGCGAAGGATGCGGTCTCGAAGGCTCTTGCGCATAGCTATGTTGCGCGGAGGGATAGGAAGGGGAGTATGCGCAGGTTGTGGATCAGTCGCATCAATGCATCGGTTCGTACGCAGGGGTTGAGCTATTCTCGCTTTATGAATGGTCTCTTGCAGGCTGGGATTGCGCTTAATCGCAAGGTTCTCTCCAATATGGCAATTGAGGATCCGGGTGCGTTTCAGACGGTGATCGATGCTTCTAAGAAAGCTTTGGGGGGTGGAGCGTGCTAAACCTCGGTCAGGTAAAAGTGCTGGAAGAGAAGGTTGCGAAGGCGGTGCACCTTGTCCAAATGTTGAAGGAAGAAAATGCCGCGTTGCGGGCTGAAATTGATGGACGTGGTAAGCGTATTACGGAGCTGGAGCAGCTGGTGCTTGCCTTTCAGGATGATCAGACGAAGATAGAGGAAGGAATTCTTAAGGCACTGAACCACCTGAGTACATTTGAGGATTCTGCGTATGGAGAGGCGCATACGCAACACGTGGCGAAGGTTCTAGAAAACCAGGAGCATGCGGGGGTGTCTGAAGAACTTACCAGCCGTACCCAGATGGAAATTTTTTAGTGGTCAGTGTAAAGGGGCAGTTGCACATCGATCTGTTGGGAGCGTCTTTTTCCATCCAGGCTGACGAGGACTCCTCGTATCTGCGTGTGTTGTATGAGCATTACAAGATGGTGGTGTTGCAGGTGGAGAAGACGTCAGGGGTCCGCGATCCCTTAAAGGTCGCGGTGATTGCGGGTGTGCTTCTCGCGGATGAACTGCATAAAGAGAAGAGGAGACGTCTTGTACAGTCCGAGGAAGATCTGCTGGAAATAGGGGAGTCTACCGAGCGTATGCTCGAATCCATCAGCAAAGTGGTGGACGAGGGGTTTGTGTGCGGGTGCGATTGAGGGTTGTGTCCTTCTTTGTGTACAGGACGTCCCTGCGGTGACGCTGTGGGTGGACGCGGACTCATGCCCCGCGCGCGTCCGCATACTTGTCGCGAGAGCGGCAGCGCGCCTGGGGTGTGTGGCCCGATTTGTAGCCAACCGTCCTATCCCCCTCGTGCAAAGCCCGCATTGTATCATGGTCGAGACTCAACCTGTTGACCAGGCTGCGGACCGTCACATCATCGCGTATGCGCGAGCGGGTGATTTGGTCGTCACGCGTGATATCGTGCTTGCAAAGGCAATTGTAGACGCGCGCATCTCTGTTATCAACGACCGGGGTGATGTGTATACGGAGGAGAACATACGCGAGCGACTCTCGGTGCGCAACTTCATGTACGACCTGCGAGGGCAGGGACTCGCCCCTGAAACAACGTCACCTTTCGGCAGGAGGGATGCTGCACGCTTCGCAGACTCCCTAGATAGGGAAACCACGAAGCTCCTGCGGCTTGCCAGGCGGCGGGAGGCGAAGACACGGGAGGAGCAGTGCGACTGGCCCTCCGCGCAAGGGAAAAGCCAAACCGGCTGCCGGTGACCGCACGCAAGACACTAAGAGTCCAAGGCCGGGCGGGTGGACTCGAGTTTCTTCTACCGCTTCTGCGAGATGAACTTAAGCAAATCCACCACACGGTTTGAGTAACCCCACTCGTTGTCATACCAGGACACTACCTTGAAGAAGCGCTTCTCGTTCGGGAGATTGTTCTGCAGTGTCGCCCTGCTGTCGTAGATGGAGGAGTACTGGTTGTGGATGACGTCCGCGGATACAATGTCCTCGTCGCAATACTGCAGGACACCCCGCAGATAGGACTCCGACGCCTTCTTGAGCATCGCGTTGAGGTCCGCAACGCTCGTCTCTTTTTCCGTGCGGAAGGTTAGATCCACCACGGAACCGGTTGGTGTCGGGACACGGAAGGCCATCCCCGTCAACTTACCTCTCGTAGACGGCAGCACCTCGCCTACCGCTTTCGCAGCTCCAGTGGTGGAAGGGATAATGTTAACCGCTGCAGCGCGGCCTCCGCGCCAGTCCTTCAAAGAAACCCCATCTACAGTTTTTTGCGTTGCGGTATAGGAGTGGATAGTCGTCATCAGTCCCGTTTCAATACCGACTCCCTCTTTGAGAAAGACGTGCACTACCGGCGCGAGACAGTTGGTAGTGCAGCTCGCGTTGGAGACGACCTTGTGCTCAGCAGGATCGAACTCATGCTCGTTCACCCCCATTACAATAGTCTTCACCGGCTTAGACGCATCCGAGCTCTTAGCCGGAGCACTGATGATGACTCGCTTTGCTCCTGCTTCAAGGTGACCGTATGAAGACTCATTCGCGTAAATGCCGGTGGACTCAATAACCACCTCAATACCAAGATCCTTCCAGGGAAGTTGGGAAGGCTTTAAGCCGCGACCGCAGACACACTTGATCCGATGCCCGCCCACCTCGAGGATATCCTCGGCAGGGGCACTGAGACTAGAACTCATTTTGCCCTGCACGGAGTCATACTTTAGCTGATAGGCAAAGTAGCGCGCATCGGTGGAAAGGTCCACAACCGCCGCCACGTCGAACTCTTTCCCCAACAGCTTCTGCTCCGCCATGGCCTGGAGTACAAGACGCCCGATACGCCCAAAACCATTGATTGCAACTCTCATTTGCCCAACCTCCTCTAAAAAGAGCACACATCCCGCGCAACGCTATCTGAAAAAAGATCGGCACGTCAATCCCTCTTTGCTGTAGGGCTCCCTTGCATTTTTCTATGTGCCCAGATACCATGGCCTCGCCTTGGAAGGTCTGGCCTCTAGTGGAAGATTATTACCGCGTGCTTGGTGTGTCGCACCGTGCCTCGACCCCTGAAATTAAGTGTGCCTTCAGAAAGAAGGCAAAGGCGTTACATCCGGATCTCGTTTCCCATACTGCAGAACTTGAGTGCGAGGCGGTAGCGCGCGAGCGCGCTCTTCGCCGTATACTCACCGCATACGAGGTGCTCTCTGATCCGGGGCGTCGCGCGAAATTTGACCTCCTCTACGCGCGTTTCTGCGCACGTCCTGCTCCAGCGGGCTTTGACTACCGCGTGTACCTGCGTGCGCAGGGTACGCTCTGCGCGATGGTGGAGCTTATCTTGTTCGATCTCTTTCACGGTTTTGAGTGTGACGCTGTCCGCGCGTACTTGTTCCTCAAGTGTCGGCCAGAAGGGTTCAACCTCGCCGCTCACCTTACGCGAGAGGATTTTATGGACTGTGGCTTTGTGCTCGCAGAGGAATTGCATGTACGGGGAGAGTGCTATGAATGCTTTACTTTGCTCCAGGACATCGTTTTTGAAGAATTGCGGTGCGCGTATTTTCGTCATTTTTTTCCTGAAGTACTGAAGCTCACTGAGCATATCGCGCTCGGTACTGCGTCTGTGCGTGGTCGCAACGGTAAATCCTGCGTATACTGCGCGCGCGCGCATGCCTGCTTGCCTGCGCAAGAAATTGTCACCTTCTACGCGTGCTTAGTTGAGTATTACGAACGTACAGGAGACCGCAGGCGTGCGCGTGGCTATGCCCAGAAGATGGATTCTGTCAGGTGAATGTTTCACTGCACCCTAGCGGAGGAGTACCGTGGTCCTGGGGGACCTCCGAAGGGCTGGAGGTCCCCCTGCAGCTAGTGAACGGACAGAGGAGGGACGCTTGAGCAGGAAGGAAAGGACCTCATGATCCGCATTAAAACACCAGAACAAATCGACGGTATCCGTGCCTCTTGCAAGGCATTGGCGCGCCTTTTCGATGTTCTTATTCCGCTTGTCAAACCGGGCGTTCAAACCCAGGAGCTTGATGCGTTTTGCCAACGCTTCATCCGCTCAGTCGGTGGTGTTCCTGCCTGGTTCTCGGAAGGTTTTCCTGCCGCTGCTTGCATTTCAATCAACGAAGAGGTCATCCACGGTTTACCTTCAGCGCGTGTGATTCAGGACGGGGATCTTGTTTCCCTTGATGTTGGTATCAACCTCAATGGATACATTTCTGACGCGTGTCGTACTGTTCCTGTTGGTGGAGTTGCACACGAGCGACTAGAACTTTTGCGTGTAACCACTGAGTGCCTCCGTGCGGGCATTAAAGCGTGCCGTGCCGGAGCGCGCGTGCGCGCTGTTTCTCGCGCTGTATACGCTGTTGCAGCACGGCACCGCTTTGGCGTGGTGTACGAGTATTGCGGACATGGCGTGGGGCTTGCCGTGCATGAGGAGCCGAACATCCCCAATGTGCCTGGCTTGGAAGGGCCTAATCCACGTTTTTTGCCCGGTATGGTAGTCGCGATAGAACCCATGTTGACGCTTGGCACAGACGAGGTGCGCACCAGTGCAGATGGCTGGACGGTGGTAACGGCAGACGGATCGTGTGCCTGCCATGTGGAGCACACTGTGGCAGTTTTTGCAGACCACACGGAGGTTTTAACAGAACTTACGGAAGTAGAGCGTACCGGCTAGTCAGCTATCTTAAGTGTGCGCGGTGTGCTGGTAGTACATGCAGGGAGCAGTTTGTGCACGGTAGGCAGCGTGTAAGTGTACGTGGCGAGCACAGGTAGAAGAGAGGATAAACTCGTAACCATATCGCTGCGTGCTGCTTTTAACCCGGGCTGTGTCGGTAGGGGTTTGGGTACGCGCAGGGACGTGGAGGGACTCATGAACATATTGTTTACCTCGTTTGTGTGTGGGGTACATGCGGTATGCCGCAGTTTTTTTACAGCAGCGGCGTTGCTCGTTTTTATCTGCTGCTCTGGTCATCCAAGTTCTGCGCGTGTGCCCTCTGCAGACACGACGGCTCGGCGCGTTGCCGGAGACAGTGGGAACTCTGGGGGGCGGACATTACTTCCTGTGGGGGTTTCGCGTGAATCGGTGCAGCTGTTAGAACGGCTGCAAAACGCGAACCGTCAGGTAACTGCCGAAGTGCTGCCTTCAGTAGTGACGCTGGATGTGGTGGAGACCAGAAAGGTTCGGGTACGTGATCCGTTTGGCGGTTTTCCGTGGTTTTTCTTTCGTGGTCCTGAAGGTCCGGGTGCGGGGCCTGGCGGTGGTTCTGGAAACAAAGGGGAAGCTGAGGAACGGGAGTACAAAACGGAGGGACTTGGTTCTGGAGTCATTGTAAAGAAGACGGGGAAGACGCATTACGTGCTTACCAACTATCACGTGGCGGGTAAGGCTAATGAGATAGAGATTAAACTGCACGATGGCAGAATCGTAAAAGGTAAACTTGTCGGTGGTGACCAGCGCAAGGACATCGCGCTGGTCTCCTTTGAGGACGCAGACCCAAATATCCGTGTTGCCGTCCTTGGTGACTCGGATGCAGTACGGGTAGGAGACATTGTGTTCGCAGTTGGCTCTCCTCTTGGGTACACTTCCACTGTAACGCAGGGGATTATCAGTGCGCTGGGTCGCTTTGGGGGACCGGGCAACAATATTAATGATTTTATTCAAACAGATGCGGCCATAAACCAGGGCAATTCCGGGGGACCAATGGTCAATATTTATGGCGAAGTGATTGGAATTAACGCGTGGATTGCCTCCTCAAGTGGGGGATCGCAAGGGATTGGTTTTTCAATTCCTATCAATAATGTGAAGTCGGATATCGAATCATTTATCCAGTACGGGCAGGTGAAGTACGGGTGGTTAGGCGTGCAGCTGGTGGCAGCGGATGCGGACACCGTAGCATCGCTTGGTATTGCAAAGGGTACAAAGGGGGTGCTTGCGGCGGAAATTTTCTTAGGTTCTCCTGCGCACAAGGGGGGACTGAAACCGGGCGATTACTGTGTAAAACTGAACGGAAAAGAAGTAAAGGATGTAAATCAGTTTGTGCGGGATGTCGGCGCGCTGCGCATTGGGCAAACAGCAGTATTCGATTTAATTCGCGGTGGTGTGCCGATGACGCTTTCGGTGCGCATTACGGAGCGTGATGAAAAAATAGTAAATGACTACTCAAAGCTTTGGCCTGGGTTCATCCCACTGCCGCTTACGGAGGCCGTGCGTAAGCGTTTGGATTTGAAAGCGTCGGTGCGTGGTGTGCTAGTTAGCAACGCGCAGAGCAAAAGCCCTGCGGCGCTGATGGGATTGAAGTCGGCGGACATAGTAGTGGCGGTCAATGATCAAAAGGTCTCGAGCGTGCGTGAGTTTTACGCGGTGCTTGCACGTCAGACGAGGGAGGTGTGGTTTGACGTGTTGCGCGATGGGCAAACGCTTTCTACCGTGCGATTTCGGTTTTAGGGGGGATAGTCACGGTCGATCACGTCCTGCGGCGTGTTGTGCGCACCGGGCCGTCTGAGCGCTAAGAGCGCATGAGTGCGGGTTTTCTAAACAAGGTGGCCGTCCATGTACCTATCAGAAGGCGGAAAGCCTCTTGCGCGCACAGGGGATTCTCCAACGTGAGACTCAGCAGGAGTGCTGTTTTTGTCCCTAGGTCTTCTCCTGCGCGTGCCAGTACCCACATGACCACGTGGGTGCCCGCGCGTGCGTCGGCCGTAAAGCGTTCCAGTGTTTTCTCAAGTGTTGCGTCAGTGACCCTGCTGATAGCAAAACTTTCTTCTAGTTTTTCTCGTACTAGCGCTTGTACGGTTGCATGACCGGTACGGTAGCGCTCAAATAGAAAGTAGAATTCATTTTGTATTCCCATCAAGACCGATAGAGTCAGTAATGCTTCTGTGTGCGTTTGTGTATTTTTGCACGTTGTGCGCAAAATCTCAAACAGTGGTGGTAGTGCGTGGACTGAATTGAGCATCTCAAGCGCTTGCAGGCCACGCAGCACGACAAAGGGATTTTGCGTGCGCGCCAGCACATGCCCAATAAGGAAATGACTTTCGTCATCGTGTGTGCGTGCTAACGCTACAAGCGCTTCTCCGACGAGCAGGTAATCCTCGCTATGGAGCGCTTCGCGCAGGATTGGAATTGCTTGCTGGACCATATGAATGCCAAGGATGCGTGCCGCCTGTGCGGCAGTAGTGAATGTTCCCTCGCGCAATTCTCGCAGCAAAAGATTACGGTTATGTGTACTCAGCGAGGGAATCGTTTCCAGTGCTTGCAATGCGCTTGCGCGGATACTGAAACGTGGCGATTGCACGTAGGTGCCCAGTTGTTCGGCAGAGATGGGAGAGGCGATGGTACTAAGTTCTTGTACGATATGCTGCTCGGTTTCTAAATTTTCGTTAAAGTCGAGTTTATGTAGGAGGCTGAGAGTACGCAGATCTTTTGGAGAGCAAAGCGTTGCGAGTGTTCGCAATACACGGTATCCACCCAGGTTGCGCAGCTGTGTCTGAAGCGCGATGCCGATTATCATAATCGCGCTGACTCCTGTAAAAAAGATACGATATGCCTGCAAACTGGAGTATCCTGAGAGATGGCAGAAGTCTAATACCACGCCGCCAATCACCGATCCGGCTCCACCAGTGATGCCCAAAATAAGATAGTACAGGACACTTACATCTATTAAAGCATCCTCAGGAACGAGGACAAAGAAATAGGACTGCGCTGCATTATCTTGTCCGGTAAATCCCATGCTGGTAGTTGCACAGAACAGGCATAAGAAAGCAATTGAAAGGAAAGAGGAATGGAGTCCTGGCGTACCAAGCGCAGGGATGAGGGTGAGTACACTTAAAACTGAGGAGATAATGTACATTGGCTTTGCCCCAATGCGATCGATAGCTAAACTCATTATAAAACCGACGATGAGTGCACCGCCGGATGCACATACGGTGAGGATAGTGATAAAGCTATCTGGAGTGTGGTATACGTCCTTTGCGAATACGACAACGAAGGGGCGTACTATACCTATGGCAAAGCTGCTGACAAAAAAAGCGAACGTAAAGGTGCGAAAGTTTTTCTCTTTCAGAGCACGGAGTATCGTGGTGTACCCGGAGCGCGGTGAGGTCCGTGGGGTCTCCGGGGAAGTGTGCTGCACATGTTCGCATGACTCGACGGTAGGTAATGTGAAAAGGAGAAACGAAGCAAAAAAACCTAGTGCGATGCCGAGTGCAGTTGCAAAGTGATAGGTTGTGAGTGAAGCGTTAATGCTCAGTGCCCCGGAGAGTAAAAGCGTGGCAATGAGTATGGCACTGTTGTTCGCAAGCGAGATGCGTACGATGTATGAGCTGCGATGTTTGCCTGGTGCGAGCATGGTGATGATCGGATTGTTCGCGATCATTCCCATACCACGAAAAAAGTTAAACAGTGCGACGGAAAAAATAAGCACATACAGTGCAAGTGCCGTATAGTCTTGTGCGTAAAGGTGAGGGATTGCGAGCATTGGAAGCAAACTAGTATTGCGGGCGATCCAGGTGTACGCAAAGGTTTTAATGACGCCAAAACGTCGGCACACAAGTTTTCCCAAAGGGAGTGCAAAGAAGGAAAAGTGCATGCACGCGCTTAGCAAGCCTACCGTGGTACTGCGGGCACCAAGCAGCAGTGCATAGAGCGTAATGGTATTGCCAGTTACGAGTGCGAACGAAAGGGAGTTAATCACATTATACTGGTCATAGACGCGTCGCGCACGCTTGAGCGTGAAAGATTGATATTCCCCACTCATTGCGCGCGATTGTACTGATGCGGCGTAATCTGGTCCACTAACTGGTGTTCAGTTTAAGGACGGAGGAAAGGCTCTACAGAGGAGAAATAGGTGAGGGGGAGAAAATGGACAAAAAAGCGCGCGCACACACTGTTATCGTTTGTTTGGTTGGTGCGCTCTCTCTAGCGTGTGCGTATCTTTTGGGCGGATCGATGAAGTATCTGCGTGGAGATGTATCGAGGTTTTGGACCAGTAGCCGTATGCAGCGTCACCCCGCGCACAGTTCTCAACCTGTTGTGCGTACCTTTACCGATGCAGATGGATATACCTGCTTAGATCAAGCATATCCCCATACCATTGTTATAGATGCTACTCGCGTACGAGTGAGTGTACAGGTATGTGCGCAGCGGCGCTCTCTTGCATACAAGGTTGTAAAGAACAGCGTGTACGATCCGCTATCGATTCACCTGGATCCTACGATGCTTGTCCTACGGCGTGGAAAGAAAACAGTACGGGAGTCCACGCCTCCAGCGGATTCCCCAGGAGTAATGCAGAGTGTGTTGAACGTACGCGATACGTTGCGCGATTGGTTTTACACATTTTGGAAAAACGTATGGGGGAGCCGATGGGGACATAGCGTGGTACCGATTGAAGCGATCATTTGTGTGCCAGCGCAGCACAACGTGCACAATCTTAAAGTGCGGGTGAAAGACAGCAGTCTTCGGCTTGAAGGTATTGAGGTGCGTTTTGCAGATGTGTATGCGCACTCGAGCGAACTAAAGCTCAATGGAGTACGTACCGATCGGACTCTCCTGCACACAACAGACGGTGATACGCAATGCAGTCGCTGCGTCCTATCTGACGCGCATTTGTACACGGACCGTGGCACACTATCTTTTGATGGTACGTTGCAAGGGAATAGTGAGATAGGTACTCGCACCGGCACAGTTGTTGCGCGTTTTACAGAAAGGCAGTCGTACTATGCACTTTCAGTATTTTCTGGCTACGGTGCGGTGTACATAAATGATCAGCGTGTGAGGAAAACACTGGGGACCTGTCTTTCTACAGGGGGCTCTGCACAGTTGTGTATAAGAAATGAACGAGGTGTACTGCACGTATATTTTTCACAGTGATGCGCTCATAGCATCGCTGTATGTGTGATGCTCTATGGACAGCGGCTTGTCCTGTGCACGGATTTTGCGCTAGCATGCGCCGCATGATAACAGTGACGGATATGAGTGTGCAGTTTTCTGACAAACCTCTTTTTAAAGGTGTTGATTTAAAGTTTGTTGCAGGGAATTGCTATGGAGTCATTGGAGCGAACGGGGCGGGTAAGTCAACTTTTTTAAAAGTCCTTTCCGGTGAACTCGAACATCATCAGGGAAGTATCGCTATCGCATCCGGCGCGCGCGTCGCAGTTCTGCGTCAAGATCATTTTTCCTTCGATCAGCACACGGTGAAAGATACCGTATGCATGGGGCATCCTGCGCTCTATCGAGTGATGAAGGAGCGGGAAGCTCTTTACGCAAAGAGTGATTTTA
Source organism: Treponema paraluiscuniculi Cuniculi A (assembly GCF_000217655.1). Classification (NCBI taxonomy): domain Bacteria; kingdom Pseudomonadati; phylum Spirochaetota; class Spirochaetia; order Treponematales; family Treponemataceae; genus Treponema; species Treponema paraluiscuniculi. Next base: position 904,194 of record NC_015714.1, on the reverse strand, counting down.
GTGAAGCAGATGGGTTGAAGGCTTCAGAATTGGAAGGTGAGTTTTCGGATTTGAATGGCTGGGAGGCAGAAAATTGCATTGAACAAATGCTTTCTGGGTTGGGTGTAGATGAGGCACACCATGATCGGATGATGTGCGAATTGGACGAAAGCCAGAAGGTACGTGTACTCCTAGCGCAGGCGTTGTTTGGTAATCCCGATGTGCTTTTGCTCGATGAGCCGACAAACGGTTTGGATTTGTACTCTATTGCGTGGTTGGAAGAATTTCTCATTGAATTCCCCAACACCGTGATTGTAGTCTCGCATGATAGGCATTTTTTAAATAGCGTGTGTACGCATATTTGCGATATCGATTATGGGAAGATTCGTTTGTACTCGGGCAATTACGACTTTTGGTATCAGATGAGTCAGATTATGCAGCGGCAGGTTAAGGATCAGCAGAAGAAGCGTGAAGAAAAGATGAAGGACCTGAGGGAGTTCATTTTGCGCTTCGCTTCTAACGCAGCCAAAAGCCGGCAGGCGACGAGTCGTAAAAAGATATATGACAAATTGGTGCTGGAAGAGATTGAGGTGACTGGTCGAAAGTTTCCCTATGTGCATTTTAAACCACGGCGTGAAATTGGGAATCACGTATTGTCGTGCGATGGACTGCGCTATGCCGCTGAGGACCGAATGCAGGGAGGTTCATGTGAGCTTTTTACAGACATGAGCTTTACAGTTGGGCGCACAGACAAAATCGCTTTCGTCGGTCAAGAACACCGCGCGAAGACCATATTGTTTGATATTCTTGCTGGAGAAAAGCAGGCACATGCCGGCTCTTTCCGTTGGGGACAGACGGTATCTGTTGGGTATATGGGAAAGGATACGGCGCGGTATTTTGATTGTGATCTTTCTATCACGGATTGGTTGCGCCAATTCTCTGATGATCAAGATGAAACCTACGTACGCGGTTTTTTAGGCAGGATGCTTTTTACAGGCGAGGATTCGCTCAAATCTGTGCGTGTACTTTCTGGAGGGGAAAAAGTACGCTGCATGCTTAGTAAATTAATGCTTTCTGGGAGCAATGTTTTGATATTGGACGAGCCGACCAATCATTTGGACCTAGAAGCAATTGCAAGTCTGAATGAGGCGTTGGTGCAGTTTCCCGGCGTGATTTTATTTAATTCGCATGACCATGAGTTTGTCAGCTCTGTTGCAAACCGCATTGTGGAAATTACACCGCGCGGGATTATCGATCGTATGATGGACTTTGATTCTTATGTAAAGAGTGAGGATGTCAACGCCACGCGCGCGCAGCTCTACGGCGGTAGCGTACAGCAGCTACGGATATAGCGTCCCTTCCCCTGAAGGTTTGGGGAAAAGGCACAGGGAACTCATGGGCTAGGCGTGCAGCGCGCGCGTCTCTAGCTTCGCGAGCAAAAAGGTGGAAAAGGCTGAGAGCCCCATTGAGTGCTGGGGCCCTGTGCGCGGACGCACCGCTACCTGCTGCGCGCGCAGCTCCCGCTCGCCAACTATGAGCAGATAGGGCACTTTCTGCGTTTGGGCAGTGCGGATCTTTGCGTTCATGCGCTCTGCGCTCACGTCTGCCTGCACGCGGAGCGAACGGGCGCACAGCTCCCGTGCAACGTGCTGCGCATATTCGAGGAAGGCAGGGGCAACCGGAATCACCACTGCCTGCACCGGTGCAAGCCATGGGGGGAATGCACCCCCGTAGTGTTCAATGAGAATACCGATGAACCGTTCTAGAGACCCAATCACCGTGCGGTGGAGTATCACTGGCATGTGCCGTTGGTTGTCCTCCCCCACATACTCTGCGTTCAAGCGCTCGCACGAGGGCAACTGATAGTCCACCTGAATGGTGCCGCACTGCCACTCGCGTTCGAGTGTGTCTATAAGTGCAAACTCCAACTTTGGCCCATAGAACGCTCCTTCTCCCGGTGCGTGCTCGTACGAAAGACCTGCTGCTTCACATGCTTCTGCCAATGCGCGTTCGGCCCGGTCCCAGGTGGCGTCGTTTCCGATGCGCTGCTCTGGGCGCGTAGAAAATTTGACGCGGATCTGCTCCTGTGCAAAGCCAAAGTCGGCATATACCCGCGCAAGGAGGCGACAGAAACGGGTGACCTCCGATGCGATTTGCGCCTCAGTACAAAAGATATGGGCATCGTCTTGTACAAAGCCACGTACGCGCATAACTCCATGCAGAGAGCCTGACGGTTCATTGCGGGTGCACGAGCCAAACTCCGAAAGACGGAGCGGGAGATCACGGTAACTGCGTGTTTTTTGCTTGAAGATTTCGACATGTCCGGGACAATTCATGGGCTTGAGCGCAAAAGAACGCTTCTCGCCTTCGGTCAGGTACATGTTGGCGCGGTATTTGTCCCAGTGCCCCGAGCGTTCCCAAAGGCTTTGGGGCATGACAAAGGGAGTATGCACCTCTGCGTACCCGTCTTCGTGCATGACGCGGCGCAAGTACTGCTGGATGGCCACGTAGAGGGTCCACCCCTCAGGGTGCCAAAAGACCTGGCCAGGATTTTCTTCGTCCAAGTGAAAGAGACCGAGTGCAGGACCGAGCTTACGGTGATCTCGGCGTTTTGCTTCATCCTGCATGCGAAGGTATGTGTGCAAATCTTCTTCAGATTCCCAGGCAGTGCCGTAGATGCGCGTTAGCTGGGGACCGCGCTCATTACCGCGCCAATAGGCCCCAGCGATGCTCGTGAGTTTAAAGGCGTGCGGATTAATGTCTCGCATAGACTGCACGTGAGGACCCCGGCACAGGTCAGTGAACGCGCCGGAGTGGTAGAGACTGAGCGTGTCATCTGCGCTGATGCGTTCGATGAGCTCTTGCTTGAATGGCTCGTCTTTAAAACGAGCAAGCGCGTCAGGACGCGAAACCACCTCTTTGACAAAGGGACACCCCGCACGCAAGATGGCGCGCATTTTCTCTTCAATGGGGGCTAGGTCTGCATCGCACAGGGGACGGGGAGGTGAGAAGTCATAGTAAAACCCGTAATCGATAGGCGGTCCCACCGCGAGCTTGGTGCCGGGGAAGAGAGCTTGAACGGCCTCTGCCATAACGTGCGCCAGACTGTGACGCAGACGGTCGAGGGTATCTGAGCGTTTTTGCAGCATGGTGATATTCTCTTCTAGACAGAGACCCAATCGTGAGACCTTATGGGTGGTTTGTCAATGGGCACCGTTTTGGAGGAAGCACTGAGCCAGTGCGCCTGCGCCGTCACTGCAGTCTGTAGGAAGGGACGTGGTATGTAGGGTATAGTAGAGGATGCTTTCTGTTTTGGATGCGAGCGCATGACTCGGTCGCAGTGGCATGCGCTCGCCGCTTTTCGCACTGACCTCAAGGCTTTTTGTGTACAGAGTTTGCGCGCGTTTGGGTATCCGTATATGGACCCGCATGCAGCGCAGTCTGCAGTGGCGTGTTGCACGCCGCAGGCTTTTTTGCACCGTGCGCAAGCGGCACTCGTGCATGCACAAGGAATACCCACGTATCCGGTACACACTCCGATTGTGTACCCTCACGCGCTTGAGGAACTGACCCAAAGTGATCCTGTACCGGCCCTTATTTTGGTTTCGGACAATCCAGGGAAAGAGGAGCAGCTGCATACGCAGCAACGGTATCTGGTAGGACAGTCAGGTCGAGTGGCTCAGGGCTTTTTTTCGCGGCATGCACAGTTAGGGGTTGATTTTCGTACAGACGTGATGCTGTTGAACAAAACGCCGCTTCACACGGCAAAAACGGTTCAGCTCCGTGCACTGGTACGCCTCCTTGCGCAAGATCCAGCAGGAACTGCGCGTGCACGGCAGGTGCAGTCATTTTTGCATCGTAGCCAGTGTTGGATGGCGCGGCGTACGTGTCAGCTGCAGCGATCGTTAGGATGTGATCTGTGGATTGTGGGTTACAGCGAATTGAAAAGCGGACATCTGTTTGAACCCTATGCGCGTTTACTACAAACGGTGTGTGACCGCCGTACGCCGCTTTTTGTATTTCAACATTTTTCAATGAATTGTTTTGCGCGTGATTTTGCAAAGGCACGTGCACGGTCACCTCAGCAGCAGGTGCGTGACACATTAAAAGACCTCGGATTACATCACCGTCAGCAGATACTGGGTTTTTAAAAATGGGAACGCGCCTGCGCGGTTGCGTCCTCACGGGAGAGTGGGCGTCTAAAGATTCTGTGCCTTATCGCCGAAACCGGCAGGATACGCTTTTACACACACTGTACAGACGCGGCACCATACTCAGGAGGATCCGCTGCATGCATATACATAATCGTGGCATTGTGTGGTTTGTGGGGAGCACATTTGCGTGTTTCCTCGTCTTGCTTTCCTGCACTACTACGTCTTCTCCCTCTCCTCAGGCTTCGGTCGATCTCTTTGAAATGGTTGCGCGCGGTGATCTAGATACGCTGAAGACCCGTTTTGGTAAAGATTCTGTCAACGTCCGTGATGCAAATGGAGATACACTTTTGCACGTGGGGGTGTTGCGTAACGACGCGCACGTGGTTGACTTCCTCCTCTCTATGGGTGCCGATACTGAGGCCCAGGATGCTTCAGGCAGTACGCCGCTTATGGTGGCGGTCACAGAAAATTGTTTTGAGTCTGTTCGTATGCTGATTGCACGAGACGCGAGCCTCTTTTCGCGGGATGCACAGGGAGACACTCCGCTTACCCGCGCCATCCGTAAGGGAACTGCGCACGAATTGGTAACCAGAAAGACACTTCTACAAAAGGACAAAAGCGGCAAAACACCCTGGCATTGGGCCGTGCGTGCGCTGGACCGCGATCTGATCAAACACCTTGTCACGCTCGGTCCCCCGACCCAGGAACGCGACGCTGACGGACATACGCCGCTTTCTCTTGCCTACAGCAGTTCTTCTGATGCGCGTGCTGCAGAAGTTGCTGCCGACTTGCTCCTTGGTGGGGCAGAGCTTATGCACGGCTCTTTTAGCGAGTTCGAAATAGCAGTGCTCAAGCGTAACTACGACCTGCACTTTACCGATGGCTCTACGCCGCTGCACGTTATGGCAAAGCGTGGCTATACCGGTTTTGTCCAGTTTCTCGTTGATCGGAAGGTCAATCTCAATGCAAAAAACCTATCCAGCGCCACCCCTTTGCACGAAGCAGTGCGTGCAGGGCAGGTGGATGCTGCGGTCTTGCTGCTGCGCAGTGGGGCCGATCCAAACGTGCGTGACGCGTCGGGGAACACCTGTTTACACCTTGTCGCTCCTGCTCCCTTCCGTGTCCGTTTGGTTGGCGCACTGCTTGATGCAGGCGCTTCTGTCGCCATAAAGGATGACTATGGCGAGACTCCTTTGCACGTCGCGGCCCGTTTAGGTATGGACAGGGCGTTTGTAGAGCGTCTAGTAGGCGCAGGCGCAGATATTTCTGAACGGAACAAAAAGGGCGAAACGCCGCTTGTCCTCACGATTGACCGTGATCATCGGGATTTGACTGCGTACTTTGTCAGTCTTGGGGCAGATATCCATGCAGAAGATATGCGCGGAGAAACGCCGCTTACCAAGGCACTTGCGCGCGGTTTGGAGACAGTAAAAATTGTCGTCACCGATAGCAACTTGTATAAACAAGATGTGGTGGGGCGCAGTCCTTTGCACGTTGCAGTATCAAGGCGAGCGCACCTTGACATAGTTAAATTCTTATTTCGCGAACCAAAACAGATGATTGCACGTGACACGATGGGAAACACGCTGCTGCACTATGCAGTTGCAAACGATGACCGTGCTGTCGGTGAGTTTTTGATGAGGGAAGGAGCTGATATCTTCAGTACAAACGTGCATGGCGTGTCACCGCTGAAAACAGCGTTGACAACTAGTGGCGGTCGCGAGGATTGGATTCTGACTGCGGCAAACGTGCACGCTCAGGATGCAGGAGGAAACACGCCGCTGCATCTGGCGTGCGAGTGGAAACTTACGCAGGCGATTAATGGTATTTTGCGCAAGGGGGCAGAGATAGAGGCACGCAATTTGAATCAAGAAACGCCTCTTTTCAGTGCGGTAAAGTCAGATGCAGCGGAGGTTATTTCAATTTTGCTGCATCCTCAGGCAGGTAATCCTGCGCTTGTGGACGCACGGGACGCAGTTGGAAATACGGTGTTGCATGCGTGTGTGCGTTGGTCTGCGCTCCGTTCGGCTGACGTGCTTATCCGCGAAGCGGATGCGCGGCATGTATCTCTTTTAAATGCTCGGAATCTTTCTGGGAAACCCCCGTTGCATCTTGCAGCTCGTGCGGGGAATGTCGACTTTATCCGGTTGCTGTTGAGTCATCGGGTGGCGCTGCACATGGGGGATGAGACGGGTAAGTCTGCGCTCACGGATGCGGTTTTGGCAGATCAGGAAGAGTCGGTGCACATGCTCCTTTCTGCGGGTGCAAATCCTGTGCAGCAGGATATGTATGGACGCACTCCCTTGCACGAGGCGGTACTGTGCAATTCGCAGTCAGTTATTGCGGCGTTGCGCGCTGCAGGAGGCAACCCCTTTGCGCGCGATTCGTACGGGACTACGCCGCTGTCACTTGCCCTGTTGAAGGGAGATACGTTTGTCGGTGCAGTCGTGGGGAAGGATCCGCTCCTGGCAAATTCTGACGGGCAGACGCCACTGCATCTTGCGGTTATGGAAAATGTGCCCGTGCAGACATTTCGGCTTTTACTGGCAAAGGGATATCCAATCGACAAACGGGATCGGATGGGATCTTCGGCATTGGTGCTTGCCATAAAAAAGGATCGCTCGGATCTGTGTCATGAGCTTTTAGCACTCGGTGCGGACCTATTCATTGCAAACAACGTGGGGGAGTCTCCGGCCTTGTTAGTCCTGAGCAAGAACACGTCAATCTTGAAAACGCTGGTGGGTTTTGCGGTAAATAAGACAGATTCAGCTGGAGAAAGTATTCTCCATTACGCAGCAAAGGTTGCAGATGAAAAGACACTGCAAGGTTTGCTGGCGATGAATCGCTTTGGAAAGTTTTTACGAAACGTGGCGGGAGAGACACCCTATGACGTTGCGGTGCGCTGGAGTCGTCCGAAGATTGCAGCGCTTTTAAAGGAATAGTGACACGCGGGGCGACGGTGGGGGTGCATCAGCGCGTTTTGTCTTTTTCTCGGGACTGAACCGCCTGCCCTGGATCGGGGTGTGCGATGCGCGGTATAATCGGCTCCATGAATCCTGCGCTTGCGCGTCTTCAGGCGCGTGGTTTTATTAGACAATGTACTGATCTTTCGGCGCTTTCGGCGCGTATGGATGCAGGCCCACTCACCTTTTATGTCGGTGTAGATCCAACTGGCAGTAGTTTGCACGTTGGGCACATGCTCCCTATGTTTGCGCTAAAGCATCTGTGTGATGCGGGGCACCGCGGTTGCGTGCTCATCGGTGGAGGTACCGCGCGCATTGGGGATCCCTCCGGCAAAACCAGTATGCGCAAGATGCTCGATTATGCAACGCTCGATGCGTACGCGGGAGCGATAGTTGCGCAGCTGGATCATTTTCTTTCCTTCGATCACAGGCATGTATTCTATGTGAATAATCGTGATTGGTTGGCACATTTGAATTACATTGATTTCTTGCGAGAGGTTGGGGCGCATTTTTCTGTAAACAAAATGCTTACCTATGAGGCGTACAAGAAACGCCTGGAGACAGGACTTTCCTTTCTTGAATTTAATTATCAGCTATTGCAGAGCTATGATTTTTTAACGCTCAGTGATCGCTACGCGGTAGAGTTACAAATTGGCGGCGATGATCAATGGGGCAACATTGTTGCTGGGGCGGATTTGGTTCGAAGAGTGCGCGGAAAAACCGTGCATGGGTTGACCTTTCCGCTTATTACCCGGGCGGATGGGCAAAAAATGGGCAAGACCGAGCAAGGTGCGCTCTTCTTAGACCCGGCTTTGGTGTCTCCCTATGACTTTTTCCAATACTGGCGAAATACTCCGGATGAAGATGTGCGGCGTTTCTTGCTCCTGTTTACCTTTTTGTCTGTGCGCGATGTCGAGGCGATATTGACTCAGGGAATTAATTGTGCAAAGGAGCTGTTGGCATACGAGGTAACGCGCCTCATGCACGGAACGGCTGTCGCGCAGGTGGCGTTGCAGGGAGCGCGCGCGGCATTCGGCGAGTGTGGCGATAAGTGTGCATTGCCGACGTTCGAGCTGACACAGTGCACGTTGCAAGTTGGGATCAAAGTGACTGATTTGTTTGTACAGGTTGGATTGTGTACTACGAAGAGTGATGCACGGCGCTTGATTGCACAAGGAGGAGCTTTTGTCGGGCTCCAGCGCGTGGCAGATATCGGTGCGGTAATTGACCAGTCAGCGTTGGATTTGGACGGGACGGTAATAGTTCGCGCGGGGAAAAAACGTGTGGTGCGCATCGTCACTGACGTGCTTGAGTAGTGCGCGGTGTGAATCTGCTATCTGAGGTGATATTGAAAGGGGCAGTCTATCCTGGATTACCCCTTCTGTGTCGTGTCTACTGCTTCCTGTTGTGTAGGTGGCGTTTTGAACATTACGTCTATCGACGAAGCACTCGCGCTGATAACCATGTGGCGTCTTGCCCGTGCAGACTCAGTGTAGTGCGCGCCCCGTTGTTCGGCGCCTTCAATTTTCCACGCACGTTCTCCTGGGCTACAGATAAGACGGTAGTCGGCGCGCGATCCGAGAAGAGTGAAACGAGCGTTCACGTCATTCAAACAGAATGACGCCCGTTTTAGTACCGCCGCTTCAAAGCGGAGTTCGCCGCGCGTGTGTGTCAGCGTGCATGACTTGAGCGTGCTTTCCGTGAGGGCGAGTGTGCCTTCGTTGCACAAAAGCAGTGCCCACACCGCGCGTACGCCGCGCACCGTAGTATGTGCGCCCGTCGCAATGATCTTCACCCATGCGAGCGTTTGTGCACGCGGTATGCCAATGCGTATCACTCGGCGTGTACCCTCCGCGTTTTCTGTGCGTGTACGGACACGAAGCACTCCTTCGTGTTCTGTGAAGAACACGTCTTTTTCAGGCGGGATACTGATACTGATAGCCGTCTTATCCTGGGCAAACAGCACAAGATCTACCCCCTGCACGACAAGATCCAAAGCGTTGGTTTTTGGCTGCAGCAGGCGCGCGTCCTCTGCCTGAATGAACGCATCACGAAAAGAGAAAAGCAGGGTCAGTAACATGAATGCCATGCGTACGACCCAATATCGGCTGCTTTATTTTCTTTTTGCCCATATTTTTTGCGAGGCGGGGATAAGGGACGTGTGTGCAGCATGTCTTGGAAAAGCTTTATAATTCCTGTACGATGGCGCTGTATGGCCGGGAAGGGGAAACACTCATCAGCGGGGTTGCTGTTCTGGCTTGCGTTTTCCTTGTTAATGGCGGTGCTTTTCTTTCTCAATAGAAGAAATATTGACCGTGTGTTTTCGAGCGCTGCAGTGCAAGGGATGTTCGGCAACCAGGATTCCGTGCGCGTTTTTGACTCTGCACGTCGTTCTCAGGCCGGCTCGGCTGTTGAAAGTGATGCTAAGGCCACGCTCCCTACGCAGGACGTGGCACAGCCGGATGCTCCTGTTGCAGGGTCCCCTGCGCTAGCTGACGCTGGTACCGAAGGGAAAGATGTCGGCACGGTTTCTGGGGCGCCCGGTTCTGCGCAACAGTCCCGCGCAATTACGCTGTGCTGGGTGCGCATTGATGCAGATGGAAAGATCACTCGTGAAGAGGTGGCTCGCACGCTTCCTCATTCGACGGTGCCGCTTTCGGATGCGTTGCGCGCTTTGTTCCTTGGTCCGTCTGAGGCAGAAGCGGTGCGCGGACTGCGTACGCTCATCCCTGAAGGTACGCGACTGCGCTCTGCACGTGTGCAAGAAGGGGTGGCGGTGTTGGATCTGAGCGAGGAGTTTCAGTTCAATCAGTATGGCATTGAGGGCTACTTGGCTCAGCTTTCGCAGGTGGTGTTCACGGCAGCTGCGTTTCCTACGGTGCATGCGGTGCAGTTTTTGATTGAAGGACGGCGTACCGAATATCTCGGTTCAGAGGGAGTGTGGATCGGTGCACCGGTTTCTAAGAGTTCGTTCTAATAGCTTGGTATGAGGTGAGGCAGTGCAGGATCTGTGTGAGATGTGGCGGCACGCCGTCGCCCGGGTGCTTTCTCAACTGCAGGGGCCTGCCGTTGAGCCGGTCGAAGGTGCGCAGTTAGTTATGGAAGAGCCGCCGGAGCCGGGTATGGGGGACATAGCTTTTCCTCTATTCCTTTTTGCAAAGCGTGTGCGCAGGAGTCCTGCACAGCTTGCACAGCAGTTGTGCACACTGCTTGAAGAAGACACGTCCATGTGTGCGTATGGCACGCCGCAGGCGCGAGGACCCTATCTTAATGTCTTTTTAAATAAGGAGTGTGTAGCTGCGCATACGCTTGATGCTATCTTTGCGCAGGGGGAGCGCTATGGCCACACGCAGTACTTACAGGGCAAACGTATCATGGTTGAGTTCTCTAGTCCCAATACTAACAAGCCGTTGCATGTAGGTCATCTGCGCAATAACGCGATTGGGGAAAGCCTTTCGCGTATTATTGCGTTCTGTGGTGCGGATGTGTTCAAGGTAAATATCATCAATGATCGCGGAGTACATATCTGTAAATCTATGTGCGCGTATCAAAAATTCGCCCATGGAAAAACACCTGCGCATACCGGCATCAAGTCCGATCGCTTTGTGGGAGATTGGTACGTGCAGTTTAACCGTTACGCACAGCAGTACCCGGAAGAAGCAGAGCACGATGTGCGTGACCTGTTACAGCGCTGGGAAAGTGCAGATCCGCACGTGCGTGCACTGTGGAGAACAATGAACGAATGGGCGTTGCGCGGTATCAAACAAACATATGAGCGAACGGGCATATCTTTTGATAAACTTTATTTTGAAAGCGAAACTTATACCAAGGGACGTAAAGAGGTTAGACGTGGTTTGGCCTGCGGCGTTTTTTATCAGATGGAGGACAACTCTATTTGGGTGGATTTGTCTTCTCTAGGCTTAGACAAAAAGGCGTTGCTTCGCTCTGACGGCACCACTATGTACATTACGCAGGATATTGGCACGGCGATTTTTCGCGCACAGGACTGGCCCTTTGATCAATTGCTGTATGTTGTGGGAAACGAGCAGAACTACCACTTTAAGGTATTGTTCTTTGTGCTTAGGTTGCTCGGTTATCCGTGGGCGCAGCAGCTGCATCACGTCTCTTATGGCATGGTCAACTTGCCCCATGGGCGTATGAAGAGTCGAGAGGGGACGGTAGTAGATGCAGACGATATCTTGGATCGTCTGCACAGTGCGGCAGAAGAGGAAATTGCAAAAAAGGGACGGGAAAATGCACTGAAACACGCACAGTGTATTGCAGAGAATGTTGCCATCGCCGCGCTTCATTATTTTTTATTGCAAGTCAGTCCTCAAAAGGATATGGTGTTTCACCCTGAAGAGTCTTTGTCTTTTAACGGAAACACTGGTCCCTATTTACAGTATATGGGTGCTCGCATCTCTTCTCTTTTAGAGAAGGTTCAGGAAGATGTGGAGCAAAAGGGGCCTCGTGAAGTCCGGTGTGACCCTGCATTGCTCACGCACGAAGCTGAGTGGGAGTTGGTGAAGGCGCTTGCACGTTTCCCTGCGTGTGTCACGCGCGCTGCACAGGGACATGATCCGAGCGTTATTACCGGATACCTCTATACACTCTCAAAAAGCTTCAGTCGCTTCTATCATGATTGTCCCATTCTGTGTGAAGCACGACCGGACTACGCGTGTGCAAGGCTTGAACTTGTGCGTGCGGTGCGCATAGTGCTGAGAACAGCTATGCGTCTGGTGCTGATTCCTTTTCTTGAAGAGATGTAGCGTGCATGCTTAATACGTCTTCCACCTTGCATTGCCTGTGGATGCCAGTTCACGTGCGAGGGTGTTCCTATTCTGCACGGAGTAAGTGTTCGGGGTAACGGATGTTCCATAGGAATAGCCCATGCGGCGGTGCGGTGGGCCCTGCAAGGCGCCTGTCTTTCGCGTGCAAAATGCGGACGAATTCGCGCACGGAGCACCGCTTCTTTTCGCAGTGTAGTAGAGTTCCTGTAAGAGAGCGCACCATTTTCCAGAGAAAGGCATTAGCAGAGATTTCGAAGGTCAGTACGCGATGGTTGAAAGAAAAGTGTGTGTCGTAAAAATAACGCGATTTACTCGCACTTTTATCTCCTGCAGCAGCAAAGCTTGTGCAGTCTAGTTCTCCCTTGAGTGTTGCAGCATATTGATTGAGCAAGTGTATATCGGGCATTCTCGCAATGTGCCAGCAGTAAGGCAGTTCGTGCGCGTATGCGACGGGTGCGCAGTGGAGGTGGTAACGGTACGTGCGCATGACGGCAGAGAAGCGTGCGTGGAGTTGAGAGGAAACTTCGCGTGCGTCTGTAATGCGAATGGAGTGCGGGAGCAGCGAATTAAATGCAGGGATAAAGCGATACGCGAGTATATTTCTCATGGGGGTACAAAAATGTGCTGCCTGTCCTACTGCGTGTACGCCAGAGTCTGTTCTCCCTGAACCGATGACTGCTATCTTTTGGTGGTGAATTTTCTCAGCAACTTTTTCCAACTCACCTTGGACAGAGGGAGCGCGTTCCCGTGAGCCTGAGACCTGTTTTTGCCATCCGCAAAATCGTGTTCCATCGTACGAAATACGCAAGAGAATTTTGCGCACATCATTCATGTAGTTTCACTGTCTTCGTGTAATTCTGCGAGCAGGTTTTCGTACAATTGTCGGGCGAGTTCCAGCAATGGACCTGGCTTCTCTTTTGAAGACTTTCCTAGGCCAAATATCTTTGCAAGTCCTTGTTTGTTCCGCTGCATGCGCTCCCTTCTGACTGCTCCGTCGCGCTTGGTCCCGTATTTATACTCAAGGAGATACGAAAGATAGAGTACCCCGTCGTACCCATAATTTTTATCCGTGTCCGGTCCAAAGGATTTTAATCCTGCGATAATTTCTTCGCCTGTGCTTTCGCACTCAATTGCCTTGCGATAGAAAAAAAGTGCCTTTTGGTATAGAAGATTGCGGATGTAATCGTAATGCTCGTTCGGATCTTTTTTTTCAAGATCAGAAAAAAGCCATGCTGCCCTGAGCGCGCAGATCCCCTGTTTAATGGTAGGAGAATACTTTTTATCAAAAAAGTCATAGCACAGTATTGCCAAGTAGTAAGCCGCCGCCCCAGAGGAGAGTGTGCGCAGTGCACTAAAATCCACCTGAGGAATGAGCCGCTCAACCGATGTGCGGCGCTGTGATGTGGTGGAAGAAAGTTTAGTGACAATCCCACGCTCGATATTTCTAAAGTCTTGCAGAAAGGTTGCATAAAGACAGGTGGGACAAACTACCACGTGGTAAATGGGAGGAAATACCTCTCCATACTTTGCGGACGTCTCGTATGTCCTTCTTAGTTCATCGGTTAAATCACCAGCAATGGTACGACCCCCTCCAGAATGCATTTCTTCTCTTTGGAAGACGGTTGTGCACACCGGACACTCGATGCGCTCTTTTGAATAGAAAGACACAGTGCTTTCTTTTTTGTCTGTTTTCTTTGTAGATGACCGGGTCATAGCGGTTCTCCCTCGATAATCACGATGGCTGAGGCGACTTCTCTCTCATGCGTCAGCGACACCTGTATATGCGTGCCTCCTGTTGCAGCCAACATAGCCTGTGCAGCACCGTAGACTTCTAGTCTCGGCTTACCCCATCCATTTTGACACACCCGAATGTTCTTTAGCTCCATGTTTCTGAGCCCCGTGCCGAGTGCCTTTCCAAATGCTTCCTTTGCGGCAAAGCGCGTGGCAAGAAACTGCGCTCGCATGTGGTTTTTAAAAAAGTCTACAATCTCTTCTTGATGAAAGAAGCGACGGAGCAGGCGCACGTTGTGTGTCCAAGATACGAATCGTTCTATTTCTACTATGTCTATTCCTACGCCAATGATCATTCATGTCCGTCCGCCGGGACTGACTGCGCTTCGCGCACATGAACGTGAACCTCTTTGGGACTGTACTGTACCATACGCACGTGTTCGGGCAGCGAGAGGATAAGGGGAGCGGTCACGCGTCCGGGTTCAGTAATTTCTCTTGCAGAAACGGAGAAGAACTCCTCTGGGTGCATCTCTTCAATTACATGCTTTGGCACCTGCACCTGTGCACGTATGGTGACCGGTTCGATGCTGAACGTAAGGTGAGGGGCACAGTCGGTGAACGAGACGTGTGTTGTCTCAAGCTCTTTGAGCTCAGAAACTTCCCGAACTCTGACAACGAACTGCGTTTTAGTTTTTGGAAAAGAAACGAGCGTACTCGGATTGATAAGTCCAATGACGCCTGAGAAGGACGCGCGTCTATTGGTTATGTCGAGCGTTTCGGTAACTGCTTGTGTGTAGGAAACGAGCAAAGAGGCCGGACCGCGAATTTCCACCATGGAAGGATTTGTGTCGACTTCCCGCAGCTCATAGCCGTACGCAGGGACACCCTCAAGCGATAGGGTTATGGGGATATTTTTGGTGACACTACGCTCCAGCTTGAACGGGATGATGGCAGGATCTGCGACAAGTTCAAGCGCATCTGGTGGTGCAACATGGTCAGCTACAGTCACCCGCACAGGAACTGCATACTCTCCCTCCTCTGTGTAGGAGGACAAATCCACATAGGGGACAATGTCAGATCCGCGCAGTGCGCCGAGTGTATCACGTGAAGCGCGCATCAGCACCGTCACCTTTTGGGGAAAGCGAAGCGCAGGAGTTAGTGCGCCTTCATTTCTCACAACTAACGGAACAGAAATGGCGCGCTGTTCCAGCAGACTGCCGCTGTAAAATTGCACGAGCAAAAATGCAAGCAGTATGCTCGATGCCTTGGCAGCCCAATTGTGCGCAATCCTATCAAGACAACGTGCTGCGACCATGATCCAGTGCCCCTTGAGCGTGTCCAGCCCGAGTGGTAGTTTCGAGTAACTGTTTGAGCTGCGCCAATACGTCCGCGTGCGGAAGATCGTAGTACAGCTTTGAATCGTAGGCAAGGCTGAGCGCGCCCGTTTCTTCTGACACGACCAGGGTAATGGCATCTGTTTTTTCAGCCATACCAAGCGCGGCACGATGACGTGTGCCGAACGTTTTCCTAATATCGTGCTGTTCAGAAAGCGGCAAAAAGGAGCCTGCAGAGACAACGAGCCCATTGCGCACAATGACTGCTCCATCGTGCATGGGGGTATCGTGGCCAAAAATAGTCACAAGCAGGCTGGATGAAAGGCGCGCGTACAGCGCGGTACCCGTTTCACTGACCTCGCGCACAGTATGGTGACGGGCAAATACTACCAACATGCCGCGCTTCCTTTTAGAAAGAACATCTGCGGCAGTTAATACCGCGTCGATGTGCGTATGGTGTGCGCATTCGCGCTGTCGGAGCCAGTTCTTCTCTCCAATTTTCAAAAAAATTTTTCTTAATTCCGGCTGAAACACAATAGTAATGCTGATAGCCACGCCCGGGGCAGTTGCATTGAGAATCCAAAGGAGCGTTTCTAATTTTAATACGAAAACCAAAGCGTAGAGCACGAGAATGGAGAAGGCGCCTTTCACCAACTGGACTGCCTGTGTTTTAACAAGTATCTCGTATGTCTTGTACAGGAGGAAGGAAAGGAGCGCGACATCCAAAAGCGGACGAACGTACGCTGCGTACCACAGGACCATACTTCTAAGAAATAGCACGATGTTCTGACTCCAGGCAGCGTGTGCGCCGATTGAAACGGATGCGGTCCCCCGGCGCCTGGCGTGAGCAGGCGGGGCCTCCCCGTTCCTTCCGCTGTACGGCGGCCATCTGCCGCATGCGCTGCAAGCGCACGCGGATGTAACGAACGGCGTGCAGATGCATACTGTTCACCGAATCTGCCCAACTGAATGGGCTAACAGCCATTCTGCGCGTGCGGCAATATGCGGTGCAGAAAGGCCTGCTGCGGCGAGTACCTGCGCGCGCGAACCATGCGGGTAGAACATGTCCTGAAAAGCAAGCACGTCGCTGCACGGAGCCGGGTGCCTGGTGTTCAAGAGTGCCTGGAGCGCTTCTGCAATTCCTCCGATTTTTACGCCGTCTTCGACAAAAAGAACGGAACGGTAGCGACCTACAAGATCCAAAAAGTAATCTTCGTCTACCGGCTTTACGAAGCGCACGTTGTAGATATCTGCAAATATGCCCTTTCGCGCAAGAGTGTTGGCCGCAGCGGTTACCTCGGGAAAAACGCCCCCTGTGCACACTAACAGTACATTGCACTCATTCTCTCGGGTGATAAGGACGCCGCGTCCGGTATGTACAGGTGTACTGAATCCGTCTTCTTCAGGTGGACATAACGCCTTAGGATAGCGGATAGCTACGGGGGTGTCCTGTGCAAGCGCCCAGCCAAAGAGCAACGAAAGCTCGTGCGCCGACGCAGGGCACAGGATGCTTATGTTCGGAACAGCGCGAAGAATGCTGAGATCAAACAGGCCCTGGTGTGTTTCCCCATCGTGGGGTACGGCACCTGCGCGGTCAAGCGCAAAAATGACCGGCAGATTCTGCACAGCAACATCGTGAATAACCTGATCAACGGCGCGCTGCAAAAACGTACTGTAGACGGCAACGACAGGTTTTACGCCGGTGCATGCAAGCCCTGCGGCGAACGTGACCGCATGTTGCTCAGCAATGCCAACATCGAAGAAGCGTTCAGGGTATATATGGGAAAACAATCCAAGCCCGGTGCCGCCAGTCATAGCAGCGGTGATAGCGACAACACGGTCATCAGTACGCGCTGCATTTAGGAGGGTATGGGAGAAGGCTTCGGTAAAGGTGAGCGCATCCTTTTTTTCTACTATTCCTTCTGCAAGGTTAAACGGTCCTACGCCGTGGAAATCGGTAGGATTCTGCTCCGCAAAGGGGTAGCCTTTTCCCTTTACAGTCTGCACGTGGAGGAGAGTGGGACGGGTGAGTTTTTTAGCGTCGTTGAGTACGCGCTCAAGATCTTCGATATGGTGTCCATTTAAGGGACCGACGTACTCGAATCCAAAGTCTGCGAAAATATTTGACTGGTACAAAAGCGTTCTTGCACTTCGTTTCAGGCGGCTGAGGGCGCGGCAGGCGGGGCGACCGACGAGTGGGACAGTCTGGAGCGCGCGGCGAAGCCGCGTTTTGAGCTTCTGGTATGGACCTTTTACCGTGAGGGTACTCAGGTAGCGGGAAAAGGACCCCGTATTGGGACTAATGGACATTTTGTTGTCGTTGAGGATGACGATGAGATCACTGCAGGAACGGCCCACATTCAGGAGGGCCTCGAAGGCGAGGCCCGCGGTGAGTGCGCCGTCTCCTACGACAGCGACTACCTTACCTGATTTACCCCGGTATCGTAGGGCGCTGAGGATACCACTTGCGGCAGAAAGTGCCGTGGAAGAGTGACCGGTACCAAAAGCGTCGTACGGGCTTTCATCGCGCCGCGGGAACCCCGAAATACCATCCTTCTGGCGGAGGGTATGGAAGCGCCCTGCGCGTCCAGTGAGGAGCTTGTGCGCGTAGCACTGATGACCGACATCCCAAACGACAACGTCGTGGGGACAGGAAAAGACGCGGTGGAGTGCGATGGTGAGCTCGACGACACCGAGGTTACTGGCAAGATGACCACCATTCGCGCTGACAACGCGCAAGATCTCCTGGCGTACCTCCTGCGCGAGCGCGCACACCTGCTCGGGGGAGAGACTCTTAAGATCGTGGGGCCCAGTGAGGGAGCGAAGCAGCGACAAATCCATGACGAAAACGCCTCATGTCGAACAGAAGGCGCACGGGCCGAGACTACCTGTTCTTGTGCCGATTCTTGCGAAGCTTCTTCTTGCGCTTGTGGGTTGCTATCTTTTGCTTTTTTCTTTTCTTTCCGCAGGGCACGTAGAAACTCCTCAGGAATCCAGGCTGGCAGGAGCGTAGCGGAAACTACCCAAATGGTCAAGGTATACTCGTGCGTAGCACAGGCTCGGAAGGAGCGAGTTTACTGAATGCGTACAGGTGGGTGACGCTTTACCTACGGACCTGATTTAGGTAGAATCAGCGCCTCTGCGGGGCTGTGCTCTGGCGCGGGCGGTTTCCGCACGCGGAGGCACGACAGGCGTCCGCACGAGAACAAAATCAGACCAACATAGGAGATGCTCGCCATGGGACGGGAGTTGTCGTTTTTCTTGCAGAAGGAAAGTGCGGGATTTTTTCTCGGTATGGATGCGCCTGCAGGCAGTAGTGTCGCGTGCGGCAGTGAGGTGCTGCGTGCAGTGCCTGTAGGTACAGTGGATGCAGCGAAGGAAAAGCATATCCCCGTGGTAGAAGTGCACGGACACGAGGTAAAGGTGAAGGTGGGGAGTGTGGCTCACCCAATGACGCCGGAGCATTACATTGCGTGGGTGTGCCTCAAGACCCGGAAGGGTATTCAGCTCAAGGAACTTCCGGTAGATGGAGCGCCTGAGGTGACCTTTGCACTGACAGCAGACGATCAGGTGCTCGAAGCCTATGAGTTTTGTAACCTGCACGGGGTGTGGTCAGGTAAGTAGGGGTGTAGTGCTCTCCTGTTTCTAGGAAGGGGAGCAGGAGATTGGGGGCGTGTTTGCGCGCAGTACGCCCTTGCAGGATGCAGGCGTGGTGTCGGGGCGTGCACAAGCGGGGAATATGCGAGAATTGGAGCATTTCGTGCAGTCTCTTGCCACGGCTGCTTGCGCGCTGGGCGCGGGCCTCACGCAGGTTGCGACGTCAGAGCGCGTGTGGTATCTCCTGCGCTTCGTTGCCGTGCTGTGCATCACCTCTGCCTTCTTTCGAATGCTGAAGCGCGGTGTGCGCCGTGTTGTTGCAAGGCGGTTATCCGCGCAGACGCAGCATTTTGTGTTCAAAACACTAAACTATCTCTCGTTCACGGTGATGACGTTTACCGCCTTTCATTGGTTGGGGATCAACGTGAGCGCGCTGCTAGGGGCCGCGGGGATAGCGGGAGTAGCGCTTGGATTTGCGGCGCAAACGTCGGTTTCAAACGTCATATCAGGGCTGTTTGTCATGACCGAACGTGCTTTTCGAATTCAAGACGTGATAGAAATTGACGGTATCGTCGGTGCAGTGCAGTCAATTAATTTGCTTTCGGTGGCGCTCAAAACGCTCGATGGGCAGTATGTGCGCGTGCCCAACGAAACGATCCTCAAAGCGAACCTTGTTAACTATTCGCACTGTCCTCATCGCCGAGTGAAAACGGAAGTTTCCGTGGCGTATGGAAGTGACCTGCGCCGGGTGCAACAGCTCTTGCTAGATGTTGCGACACGTAACCGGTTTGTGCTTTCGGATCCTGCACCGGCGGTTTTGTGGAATGCC
The DNA here is from genome assembly GCF_000217655.1 of Treponema paraluiscuniculi Cuniculi A. Lineage (NCBI taxonomy): Bacteria > Pseudomonadati > Spirochaetota > Spirochaetia > Treponematales > Treponemataceae > Treponema > Treponema paraluiscuniculi. Next base: position 884,817 of record NC_015714.1, on the reverse strand, counting down.
TTCGCTGACTCGGGTATTGACGTAACGCTCCTGACCTGGACTCACATTGAGCATTTCAATGATTTGCGCAATGCTATCTTCGTGGATATCGACGAATGCTTCAAACAGGCGGGCATTGAGGTTCCCTTTCCGCATGTGGACGTACGGGTGCAGGGGGCGTGCGATGCGCCACGTGCGGAAACGGTGTGAAATGCAGGGTGAGTCTTGATGTGCGCTTTTTCTTTGGATATTGACAGGATGGATAGAGGGACAGGGGGAGGCCGAATGAGATGAAAGGAAAAACGGTGAGCGCTGCGCTCGTAGGGAAACTCATTGCCCTAAGCGTAGGGGTGGTTGCGTGTACTCAGGTGAAGGATGAAACGGTGGGGGTAGGGGTGCTGTCTGAACCGCACGCGCGCTTACTTGAGATCGCAAAAGAAGAAGTGAAGAAGCAGCACATCGAACTACGTATTGTAGAGTTTACAAACTACGTGGCGCTGAACGAGGCGGTAATGCGGGGGGATATTCTGATGAATTTCTTTCAGCATGTGCCCCATATGCAGCAATTTAACCAGGAGCACAACGGGGACCTGGTAAGTGTTGGAAACGTGCACGTAGAGCCACTGGCGTTATACTCTAGAACGTATCGGCATGTGAGTGATTTCCCCGCCGGCGCGGTCATTGCCATTCCAAATGATTCGTCCAACGAGGCACGTGCACTCAGACTTTTGGAAGCAGCAGGGTTCATTCGGATGCGTGCGGGTTCAGGACTGTTTGCCACGGTAGAGGATGTGCAGCAAAATGTGCGCAATGTGGTACTTCAGGAGGTGGAAAGTGCCCTTCTGCCGCGCGTCTTTGATCAGGTAGATGGTGCGGTGATTAATGGAAATTACGCAGTAATGGCTGGTCTTTCTGCACGGCGTGACGGGCTTGCAGTGGAACCTGATGCCTCAGCCTACGCGAATGTGCTGGTGGTAAAACGAGGAAACGAGGCTGATGCGCGCGTGCAGGCGGTGCTCCGTGCGTTGTGTGGTGGGCGCGTGCGTACGTATCTGAAGGAACGCTACAAGAGCGGGGAGGTGGCGCCTGCCTTGTAGGGTGCGAGTTCTTTCCGTTTAAAACCTACCTAGTCCTGACAGTTCTTCTGCATACTCAAGGATGGGGATGGTGTGGGTGTGTCTTTTGAAAGAAGGTGTCCCGTGTGCGCGTCGCGTTTCATAAAGAGCGTGCGCTCTGTGCGGGAGCCTTCGATGTATCTGAAGGAGGCGCTGTGTTTACACGAACACGGACAGTAGCGGGGGCATTCGTTCTTGTCTGGTTTCTTGCACGTGGCAGTGCGCAGGAGCAACCTCCCGCTGCTGCACAGGCGGGAGCAGCTGAGGTGCGAGAGGCACTCTCTCTTTACCGGAATGGGCGTAGCATGGACACTTCAGGTAGGCGTGAAGATGCACAAAAGATGTATACGCAGGCGGTTGAGCTTTGTCGCAGTGTGCTTGAGCGCGATCCGCGACACACCGACGCGTATGCAGTGTGTACCTGGTCTCTTTTCCGTCTTGGTCGTTATGCAGATACGGTTGCCCTATGCCAGGAGGCGCTGAAAATTTCGGTCGATCACCGCGTGGTGGAAACTCTCGCAGAGGCGCTCTTTTTTGTCGGCGATTACAAGGGTTCCATGCATGCTATGGAGCGCTATATTGACATGGCGCCGCGCGGTGAGCGTATCAGTGTGGCATACTTTTATTTGGGAGAGATCTTTCGCCTCACCAAACGCTTCCGGAAGGCAGACATCGCGTACTCAACAGCGGTGAATTTTGAACCGTCGAATGCGCTGTGGTGGTATCGCCTGGGACTTGCGCGCGAGTACGCAGGAGACAAAGGCTTTGCACTTGATGCATACCGACGTGCGTTGCATTTGCGTCCTGAGTACAAAGAGGCACAAGAATCCATCAGGCGCCTGAGTTAACCTCCAAAAGGTTGACGTCGGAATGGTGTGCATATGAATCTGGAAGCGTTTATTTTAGGGTGTGGCGGCATGGTGCCATTACCCCATCGACATCTGACTTCTGTGTTGTTGCGTCGTGAGGGAGAGTTGTTTCTGTTCGACGCTGGGGAAGGTACCCAAGTGTCGTTGCGGCGTCTGAGCTTACGCTGGAAGAAAATCAGTGCCATTTTCATCAGTCACACCCATGCAGACCACATCACTGGGCTGCCGGGGCTTTTGATGCTCTCTTCTCAAGTTGCTCGCAGCGAACCGCTGTACATCATCGGTCCTCCAAGAACTGCAGAGTATGTGGAAACGAGCCGCAGGATTTTGGACATGTACATTAATTACGAGATTATTGTCAAAGAGGTGATAGAACCACAAGTGGTATACCGTGGTAAGGGTTTTCAGGTGCGCTGTTTTTGTCTGGATCATACCAAGCCGTGTATGGGCTACACGCTAGAAGAGCAGGATCGTCCCGGATCATTTGACCCGCGCGCGGCTCAGGATTTGCACGTTCCCTGTGGGGCGCTGTGGTCTCAGTTACAGTCAGGGGTTGCAGTGCAGTCCGCGCAGGGAGTGACAGTATATCCTGAACAGGTAATGGGACCGGCGCGTCCGGGGCGTAAGGTGAGCTTCGTCACTGATACAAAATATTTGCAGTCCATTGCAGCCGAGGTGCGGAATTCGGATTTCTTTGTGTGTGAGGGAATGTTTGAGAAAGGGATGGAAAAGGATGCAGCAGAGAAAAAGCATATGACGTGCGTGCAGGCAGCCACGATAGCGCGCGATGCGCGTGTGCGACTTATGGCACTCATCCACTATAGCCCTCGATATACCGATCACGAGTTGAAACGTTTATTAAAGGAAGCGCAGCGTGTTTTCCCGCACACTATTCTGTCTCGTGATCAATTGATGGTTCCCATTGCGTATCGAGAATAGATGTAACGCGCCGTTGCAATACTCCGTTGGAATACCGAGGCGGTTGGTACAGTTACTTTCTCTGTAGTGTTCTCAGCGGGAAGGAAGCGCGGCGTGCGGGGGCTATAGAGAGTGGAAAACCTTTACGCATTTTTTTTCGCGTGTTACCATGCGCCCACATCAGGAGGTCTTAAGTGAGTGACATTGCATGCATTGAAGCGCGCGAGATCATCGATTCTCGGGGAAACCCCACTGTCGAAGTGGATGTCTCGCTCAGTGACGGTAGCTTTGGCCGTGCGTGTGTTCCTTCAGGGGCGTCTACCGGAGAGTTCGAGGCGCTTGAAATGCGTGATGGAGACAAGGAGCGCTATAATGGTAAGGGTGTTCTCAAGGCCGTTGGAACTGTCAACACGCTCATTGCTGATACGCTCGAAGGTATGGATGCGCTCAACCAGGGTGAGATAGATCACGCGATGCGGAATCTGGACGGCACTGACAATAAGTCAAAGCTTGGTGCGAATGCTATGCTTGGCGTCTCCATGGCTTGTGCGCGTGCTGCTGCAGACTTTCTGGGTGTTCCTCTCTACCGTTACCTCGGTGGTGTGCACACTTTTCGCATGCCGGTCCCTATGGCCAACATTATCAATGGGGGGAAGCATTCTGATAATAAAATTGACTTTCAAGAGTTTATGGTTATGCCCATCGGCGCTGCGTCCATGCGCGAAGCGGTGCGCATGACCGCAGAGGTGTTCCACGCGTTAAAGGGCCTGCTTGCCGCCGACGGCAAAGCTACGTCAGTTGGTGATGAAGGTGGTTTTGCGCCTGATTTGGATAACGAGCAAGCCCTTGAGTACATTATGAAAGCGATCGCAAAAGCCGGCCTTGCGCCGCGGAAGGATGTGTGTATTGCGCTTGACTGTGCGTCTTCTGAGTTATTCGATGAAGGAGATCGGAGAGGGTACAAGTTTTGGAAGTCGAATCCGGGGAAGCTGTTCACAGCACAGGAAATGATTGATCTGTACAAGAAGTGGATTGCTACGTATCCGATTGTGTCTATTGAGGATCCGCTTGACCAAAACGACTGGGCAGGTTACGTGCAGCTCACGAAAGAGTTGGGAGACAAAGTTCAAATTGTGGGAGATGATTTTTTTGTAACCAACACTGGGCGTCTGGCCCGAGGCATCAAAGAGGGATCGTGCAATTCGATTCTGATAAAACTTAATCAGATTGGCACGGTCACAGAAACTGTCGACGCGGTGCGTATGGCTCAGAACGCAGGCTACGCGGCGGTGATTTCACATCGTTCGGGTGAGACAGAGGATGCGTTTATCGCAGACTTAGCAGTGGCACTTGAGACAGGTCAAATCAAAACCGGCTCGATGAGTCGCAGTGACCGGGTGGCGAAGTATAACCAGTTGATGCGCATTGAGGAAGAGTTGGGTGCACAGGCGCGCTACTACGGGGCAAAGACCTTTGAACGGTTTGGTTGTTAGCTTGTAAGGTGCGAGGAACTCTATAAGAAGTTGGGGTGCGGGGCAGAGAACGCAGGACTCCGTGTCGTTTCTTCTTTACTTCCTGGCGGAATGGTTGCTGGTCTTTCTGCTGTGAGGACGCTTTTATCTTCGCCAGGATGTGTTTTATACTCCCGCGTATGGGCGCGGGAGTTTTCGTCAGCGATAATCGCCTTCAGTTTTCTCGTAGTCTCGCAGAGGTTTTACGTAATCAGGGGTGTCGTGTGTGCTTGAGCGCACACGAGGCAGCTCGTGGGGATGTGCCTGTGCGTGATGGGTTGGTTTATTGGAATCGCGCGTCTCCCTTTTCATTGCGCGGTATTCTGCTTCAGATTGAAAATCTAGGCATTGTGCTTGAGACAGCGGTGTTCGTTTTTGACGCGCAAAGTTATGTAGATCTTTATCCGGGAGATGATTTTTCCAGTATCGATCGGATCTCGGTGGATTTGATCGTGGCAAATATGGCATTGGTGCACATGCTGACTGCGCATTTTGTCAGTCAGGCGCGTGGGAAACTTCTGTTTGTGCACCGGGAGACGAGCGCGCACTGTGCGTCTGCTATGGTATCTGTTGCGTCTGCCGCTTTTGTGCGCATGGCGGAGGAGTGCGTGCTCGGTCTTGCGCGAAAGGATGCACCGCGTATGCAGACATTGTTAATACGGCTTGACGGAGTTGACGACGATTCCTATACGCAGTGGATTGCAACGCAGCTTGCATCTCCGGTTCTGTCACGTGGCCCTGGGCGATGGGTAAGGGCTGGTCAACGTAGCTTTTTTGGAAAATAGAGGTCACGCGGCGTTGTCTTTCCCTTTCGTTGCCGTGTTCTTCTCTTTTAACGTCTTTATTGTTTGCTTCGCTATAGATTAATGACGCGGTATAATCCGTGTAGCGTAAAGCCGATCTTTTCGTATACGCGCCGCGCTGCCATGTTACGTACCTTTACGAAAAGCACCGGTGTTTTTCCTATATCGAGTCGGTTATACGCAAGTGTTGCAACCAATGCAGTGGCAATGCCCCGGTTGCGATATGCAGGCACCGTATATACCCCGCCAATTTGGTGACAATGAAAGCCATGTGCGTTTGTTTGCGCCTTTGCAACGATGTGTCCTCCTATTGAGGCGTGGAATATCACGCGTGTACGGAGATGTGCGTGCAGGGTACGCACGGTCGCCTTATGTTTTGGACTGTTTCCTACGGGCAGCACTTCTTCACGTTTGTAATGCATATGGAGAGGAAATAGCTCTCGCATATCTTTTAGCTGTGCGCGCCGGATATGCAATGGAGCACTGTTTTGCTCACATTCAACACGTGGTGTGTGTAGTGGCAGCACCAGTAGGTAATATCGCTCCTGCTGCGCGTGAGTTGCAATACCTGAAATCGAGCGTGCGATAACGCACGTGTGCATTTCTGTACCTACAATCGAACGCACCTGCGCGGTTACCAGCCGTTTGCAGGCACGGTAGATCGCCGCACTGTTTGTGTTTGGCTCACTGTTGTGCAAAAGCAACCCTGCGCGCGTGAGCAGGAGTACTGCACACGGTTCTGCATCTCGGTACAGTACGCTACCGCCCCGTATAAAGGGAGCGGTACCACGCATGGAAAAAGAACATTTAGCTGCTTTTAGATATTCCGCCAAGCTGACACTGAATGCTTCACGCGACTTAACGAAGGCAAGGGCTTCATCAATGGTATGCGCGTCGAGGTTGCGAACGAGACGAGGCACTATGTCCCCCACGACGGAGGTACAGAGGAGACAGAAAACGTGCATGGCCCGAGAGGCTCCTGGAAGATCGAGTGCACACCTGCGCACGACCCCGCTAGACCCTTTTGCAAAAGACACACCGTCGCAGCCAGCGCGAGCTCCAAAGCTTCCTCAGAAAGAGTTGGGGATGGGGAGAGAGAACAGTACCCTCCCCCCGAAGGATAAAAAACGCACACCCGAAGTGCAAAGACGCGCAGTTCTAGTTTTGGAGTGTGTCGATGTAACTCGCGGCGGCGTGCGCGGCAAGGGCACCATCCGAAGCAGCAGTAATAACCTGCCGGAAAGACTTAGCGCGCACATCCCCCGCAGCGAAAATCCCCTCTACAGAGGTACGCATCTCGTCGTCGGTGACGATATAACCGGTGGAATCCTTTTCTGCGTCGGGCAAAAGACCGGTGATGGGAACCATACCGATGAAGAAGAAAACAGCATCACACGCGAGCTCTCGCGTTTCTCCCGTCTTAACATCCTTAAGCAGAACGGAGGAAACTTTCGTTTCACCACGTACCGCTTCAAGCGTAGTGTTCCATTGAACGGCAATATGTGGATTTTTAAGTGTGCGCTCTGCAATGGCCTTCTGTGCACGCAGAGTGTCCCTGCGGTGAATCATCGTCACCCGATCGGTGAGGCGAGACAGTACTAGCGATTCATCACACGCAGCGTCACCCCCACCAATGACCACCACGTGCTTGTTTCTAAAGAAGGGTCCATCGCAGGTGGCACAATAGGAAACGCCACGGCCTAAAAACTCACTCTCCCCCGGGATGCCCATCTTGCGATGCTCTGCACCGGTGGCAAGAATAACAGACATCGCCGTACATGCTCCCGTACCCGTGGTAATGTGGAAAACGCTATCGCGCTTACCGATAGTGGTAACTTCTTCGTAAGCAATCTGAGCCCCAAAGGCAACTGCCTGCTTTTTCATGTTTTCCGCGTACTCGAAGCCACTGATAGGAGTTGCATAACCCGGATAGTTTTCCAACGAATCAATAAGCAATGCTTGACCACCGTGTGCCTTGCTCTCAATCACAAGGGTCCTGAGATTGGCGCGACATGCGTACTGCGCTGCGGACAGTCCCGCGGCCCCAGCGCCTACGATGATAACGTCGTAATCTGTCTTCATGCCGAGAGTGTATGCACGCGTAACTGATTAGTCAACACTTTTTTAGGTGCCCTATGTATGCCGGTAAAAAATATATGATTGAATTCAGGAGAAGATACGTGTGGAATTGATTATTCCTGCCGTGCGTGCGCCTGTCATTCTCAGCGGTTAGGCCCTTCCTTTCCCTTGGTTTGTAGGGAGGTCATTCTAGTAATTCGTGTCAGAATACATTAGACTCACGCCATGGGCGCGGCTACGACGGGGTTTCCCATAAAGGCTGCAGTCATACACTTCACCGCTCTTAGCAGACATGAACAGTATATCGTCTCGCGCGCGCTGTGTGCTTTGCGCACGCAGCCTCGGCGTGCGCAGGTTGTACGCCGGCGCGTGTCTAATTTAAAACGTCTGGTCCGTGCTATGCGTTCGTACTCAGGTGCAGATGGTGCGGACGTAGAAAGGTTTGGAAAGGGAACGGTGACAGACCTGGCTGATGCAGGAAGGTTCCTTTTTTTACCTGCACGTGTGTCGCTTAGGCGTGGGTACCTGATTGCTAAAATCCAAACCTTTGCGTTTCTTACGCAGGAGGTAACGCGGGTAGCTCTAGCTGAGTACCTGGTGCAGGAGTTGCGCCAGGTGCAGTTTGCACTCGTGTGTATGCTCATGACAGAGGATCTATACCTCTCTCTAATGGAGCAGGAGCACATACCCGCGCGTTTGAAGACTGCTGTTACGCATGCGCTCGTAGCGCTGTGGGAACAGCGTCCGGATGAACGTGCGCGGCGCGCCACGTCGGCACTGCATCAGGTGTGGTGTGCACGGGAGCACTTGGCCCCTAGCTTTGGCTCAATGCTCGGTTCTAGTGAGTTGTTTTTGCTCTCGACAGAGCTAGACGAGATGTGGCGCGACTTTTTAGTGCAGCGCTTGAGCGAAGCAGGAGTTTGTACCGCACTAGAGGAGTTCCTGTTTGGTATTTCACATGAGCAGATCCAAGCCATTCGCTTGCAATTGCGTGCGCAGGGGGTTGCGGCACTGAGCCGTCAGGAAGCATACGCCCTGATCGGGGAAAAGGGCGGGGGAGAAAACACGCGGACGCACGCATACCAGCGTGTAGCTGATCTGTGCTCCTTTTATAGGTCGTTTGTAATACGCAAAAGAGATGCCCAGGCGCGACTACGCCTAAATATGCCTGGACCTGTACGAACCATCGAAGAATACTACGTGGAGTACCTTTTTTTCCGTCAGGGGGAAGCCTGTTTTGTACATTAACGTGCGAGCTGCGCCTTCTACAAAGAGTTTTCCTTTAGGAAAGGTGTGTCGCGTCGAGACAAGCGGTCAGCACCTACTGTTTTTTCATACTCCATCACCCGAAGCGTCCCCACGCGCACCTGCGTGGAAAGCTGGGTGCGCAAAAAGCACACTATCTGAGGGTGCCGTATTCGTTCGGCTCCTTGTTTTACCCATACGGCGCAGTGCGCTTGCCCTTGCGTGTCTACGCGCACGTGTGCGTAGACACGCAAGGATGTTGCATAAGCACACAAACAAGATCCTCTGCGTACACCGCTTCTCCGCGCGCACCGAGTTGCATATGGCACGAGCTGCTGCAGGGGAGGAGATTACCGGTTTCTGCCTTTGTCCAAAGCGTCCCTGTACGGAGCCAGCCGTCGGGAGTAAACGCTGCACGTGTGCGTGCCTCATCGCGCCAATAGCCGGGTGTTACACCCTCTCCCCGTAAGGCAAGTTCCCCGGTGCTGGTGAACGCGTTGTAGTTTAAAAGGCGCGTTTTTAAACCGGGCACCGCACGCGTCTGAGTGCGTGGCGCCGGCATGTCTTTGTCTTTTGTATTTTTCTTTGCGGTCACAAAAATGAGCACGCTCGCATGTAGATACCCGTGAAAGAGCACCGCTTCCAGCGGGATCCGGTGCAAAATCTGCGTGTGTTCACTGCACTCTTCGCTCCAGAGAACCAGGAGGCGCAGCTGTCCTCCAAGTTGGGTATGGAGCTGCCGAGCACAGGGGCGGCGCGAACGCGGCTGCTCGGGAGCCTCCAGAAAAGGTGGGAGACAGAAAAGCAACGTCGGCTTTACGCATTGCAATTGCTGCAGTGGCAACCGCATCTGTGGGAGTGGAGGTGCATACCACACGCAGGCACCCTGTAAAAAAACCGCAAGAAACGCACACACGAACTCGAATAAGTGTGCAAGGGGGAGGAGCGAAAAAACCACATCGTGCGTGCGTACACGCAGTACACGCTGTGCATATCGCGCGGTGCACAGTAAATTCCGTTGGGTAAATGTTACGGCACGGGGAGGAGTGCCAGCGCCTCCGGTGCTGGTGTACACCACGCTGGCAATGGCATCTGGGTCTGATCCAGCATTCCTCCAGTGCGTCGCAGGTACTGGAGTGTTTTGTACACCGTCCGTTGTGCGGACAAGGGAGAAATCTTCCAAAGCGATCAGTGTTCTCTGCGCGGTGTGCGATACGGTAGAAAGGTCCTGCCCGTCTTTTGCGGAGCAAGAAGCAGCGTCCGGATCGGTGAGTGTATCCGCTTGGGCGAGTGTTTCTCTTTCTGCAGCGCCCGCAATGACACAGCAAACGTGAGCATGCTGGAGGCAGCGGCGCAGCTCCTGCGGACTGAGCTCTGGTACGAGAGGGACTGCGCGGGCACCAAGGCTTACTATTGCAAAGTAGCTAACTCCCCACTGTGGACAGTTGGGGCCAAAGAGCGCAACGCAGCTTCCTGCGCGCACACCACAGCGCATCAGCAACTGGCGTGCACGGCGCACACGCTGTGCAAAGAGACGGTAGTTCAAGCAGCACCGCGAATGCGTGTCCGTAGCATGGCCTAGGAAGCAGACTGCATTTTGAGATCCAAAGTGCTGGGCACAGTGTCTGAGTGCCGCTTCAAAGGTAAGATGTGGCACGGTTCCCCTTCGACTGTACATGGCGGGCATAGTATCTGCATTTGTTACGTTTTTCTACCGTTTTATATCTTTTACTACGTCATACGTGCAGTGTGTACGAAGCATTATCGCAGAGCACGCGGGTCCCCACGGATGGTTTTTATGACCGTAAAACTTCTGTAGTGGCATTAAACGCCGCAATACGCGATGCGATACGGCCAGGAGAGTGCAGAAAGCTACGGTGTAGCCGTGTCAGCGCAGGGGTAATTGGTGATAAGCACTTCGCACCTTTTTCCCCTTGCGTGAGCGGATCGTGCGATACACCGAGGGGCGTTGAGTTGTTGCACACGGAATGGACGATACCATGCGCGTACCTCAGGGCAATCGCTGTTTGAGAGCATAAAAAGAACTCCCCGCGCGTCCAGGTGCATGCAAAATGCAGCGAGCGATTCGTGCGCTGTTCTATCAAAACCGGTTTTATCATAGGCACTGAAGGTGCCAAGGTACGGTGGATCGAGATACACAAAATCTCCTCGTGCAGGTTGAATGCAAGAAAAGTGTTGGCAGTTAAGAGTGGTGTTTGCTAGCGCACGCGCGCAGCTGCGTAAATTCTCCTCATCAATGCGTATTGCAAGGTGTCCGACCTGCGCCGCAGGCTGTGTACTGCGAGGGGTAGGCGCGGTGGTATTTAGAAAAGGAGACGCAGGTGCAGCGCGTCCGAGAGGCACATTGAATTGACCTGCTTTATTGACACGGTACAGTCCGTTATAGCAGCTCCGATTCAGGTACAGGAAAAGCGCGGCAACCTCGAGCGGATGCTCGCATACGGCGAATTTACGCCGCGCAAGACGGTAATAGGTAGGGGTGTGGCAGGCGATGTGCTGTCCAACCCGGACGATAAGTTCTTCTACACGGTCACGAACGGCTGCATACGCGCACAGCAGTGGCCAATTTATGTCAGATAGATAGATGTCGTGTAGGCGCACCCGAGTACACGCGCACAGGTGCCAAAAGAGCGCTCCCCCTCCCACGAAAGGCTCAAAGTAGGAGCCGAATGTCTGTGGCATATGCGCAAAAAGGGTTGGGGCGAGGGCGCGCTTTCCTCCTGCCCATTTTACGAAGGGGCGGGCGGTGTCAGAGCGGGACAAGGAGAGTATCCTTACAGGGCAGCATACGCGCTACTCCCGGAGGGTGCCGGATAATTGTTCCCATGCAAGGCGAGCGGCGCACTGTTCTGCGCTTTTTTTGCTGGTGCCATAACCGGGTCCGAAGCGTGCATCGCCAACGGTAACATCCACCCAGAAGCGTACGCTGTGATCAGGTCCGGTGCGCTTGACGACCGTGTACTCCGGCTTACTACGATAGCGCTGATGTGCAAGCACCTGGAGGGTAGATTTGTAGTCATGGTGCAAATTTTTCTCTCGTATGGGGCGGACACGGGGGAGCAGGAGACGGAGAACAAAACGCTCTGCCGCCTTGAACCCTGAATCCAAAAAAAGCGCACCGATGACAGCTTCGGTAGCGTCGGCAAGGATGGCTTTTTTGTGCCGACCTCCTGAAAGCTCTTCCCCTTTTCCTAGCAGAAGGTAGTGGTCTATACGCAGGCTCAAGGCAATGTCCGAGAGGGTGTCAGTAGACACGAGCACCGCCTTAGTCTTTGCTAAATCCCCCTCGTGACTGTCGGGAAGTGCGCGATACAGGCAAGCAGCGGCTACCGCGCCAAGCACGGCATCCCCGAGAAACTCCATGCGCTCATTGTGGCGCACACCGCAATGGCCCTCCTTTGAGGAAAACAAAGACCGGTGAGAAAGTGCCTGGTCGAGTGCGGCAGGATCGCGGAATTTAACACCGAGCGTCTCTTGCAGGCACCGGAGAGACTCCCTACGCTCGGGGGTGAGGGGAGAACGAGAGCGGGAAAAAATATGACCGAGACACAGGCTCATGTCACTTTGGACTTGATGAACTCGTACGCATCTCTGACTGTTTCGAACTCGTTTGCTTTTTCGTCGGGGATAGTAATCCCCATCTCCTCTTCGATCGCATAGACTAACTCGTAGGTATCTAGGCTATCAGCGCCGAGATCTCCTCGGAAGGAGGAATCAAGCGTGATGGACGCCTCCCCCACCTCTAATTTCTCTGCCACTAATGCCCTCATTCTTAAGAACAACTCATCCACGGGGAAGCCTCCTTGTGCGCGAGCAAAAGGCAGCCGCTCAGGTGCACACTCGCACGGGCACTAGCAAAGGTCATCAGGGTTGATCACCTGGCGCCCCCGGTAGAAGCCACACCTACCACACACACGGTGAGACTGCACAAAATTACCACAGTTCCCACACTCAACAAGATGTGGGGCCTCAAGCCGCATATTAACCGCACGCCTTCTACGGGTGCGTGCTTTTGAGGTATTTGCTCGGGGCACTGCCATAGGGTGCGCTCCTTTCTGCGCAAGAATTGTGCGCTTCGGACCGTCGACCGCAACACACAGGCTCGCCATTGTGCATGTTCTTCGGTGAACGGTCAAGGGTGCTCGTGTGTGCTTCTTAGCATTGTGCAATGCCCCCTGCGTGTGGGGGCAAGGGACGGATGTATTGCAAGAGGGAGAGAGCGTATCCTCTGCATACAGAGCGTACCGGGAGCGCACGGCAGGTAATGGAGCTTTTTGGGAGATATCTGGATCCGGTGCACGGGGAGCAGTACAATGGGTGCCCCATGTTCGTAGTTACCGTGCAAAAGTGGACGCAGGAGACGTGGACTGCAGAAACGTTTTTACAAAGTCCTGCGTGGGCGCACTTCAAGCGAGCGTACGGCTGGCAGACGTACGTGTTCAGCGTGCATGTGCGCCCGGATGCAAACACTAGAGGAGAAAAACACTTTCCCCTGCTCATTCTGTGCAAGAATATTAAGCCCTTTGGCGTGTTTGCGTATGCGCCGGGTGCTCCCCCGTATCTTCAGGACGATCAGATTCCGTCACGGCAGATGGCGCGCGCACGCGCCAGTCTGCTACGTGAGTTAACGCGCGCGCTACTTCCCTTTTTCGTGCGTAAGCCGTTCCTCGTGCGGTTTGATCCCCCGTGGGGGTGGGCTGCTGCGGTGTGCTCGCTCCCTTCTCTTGCATCCTCCTCTACGCATTGCGCGGTGGGAACAGAGATTGAGCTCTTTACGCGAGAGCTCCACGCGTGTGGACTACGGCGCGCTGCTTGTAACGTGCAGCCTCAGGATACATTGCTGTTGGATATGCGCCCTTCGCGGGAAGATATTTTTGCTGCTTTCAAACCAAAATGGCGCTACAACGTTCGACGTGCGCAAAAGCACGGTGTGCGTGTGGCGCGTTTTGATACGCTCGCGCAGGAGGGTTCGCCGGGTAGTCTGCGCGCGGCGGTGGATGTGTTTTACGCGCTGTACCAAAAAACTGCGGCGCGTGATCGCATTGCCATCCACACCCGTCAATATTATCGCGATTTTTGCACCGCATTTGCAGCACAGGGGATGCTGGTGCTCTGTCTTGCCTATGCTCCGCGTGCAGCACCGCGGGTGCGTATTGCAGGAAAAGACACACCGAAGAACATAGAGACACCCCATCCCCCGGCATCGGAAGACAGAGAATTAGGGTGCGCTGATGAGCAGGCAATTGCAGCTTTGGTATTGTTGTGTTTTGACACGTGCGCAACTTATGTGTATGGAGCTTCTGACTATTCAGCACGCCATCTTATGGCACCGTATGCGCTGCAATGGTATGCAATTCAAGAAGCGCGTGCGCGCGGCTGTCTTTGGTATGATTTTTACGGTATTCCGCCAACGGACGATGTGCGTCACCCAATGCACGGGTTGTACCGTTTTAAAACAGGTTTTGGCGGATTCGTATTCCATCGTGTAGGAAGCGTAGATATGCCGGTTCGGCAATTGCATGCTGCGGCATATGCATGTGCTGAGCGTGTGCGTATGGGGTGGTTCAAGCGTGTTCGACGGATGGTGTGCGCCTGTCTGCAGTCACTCGGTAGACAGCGTACTCAAAACTATTCAGCGCATACTGCAGGCGCAGGTGCGTGATGGAACTACATGTGGGGAGTCCGGTGCTCTATCGAAAGCGCCCTGCGTGTGTACACGCTATCGAGCGAGGGAAGGATGCGAAGATCACCATTGAAACCGAACACGGGTTAAGACGCGTGCGCGTGAAAGACGTTTTGCTCTTGCACTCGGGCACTGTTTCTTCCCTGGTAGAACTATTGTCTGCGTCTCACATTGCGCGTATAAGCGAGGAATCCGTACAGGACGCGCGCGAGTTTTTCGGTACCGAAGCTCCTTCCTTTTTTGAACTTGCAGAGCTCCTCTGGGGGGCTTCTGCCGCGCAGTCGTGGGCCTATTGGGAGCAAAGTGTGCAAAGTGCGTATTTTGTTTGCAATGAGCCTGCCGCCGCAGTGCGCATCCGCTCTCAGCAAGAGTGCGCATCATGCGCAGTGCAGGAAGAAAAAAAGGAAGCGCGTCAGGCGTTAAAGCAGGCGTTCATCCAGGAACTACGGCGCGTCGCACGGAGTGCACGCAATATGGCACCAACTGCGCAGGAAGGAATGCATCGTGTGCACGTGTCGCAGGTGAACGAGCAGTTTACGCCCTTTCTGCAGGAAATCGAAGCGTTCGCGTTGGGGCACGCGAATCGCTGTAAGATTTTGCAGTGTGCCTTAGGCTGCGAGCACAGGGAGCAAGCGCATGAAATACTCTTGCACTTCGGGTTCTGGCCGGTGTATCGCAATCCGTATCCTGATCGTCTGTGTCTTCTATTTTTAAGTCCTGCTCATGTGTCTGGTTCTGATGGAGAACGTGCGGCGCAGCAAGATGTGCACACACATAGGTGTGTCACTCAAGCACGCACAGATTGTACGCATCTTGCCGCGTATGCCATCGATGGGGAGGGTACGCGCGACCCTGACGATGCGATCAGTTTCGATGGTACGTATTTTTGGATCCATGTAGCGAGCCCTGCAGAGCTCGTTCTTCCTGATTCGCACGCAGATGCATGCGCACGTACACGGGGTGCTTCGCTCTATTTGCCTGAGGGCGCAGTGCGCATGCTCAGCGACGTGGTGGTTGATACGTGTGCGCTTGCGCGCGACGCAGTTTCTCCTGCACTGTCTTTTAAAATTTTACTTGATGAGCACGGTGACATCAGCTGTGTGCACGTGCTCCGGAGCATGGTGCGTGTTACGCGCCTTTCCTATGCGGAGGCGGATTCCCAGCGCGATACCCCCGCGTTGCAGCCTCTTTTTGACTTTGCGCGCAACAACATTGCACGGAGAAAAGGGCGCGGCGCAGTGGACATTTGCTTTCCTGATGTCCACATGAAGGTAGATTTTCCTGTGCAAGAAACAGGGCAAGCGGGAAAGGAAATGAACGCCGGGGACGTGCCCGATACACAGGGAAAGGTGCCGCGTGTTCACATTGAAGCACAGCAGTCGTACGAGTCTATGAGCATGGTGCGTGAATTCATGCTCTTAGCGGGAGAAGCGGCAGCACGGTTTGCCTTTCTACATAACCTTGCCTTTCCTTATGTGAGTCAGGAACGTCCTCAGCTGCCCGTGCAACTACCAGCGGGATTGGCGGGGGAGTACAAAAAGCGGCGCGCGATGAAAGCTCGTCGCGTGAGCACAACCGCCGCGGTGCACGCAGCACTCGGACTGTCCCAGTACAGTCAGGTGACCAGTCCCTTGCGTCGCTATGTGGATTTGCTTGCGCATCAACAATTACTGGCGTGTATTGATCACGCGTATGCAAAAGCTCCTGCTGTAGGAAGTGCACAGACAAACGAGACGCTTGCGCTCAAGCTTGCGCAGGCAGATGAGGCAGCGCGCCAGGCCACACAAGCAGAGCGTGTATCGCGTCGTCACTGGACGCTCGTATACTTTTTGATGCACCCACACACGCGGTACGAAGCGATTGTGTTAGAGCCACTGCAACCGCGTGCACACGTGTGGTTACCTGCTGTTGCTCTTGAGGCGGATGTAGCATTAGGTCGGCAGGCGCAGTTCAACGAACGCGTAATGCTCCGTGTCGTGCGTGTGCGCCTTGCCACGTTAGAAGTACATTTTTCTGTCTGCGAGCACTGTCACCACGGCGTGACGCAGGCTGTAGAAGGTGAGGCGGAGCAGCCCTCATAAGAGGAGCATGTTTTCGGATCTGTGTTATTCCCCTGTGGATATCTCAGGCGGTGCGTGTGCGGTAGCCACCTGGCTGGACTCTCCCTGCAGGGCGTGCCCGGTTTCTGCGTCAAAGTACAGTGCTTTGGACAAATCGAGTGCAAGGGTAAGCAAAGTTCCCTCGTGTACGGTTAGGGTATGGTTGCAGCGGGCAACTATCGGTTGTACACCTGCATCGAGATACACAAACGTTTCTGCCCCTAGAGCTTCAACTGCAAGTACTTTTAGCTGAATGACGTTGGCGCATTCTCGCGCGAGTGTTTCTTCCGTGCGCGGCGTGATAGCTTCCGGTCTGAGGCCAAAGACTACCTGTGTGCCAATATAGTTTTTTAACAAAAAGGACGCGGGGATATCCGGTCGAAGAACAAAAAGACCTGTATCAATTTTTATCCCATGCTCATCTTTAACAATCGTAACAGGGAAACAATTCATAGGAGGAGAACCAATGAATTGTGCAACGAACGTGTTCGCAGGATGCTGGTAGATATGGAGAGGAGAACCAATCTGTTGTACGCACCCGTCTTTCATGATGACAATCTTATCTGCCATTGTCATCGCTTCTATTTGATCATGGGTGACGTAAATCATCGTGGCCTTTAGGCGCTTGTGAAGAAGAGAGATTTCGGATCGCATTTGCACGCGCAACTTTGCATCTAAATTTGACAATGGCTCATCAAAGAGAAAAACCTTAGGATTTCTGACAATGGCACGTCCAACTGCAACGCGTTGTCGCTGTCCCCCCGAAAGTGCTTTGGGTTTTCGGGCAAGCAGTGGTTCGATATCAAGAACACGCGCTGCTTCGTGGACACGGCGGATGATTTCTTGCTGAGGGATTTTACGGATTCTAAGGCCGAACGCCATGTTGTCAAAAACGTTCATGTGTGGGTAGAGCGCGTAGTTTTGAAAGACCATCGCGATATTGCGATCTTTTGGTGTAACGTGATTCATGTGCTCACCGTCAATGTAGAGGTCACCTGAGCAGATATCTTCAAGCCCTGCAATGATACGTAGTGCAGTTGACTTGCCGCATCCAGATGGTCCGATGAACACCACGAACTCTCCACTTTCTACGGTAATAGTTACGTCTTTTACTGCATGGACGCATCCGTGATACGTCTTACAGATATGCTTGAGTTCAACCTTTGCCATAGCGTTTACATTCCTTTTGAAACACGGGTGCGCAACACACTACTTTCCTTACGCAAACGGGAGGTGGTGTTGTCATATTACGCGCTCTGCATGTGGTGCAAGCGGTCGTCTAGATATGCGACAAGCGCTTCGGTAAACAAATCTTGATTTATCAATTCGTGTGCAAAGAAACGGAAGCCGATGGCACCGGCGTGTCCACCGCCGTTTTGAATAGCAAAATGAGATAGTAGTAAACGTAAATCCAACTGTTTCACCCGCGCGGCAGTGCGCACGCGCCACTGCGTGACATAAAATTGCTGTGTTGGATCTGGATACGCGGAGATACCGATACCTGAGATACTCTCTGCAATGTTGCTGGTCGCCATTTTTATCAACGAAACGAAATGTTCTGCATTGCAACACTCGTGCAACGCCTGTGTTTGTGTCTGATTGAGAAGGAGCAGGGAAATACTGCCGCGGTGTTGCACGTTTTTCACCATTGTTTGGTAAACCGCATGTTCTTCAGCGGACAGAGACTCCAGGGTATGGAGGATTTGTTTGGTGGATGCTATGTTCCCGGTAGTCGGTTTTGTTTTTTCCCTGAGCATAGTGTTCAGCCTCTGGGTGAAGTAGGTGTAGAGCGCGCGGTCTTTCCGACTTATCAAATAAGCACCTGTCTTTGCATCCCCTATCATACCGGTGAGTATTGAAAGCACAACATTGCGTGAATACAAATTGCGTATCCCAAGCGCAGTGCGCTGCGCGTGGTTACGCGCGAGTTTGTAACAAAGATAAGCGATGATTTCGCACGTGCTAGAGGCGCGTGCGATAAGGCTGTAGCCTGGATCACCGCAGCAGGCAGCGTTTGCAAAAAGGTGATGGTCAAGTTCAATTTTACGGATAGTCGAATCTGAAAGGAGTAGTCGGCACGACGGAGGCGCGTAGATCATACCGGGATTTGGGGTGTCTAGAATGACCAGGGCATCCGGCATACGGGGGACAGTTTGTGTATCGAGATGGACGGCAATTCCGTTATAGAGACAAATATCAATGAGGAATGAAATCTGCACACGAATGGGACCTTGACAACAAATTTCCACGCGTTTATTGCATTGCGTGAGCAGGAGTGCGAAGGCTACTAACGATGCGATACAGTCTTCATCAGGATGTTCATGTCCGAGCAAAAGAAAGGAGCCGTGTATCGCAATCTCCTGCAGAATATTTCGGACGACGGCATTTTTCGCTGCAATGGAGAGATCTCGTTTTGGCGACAGAGAATAGGTGTAGTCACACGCTAGCGCGCCCATGACGGCGAGTATACTATAGAGTGTCCGCTGGTGTGCGGCAAGTGAGACCGTTCTCCCAATTATTTTCTGGGTAATGTTGCTCCCTTGTTACTCGTGTGAATTTGCAGTACCGTTGGGCCAGAGGCAGCTTGGCGTGCGCAGGAGTGATTGTGTGTGCGCCAGACGTGACGGAGCCGAGGTTGTATTGAGTTTTCCTTTTGCATGATGACGTTTCCCGAGGCTGCATCGTTTTTGCCGTTCGTGCGGCGCGCAAAGACGTGCCTGCGCGTCTTGCGTATATGAACGGACTGCAGCCCTGCCTTGGGCAGGGTGTGTCTTGCGATTGCGTTGGGGCATGCTGCAAGAAGCGTACACAGGGGGGCATCCCCCACGAGGGTATGGAGAGGAAATGAAAATTATCATCAGTGCTTCTGTGCAAATTATTCTTGATCAGGCCTTTGATTTAGCGCGTAAGCGGCATCACGAGTACATCACCGCAGAGCATGTTCTTTTTTCTGCCCTTGCGCATCCTGCTGCGTTGGAAATTATCAATCTCTGTAGCGCGGATATCGCGCTCATCCATAGTAATCTGTCAGAGTTTTTAAAAACACAAGTTCCCGTTGACTTAAGTCATACTCCTTCTCAATCACTGGGTTTTCAGCATCTGCTTAAGCGTGCAGTCTTGTATTGCGAGGCGAATAAAAAAAATGCTCTTGAAGTCGGAGATCTGTTGGTAAGTCTCCTCCAAGCGGAGACAAACTATGCTTCGTACTACATGCGTATGTCGGGTATGAGCACGGCGCGCTTGATTGAAGTGATAGCTCGTGTCAATGGCATCCGGCACGGGGATAAGAATGTGTCGATGGGGTCGAACGCGCAAGAAAGGTATTCAGAGTCAGACGACGTTGGCGAATCTGCAGGGCACAGTCCTCCGCTCGATGGAACAGAGGGGGATGGTAACACAGCGGACGTACATGTGCACTATGAACACTGCGCGCATAAACGCACGGATGCAGATACGCATCGGTATACGGTGCTGGAAAAGTATACGGTGAATCTCACCGAACGTGCTCGTCGGGGAGAGCTTGCTCCGCTCATTGGGCGTACGCAGGAAATTGAGCGGACGATTCAGATTTTGTGCCGGAGACAGAAGAATAATCCGGTACATGTGGGTGAAGCTGGTGTGGGAAAGACGGCAATTACTGAGGGGCTTGCGCAACGTATCGTGCGGTGCGATGTGCCAGAGGCGTTAGAGGGAGTAGAGATTTTTAGCCTTGATATGACAAGCCTGTTAGCAGGTACAAAGTTTCGAGGGGATTTTGAAGAGCGGCTCAAGCGTCTTGCAGAAGAGTTGGAAAAGAAAACACAAGCAATTCTTTTTATTGATGAAATTCATACGGTAGTCGGTACTGGCTCAGGCGGTTCGGGTGGTTTGGATGCGTCTAACTTACTCAAACCGCTGCTTTCTTCAGGAAAGATTCGCTGTATTGGTTCTACCACGTATGAGGAATACACCAAACATTTTCGCAAAGATCAGGCGTTAGCACGGCGTTTTCAAAAAATTGATATTGAAGAGCCTTCTGAGGAGGAAACCCTCCGAATTTTGGAAGGGATTCGTACGCTTTACGAAGACTTTCACGCAGTGCATTACAGTGATGAAGCATTAGCTGCTGCGGTGAGACTTTCGGTGCAATACATCCAAGGAAGACATCTGCCGGATAAGGCGATTGATATTATCGACGAAGCAGGCGCGTGTGCAAAGCTATCCCGGGGAAAGCACGGAACAGAGGGAGTGTGTTCAGTAATTGGGGAGTCGGATATAGACGAAATTGTGGCAAAAATTGCGAAAATCCCTAAGCAGCGGGTATCTGCAAGCGAAATAGAAAAGTTGCGTAACTTTGAGCGCAGTATTTCAGAAAAAATTTTTGGACAAGGCGAGGCAATTGACTTAGTCACTCGTGCGCTGAAGCGCGCGCGGGTGGGATTACGCGTAAAGCATAAACCTATAGCAAACTTGCTTTTTGTGGGGGCTACCGGTGTGGGAAAAACAGAGCTTGCGCGGACGCTTGCCCAGGAACTAGGGATTGTGCTGCATCGTTTTGACATGAGTGAGTATCAGGAAAAGCACACGGTGAGTCGGTTGATCGGCTCACCGCCCGGTTATGTTGGGTTTGAAGAGGGGGGATTGCTCACCGACGCGGTAAGGAAACAACCGCATGCGGTGCTCCTTTTGGACGAAATAGAAAAAGCTCACCCGGATATTTTTAATGTCCTGCTCCAGATTATGGATTACGCAACGCTCACTGACAACCAAGGCAGAAAAGCGGATTTTCGCAATGTTATTTTGATAATGACAAGTAATGCAGGTGCCCGGAACATGGGTGTTTCTCTCATCGGTTTTCACAAGGGGCAGGTGGGTACTGCAGTTATCGACGAAGCAGTAGAACGTATTTTCTCTCCAGAATTTCGGAATCGGCTGGACGCAGTTATTCGTTTTGATGCGTTGTCCTTGGAAACGATGGAACGCATCGCCCGCAAGGAGCTTGCCCTGGTGTGTGAGCAACTGCAGAAAAAACACATTCGTTTTGATATTACCGATGATGCAGTCGCGTTGCTCGCTGAGCGTAGTCACTCAGGGGGAAGTGGTGCGCGTAATGTTGCGCGCTTGGTAGAGCAGGAAGTTGCAAATGTGCTTGCAGATCTTATGCTTTTTTGGAGGAGTCGCTGAGGGGGATGCGTTGCGGTGCACGGTAAAAGATCGGCATGCTCAATGCAATTTTCTCCGCATCGAGTGCGTGCAGTCTTCGTATTCGGGGAGTATCCAAGACGCGCTGGGGTGATGATGCGTGGCACGGTAACGGTGTATCCGTGTGGTAGGCAGTGCACGTGCACTGAGTTATTCAAACGCGTTTCTCTCTTATCTTCCGCCAAAGCTCTGCACTCCATACCGCCACCTCGTCTATGATCCTGCGCGCGTTCCCACCGGCAGTGAGAGTGGTGCCTGAAACGAGCGGAACGCGAGCGAGCACCATTCCATTTGATTCGTCAAGAACATGCGCAAAACCGATAACGTCCGTTTCTTGTAGCGGTGCGCGCAAAAGGGGAGGGAGTGCGAACGTTATGCTGATGCGCGTACCGGGCGTATTCAGAACTGGGCACGATGTACACGAGGGGTGGAGGATTGGTCGCAGTGCCCCAGGGCGCTTGCTGCCCAGGACGGGAATAGCACGGGGAAGCGCATCACTGATAGCCGTGCGTACATCGGTGCACTGGAAATGGGTGAACGCCCAGTATAGAAGGGTAGCGCCGTCACGCGCGCGGATGCGCTTTCCTTCGGGAATGGAATTCCCTGCGCCGCCTAAGATAACTGCAATGATGCGAGTGTCTCCGCGCAGACTGCTGAGCGCGACGTTAAAGCCGGATTCGCGGATATAGCCAGTTTTTAATCCGTCGCAGCCGGGCACTGCTGTGGAAACGTTTCCGCGCGCTGCGGTTGCTGCAAGCAGGGTGTTGGTTGCAGGGAAACGTGTGTGTGGGGGTATTCTCGAAGTAGCGGGAGAGTTACTACGCTGAAAGTAGCTGCGCGCATGAAAGCGTGCAAGGTTTTCAGGCCATCGGCGCACGTATTGGCAACAAAAGAGCACAAAGTCACGCGCAGTAGTTACATTGTGTTCGCTCAGACCGCTTGGTTCCACAAAGCGTGTGCGCGTAAGACCCCATTTCTGTACAAGCGTGTTCATGCGCGTGCAGAACGCCGGTATACTGCCTGCAACTGCATAAGCGAGGGTGTAGGCTGCATCGTTCCCCGAAACGATGTTCATACCTGCGAGTAAGTCGTGTACGCTGATGTACTCACCTGTACGTAAAAATATAAGCGAGCTGCCCGGTGCAAAGGCCTGCGCGCTACCTGCAAGCGGTACGCGTATACGCTGTTGCCAGTGGAGTTCTCCACGCTCGAGTGCTTCCATGACCACTGCACAGGTAACCAGTTTTGCCAAGGACGCCGGGGGGAGGGGTAGGTCTGCGCAGAAGGAGGCAAGGAGTGTGCCGCTTCCTCCTTCGGCGATGGCGTACGCGCGGGCACTGATGGGGGGTGGGGTGGATCCTGCAGATAGATTGGTAGATTGAAGCGTACGGATAGGGTGAGCAGAAAAGGGATTACGGGACGACGGAGAAAAACGCAGTGTTGGGGAAAAAAGAAAGGAAGGGTGGAGTACTCGCTGCGCGTGCCACTGCAGCGCCCCTGCCCCGACTACGCACGCACCTAACGCATACAGCGCGCGCTGCCCACGCCGCCGTACCACGGCGCGCGGGGAGCGCGATGAGTGGTCTTTCAAACGGGCAGCACACGCGTGTACCGGGTGTCCCGGCACACCGTATTAGGGACAGAGCGTACGGCACGGGCCGACCGCACGTGCGTCACCCCTTGAAAAGCACGCCGCGACACGTCCTGCGTACCACAGAAAACACCACACGGGTCATCATACAGCCTCCCGGCAGAGCATGTTGTTTGCATTATTTTAGTATAGCAGAATGCGAAGTGTGCAGCGAAGGATTCATCAATCCTGTTGCACTCTCTTCTTTTTTGTGAGGCATATATCGCACCGGATGCTCCTTGCGTCTGCCTGCCCTTTTGGGCAACACTTGTTGCCAGAAACCTGTCTTCACGAAGTCTTGTTTAAATCAGAGTAGGAAACGCTATGACGCGAAAATTAATCACCGCCGCACTACCTTATGTGAACAACGTTCCACATTTGGGAAATCTTATCCAGGGTCTTTCTGCAGACGTTTTCGCACGTTTCTGTCGGATGCGCGGCTATCACACGTGTTTTGTATGTGGTACCGACGAATACGGCACGGCAAGCGAAACCCGTGCGGCAGAACAAGGTCTCAGTCCTGCACAATTGTGTGCGCACTACCATGCACTGCATCGCGACATCTATCAGTGGTTTGATCTGTCCTTCGATTATTTTGGGCGCACTACAAGCGATGCGCATACTGAGCTTACGCAGGCGTTGTTTCGTCATTTGGATGCGCGGGGTTTTATCAGTGAACATGAAAGTGCGCAGGCGTACTGTCTGCACTGTGCACGGTTTCTTGCTGATCGCTATTTGCGCGGTACCTGTCCCCATTGCCGTAATGCTGAGGCGCGTGCTGACCAGTGCGAGCACTGTGGAGCGCTCCTTGAGCCGGAAACGCTCCTGAATGCGCGCTGTGTGAGCTGTGGCACGGCGCCGGAGTTTCGCCCTACGCGTCATTTGTATTTAAATTTGCCTGCACTGGAAAAAGCCTACCGCTCGTGGTTTTGCACCACGAATCATCTGTGGACTAAAAACGCGGTGCGTATGACTGAAGGTTGGCTACGTACGGGATTGCAGGAGCGTGCGATCACGCGCGATCTGCGCTGGGGGGTGCCAGTTCCCAAAGCAGGATTTGAGCAGAAGGTATTTTATGTGTGGTTCGATGCGCCAGTCGGTTACATTTCCATTACTAAGTGTGGCACAGAGGCAGCTTCCTCGCAAGAAGGGGGGGGGACCGACTATGGCGTGAAAGAAAAATGGCAGTCTTGGTGGCTTGATCAGCAGGATGTGGAGTTGGTCCAGTTTGTGGGGAAGGACAATATTCCCTTTCATACGCTGTTTTTCCCCTGCATGCTCATCGGTTCCGGGCAGCGGTGGACGATGCTTACGCGTCTTTCTGCGACGGAGTATTTGAATTACGAAGGGGGGAAGTTTTCTAAGTCTTTAGGGGTGGGCGTTTTTGGTTCGGATGCAAAAGAATCGGGCATTCCCTCAGATCTGTGGCGTTTTTATCTCCTGTACCATAGACCGGAAAAAAGCGATGCGCACTTTACCTGGCATGAGTTTCAGGAGCGTGTAAACAGTGAGTTGATTGGTAATCTGTGTAATCTGGTCAATCGTACGCTCACCTTTGTGGCGCGTACGTACGGGGGCGTAGTCCCTGCGCAAGATGGAGCGCGCAGCACCCGTGCGCAGGTGATGGAAGAAACGCTTGCGCTCCGCGAAGCGGTGCGGAATACCGCAAAGCGCATGACAGATTTAATGGAGCAGGTACAGTTGCGAGAAGCGTTTAGAGAAGTGTTTGCGCTCTCAGCGCGTGCGAATAAGGCGTTGCAGGATGGTGCACCGTGGAAAACGCGGGCGCAGGACCGTGAACGTGCAGACGCCTTGATGCGTGAGTTATGCTATGTGATTCGGGATGTGCTGATTTTAGCGCATCCTTTTTTGCCGTGGTATACGCAGCAAGCGGCCCGATTTTTGGGTGTTCAGTTGTCTTCCTGTGCACCAGAGGGGGGAGGAGCTGTGTGTGCTGCGAAGAAAGACGCGGATACGGCGCAGCCGGACACAGTGCAACCGACCCTCCGATGGTCAGACGTGGGAGAACGCAAGGGTTTAACGCAGGTGCATCCGCCGGTGATTTTATTCCGTCCGTTGGAGACGGAAACTATCGCTGCGTATCGTGCCCGCTATGCTGGAACAGCCAGGGATGGGGCAGGAGTGAGCGTACCGCGCACTGCACAGATGCCCACGGGAATGAATAAGAAAGAGACAGACGCTCAACAAAAGAGGGAGGAGCGTGAAATGCCCCCTCCCTCAGATACTGCACGGTTATCTGCATTTTTTTCTGAGCGCGTTGTACTGAAAGTAGCACGAGTGTTGCAGGTGGAGCGTCATCCGAATGCGGATATGCTTTTTGTTGAAACATTGGATGATGGCTCTGGCGTTGAGCGCGTTATTGTTTCTGGTCTTGTGCCTTATATGGCTGCAGATGCGTTGCGTGGTGCGCACGTGCTTATTGTGGATAACCTGCAGCCGCGCTCACTGCGTGGGGTACGGTCTTGCGGCATGCTGTTGGCCGCAGAGTATGTAGATGCGCAGGGCACAAAGGCAATTGAATTGGTGCAGGCGCCATGGGCTCTGCCCGGTGAACGCGCAACACTTGCGAGTGCGCCGCCGGTCATTACACCGCACGGGTCTGCCGTTATCGATGCGGACGCTTTTTTTTCTGTGCCTATTCGTGTGGTAAATTATGCAGTAGAAGTTGCAGGTGAGCCGCTCATGGTTGGAGGAAGGCCACTGGTAATGCAGCGAGTGAAAGAGGGAACTGTCGGCTAGGAATATTCACAGAGCATTTGGTTTTCCGTGTCGGATAGGGGGAGCGCAGCATGAACGTGGGATTTTTGGGTTTTGGAGCAATGGGACGGGCGCTGGCAGAAGGGTTGGTGCACGCAGGAGCGCTGCAAGCGGCTGAAGTGTACGCCTGTGCGTTAAATCAGGAAAAGTTGCGTGCGCAGTGTACATCTTTGGGCATAGGTGCCTGCGCGTCAGTTCAGGAACTGGTACAGAAAAGTGAATGGATTTTTCTTGCAGTCAAACCATCTCAAATCAGCACGGTACTGCGCGATCGCCAATCCTTTCAGGGAAAAGTGCTTATTTCCCTTGCGGCGGGTATGTCCTGCGCTGCATACGAGGCATTGTTTGCCGCGGACCCTCATCAGGGTATCCGTCACCTGTCACTTTTGCCGAACTTACCTTGTCAGGCGGCGCGAGGGGTGATCATTGCAGAAGCGCGCCACACCCTGCACCACGATGAGCACGCTGCGCTTTTAGCAGTGCTGCGCACAGTTGCACAGGTAGAGGTGGTGGACACCGCGTACTTTGCGATCGCAGGGGTGATTGCAGGCTGTGCTCCGGCGTTTGCCGCGCAGTTTATAGAAGCGCTCGCTGACGCAGGGGTGCGCTATGGTCTGGCGCGCGATCAAGCGTACCGGCTTGCGGCACACATGCTTGAAGGGACTGCAGCGCTCATACAGCACAGTGGTGTACATCCTGCACAACTTAAAGATCGCGTGTGCTCTCCTGCAGGGAGTACCATTCGCGGGGTGCTTGCGTTAGAGGAGCAGGGATTGCGCCGTGCAGTTATACACGCGGTGCGCGCTGCGCTCAGTTCTTCCTAAGGGGTGGGCAGGGTGCATTGCTTGTTTTTTTTTGACTGCTGACAGTACAGTTGCACCCTTGTGAAAGGTTCGTGCGTATATTGGCGGATCGGGGTTCTCGTTTGTATTCTGTGTGGAGTGGGGAGCTGTGGCGGTCGTGCGCGCGTGCGCGAGTATTCGCGTGCGGAGCTTGTTATCGGTACGCTCTGTCGCGTGCGCGTGTACTCTAAGCGACCTGCTGCTGAAGTGCACGCGGCGCTTGAGGAGGTGTTCACGCTGCTACAACAACAGGAGATGGTGCTGAGTGCTAACCGTGATGACTCTGCGCTTGCTGCCCTAAACGCTCAGGCAGGTTCGGCACCGGCTGTTGTTGACAGGTCGCTGTATGCGTTGCTTGAGCGTGCGCTTTTTTTTGCAGAAAAGAGTGGGGGTGCGTTTAACCCCGCACTAGGTGCGGTAGTCAAGCTTTGGAATATTGGCTTTGACCGTGCTGCTGTCCCTGACCCCGACGCGCTCAAGGAGGCGCTGACACGTTGTGATTTTCGTCAGGTGCACCTGCGCGCTGGGGTATCGGTGGGCGCGCCACACACGGTACAGTTGGCACAAGCGGGCATGCAGTTGGATTTGGGAGCCATTGCTAAAGGATTCCTTGCGGACAAGATTGTACAACTGCTCACTGCGCATGCCTTGGATTCAGCGCTCGTTGATCTGGGAGGAAATATTTTTGCCCTTGGTCTTAAGTATGGAGATGTGCGCTCAGCAGCCGCGCAGCGGTTGGAATGGAACGTGGGTATTCGCGATCCGCACGGCACGGGGCAGAAGCCTGCACTGGTGGTGTCGGTGCGCGATTGCTCGGTGGTGACTTCTGGTGCGTACGAGCGTTTCTTTGAGCGTGATGGGGTACGCTACCATCATATTATCGATCCGGTTACCGGGTTTCCGGCACACACTGATGTGGATTCTGTGTCTATCTTTGCACCCCGTTCCACAGATGCAGATGCGCTTGCTACCGCCTGTTTTGTATTGGGGTATGAGAAAAGCTGTGCGCTCTTGCGTGAATTTCCCGGTGTTGACGCGCTGTTTATTTTTCCTGACAAGCGCGTGCGCGCAAGTGCAGGGATTGTCGATCGCGTGCGTGTGCTCGATGCACGTTTCGTGTTAGAGCGTTAGGACAGCACGTGTGTTGTTCGTGTGTAAAAAAGTGTGGCGGACTGTCCTCATCATGGTGTGTGTGTGCAGGATGCGTGCGCGGGGGTTCGGTCAGATGTCAGGGTGTAGGCAAAGATGAGCGCAGCGCTGACAAGAGGTGTTGAGTGCACCCTTTACTCCTAGGTTCAGTGAGCTGCGTAATTTTGAATCGAGGAGTACAGTGATGGAGACGTTTTTTACCTCAGAGTCTGTGAGTGAGGGTCATCCTGATAAGCTGTGCGACCAGATTTCTGACGCTGTTCTTGATGCCTGTCTTTCGCAAGATCCTCACAGTTGTGTTGCGTGCGAAACTTTTGCCTCCACGTCCCTTATCCTGATTGGAGGTGAAATTAGCACGCGGGCGCATATTAATCTTACCCAAATTGCGCGTGATGTTGCCGCTGACATTGGATATGTAAGCGCTGATGTCGGTCTTGATGCAGCGTCCATGGCTGTTCTTGATATGACTCACCATCAGTCGCCTGATATTGCGCAGGGGGTGCACGGTGCAGGACTGAAGGAGTTTGCAGGATCGCAGGGGGCAGGGGACCAGGGGATTATGTTTGGTTTTGCGTGCCGCGAGACGCCGGAGTTTATGCCCGCCCCCCTCATGTGCGCGCACGCGGTTGTGCGCTATGCTGCCACGCTTCGTCATGAACGCCGTGTGCCGTGGCTGCGTCCTGATGCAAAAAGTCAGGTTACCGTACAATACGAGGGACATCGACCGGTACGTATCAGTGCGGTTGTGTTTTCTCAGCAGCATGACCCGTCACCTTCATACGAAACCATTAGAGAAACGCTCATAGAGGAGATAGTGCGTCCGGCGCTTGCACCTACAGGTCTGTTAGATGAAAACACGCGTTTTTTTATCAATCCAACCGGTCGTTTTGTCATTGGCGGTCCCTTTGGGGACACTGGTTTGACCGGGAGAAAGATCATCGTAGACACGTATGGGGGAATGGGCCGCCATGGGGGAGGCTCCTTTTCAGGTAAGGATGCATCTAAGGTAGATCGTTCTGCAGCGTATATGGCGCGTTATATTGCAAAAAATATTGTGGCAGCCGACCTTGCTGAGCGCTGTGAGGTGCAGCTTGCATACGCAATCGGCGTGCCATATCCGGTTTCGCTGCGGATAGAAACGTTTGGAACGGCGCGCGCATCTGAGTCACACATCACACACGCGGTGAAAGAGATTTTTGATTTAACCCCAGCGGGCATCGTGCGCACGTTGGACCTGTGTGCGCCTCGGTACCGCTCGACTGCAGTATATGGTCACTTTGGGCGCGAACAGTTTCCTTGGGAACGCACAGACTGCGTGTGCGACTTACAGCGTGCGGTGCGCCCGTTCGCGCTCTCCGGCCAGATAAAAGAGTAGCTTCGTTTCTTTTTTGTCTGCGCGGGGCTTGTATCGTTACAGCCCTTCACTTTCTGCCCATGTTACGATGATTGGCTCTAGGGAGTGTATGGAAAACCCAAGGGTATGGACCTGCTGGTATTCATGACTGTTGGGCCACCGTTGGTAGGGGTCATCGTAGTGCGTGTGCAAAAAGTGATAGATGGTGTCTTCTGCATTGTTTTTGCGCGCGCGCAGGCGCAGACCACGGCGTACTGTTGCACGGTTGAGCACCGTACGAATGGCGGTCCGGACCCCTTTGAAGAACAATTCGCGATACACGCCGTAGTCCTTCCCGGTGATTCTTTTAACAATGTGTGCGATGGATTCGACCGTCTCTTCCGGTGGGGAAAATCGCTCTACGGTTGCAGCTCCCTCCTGGTGCACGGGAGAGGAAGTGACGATATCGGAATGTCTCGCCTCCGCGTGTGTTCCTGTACGTGATGCACGGGAACTGCGCGTGCGGACGTTCTTTGTGTTGTGACGGAAAACCCTTTCCATTCCCGCTGTTTCATCTTTCTGTTTTGATTCCCCACTATCTTTTTTACTAATTTTCTCCGAAGGAAGGGTAGGTAACTCTTTCTTACACGCACGAGTCCGTGCACGCGTGCCCGCCGTCTTGCGCGCATGCGGGGTAGAAGATCGTCTGTGAGTCGCAGGCACTTTTTTACCCTTTTGATGATGATGCTCCGCACGTTCTACCAGGCGCGCTTTTAACCAGTGCCAGTTTCGTTGCAAATATAGATCACCACTGATGCTGTAGTAATACCCTGAGGCGACGTGCGCGAGCACCAAGTGCAAAATATCTTCGTCTTTCCATTGGTGACTCCGTCCAGTTTTAATTGAATGAAAGATATTGTAGTGATGTGTTTTATACTTTCTGCTGTACAGCAGCACGGTGTTCTCAAAGGCTCGATCATCGTATCTGTGCCAGTATTTGATTGCATACGCAAGCACCCGATCTTCAATTTTTGTAATAGTTTTCGCGATTTCAATGGTGCGTACCTGTTCTGCGGTGAACACCAGTTGTGAAAAATCTATCGTTGAAGAGGTATCTGTACCGTGAGCCTCTGTGCAAAAGTCGTAGGTTGCGCGCGTGTGTGACTCCTGCCTAAATGTTCGCACAGAAGAAAGCGTGTCGGTAACGTACATGCGAATGATGTCTGCAGCCTTTTCCATCTCTTTCTCTCGGTAGAGCAGCCATTGTGCATAATGCGTGTGCTTTCTGGAGAAATGAACGGACTCAAAGCGGTTGAGAGAAATAGAACGCACAATCTTTTCGCAAACTCGGATCAGCGTGCGCACGTCGGTCAGGTCGAGGGGCGCAACCGCGGCGGCGAAAAAATCAATAATTTTCTTTATTTCTTGGATTTTCTTCTGAGCGAGCTCTGCTAGGGCATCGGCAAGCACTTCCTTGAACCGCACGTCCCTTTTGCGATAATAGGACATGAGGAGTACCCTACGCTCCTTCTGAGGGTATTTCACCAAAAGCGTGCGGTTGTAGATATCCAGTGCCTGTCTTTGATCTCCAAGGGATCTTAGTTCAAAATACCGGTCGATGTCGGCATCTTCGCTAAAACTCAGCTGGGGAAACTCCGCCCTCAGTACTTTTTTATCAAGCTCTGTGAGTGTGCGCACGACATCCCAGGTGCGTAGACAAGCTCTTTAGAAGAAAGGCTGGCGCGCAGCGCCGGCCTTTCGAAGCGGTGAGAAGAACTAACGCAAGAGGCTTAGAACGCTCTGCGTAGCCTGATTCGCCTGTGCAAGCATAGCAGTCCCAGACTGCACCAGAATCTGGTTCTTGGTGTAGTCCACCATCTCTTTTGCCATATCCACGTCGCGGATGCGAGACTCAGCTGCTTGCAAGTTCTCTGCCGCGACATTGATACCGGCAACCGTGTGGTCAAGTCTATTCTGGTAGGCACCGAGATCAGCGCGCTGCTTATTAATTCTCTTTATTGCCTGATCAAGCGTACCGATTGCGCGATTGGCCTTTTCAGGAGAATCGATATTCATGACCGACTCGTCACCTGCATCCCGAATTCCCATGGCAACTGCAGTCATGGTCCCGATATACGCACGCGTGCGCTGGTCCATGTTTGCACCGATGTGGAACCACATGGATGCAGTTACAGTGTTCTCCCCGCCTTGACGCGCGAAGCGACCAGTGAGCATGTTCATGCCATTGAACTGAGCGTGGCTGGCAATGCGATCCACCTCTGCTACCAACTGAGAGACCTCTACCTGGATGTAGAGACGGTCTTCTGCGGAGTAGATACCGTTCGCCGCCTGCACACTCAGTTCGCGAATGCGCTGGATAACGTCGGTGGTCTCCTGTAAAAACGCCTCCGCAACCTGAATGAAGGAGATGCCGTTCTGCGCGTTTGTAGACGCCTGGTTCAAACCACGGATCTGGCTCCGCATCTTTTCAGAAACTGCAAGACCCGAAGCGTCATCCCCTGACCGGTTGATGCGCAGTCCTGAAGACAACTTCTCAATGTTCTTCTGGACGGACAAGTTAGTGTGTCCGAGCGTTCTTTGAGAGAACATAGCGCTCATGTTGTGATTGATGATCATGAAGCATTACTCCTTTTGGTGCTTTCAAGCGGACCAGCCGCCCTGGCATCCCTGCCGTTGCACCCCGTGCTTGGTAAGGGGTATCGGAATACGCCGGGTGCACTTGAGGAAAAAGCGGTGCGTATATCTTGCGTACGTGAGTGCTTGAACGTTGTGCAAATCGGAGGTAGAATCCCCCTCCCGTTGACCTCTGCAGCAGAGTTACCCCGGTTGGGTTCGTGCGTGAGATAGGTTGCCAGTTGCGGCCGGCTGTGTGTGCACTGTGGATTGAGTGGCTCTGTCCTTGTTTGAGCTTGTGCGCGGCGTAGCTGTACTTGGCGTGCACTGCCGTCTTAGCTTTCCACGGAGGGATGTGGGAGAAGATAATTAGGGAATGTGGGGAAGGCGTATGAGGTGTATGAAGATACCCAGGCAACTGACGAGGCGTCGGCTACTTGAGAGGTTTTACGCGCACCCGTGGGTACTTGTTGCGGTGCTTGGCGCGCTGACGCTCTTTTTTGCAGTCCAGCTACGCACGCTACGCTTGGACAATAACAATTTTCGCTTTATCCCCAAGGAAAACTCGGTGCGTATCGCCGATCAGCGCATCGATGGCACATTCGGCTCCCAAGTTCCTGTGCTCATTGGTATTAAGCGTGAGTATACTTCCGTCGTTGATCCTGTCTTTCTTGCGGACGTGCGGTCGCTTATTGAACGCATCAGTGCGGTCCCCTTGGTGAGGGCGGAGAGTACTCTCTCACTCCTGTCTGCCGAATACCTTGGTCTGCGTGCAGGAAATATTATCAGTGAGCGTGTTGTTCCTGATGAGTTCTCCGGAAGTGCAGAAGAGGTACAGGGCGTTTATCGAAAACTTCGAGACTGGGATTTCTATGAACGTAATCTAGTCTCGCGCGATCTGCGCTCTATGCAGATAGTCGTGTTTCTAGACACCTCCAACGAAGAAAGTAGTTCACCTGGAGCGATGGCAGCTTGTCGCGCGATCATACGCATTCTCGGTGCGTGGAAAAGTCGTGACGCTCAGACTTTTGTCACAGGGGCGACCGTTTTTAACGAAATGGGGAATGAGGCGTCGATGCACGATTTAACGCTCCTGGTGCCGCTTGTGGTGCTCATAATAATCGTGGCGTTGTTTGTATCGTTTCGCCGCCTGGCGGGTATCTTCTTGCCCCTTTTGACAGTGGTCATATCTACCGTGTGGGCCTTAGGAGCTATGGCTTTGTGTGCCATACCACTTTCTATCCTTTCTGCCATCTTGCCTGTAATTCTTATTGCCGTCGGGAGCGCATACGGCATTCATATAGTTAGTGCGTATTTTTACGGCGCCTTCTCGCGTATCTGCTCCACCCGGCAGGAGCATCGCGCTCGCATCGTGGAGGCAGTGGATAAAATAATTCAGCCAGTTTTTTTGTCTGCACTTACCACCTTCGTTGGTTTTGTATCTTTTTGTTTCACCTCCGTTGTGCCTATTTTTGAGTTCGGCGTGTTCGCAAGCGTGGGCGTGGCGTCTGCGTTTGCAGTGGCGCTCATGCTTATCCCCTCGCTCCTCATTATCCGTGGACCTGAATCGCGTGTGTGTGCGCATGCTCCCGATGCCGGCCATGAACACATGGATACGGCGATCACCGGTACGCTGATGGTAATCGCCGATCACTATCGGACGGTGTTGTTTGTTGCGTTCCTTGCTGTTGTATTTTCCCTGGTGGGGATGTCACGTTTGGTAATTGACAACGTGCTTGCGGAATACTTTGAGCCGGAGGTAACAGTGGTGCAGTCTGATCGCTTTATGCAGCAGCACTTCGGTGGTTCTCGATCGCTCACCGTATTAGTGAGTACCCCTGCGCGGGATGGCAGTGTAGCACGTCCGGATGTACTGAAGGCTATGGATGATCTGACTGAGTTTTTACAAACGCGGGTGGAGCATGTGGGAAAGGTTATTTCTCTCGTCCCGCTTATCAAGCGCATTAACCAAGTGTACAACGCAGACGCGTCGGCGCGAGGCCTGGAGGCGCAGTCTGCAGATGTGGTGCGCGGTGGTACGGATGACTTTGGTGTTTTTAAAACATTCACGGGCGGACATGAGGAACCTGCGCGGGCGGAGACGTCACGTACTTCCTTGGCGGCGCCGGGGTCATCGTATGATTTTCGTCAAGCAGTCGGTATGCTGGTAAGTGCCGTGCGGGATTCTGATTTTGATCGTTCAGATGTGCAGCAGCTCGTGCAGGCTCTTGAGAAGGCGGTGAACTACGATGGGCGCGCGTATTATGAGATACCGTGTGATCCTAAGAAATATGGGGTGAAAACGAGCGAGGAATTGCAGGAAATTATCAGTGGGTATTTGTTACTGCTTTCAGGAAAAGGGTTGGGTCTGGTGGATCGTGCCGTAGACCCCCGTGCGTTAAAGATGAACATCCA
The DNA here is from genome assembly GCF_000217655.1 of Treponema paraluiscuniculi Cuniculi A. Classification (NCBI taxonomy): domain Bacteria; kingdom Pseudomonadati; phylum Spirochaetota; class Spirochaetia; order Treponematales; family Treponemataceae; genus Treponema; species Treponema paraluiscuniculi. Next base: position 850,533 of record NC_015714.1, on the reverse strand, counting down.
GCTCGGAACTAAGGGTCAGCAAGACTCATACGGTGTCATTGAGGCAGTAAAAAAGTTTATCCGGGAAAATTTTCCTCAAGACGTGCACGCTGAGTTTGGCGGCTCAGTATTGGTTGAGCAATCCTTGAATGATCTGGTGGTACAATCTCAGCTGATTTCACTGGTTTTTTCTTTGTGTGTAGTTTTTATCATCATCGCAGTACATTACCGCTCGCTGTTTGCTGGTATAATCGGTACCCTTCCTTTAGGAGTATCTGTGTTGGTGAACTTTGGGGTTATGGGATTTTTTGGCATTAAGCTGAACATTTGCACCGCGATGGTGGCAGGCTTTTCAAGCGGTATTGGGGTCGACTATACGATACACTATCTGGCGGCGTATGGGCGCGTGTGGAAGGAGTGTGGTGGAAAGGATTTTCTGACACAAACGTTCTATGGTTCAGGGCGGGCAATTCTTTTTAATGTTCTGTCTGTAGGATCGGGATTTGCAGTGCTGATGCTTTCAAAGTTTAATGTTCTTGCTGATTTTGGTTTGCTTATGGTGTTGGCTATGCTTACAAGTTCAGTGGCGAGTCTCACGCTCCTTCCTACCTTACTGAATGTGGTCAAACCAAGGTTCATCACACGATAGAACCAAAGGGAGGTATGCATGAAACGGATAGCATATGTGCCGTTGTGTGCGGTAGTTGGTGGCGTGTGTTCGATGTGGGCACAGAGTGCAACAGATGTGATGGGTAGCTTTAAGAAAACGGCGGAAACAGGCACAATGGGTACGCAAGCCCGCATGGTTGTCCGGAAGGCGGGTAAGACGGTGAATACCTTAGTACTTAAACAGTATACCCGGTATGAAAAGAGTGGAGAGCAAAAGACTCTTATAGAGTTTTTGTCTCCGTTGAGCGTAAAGGGAACACGCTTCTTATCCCTGCAGAAAAAGGACGGGGCGTGGGAGCAGTACCTCTATTTGCCCAAACTCGCACGCGTCAGGAGCATTACAGGAGGGGATGCCCACGCTTCGTTTATGGGGACGGATTTTTCGTATCACGATCTTTCGCTTGTTGGTGGGGTTGCTGATCTTGATGAATGTACGCTCGACGGTACGGAGTCGTACGAGGGAAAGATGTGCGTGCGCATTCAGACACCGTCACACAAGCCCCAGGCGCGGTACGTCAGGGCGTTGCTGTGGATAGAGCAGGAAACAGGTCGTTTTGTGAAGGGGGAATTTTTCGATAAAAAAGACAAGCGCGTGAAGATCATGACGCTTTCTGATTACGAGACTATCCAGGGTGTAGATACACCAAAGACGGTTGTGCTCGAGACGATCGCCCAACGCAGTACCACAACCATTCACCTCATGAAGGTTGAGTATCACATGGACATCCCTGAGAAGGTGTTTACCCCTGAGTATCTAACCCAAACCGATCGGTGAGTGTTGTGGCTTTTAGCGTGTTGTTTCTTCGTGCGGTATGGCTCGGTGGTTGGCGGTCGAGCCCTTCTTGAGCGTCTCGAGCGTCGAGGCGCCATCCTGCCGTATTGCGTTTAGGAAGTCGATGACGCTTGGGTAGCGCTGAAAAAACTCACCCCACTTTGTGAGGCGTTGCATTTCAAAGTTCTCAAGTGCGCTGCGCTTTGCCGCTTGCTGCGCGAGTGCACTGAGGTGTTCGGACCGCTTCGCTTCGAACGCGCGGTAGGCCTGCTCTGCAGTGTGGTACAGGACCATGTCTGGTATGTGTACCTCGGAAAGCACCACCTCTGAAATTGCGCAGTGGGGAATTTCTTTTTCGATTGCGCGTTTCAGTTCTCGTGTGGCAAGCCCGTACTGCGTGTGAACGCGCTCGTAGAGGGCTGGGTCGGCCATGCAGCGCGCGATGAAATCGTGCGACACCTGGGTGAGTGCCGCTTGTGCTGTAGTGTCCACGTATCGCTCGAGCGAGTTTTGGTCAGTGATCCTTTCTCGCTGCACGGTATCCAACAGGAAAGCTTCTTTGAGAGCAACGCGCGCCGAGAGCGCTAAAGTCCAGTCAAAGGGTGCGTGTTGGTCAAGCAGCTGCGCGTACTCCTTCGCCGCGGGCAGGACGTCCTGAACGGTGACGGAGACCGTCTGCTTCTTCAACTCAAAGGCAAAGAGCTCCGCATTGGACGGGAGCAGCGGCTCCCAGCGCCAGAGAAATCGCCCCGGAGCGATGAGCGCGTGGTGGTAACCACCTGAGCGTGATCGCATAACCCCATAACTTCCCGCCGGCAGGGAGAGCTGAAGCCATCCCCTCCACAGAAGGTACGTACTCGCGCCCAGGGCACAGACAAGCGAAAAACAAAACGTCCGCACACGCATGAGTAGGGGAGCCTAGCAGTTTGTGTATCCCAACGCAAGAGTATTTGGGCGCGCAGTATATGGTGGTATCGTGCAGTCCTTTTGCACTGTCCATTGCTGAGACATACCGTGGTAATTGAATGGGCAGCACCCTCTATGGTAGGGTCCGCCCCTGTGGGTCGAGACTCGCCGGCGGGTATGCGCGAGGCCGTTTACTTTCTGCACCGGATGGTGGTGTGTCTGGGCGTGCTGCTGTGTGCAGCGTCGCTGCTTTATGTGTTTGGGAACTTTTCTCACTTTCTTGATAAAAGCCAGTTTATTATTTTACGTTCATGTGTCGGCTGTTCAGTACTGTTAGTGGTTGCCTGTTTGTGTGCGGGCAGTGTTGAGCTCTACTTTTTTTTGACACGTAGTGACGCCCCGTATGGGCGGCTGCTGTGTATCACCGTCGTGGCACTGCTTTTTGGTATGGGTGCACTTGTTTTCAATACGGTAGTGCTCATCGTGGCTAAAGGCACATGAGAGATTTACGAGGCACATCCGCATCTTTTACTTCACACGTTGTAGTTTACAGCTGGAACTGAGAGCCGAGGTACACTTGGCGTACGTGAGAGGATCGTACTACCTCTTGTGGACTGCCCTGGGCGATAATATGGCCGCAGTGTATGATATAGGCTCGGTCAGTGATTTGTAGTGTTTCACGTACGTTGTGGTCCGTGATGAGTATGCCAACGCCTGAGCGCGCAAGACGCACGATAATGCGCTTGATATCCTGCACGGCGCAAGGGTCGATCCCGGAGAAGGGTTCATCAAAAATTAAGAAGCGTGGATTTACCGTTAATGCACGCGCAATTTCCACGCGTTTGCGCTCGCCACCTGAAAGCGTGTCTGCCCTTTGATTTCGCACATGGGTCAGCTGAAATGCTTTGAGCAGCGCTTCGCATCGCTCGGTTTGTTCTGTGTAACTTAGATCGCGGCGCATTTGCATGATTGCGCGCACGTTTGCTTCTACCGTTATTTTTCTAAAAATAGACGGTTCTTGCGGTACGTAGGACACGCCCATGCGCGCGCGCACATGTATGGGTAGCGGCGTTATGTCTGTGCAGTCTAGCAGGACGCGCCCGCTATCTGGACGGCACAGACCCATTACCATACTGAACGATACTGATTTGCCTGCTCCATTGGGACCGAACAGCCCAACTATCTCTGCTTGGTGTACAGAAAAGGAGACGTCATGCACCACGTGCCGTGTTCTAAATGTTTTATTGAGTGCAGCGGCCACGAGGCGCTTTTCTCCCGGTGGAGATTCATTCCAGGAAATATTTTTTTCTTTCTCTGTCTCTGCTTAAAGTATATGTGACATCGTGCTTTGCACGGAGTCTGCGCGCGGCAGACAGGAAGCGTTGAAATGTCACCGGTGTTGTTCCCATTCGTAGGGTTTGAGAATTGAGCCTTGCACTTTTCCGTGTAGCTGAATTTCTCTACGGGCCATATTCAACGTGATACGTTCTGCCTGAAAAAGATTACCGCGGTCGCTAACCCGTGGCGCACCGCTTAATTCAAGGAATATGCTTTTGCGGTAATACATACCGAACATGGCCTGACATTGCAGGTCTTGGTAGGTAAGGGACACGTTCATTTGTAAGAGCAATGTTTCGTTTTTTTCGTGGTAGACTATGCGCTCTGCACGTGCCGTTACGTTTTCTCTTTTGTCAGAAATCTGCGCAGCACCGAGTAGTTCGGTAGTATGCGCATTTCTGCTAAAATGCAGAGATTGTGCAGAGAACGTAAGGTGCTGTGTTTTTTTTTCTCCGCGCACGTTGCCGGTGGCGGTAACAAGATGATAGTCGTCGCCGGAAATTTCAATCTTATCTGCGTGGATTTCTAAATCGGCAAAGTACATGCGCGCGTTTCCGCGGAGTACAGTGCGTGGGGCGTAGGGGTCGGCAGAGCCTTCTAGACTGTCTGCAAAAAAGCGCACCTTACCCCGCGCGTGTGCGTGTTGCCACACGCACAGGGACATGAGAAAAAGTGCAAGGAGTACAGTGCGCAAGAAGGGTACGGGGGAAAAAGCAGGGTATGAGGACGCGCGAGTCATGGACTGAGATTCGGTGCGGCGTACCGTGACGCGCGGGTTTTGGCGAAAGAGTCAAGATCGACGTCTATGTGAACGCCATTTTGAAACACAAAGCGTTTGGTGCGTGCATTGACGCATAAACCAACCCCGGTGACAACAGCCCCTGATGCATCGCTGATGCGAACAGGGGAGAAGTGATCGCTTGTGAACAATGCTCGCGTATTTTCCCACCGAAATGCGCGTCCTTCCAAACGCAGACCCTCATGGGGAAAGAAGCAGTCCACCTTTTTCCCGAGGTAGAAAACAGTACCTTCGCAGTCAGTGAGCAAAACACCTGCATGCCCGCGCACGCTCGCACGTCCATTGCCGTCGTAGCGTGTAAAGTGGATGTCCCGTGCAGTCCAGGTTTGGTCGTGGTGATAGAACTCAAGCGTTTGAGCATGCAGGCGCGTTTCCAATAGGTGAGTGTTGTAGCGATCGAACGTCACTTGGAAAAACGCGATGGTAGGTGTGTTGCGCGTGGCGGAGGGTTGCTGTATCCAGCGTAAGGCACTGCTGTCGGCGCAGCAAACCAGAAGGAGGCAGGAGACAGGAGCAAAGAGGAGTCGAATGCGCACTACCGCTCCTTTACGCTACAACGGGCGTAGCCGGACAGATGCCCGGGCAGAAAAAGAAGGACAGACAACGCGTCCCAAGTAGGAAAGAAGAACGCACCTTAAAAGCAACAACCCCACCCCCACAGCCGCGAAGCACAACAAACCTCGCAAGAAGGGCGAACGAACTTGAAAGAGATCGCGCACCATTGTATGTTCTCCCCTATGAAGATTAAAGAGAAAAAAGGTTATTTCATCTCTTTTTCCGCTCTATTTTTGATTGCCTATATGTTTGTAGCAGCCGTCCCCCTCGGGGCTGACCCTTACTTTTTGCCTATTTGGGCACGTGACCTTGCATCTGAATTGCACGAAGAGCGTCCTGAGCGCGCGGTGCGCGTAAACGCTGACACAGTGCAGACCCTCCAACCTTTCATGGTGGGGGAGTACTTTGGCTATTTTACCGATGAGGGGTCGGTTGTGTTTGCCACGCGGGTTACCCAGCGCCTTTCTGCTTCTACACACGCATGGGCGGTGTATCCTGAGCATGCAGTGCGCACGCCTGTTTTTAACCCTGCTGGGGAACACCTTGCAGAAATTGCTGAGCCAGGCTTTGTGCATATTGAAGCAGATCGCTTTTTTCTCTTTTCCCCAGGGGGAAATGCCGTTTCCTCCTATGACGCGCGCGGTGTACAACGGTGGCGTGTGTTGCACACGGCGCCTATAACCGCGTTTCACTCTTCTGCTGCAGGCGCGGTTATAGGGTTTTCTGATGGGAAGGTGATGGTTGTACGTGCCGACGGCACTGTCAGATGTGCATTCTATCCGGGCGGGAGCACATATGAAATTGTGTTTGGGGTGACTCTCTCTGCAGATGGCACACTTGCTGCGTGCGTGTGTGGTTTGGACAGGCAGCGCGTTATCCTGGTGTCTCTTGCGGATGTGCAGTGCAAGATTGTTCACCATCAATATTTGGAGGGCGCGTTACGTCACCAGCTTTTGATGAATTTTGATACCGAAGGGCGCTATGTGGCATTTGAACATGCACAAGGGGTAGGGGTGATTGATTGCCAAAGGTTAGAGACAAACATTATCCCCCTGGTTGGGGATGTTGTTGGTATGGGCGTGCAGCCTGAGTGCGATGTTGTGACGGTGTTAAGTCAGAAGGAGCAGCGGTGTCGGTTTGCTGTTTTTGAGCGCGCGGTGCATAGGGTGGGGGATGTGCGGTTTGACGCACAGGATGTGTCATTGACTCAGGGTGAAAAAAAATTCTTTCTAAGTATCGATATGCTTCTTGCACGCATTGACATTGCAGGGATCCCGTAAGGGGTAGGGACAGAGGGGGTGTGCCAGCGTGCGTACGATTTTTGTGGGTGTACTGTTGCTCGCGATTGTAGGAGAAGGGCGCTTGTGTGCGTTGGAATGGCCTGTTGATAAACCTAAGTTTTTGTCTCTTTTTGGACAGAGTGTGGGCGCAGGTCTGTTACAGCAGGGATTGATTTTTGATGGAGCAGACTCTGCAGGAGGGCGTGGATACGCGGTACGTACTGCGGGGTACGGACGCTGCGTGATGCGACTTCAAAAACATCGCCGTGCGCGTGTCTTTCCCAGCGCGTTAGGAAATGCGTTGATTTTTGCGCATGAAGACGGGTTGCAGACGGTATATGCAAATTTACGCGAAGCGAAAAACGCGCAGGATTTTGGTTCTACCGCGGAAGCAGAATCCGGGGTAACGGTCGGATACGCAGGATCAAGTGCATGGGCACCTCCAAACAGTTTTGTGTTCCAGGTGATTGATACAAAAAACAAAGTGTATCTCAATCCCTTGCTCCTGCTACCTTCGGTGTCGGACACCATAAAGCCCACCATTCAGGATGTGGTATTGGCGGGAAAGACAGGGGTGTTGGCTCTTTCGGGGACAGCAGCGCCGCGCGATGCCGACGGGTATGTCTATACACGCAAGCGCACCCGTGTGCACAGGCGCGTTACGCAGGGAACCTATCGTCTGTATGCGGCAGTCGCAGATGTGTTAGAGCATGGTACCCAGACGTTCACTCCGTTCCAAGTGCATGTTGTGGTGAACGGATCGGAAGTGAGCGCGGTGTCCTTTGAGTTGATTGTGGCGAAAGATTCGCAGGCGTGTCTGTCAGGGTCGCTTTTAAATGAACGCCTGTTATATGAGATGAAGGGTCGCGTGTTTTTGGGGAGCGTAGTGCTCACGCGTGGTACTGCAGAGCTTGCGATTAGCGCGCGTGATATTTCAGGCAATGAACGAACGGAAGTGTTCTTTTTACAGGTGGAGTAAGGCGTTCGTAGTTTTTTCATTTGTACACCGGGGTGTGTGAGGGGGTGTGGTGTGGATAGGACGGGTGGATACGTGCGGCTTGCGCTTGCAGTCCCTGCGGTGCGTGTTGCGGACTGTGCATACAATACCCAGCGTATGATTCAGACGGTGCGTCGTGCAGCTTCATGCGGTGTGGACATACTATTGTTTCCCCGTCTTTCGCTAACAGGGTGTAGCTGTGCGTCTCTTTTTGCTCAGGATACGCTGCTTTCGGCAGTCTGCACGCACGTATCTGCACTGTGTGCTGGCACTGCTGATTGTCAGCTGTTGGCGCTTGTGAGTGTGCCCTGTTTTTTGCGCACTCAGGTGCGTGTGTGTACTGCGCTTGTCGCACGAGGTCGTGTTCTAGCACTGGTTGTGCAGGATACCCTGGCGGCGTGTGGCGCGCAAAAAATGCAAGTGCCCTGTGAGGTCCTGTACGGTGGTGCACCGGTGCCGGTGTACGATGTGCAGACGTGTTTTGAAAGTGCAGAGGGTCTTTTCTCTTTTTGTGTTGGTGCGATGGATGGATCGGTACCTGCCACGCTGGTGTTGCAAGCCTACGGTACGCCAAGTACGGCGCAGACACCGGATATTTTTGCTGCGCACGCTGCGGCATACAGTGCACAGCACCAATGTGCGTATGCGTACGTAAATGCGGGGTGGGGGGAGTCTAGTGCTGATGCGGTGTATGGCGCGGAAAGTGGTATTTTTGAGTGTGGGCAGTGTGTGGTCCAAGACTCATTGCAGGAGATGCGAGAACGGGGGGAGCGTCCGGCGCACGCGGTGCGTGGACTGCATGTTAGTGCGGACGTAGATGTGTCTTTGGTGCACTTTCGTCGTCGTGCGCGTAGCGGACATACCACTCTGGGTGCATCGGCTCCCTGCGTCACGCTTCCTGCAGGCATATTTGCAGCGTCAAAGGCGCACGCCACGCTGCGGCGTCCTCGCGTACCCTGTCCTTTTTTTCCGCCTGCTTTTCAAAAATCGCAGGATGCGGTGCCCCCGCTCACGGGTGCCGCGTGCCTCGCTGTTTCTGCACCGTCAGACACGCAGGACGGTTTTTTGCAAAGAACGATAGACTTAGCCGCGCAGGGCGTGGCACTCCGTCTTGAACACATGGGATGTAGGCGCCTGGTGGTGGGTGTTTCAGGAGGTGTTGATTCGGCGTGTGCATTGCTAATATGTGCGCGCGCGTTAGATTTTCTCTCGATTGCGCGTACACAACTTTATGCGCTAACGCTTCCTGGCTTTGGTACTACGTCAGGAACGAAAGGTGCGGCGCAGGAGTTTGCGCGTGCGCTCGGTTGCACTGTGCAAGAAATTTCTATTAGCGCGGCAGTGACGCATCATCTCCATGATATTGGGCATACGATGCAGCAGTGTGACGGTACGTATGAGAATGCACAGGCGCGCGAACGGACGCAGATTTTGTTAGATCGTGCTAACCAGCTTGATGCGCTCATGATTGGTACGGGAGATGCGTCAGAAGGTGCGCTTGGTTGGGAAACCTTTGGGGGCGATCACCTTTCGCTGTACGCAGTGAACGCATCTTTGCCCAAAACCGTGGTGCGAGCCTTGATTTCCTATGCTGGGCGTGTACCTGAGCGTTTTGTGTGTGAAACTGATTCTCCCTATGCACCGCGCGGTGCTGCCTTTTCTCGCGTTTGTGCAGCTATAGTTGCACAGCCGGTGAGTCCTGAGCTCATACCTCCTTGTGATGATCGTATTGTGCAGTGTACCGAGGAGATGCTCGGTCCTTATGAATTGCATGATTTTTTTCTGTATCACGTAACGGTGAGCGGTTTTGGTCCTCGAAAACTTTTTCGTGTGGCCGCGCATGCGTTTGGAACTGCGTATTCTTGCGCGCAGCTATGTGCAGCGCTGCGCGTTTTTTTTACCCGCTTGTTTTCACAGCAGTTCAAGCGTTCTTGTGTGCCTGATGGGCCCGGTCTTACGGAAGTGAACCTTTCCCCTCGTGTGGGTTTTTATTTTCCCAGCGACACTTCCGGTGCGCTATGGCGCGCAGAGCTTGAGCAGCTGGCTTGTGGGGAATAGACTGGCACGCAGGATTTTTAACAACTGATATGGAGGTGCGTAGGGCGTGGTGCATACGCTTTTTTCTTGGGTTTCAGCGCATATTCACTCGTTACCTATGGTTGTGTTTGTCAGCCTGCTCTTGGCAGGAGTGCATGTGCCGGTTTCTGAAGATGCGCTGATTGTCATGAGTGCATTAGTATGTCGACAGGATGGAGCATCTGTGCCGAGCTTTCTAGGAGCGTTGTATGCAGGTGCATTAATAAGTGATTATGCGGTGTATTTTTGGGGATACCTGTTGCAACAGGGTGCGTTGCGTGTGGCTGCTCTTGAGCGGACGCTCGCGTCCTGCCGCGCACAAAAGATAGTCACACTTCTTTCGCGTTATGGCCTTTGGGTATATGTGCTTGCGCGTTTTGTCCCATTTGGGGTTCGTAATGTGGTTTCGCTGACGTCGGGGTTTGTGCGTGTGCCGTTTGTGCGTTTTGCGTGCTACGACGCACTCGCAGCGGCCTGTAGTATTTCTGTGCTCTTTTGGATGACCTATTTCCTTGGCTCTGTACAGCGTGTTTCGCTCAAGGTTTTTACGGGGGTGATTTTGCTTTTGTCGGCGCTGGGTATACGGGTGTTGATTGGCCGCCGGCAGAAAACCACAGGGGATGGAGTGAGAATTACACACGATGACGTACAAACTAATGTAGGAGTGAGGTGATGAGCGCGTGTGCGCAGGCTTTTTATCGCTTGTATGAAATAATTGTGCGGTTGCGTGCGCCGGACGGATGTGCGTGGGATTTGGCACAAACGCCGGTAAGTATGTGTTCGTCCTTTTTGGAGGAGACGTATGAAGCGCTTGAGGCTATCCTCGAAGAGGGCGAGGCACAGCATTCGTCGTATGCTCACGTTCAGGAGGAGTTGGGGGACGTGCTGATGAATGTGTGTATGATTGCATACATGTATGAACAGCGAGGGGTGTTCTCGCTTGCAGATGTTGTAACTGCATTAACGGAAAAGTTAATTCGACGTCACCCCCACGTATTTGGGCAAACAGAAGGATTTCCTGGACCGGAAAATCCGAAGCGAGCACAAACAGCACAGGAGGTGTTTGATCAGTGGGAACGGATTAAAACACAGGTGGAGCGTCGCCGTGCAGCTTCTCCGTTAGAGGGCATTCCTCGAACGGTTCCTCCCCTCATGCGCGCGTCCAAAATGCAAAAAAACGCGTCGCGTGCGCGTCTTTTTTGTCCAACACGCACGGAGGTGGTACGAGAATGTGCGCGTACCTTTCGTGCGCTCCGTGCGATGTCAGAGAATTCTGCCGAACAATCCGCCACTCAAGCAGCGCATGTTGCAGTAGGTGCGCTGTTGACTGCAGTGATATCGTTTGCACATCTTATGGGGGTAGATCCGGTGCTCGCCCTTATCCGCGCAAACGCGGACTTCGTGCGCCGCTTTTCGTGTGCCTGTTCTATACCTGCCATTTCTGGAGGTACTTCTATATTTTTGTCTCGCGCGTGCCATAAACCACGTCGCGCACGCACGCGGGCGTCTGCGGTGCGCAAGCGCGCACGGTCACGGCGACTGTTTTTTACTCGACACAAGCTGGGGAATATGCTACAGTAGGACGCGTCCCTGTCTCCGTGTGTAAATTGTTAGCACGGGCAGGGTGTGTGTTGAAGAAGAGGGGGCTTATGAAGACGTTGCAGTGTGATATTTGTCGGAAGGAAGTGGACAATTCGCTGCCCGAGAGGTTGTATTGGACATTCCGGGAGTATGATGTGTGTGAGGACTGTAAGGAGTCTATTGAGGACAAGTTGCGCCCTATCATACGTACTCACCAGCCTTATTCTCAGGGTTGGTACGAGAATCAGTTCATGGGTATGGTGCAGCGCGGGGTGTCTAACCGCCGTCCGTAAGTTTTTGATGTCAGTGTTGAGGGCTCAGTGTGAGGTAGGGACGTAGGGGTGTGATCCTTTTTTCTCGCGCGAGGTTGTGGGCGAGAGATAGTGTCGCTCACGCTTATGTTTCTTTCCTTGGGCCGCGGTGCTGTGTTTTTTGTGCGTCCCGGTGTACTGGGACGGTTCCTCTGTGCTGTTCGTGTGTGCAGGATCGGTTGTACGCGCGCGCACATGACTTTTTGGAACACCCTGAGGATTTCTGTAGTCGCTGTGCCAAGCCGCTTGTTTCAGCGCGAGCGTTGTGCGTCTCTTGCCGTGCGCTTCGAGAATCGGGTGAAACGCCTGCGCTTTGGCGTGTCTTTTCACTTTTGCCGTACCTGGGTGTGGGGCGTCTTCTTATGTCGTTGTGGAAGACACAGCAGGAGCGGAATTTTGATGCTCTTTTTTCCCGCATTGCCGGGCGTTTTTTGCGTACAGCGCGTGAGCGCTCCTTCGTCACTGCAAGTACCGAGTTGGTGCCAGTGCCGCCGCGGCCATGCAAGATGGCTGAGAGAGGATGGGACCAGGTTGAGGACGTGTCGCGTCGACTAGAATTGGCTGGTTTTACCGTTAATCGTGCGTTGGTGCGAGTAGAGGGTCGTTTCGCGCAGAAAACATTGTCGCGCGCTGCGCGTGTTGAGAATCTTGCAGGGAGTATAGAGCTCGGGGCGCACGCTCGTGTGCCGCGTGATGCCTTGATTATCGATGACGTAGTTACCACGTGTGCCACGATGGACGCGTGTGCGCGTGCGCTGCGCTCCTCGGGCAGCGAGCGTGTGCAGGGTTTCTCGTTCTTTTTTGCGTGAGGAGTCAATTAGTTAGCGAACTTCTTTTAGAAATTCCTGAAAATGCCGCAGGACGTACGGCCCAGCAATTTCTCTCTTATATGTTGTTTTTGCAGCATAGGTCTCGTAGGCAGCACTCCGTGCACTGTGGTCTTCGTGCGGTGCAGGTGTAGCGTCCGTGGAGTAAAATCCAGTGATGTGCATGCATGCGAAACTCACGCGGGGTGACCACAAGCAAGTCGCGTTCAACCGCGCGTGGGGTTCTTCCAGAGGAAAGCCCGATGCGTGGCGCTGTCCGCAGGATATGCGTATCAACTGCGATTGTGGGTATGCCAAAACCCATGTTCAGGACTACGTTTGCCGTCTTGTGACCGACCCCGGGTAGACTCTCTAGGGCATGGGCGTCGCACGGTACTTGGGCAGCGAAGCGCTCGATGAGTTCAGCACTGAGTGCAATGATTCGGCGTGCTTTCGTGGGGTATAAATTAATCGTCCGTATGTAGGAGCATAGCCGTTCTTCCCCCAGCGCGAGCATTGCTTGGGGGGTGTCTGCCACATCAAACAGAGCAGCGGTCGCCTTGTTGACGCTTTTGTCTGTTGCCTGCGCAGAAAGCAGTACTGCCACCAGGAGCGTAAAAGTATTGCGCCAGTGAAGTTCTCCTTGTGGTTGCGGGTTTGCTGCGTGCAGCCGCTCAAAAACGGCGTGTACCCCCTTGCTGTCTAATAGACGCATAAGGGTGCCAGTAAAGAGAGGTAGTTTAAAAAGTGCAAGAGGTCATGGGGTGAAAAGGAGGGAAATGAACGCACAGGATTCAGAGAGTTTCCTGAAGTACGAACTGCTGGACGCACTCAAGCATATGCACCTCGTGGTTCAGTTTTCGGATATTAAGCTTTTGCGGTACACTGATAAGCAAGACGAGCTTAGGAAAGCTTGTCTCCGACTTGGAATGTTGAAAATTGGTTGAAATGACGATGATGGAATGCTTGCGAAGAAGTTCCATAACCTCGTTGACTTCAGGTTCATGATGGGAGAACTGTATTTCTAGGCGCTTATTCTGGCGAGTGGGAAATACACACTTTTCAATTTTATCCAAGCCTGCAAGGGTGATCAGTACGAGGAGCACGAGCATCGCCCCTGCGCTGTACAGCCCTGCGCCGATAACGAGACCGATCCCTGCTGTCACCCAAATAGTAGTAGCAGTGGTTAAGCCTTTCACGTTTGCACCCATTTTTAAGATGGCACCGCCGCCGAGAAATCCCATGCCGGAAACCACCTGTGCAGCGATGCGCCCGGGGTCGCCGGTGTGGTCTCCGGTAATCTCACTTACGCAGAGGGACAGGAGCATAACGCCCGTAGCACCGACACAGATGAGTGTGTGAGTGCGCAATCCCGCTGCCTGTAACTTTGAGGAGCGCTCCAGCCCGATAGCAAGTCCTGAGACAAAGCTGAGCAAGAGCCGGACAACAATAACGGAATCTGTAATCATGACTTTTCTCTTAGGGCGTAGCAGGATGCAAGTGCCTCGAGGGAGACTTGAACTCCCACGCCGGTGAAGGCACTAGCACCTGAAGCTAGCGTGTCTGCCAATTCCACCATCGAGGCAAGAAAACCTTTCCATGATGGGAAATATAGTTTTTCTAGTCAAGGGATTAGGGCAGCTTTCAGGGCACGGGATGCAAAGGCGGCGTACTTGACAAAATGCCAATTCCAATACACGCTGCCCGCGGCGCTGCGCGTGGCGCCGTGGGCTATTAGCTCAGCTGGTAGAGCAACGCCCTTTTAAGGCGTGGGTCGATGGTTCGAATCCATCATGGCTCAGAGGTGAGATTGGTGCGCAACAAGGTGCGGATTCTTGCGGCGGTCGCAGCGCTTGCGGCTGCGTGCGCGGTGGGCTTCTTTCTAGGAAGGTGGTTCGACTTCTCTGCTAGGTCCTCGGTGCTCGAAGCAGCTGATTCCCTCTCCGTTTCTTCTTCGGAAGCGACCAGCTTTTCCACGGTTGTTGCAGAGGGGGACCCGTACACCGTCGACGAGCGGCAGAACATCGCCGTTTACCGCAGTGCCAACGAGGCCGTTGTCAACATTACCACTGAGATGGTAGGGGTTAATTGGTTCTTGGAGCCCGTGCCTCTCGAAGGTGGCTCTGGGTCTGGCGCTATCATTGACGCCCGCGGGTACGTGCTCACCAATACGCACGTTATCGAGGGTGCGTCTAAAATTTATCTCTCGCTACACGACGGCAGCCAGTACAAGGCAACTGTCGTGGGTGTAGACAGGGAGAATGATCTTGCGGTGCTTAAGTTTGTCCCTCCCCCTGGAGCACGCTTGACAGTTATCCGCTTCGGTTCTTCGCGCAACTTGGATGTCGGACAAAAGGTGCTTGCCATCGGGAATCCCTTTGGACTAGCGCGTACTCTTACCGTCGGGGTTGTTTCTGCTCTCGCGCGTCCTATTCAAAATAAGAGCAGTATCATCAGAAATATGATTCAGACGGACGCGGCGATCAATCCTGGGAATTCTGGTGGTCCGCTTCTGGATACCCAGGGGCGCATGATAGGCATTAATACCGTTATTTACTCTACATCTGGAAGTTCTTCTGGTGTTGGCTTTGCGGTGCCAGTAGATACCGCAAAGCGCATAGTGTCCGAGCTAATTCGCTACGGCCGTGTGCGTCGCGGCAAAATCGATGCCGAACTCGTGCAAGTCAACGCATCTATTGCTCACTACGCGCAGCTTACAGTAGACAAGGGATTGCTGGTATCACAGGTCAAGCGGGGAAGCCCCGCTGCACAGGCAGGACTGCGCGGTGGTACGACGGCCGTACGCTATGGACTGGGACGGAGAGCAGCGGTTATCTACTTGGGGGGAGACGTCATTACCGCCATCGACAACCAGCCTGTAGCGAATCTGAGCGATTATTACTCGGTGTTGGAGGATAAGAAGCCTGACGATGAAGTTCGCGTTACAGTACTCCGCGGCAGACGGCAGCATGTGGTAGCCGTGCGGCTCACAGAACGCTCAGACGAGTAGCGAGGTCGCGCGCCCCGTGCAGGCTGCCTTTTCTTCACTGGTTACTTCATGATGCTGCGTGGTCCTCTTTCCTCCTTTTTCCCCTTCTTTTCCTTTCCCTTGTAGGCGGCGTTTTTATCTGTCTCTGGTGTCTTCTTTGGATCCTGTTGTGTGTCAAACGTTTCAAACGATTGCGCCATCTCCTCTAGCAGCGCGTCAAGATTTCCCTGATCGAGATACTGCATAACCTGTGAACATTGAGCAGGAGATAGTGCGATGCGCACCGCAGGGCAGTTGTAACCATTTGCACCCGGAATCGTGCGGTTTGCAATGATAAAATAAGGGCGATCATCAGTGATAAACTGATACTCAAAGCGCATAGTGGGGGTGGCATTGTGCGCAGAGCCAAGAATACCCCAGGTCATCAGCGGAGTAGTTGTCCCAAAGTACGCCCGCTCACTACTCTTTTCCCGCGTGAGCGTTTGTGCTTCATATTCGCCTAAGTACTTCTCAATAGCTTCGCGCAGTGCTGTACGGTCCTTACGCTCAAGGTAGAGCGTAATGCCGTCCAGTAGGAATTTGAACTGCATAAGCACAGTGTCGATCGGCGGGTCAAACACAAAGGTAAAGTCGCGTGGAGAAATCGCAGTACGCAAGCGGTCGACCGTGTAGGCATTCAGGACTCCTAATTCCTTAGGAGGGTAGTCGTTCGAAACAGTCATGTTCGTGCTTGAAGCACAGCAAACCAAGACCCCCGTACCCAGCAGTGCACCCAGGGCGCGATACCCTGCGCGACATAACCTGATTCCCCACTTCCGTAAAGGCAGAGTGGAGGGAGAAAGCATACAAAATCCTAGCGTTTCCATGGGACGCAGCGTAGCACACAAGCGATGTCACGGCGAGACTATTTGAGAAAAGAGAGATTGACTAATAAACATACGTCCGTACGGCGCAGTGTCCCGCTTCGGACAATTGATACGTATCCCCTGTTCTTGCTATGGTGGGCGCCGATGCACCTTGTGGCTGTCCTTTTGCAGGGTATCGGAAGCCTTGGCTTCATGCTCTTTGGTATGAAGCTGATGAGTGACGGTATCCAAAAGGGTACTGGAGAAAGCCTCCACAAAATTCTCCAAGTGATGACCAGTAACTGTTTCTTCGCGGTGCTAACCGGCATGGCAGTTACCGCTATTGTGCAGTCGTCAGGGGCTACGACGGTTATGACGATTTCTTTTATTAACGCGGGAGTGCTTTCTTTGACGCAGTCAATCGGCGTAATTCTTGGTGCGAATATCGGTACCACTGTTACTGCTTGGATTGTTGCGCTTGTGGGTTTTCAGTTTAAGCTTGCGTCAATCGCTGTCCCCGCCTTTGGGATTGGCTATTTTCTGACTTTTTTTAAACACTTGCATAAAGAACATTTGGGCGAGAGCATCATGGGCTTTGGTCTTCTCTTTACCGGGCTTGGTTTGCTCTCTTCGCTCATTCCTCCACTTTCTGTAGAAGAGCTTTCCTTCCTTAAAATTGCAGTTGAGGATCGCGCGCTCAGTGTTTTTGTAGGACTCCTATCAGGCTTTATGTTAACGGTCATCTTGCACTCCTCGTCTGCAACCACTGCGATCGTGCTGACTATGGCGTTCGGTGGTGTCATCGGAGTGGAGTTCGCTGCAGCAAGCGTATTAGGAAGTAATGTGGGCTCTACCATTGATGCTGCAATTGCAGCCATTGGGAGTAAATTGAACGCACGGAGAGCTGCCGCAGTCCACGTGCTGTTTAATGTGTTTGGTGCATTGGTTTTTTTGATGTTTTTTCATCCAGTTTTGGCACTCTTGTATGTTTTGACTCCAAAGAATTCGGGTTTTGATAACATCACAGTGCGGCTTGCGCTCTTTCACAGTATGTTTAACATCGTCAACACTATTATTGTGTTTCCCTTCACTAAGCACCTTGCAGCGTTTGTAGAGTGGTTAATTCGTCCTCGGTATGACGACGCTCCAGAAAGGTATCAACTTGTTTTTCAAGAAACTGCGGTAAAAGAGAGCGCTGAGGCACATATTTTTCGTGCGGAAATTGAACTGAAAAAAATGTTTTCAATAGCACAGGGTATGCTTGTTACTATCCGTAAGTCCATTCAGGGAACGTGTGTGCTTTCTACTGATGAGATCGTAACACGCCTGACAAAGGAAGAGGATTATGCAGATCAAATGCAGGAACAGCTTTCGCGCTTTCTGATTAAAACATCGCATCTTTCTTTGAGCGAGAAAGCAAAACATAACGTGCAATTAATGTTTTCCATTGCAGACGATATTGAAAATATTACTGACCATTTGTGTGGTATAGGGTTGTACTTCCATAAGAGCATCAAGGGAAATGTACCGCTCAAGCGTGATGATATCGAGGAGTTAGTCCCGTACGTCGGCATGGTGGATGAGTGCGTTGACTTTGTGTATTCGCACTTGAACCGTCCACTGGAAGATAAGCAGGTGTTGCACGTAAACCAAATGACGCGCTCTATCGAAAGCAAGGGGGCCCATCTAAAAGGACTTGTGCGCAGACGTCTTGAGCAGGGTGCAGATGTAAAGGCGGAGCTCCTATATATGGACATCGTGCGTGGTATAGAAGCCGTCGGTAACTATGCCCTTAGTATCTCGCGCTGGCTTGCACGAATGCTGTAGTGGCGCAGTGAGCCGCTGCATCAATCAAGGCGATGTTCTTGGGGGGGGAAGAGAATTCTCCGGTTTCCCAGAAGCCTTCTTAGAGGAAGAGGTTCTTCTTGAAATCTGCTCCCTTAGGCCTTCTCCGGGAGGGAGGCGCCTTGGATAGGTAGACTTTTCTGCAGGGGTATCGGTATTTCTCAGGCGATTGGCGTGCCCGACGAAGGAAACGCGCGGCAGGTCCTTGCGCTTCTTGGATAAGCGAACTGCTTCCTCCGCTGCGCGTCGGGGTATGCGCGCAAACGCGCAGCGTTCGGTTATGTCAACGCGATCTACAAGATGACCGGGGATTTTTACCAGGGCACAGATGAACTGCACAACACGCTTTCGAGTGGGGTAGCTTTTTTTTCCGTACTCAATGCGCACATATGCCTTTTCCACGTCATGGGGACGTGCGCGGGCCGTCTCTGGCGTAATCGTTTTAATATCCCGGTACTGCCTGGGGTCCAGCGCAGTACCGTAGTGGATTTGCAGGAGCGCGGCGACAAGCGACACGTTCGGTTCCTGAGGAACGTCAGCGGGAGTACCCGGGGCTTCTGCCACGCGAGCTTTAAGGTCTTCTTGGAGCAGCCGCTGCGCAAAACGGGTAAAGGTTCCGTGCACCCCTTCAGAGAGTAATTGGCAAAGATGAGTCTTGAGGGACGAGAAAATACGCCCCTCCTTTTGAGCAAGAATGTGCTCCACCAAAGGTACCGTACTAGCTTTCAATTCGCCATTACAGTGTTTACTCAGATACTCCATCCGTCGTGTCTCGTGTGGGCGTACAAAACTGATAGCGATACCCTGTGATCCTGCGCGTCCAGTTCTGCCGACGCGGTGCGTGTAAGTAGCGCTATCATGAGGAATGGAGTAGTTCACCACGTGCGTAATTCCTTCGATGTCAATGCCGCGAGCGGCAACATCAGTGGCGACGAGAATACGCGCTCGTTTTGTACGAAAGCGCTCGAGAATTTTTTCTCGCTGGCTTTGCGGAATATCTCCGTGAAGTGCAGCAACATGGTAATGGCGTTCGTCTAGAGATTTCGCAACAGTGTCGGCGTCCGCCTTGGTTTGACAGAACACCAGACCGTAAAAGTTGTCGCTCACATCAATAAGGCGCACAAGCGCCTCAATTTTGTCAGCGTCCCTTACAACCCACATAAATTGTTCAATGAGCGGGCGCGCCTCTTCTGGAGTGACTTCTTCAACAACCTCGTAGCTTCCCATGAAGGTAGAGGCAATAGAAAGGATCTGCCTGGGCATAGTGGCAGAAAACATAAGGACGCGTGCGTCTTTATTTGCATGAGAGAAGATAGACTCTATATCCTCAACGAAACCCATGTTTAGCATCTCATCCGCTTCGTCTAATATGAAGTAGCGCAGATAAGACAGCTCGAGAGAACCGCGCTCAATATGATCGATGACGCGCCCGGGCGTTCCTACTATTATCTCTCCACCCTGTTCAAGATTACGCAGCTGCTCCGCGATGGAGACTCCACCGTACACGGTGTGAATCCGGGGTATTTTTTGTATCCTCAGGGAGCTCAGTTCGCTTGCGACCTGCGCAGCGAGCTCCCTTGTAGGAACAAGCACCAAGGCCCCTGGGTGTTCGCACGGGCTTCCCAGTTCTTGGATAAGGGGGAGGCCGAAGGCGGCCGTTTTTCCAGTCCCGGTTCGGGCCTTTGCGATGATATTCGCATCCCCTGCCAACAGTCGGGGAATGGCAGCAGCCTGGATGGGAGTTGGGCACCGAAACCCCTTGAGTCGCACCGCTGCAAGCGATTGTTCATTCAAACCAAGCTCTTCAAAGGACACGCCCATAGGAGGGAAGTGTAGCAAAAAGTGGAACTTTCTTGTAGAGACAAAAACACACAAAGAGCGCTGGACACCGTAGCGTTCCAGCGCTCTGGGAGCTCTTTCTCTATGGGCTCCCAACCACGCCCCTTGCACCCTTGTGGAAAAGGGGAGAAAGCGTATACGCCCTTGCCTATCCGCTACGGCAGAGGACGGTATTTCACGTTGGGCTCATACAGACCCTCGCGCTCCTCTCCCTTGAGACTGGGGATGACCAGGACTGTCTCAGGCTCTACCCAATTGGGGTTTTTGGACTGAGGAATTTTGTCCTTGTTCGCCTCATACAACTTCTTCCAGAGGAAGGGGTCGCCATAAACGGCGGGGTTTTTGGCAATATTCCAGAAACATTCCCGGTCAATGGACCACGTAGTCACCTTGTATTGCGCAGGTAGCACACGACCCTTCTCGAGTTCCTCCGCCTTTCGCGCTGCTTCCTCGGCGGCCCTGCGCGCAGCTTCCTCCTCCGCACGCTTACGTTCTTCCTGCGCTTTCTGGGCTGCAATTCTTTGTTCTTCGAGTTTTCGTGCCTCGGCGGCCTTGCGCGCAGCTTCCTCCTCCGCACGCTTACGTTCTTCCTGCGCTTTCTGGGCTGCAATTCTTTGTTCTTCGAGTTTTCGTGCCTCGGCGGCCTTGCGCGCAGCCTCCTCCTTCGCGGCCTTTGCAAGCAACTGACTTTCAGGCTTTACGTTTTTGAGTGCGTCCAACGCCTTACGCGCCCACGTGAGCGCTACGTCGTACTGCTTGCTGTCAAAAGCGAGCCCTCCGGTCTTGATAGCCTCGCTAGCGAGCAAATACTCGGTCGGATAGGCGCGATCGATGCGCTCATTTTTCGCCCACGCGTGGCGGGTGCGCGCAGCGTTCATAGCGTCCTCGGCAGTGGTGCGCGCCATAGTTTCCTTGATGTAGACCGAGGATTTTTGCGCAAAATCCTCAGCGAGCCGGGCGTACTCTGCAGAGACGTCATACTCTCCCGCATCGTATGTCTTCTCTGCAAGCTCCGAGTACGCACGACTCTTGCGAGAAAATTCATTGTCGTCGTAGGAAGCGGCAGACACAAACAGAGGAACACCCAGCAGTACGTACAACGCGGATACGAGCGAGAAATTACGTGTCTTCATCGAGAGGCTCCTTCTTCGTTCATAGAGGATTTTGGAGAACGTCCTCCGTCTTCAACACCCCGAGACTGCACGCGAGAAGGTGAAGAGGTGTCAGATATGGGGATCGGCGCAGACTCATCTGCCTGCGTTGTGTTAAGCCTGTCGTTTGGAAGCGGCTCTACCTCAATCGGCTCCTTTGAGAAACCCTGAGCGTTTTCAGGAAGTGGGGCACTCTTATCCGCACTCCGCGCAAGGTCAGAGGACGCCTTTTGCTTTGTTTTTGCAGACTGCAGCGCCTTTTCCGCCTCGGTCTTCTTCAGGCGTACAACCTTCCCCAGTTCTGTGTAGATCTCGAGGGCACGGTGGTACCCGCTAAAAGCTTTGGCACGTGCATTTACCTCTTCAGCTTCACGTGCTTCTTGGTATTGGCTGTCAGCTTCTTCCAGCTGTGGACGCAGCTCGACGGCTACCTTAAGACCGCCAACGTCCGTCTTTGCAGCACCCGCACGTGCCTTCATATCGGGTAGTAAGCGGCCGAATCCCTCATGCGCGACTTTCCGATACGACTCGAGCGCTTCGACGGTGGATTGCAGACACTGCGCGCTATCGGTCTCGTATAATTCAAGTGCCTTCTTCCACGATTCTTCCGCAGCGTTCGCGCTGTCCCCGTCGTACTGCGCAAGCTGGTGAGTCTGGATCTTAGATTGTAGGTCAGCAACTTCAACTCGGTTCCTGAGAATCTCGTACTTATCCGCAGCTTCTGAGGCGACACCGGCAGCTTTCTTGAGGTCCCCTTCAATCTTGGCGTCGGTAGACTGGCGCTCAACGTCCTGAATCTGGGAGAAAAGTTCGGGGTGCTGGGTGTCTGCGCCAGACTCTTGCGCGCCGATACGCGCCTCCATAAGCCTACGGTCAGCATGCGCACTCTCGACCAGAAGCGCACGCTGCTCTGCAGCCTTCTTTTCAGCTTCCTCCTTGGCGCCCGAGGCACAGGAGCCGAGCATAGCCGCGCAGGCAAGTGCTACGCCGGAGTACACAAGCGTATGAGCATTCATGATGTTAACCTCCCACGTGATACCTCCTCGGCTCATGTGAGGAGAGTACCGTTCGGCCCGGGAGGGTACACCAGAAAGCCCCCTTATTCAAGACTTCGCCACCGCGTCGAAAAGGACGCGCCGCCTAGCACGTTACGCTTACCTTTGTTCTGCTTTTCGTTTCTCTTGGTACTCCTTTATGAGCGAGTCCGTCACACCTTGCGGTGCCTTGCCGTACTTAGCAAACTCCATAGAATACTCAGCCTTACCTTGTGTGGAAGAACGTAGCACGGTGGAGAACCCGAACATCTCGCTCAGCGGGACCTCCGCGTCCACGCGGGAAAATTGTTCATCGTCCGCTGACGATACCACCACTCCCCGCCGCTGGTTAATTAACCCAAAGACACTGCCTTGGAACTCCTGGGGCCCTTCCACCGACACTCGCATGATTGGCTCTAAGACTACTGGCTTTGCCCCATTGTACGCTTCACGAAAGGCACCAATCGCTGCCGCCTGGAACGCCATGTCTGAGGAGTCAACCGGGTGAGACTGCCCATCGTTAATGGTAACGCGCACCCCCACAATCGGAAAACCAATAAGAGTTCCTTTCTTTACCGCTGTGCGAAAGCCTTTGTCACACGAAGGGATAAACTCATTTGGGATTACTCCTCCCTTGATTTGATCTACAAACTCATAGTCCTGCCCGGCGATGGGCTCTATAAAGCCGGCCACACGCCCGAACTGCCCGGAACCGCCGGTTTGCTTTTTGTGGGTGTAGTTAAAATCCGCGCGCGCACTAATTGCCTCCCGATACGCCACCTGCGGCATGCCCGTCTCCACCTCACACTTATACTCGCGTCGCATGCGCTCAATGTACACATCCAGGTGCAACTCCCCCATCCCCTGGATGATAGTTTGGTTAGACTCAGGATCTACGAAGCTGCGGAAGGTAGGATCTTCCTTGGTGAACCGGTTCAGCGCTTTGGAAACTTGGTCAGCGGACCGCTTGTCCTTAGGAGTGATGGAAAGCGAGATGACCGGCTCTGGAACAAACATCGAAGTCATTGCGTAATTCAGATCTCCACTGCAAAAGGTGTCTCCCGACGCGCAGTCCACGCCGAAAAGCGCCACAATGTCTCCGGGGGTTCCCTCACTGATGTCTTCCATCTGGTTAGAGTTCATCCGTACCAAACGGCCCACCTTGAATTTCTTGCGCGCGCGGACGTTAAAAAGCTCAGCCCCTTTTTTGATAGTCCCCTGATATACACGCACATAGGTGAGTTGGCCGTATTTGCCATCCTCTAGTTTAAACCCGAGCGCAACTACCGGTGCGTCTGCATCGGTGGAGAGGGTAACTGGCTCCTCGGCTCTATCCAGATCGAGCGCGGTATTAGTTACCTCGGTAGGATCTGGCAGATAGTATGTGATAGCGTCCAAAAGTGGCTGAATACCTTTATTTTTGTACGCAGAACCGCAAAAAACCGGGACAAACTTTTCTGCAATGGTGCCCGCACGTACTGCCGCTCGAATCAATTGATCGGTCTCAGTTCCTTCAAGGTAGGCCTCAGCAAGCTCGTCAGAAAACAAAGACGCCGCATCGATGAGTTCATCCCGGTACTTTTTCACATCTGCCTGATACTGTTCGGGAATGGGCGCCTCACGCACGTGCGCGCCACTTTCTCCCTCGAAATAGAGGGCTTTGAGCGAAATTAAATCGATGACACCCTCTAGACGGTCTTCAAGCCCAATGGGTAACTGCATAAGATGCGCGTTAAGGGAGAGCTTTTCGCGCAGCTGAGCGCAGACCTTGAAAGGGTTGGCACCCGTACGATCACACTTATTGATAAATGAGATACGGGGCACGTGATAGCGGCGGAGCTGCCGGTCGACAGTGATGGACTGGGACTGGACGCCTGCAACCGAACAGAGTACGAGGACGGCACCGTCTAAAACGCGCAAGGAGCGCTCCACCTCGATGGTGAAGTCAACGTGCCCGGGAGTGTCAATGACGTTTATAGTGTGTCCCTTCCACTGGACCTGGGTGGAGGCAGACTGGATGGTAATACCGCGCTCCCGCTCAAGCTCCATGTTGTCCATGGTGGCGCCAACACCGTCTTTACCACGCACCTCATGGATGGCGTGAATACGATCACAGTAAAAGAGAATGCGCTCAGAAAGGGTTGTCTTTCCAGAATCTATGTGCGCGCTGATGCCGATATTCCTGAAGGTAGAAATACCTCTACTCATAGCAATTCCTTCTTCCTCGGGGACTGGCGCGCAGCGTAACAAGCCCTCAGGAAAAAGACAAGGCCCCGCTCCGCAGGGGTAGCAGGGCGCAGCCCGCCACCGCGGGGAAGACGGGCGCCCGCCTTCTCTGGCGGGGTCGTGCCGATGCACACGGTGCGCTTCACCCCTCCGGGCTAGAACCGCTAGTTTTGCGTAACCTGCAGCTTACGCGCTTTCCCTCCTGTGAAAGGCAGAAGACTCTGCAAGGGAGTAGGCGCCGCCCTGCTCTCTGAGTGAGGGAACGATGAGGTTGACCGTAAAGTCTGCGTGTGCCGTATGCACAGCAACCTGGTACAGCCCGCGACGGATACGCTCAGTAAATTTTGCAGTGGCAAAATCAATCTCCTTGAGAGAGAAAATGCGTTCGCATGCAATGTTCCCGCCTCCTGCCGCTTCATGAATGATAAGATGACGCTGCCCGCCTACTGCGCGCACGTGCTGCAACTGAAAGGCACAGAGAGCGCAGACCTCCCCCTGTGTTTGGAAGAGCAGTACGTCAGAGGGAAGAGTGCCGTGTCTTTCATGCAACGGAGCAGAACTACGCCGCACCCTGTGCGCTCTCACTGAATAGTCCATCTCTACCATGAGCGCGCGCCACTCAATGAGCAGCGTCAAAAGCGCATGCCGAGAGGTGTAGGAACTCTCCTGCGCGTGTGACCTGGTGTTGTGCGGCACGTCGGGAATAAGACGCGAAGAAGAACAGGAAGTAGGAACGGGCGGGCAATAAGGAGGGAGCGGCGGACGCTCCAACGTCTCAAGTATCTGAGGAGCCTGTTCCCAGGAGATTGTGCGCACATATGCGTGTTTTTCGTCGCGCAGTGCATCAGACGGCATCGATGCGGCAAGGATAAAAAGGGTGTCCCCACGCGTGCGTGCACCAATGACGGTTGCGTGCGCCTCGATGCGCGCCAAGAACGCTCTCAAGGGTGCCAGGTCCTGCGCGTGCCCTGCGCGGTACCGGATAAGGGACAGGTGCTCACGTCGCTGAAGCGCGGCGTATAGAAAGGGGCGATTGTCGCCCGGGTACGGGTGATAGGTAGGTGTCATTAGGTGAAGTTTCGGTGAACGCGCGCATGAGGGTAAGCAATAGCCGCGCGCGTGTATTTTTTTGCAGCACCGTGCATACCGCCCCAGCGGACGTCGCTAAGCTGCGCCGTACGGCTCTCACACAGTCTGTCGACGTTTCACCTTCTTTTCGTGTATCATGGGCCGGCGTGCCCGCGCGCACTGCAAAAGGGAGCCTTAACTGAGATGAATACGCGCTACAAACAGTCAGATGATTCTTCAGATCCATTCGGGTTTTTTAAGTTCTCCCCCCGCCCTCAAAAAGGCCCTTCGTCGTCACGCGAAAGACCTCCGCGCAGAAATTCGCGTAAGGTGCTCTCGCTCGTGCTCCTTGCTCTTTGTGCGCTGCTTGCTCTTGCAAACCACTTTTTGTTTTCCCGTGCTTTGCGCATCATCCCGTTCTCGGAATTTAAAGATCGCATTGCAAGTGGGGAAATCGTAAAGGTTGTTGTCGGTTCCCCTTACTTTGTCGGGTACACTTCCGCGCGCCCTGCGCCTTCTGCGCGGGGTTTCTCGTTGCTCTCTGAGCGGGAGGCTCCTACCTATCATGCCATCGGTGTCCTCTCCGATTCCTTTTTGAGCATGCTCGATGAGCGGCAGGTGGTCTACAGTATTAAGCCGCGCGAGCGCAATTACCTCATAGAGACATTTCAATATCTCTTTCCGCTGCTCATCCTCTTTTTTGTCTGGCGCTTTTTCTTTAAGCGGATGGCCTCAAATGTAAGCGGGCTGGGGAGCAGTATTTTCTCAGCCGGACACGCGCGCTCTGCGGCGGTGGAAGAAGGAAAGGTCACCACACGCTTTGCAGACGTTGCAGGGGTGGATGAGGCAAAAGAAGAGCTGATGGAAGTAGTTGATTTTCTCAAGTTCCCTAAAAAGTATACTGAAATCGGGGGGAAAATTCCCCGCGGGGTGCTGTTGGTCGGTCCCCCAGGGACGGGTAAGACGTTGCTTGCACGCGCAGTGGCAGGTGAGGCGTCAGTGCCCTTTTTTCGCATCAGTGGCTCAGACTTCATCGAAATGTTTGTGGGGATTGGCGCCTCGCGTGTGCGCGATTTATTCAAACAAGCGCGGGAGAAGGCGCCAGGGATTATTTTTATCGATGAGCTTGACGCAATTGGAAAAAGCCGCCTGAACGCTATCCATTCCAACGATGAGCGGGAACAAACGCTTAACCAGCTTCTGGTAGAAATGGATGGGTTTGATAACACCACCGGTCTCATTTTGCTTGCTGCTACCAATCGCCCCGATGTGTTAGATCCTGCGCTCCTACGCCCCGGTCGTTTTGACCGACAGGTTTGCGTAGATCGGCCCGATCTTAAGGGAAGAGAGGCAATTCTGCGTATTCATGCGCAGAACGTGAAGTTAGCGCCAGAAGTGGATTTGAAGGCAGTGGCGCGCATCACCGGTGGGTATTCAGGTGCTGATTTAGCAAACGTGGTGAACGAGGCAGCGTTGCTTGCGGTACGGTCTGGGCGTGCGCAGGTGATTGAAACGGATTTGGACGAAGCGGTCGAAAAGACAATGATAGGATTGCAGAAAAAAAGTCGGGTAATTCGAGAAGAAGAGCGCCGGATTATTGCGTACCACGAGACAGGACATGCCCTTGCAGGTACCTTCACGAAGGGTGCAGACAAGGTGCACAAAATTACAATTATTCCCCGGGGCACCTCTGCGCTTGGATATACTTTTCACATTCCTGAAGACGATCGGCATATTGTTACGGAGCAGCAGTTGTTGGCAGAAGTAGATGTGCTGCTTTCAGGACGCGCAGCGGAATTTGTAGCCTTTGGGGAAGTTTCAACTGGTGCAGGGAACGATATTTCTCGCGCAACAGACATTGTCCGCAAGATGATTACAGATTATGGGATGAGCGCAAAGTTTCAAAACGTTGCACTTACTCGCCGCGGAACTGGGTATCTCGCGGAGCCGCAGTTAGCGCGCGAGTATTCGGAGTGCACACAGCAGTACGTTGATGAGGAAGTGGCGCGCGTTCTAGCTGAGCGCTACCGCGCGGTGGTAGCACTCTTAACGGAGAAAAAAGAGCTCCTTGAGTACATCGCAACGCGCCTTTTGGAGCGAGAAACCATCGAGCGCGACGAGTTTGAGGAAGTTATTCGCTGCGAACACGACCTAGAGGGGCTAAAAAAGCGTCTAAGCCAGCAGCAGGAAGGGGCATCCGCCCCTGCGCAGGGTCAGTCGCCACCTTCCTGAAGGATAAGGCGCTGTTCCTTTACGCTCAGGGCCCGCGTGATAAAAATTTCGTCCGCGCTCGTGCTGTGGATGATGGGCTTGCCGTTGCGGTGAATTTCTCCGTGTACCTGCACGATGGGGAAGCGTGGGTCGTCGGGGTTAACGTCCACCACCTGCGCGATTTTCCCGTTTGATAAGTGCACATGGGTCCCGATAGGATAAAACGACAGGGCAAAGAGAAGCGCGCGCGAAATGACTTCGTCATACTGGGTGTTCGCGTTACGCACAAGGTCGACGATGCCCTCAGCGGCGTTTTTCATTTCCTTGTATGAGCGCGGGGCGGTTGCTGCCTCGTAAGAACAAGCGACTGCGATTATCTTGCCATAGAGGGAAATCTTTTCTCCCACGAGCCTGCGCGGGTAGCCGAGCCCATTTTCGCGCTCGTGATGCTCAAGTGCCCCAACACACACCGGCAGAGGGAGCGAGTGGTCACGCAGGATATGGTAGGAGATAATAGGGTGCGCAAAGATCGCCTTCTGCGTTTTTGGATCTAACTCCCCCTCCGTGGTGTACGCCTTCGGGATAACGCGCGCCATGCCAATTTCGTGAAGCAGACAAGATGTTGCGAGCTCAATGATCTTGAACGGTTGCATTTTTAGCTGTAACCCAATGACAACAGCATACAACGTCGAACGGAGTGCATGTGTCTCAAGCGCGTAGTGCTCCCGGTAGGGAATGGTGGGAAGGACGCGCAGTAGCGTTTGCCGATGCTTTTTTACCAATTCGCAAAGCATCTTCGCACGGTCAATGACCGCACGCGTGTTCAGGCTCTGCTTTGCACGATACTGATCAAAAACGTGCTCAACGAACATTTGAAACTCGTTGTACTGTTTCTCCAGTGCGTGAAAACGGCTTCGTTGTGCACGCAAGGCCTCGGATCCGGGAGCACCCTTCGCGTTTGGATCGCCGGATGCAGGCAGAGGACACTCCAGTGTAGTCTCAGAAGAAAGCAGTTGTCCGCCGGTGTGCACCGTGGTGAAGTCCCACTTCTGCAGTCGACTCTTTAGCGCTTCGTCAAAGAGACCTGCGGGGGTCAGCACTAAAAAAGTGTCATCAAGATACACGTCATCGCTGAAGTGGGTTTCCTCGGATATATCTACAATTGCATACGTATTCACGTTTCGCTCGCCCCCATAGTAGAATGGCGCCCCGCACAGGCGGGGAGGCAGTATAGGAGATTTCCCATGAAGATCAAAGCATTAGTAGTGCTTTTTAACGGTGCACTCCTGCTGCTGTGTATGGGTACCGGATATGTTCTGTTTCTCACTCCTGTCCGGGGTACAGGCTGGCAATCTGTGCGCGCGTATGGGATTTTTTTTCTCATTTTTCTCCTACTCTTTTTGCTGATAAATACACTCTATGTTAAAAACAGGAGACTGCTTCGATACCTGGATGCGGAAGATTGGTCGGCATTGGCAGCTCTTTTGGAGGAGGAAGTGTTCACCCGCAATAGGGTTGCCTTGCGGAGGGTGTCTCTCCTTTCAGAGTCACTGATCCTTTTAAGTGACTTTGAAGCACTTGAGCGACTAGAACATTTTGTGCACGCGCAGCGCCCTCGGTATATCATGAAGTGCGCGCTCACCTTTGCCGTTGGCAAGCTCCTTGCGGGAAAGTACTCGGAGCTGCGTACCTTTATGACGCGCGTTGCCGCCACACAGGCACCCGTCCAGCCGTGGACTCGCTTTTACCTCGCATTCGCGTGTCACCTGTGCGGCGACTTTGAACAGGCACACGCGCATCTTCTCACGTTGGTGCACACCAAGCGTCAGCCGTTGATTCGCGTACTCAGTGCATACCTTCTGTCAGAAGTGCTTCCTGAAAAACTTAGGCGCGCCCCCGCGCACGACGCCCAGCTGATTGCGCGCGGCTGTGCGCATGCAGCACAGGTGAGGGCAGACGTCCATGCACACTACACGCCCCGCCGCTGGGCGGACTACGAGAATCGCAAGAAGCAAAACGTAGACGTCTTGGTGTTTCTAAAACTGATGCAGGACGCACGCGCTTGGCTCTTTCCCTGAAAGGGGGAACGCACGGGCCCTGCCCCTGCGCCCCACACACGTCTTTGAGTGGCCCCGGATGTCAGGCCTCGCGCCACTCCCCCCCCTTCTCGGTATAGGCGGCGCAAAACTTGAGTGTTCGGGTGAGGAGTTCAAAGAGGTGTGCGTGTGCCCGTGCGCGGTAGGTAGGCTCGGTCGGGAGGAGCGTGCACAGCGCTGTGTACAATGCATGTGTTTTGTTTTCATACGTTGTGGGTGTCAGTGGCATCGCGTTGAGGAAGGAACGAGTTCTCTCAAGTGCGTGCTCGAGGTTATGGAGAGAAGCGCACCGCGTATCCGCACGTCTGAGAGCACGCCATAGGTTCCGTGCACCTTCTGCGGATTTCTTTTTCTTCGTGAAATGACCGAGACAGTGCACAGGTGTACTCTTCATCGTGCGCCTCCAGCGCACCGCATCGGTGCAATTGACCTGCACGCTGCTGTTTCTATACCGGGAGTATAGCCTGCGTCGGCGGCTATACATGGTCCGGCAGTGCGGCACAGCTGCAGACCGGTTGAGTAACGTGACAAGCTGGGAAAAGCGCAAGGGCGTGATGCCTGCAACTCTCCTTCCTGCAGGCTCAAGCGCATACGTTTTAATGTGCGTATAACGCGCAAGGTGTGCTTCGAGCCACGCGGCGTACAGTGAAAAACGCGCGTCGGTTAGCACCGTTTGCTCTTTGTTCTCCCCGGTAGGGGAAGCAGGGGAGTTCTTTCCTGGATGGGGGTCAGATGCAGCCGGGACAGGATATAGGGGCAGGGAGTGCAGTGCACAGAAGGAGGTAGTTTCGGCAGGAGCCACTCGACCCGATTGCAGGTGTGCCCGCTCCTCAAACAGCGCTCCGCGAAAGTGCGTGCGCGCTCCAGGAAATGCCAGATCCAACCCTATGTACACTATGGTTGTCGCTCCCAAGTAGCGGGCACATTCCCACGCACTTGTAGCAACCGACCCACCTGAGGCGAGAAGATCAGGCGCGACAAAAGGGAGAGGAAGAGCGTGGGAAGGAGAGCAGGAGGCATCATGGTGCGCAAGGGATGTAGCGAAAGGGCATGCCGAACCTGCAAGGACAATGTACTCCCACGGGAGTCGAAACACTGCAGGGAACACAGAAATGTCAGTGATAAGCAGTGCATGGGGCGCCACCGCACGTGCTACGTGCAAATAGTTCCAGTATTGTGGATCAAACAGAAGCACAACGTCCGGGGTGACGCGCGCGCGTGCACACGCGCGCAACGCGGTATCAACCGCAATAATCAGTGTTTTTTTTTTAGGTACGGAAGGAACGATATACTCGCATCCACCCCAGGGCCACCTGCAATGATGAGTGCAGTACTCCCTGCCGCGCAGTTGCGCAGCGCATTTACGGGCGTGCGCACACACAGCTGTGCGGCATTTTTTATAGTGTTGCGTATCCAAAGCGGACCGAACCGTTGCAGCGTTTGCTTATTCGTTTCTGCCTGTGCAGTTGCGTGCCGGTGCGCCTGGGTAAAATCGTGAAACCACGCGGCGTTTAGCTCCTGGGCTGGTAAGAAATGGAACAGGGGGAGAGACACATCCCCCGTGGCGCGCAGGAACTGCAACACATCCGGTACCGTCTGTGCAGGCAGTATTTTTAGACGTTCGTGTCGGAGGAGGGGAGTGAGAGGTCTACTGGCTAAAAAAAGCAGGAACACGAATATATCTGGCTCGATAAGCACTACCGTGTGCGTAGGGTGCTGCTGCGCGTACAGTTCTGCTACATAGCCAAGACCTAAACCTGCACCTACATAGCCGCCTTTTGCAATCGCGTGCGTAAAAAAATCCTGGCTGATAAGACGTGCAGCCTCTTGCCGCGGCCGATATTTTGAGTGGAGATAGGTGCCCCGTACTGCAAGCGTTGCGTCTCCGTCATGGGCCGCTGCAAGGAGGTAATCAGGAGGGATACGTTGCAGGAGCTGCTCGTTTGGAAGTGTCAGCGCATGTGCAAGATCTGGAAACCGCTGGGCAAAAAGAGCGCTGTTTTGCGCAAAAAACTTCTCAAAGGGATGCTTTCTTCTGTGTTTCAGATCCCCTACGCGTGTGGTACTGCAGCCTTGCGCAACACCGGCCGGGAAACGCGCGGGATCTCGCTTTTTATTTGAGTTTGAGTTCAATGGTCATTCCTTTTGTCAGAGGTGTGCCCGCAGGCGGATGCTGCTCGTACACATAACCTTCTCCTGTAAGGACAAGGTGCACGTCGGTGCGTTTTGCAATATCCAGGAGTAAACGTTTAGGTTGACCGGTGAGGTCTGGCATATGGGTTCCCAACCGTGGAGGTGTCCGTTCTGACGTATGGATGAGACCGCTGTGTTGGATTAACGGGGCATTGGCACGGACCATACCGCGGTAGTCGATAATCTCGTTTGCCGCTTGAGAGATGACAGGCGCTGCAATGAGCTCTCCATAGGCTTGTCCGATAGGACGGATGATGGCAATGTATAAGATAATTTCTGGATCGTGCGCGGGGAAAAGGCCGATGCAACTTGCAAGGTAGTCGGTGTCGCTGTAGCCGCGACCATTTCTGTGCGCCATTTGCGCAGTGCCTGTTTTGACTGCGATCGGCACCCCGTCTACGAGCGCCTTTTTCCCGGTGCCAAGTTCTGCGGCGGTGCGCATGTATCGCAACACCTTTTGCGCATTTACTGCGGAGATAACGCGTGTTTTGGGTTTCTTTTTGTGCCGGTACACCACGGTACCTTCGGCGGTAGTGACCTCATGGAGGAGGGAGAGGCCGAGCGGTACGCCCTCGTTGGCGAGCGCGGTAGCGGCAGCCACAACCTGCAAGGCAGAGACGCCAATTTCCTGGCCGATTGCGATGGTGTGCTTGCTGCGGTGGGACCAGCGTTCTGAGGGAGAGAAGAGACCGACGGTTTCCCCCGGTAACTCAATTTCTGTTTTCGCGCCAAATCCAAAGGCGCGTAATAGCTGCTCAAAGCTGTGGTTGTCGGCACGTTCAGCAATTTGTGCCATGCCGTCATTACACGAAAGCCGGATGATATCTTCAGCGCTGATGGTACCGTGTGGGCGCAGGCAGCGGATGAGATGGCCTTTTTGACCTGGTTTTGAAAAGGGGGAGGTAAAGGAGAAGGAACCGTCGCAGTGGAGCGTGTCGTGGGTGTAAGTTACCCCGAGTTCTAACAGTGCAGCGATGGAAAAAATTTTGAACACAGAGCCAGGCTCATAGATGAAAAGGGCGGGGCGATCGAAGCGTTCGGCAGGGGTACTTTGGGAAAAGTGTGAAAGGTTAGCAGACGGCTTGCTGACGTAGGATAAAATCTGACCTGTCTTAGCCTCCACCGCAAGGAACATGAGTCCTTCTGCCTGGGTACGCCGGAGCGTAGTATCTGCGATTTTTTCCATCATGTACTGGATGGTTCGGTCGATCGAGAGGGTGACAGTATGCCCCTTGCCCGTATACCCGGTGTGGTACGGGGCAGGAGAAAGAACATCCTGCAAGGTGTACTCGATACCGCTCAGTCCCCTTCCGTCATCACCTACGTATCCGATGACCGTGGACGCTAGGCTACTTTCTGGATAGATGCGGTTGCGCACTGCCTCTAGGCGAAATCCTTTCAGGGAGTGCTCCTTAAGAGCGTGAGCGACAAGGTTCTTTTCCGTTTCACTCATTTTTTTCTTGAGGTAAAAGAAGTGAGCGCGCGCGGTGCGGAATTTTTCTTCAATATCTTGTTCTGAAAGGTCAAGAACCTGTGCTAACACGTGGGCTGCAGTGCGTGGGTCTGAGACAAGATTTTTGTTAACACTGAGGTTGTAGACGGTGGTTCCAACGGCAAGAAACCGGCCATTTCGGTCCAAGATCGCGCCGCGTTCAGTGAGTGTGTTCAGTTCCTTTGTCTCGTTGCCACGCATGAGCATGTACCGCGCGCACTGAACGGTGAGCAGCAGAAGCACAGCGGTCAGGGAGGAGATAAAGACCGCAACGCGGCTTCGGGTAATGTTCACGGCAGGTCAGGCCTCCTCCCAGGAGGAGTGGACGCCTGTGCAGGGTAGGCTAGCGTCCCACGGATGCACTCGAAAGGAGGTCGGTGCGGACAATTTTGACTTCTACGCACGGCGCTGCACTGTACCACAGGTAGACGCACGTTAGGAAGGTCAGCGGTTGCATAAGCGAGACACGTAGGGTGTGCGTGCGGGGGAGGCAGGAGTGCTTTCGGAAGAAACGATTGACAGGGGACGTCTTTTGCGCTAGCCTACCCCTGGTAGGCTGTGTTTTTTTCAGGGGAGGGTCGGTGGCTCACATAACGGTGGATGATTCTGAGAATTTAGAGAAGGCAATTAAGCGCTTCAAGCGCCAGGTGGAGAAGGAAGGTATTATTCGCGAGTGGAAGAAAAAAGAATTTTATGAGAAGCCTTCCACGCTTCTGAATCGCAAGAAGAAGGCGTTGCGGCGCAAGCTGATGAAGAAGGGGCGCAAGGTCAGCGACTCAAGGCTGTACTAAGCGGGTATGAGTTTCTCTTGGGTAAGAGCGGGAAGAGGCGGTGGAGCTTAAGTTTTTAGGTGAGCCGTGCCTGACAACGGTTTCCGAGCCGGTTTCGGAGGTGGACGAGCAGCTGCGCGCGTTCATCTCGGGTATGTTTCGTGTGATGCGTGGGGCAGGCGGTGTGGGGCTTGCGGCGCCGCAGGTAGGGCGTACCGTCCGCGTGTTTGTAGTAGATGTTGAGCACCACGTCCGCGCTTTTATCAATCCCCAGATCACTGCCGCGTCTGAAGAGCAATCTTCCTACGAGGAAGGCTGTTTGAGCATTCCTCACATTTATGAAAGGGTGTTGCGTCCGCGTCGGGTGAGTGTGCAGTACCTCGACGAGAATGGTAAACGTTGTGCCGTTGATGCAGATGGTATTCTGGCAAGAGTGATCCAGCACGAGTACGATCATCTTGACGGTATTCTTTTTTTGGATCGCATTGACGAAAAGCGGAGGGATGATGCCCTTCGTCGGTATGCGGCGCTGCGCGGGACGATTCGTTAGCCCATGGTGAGGGTCTTCTTCGCGGGAACTCCAGAGTGTGCCGTGCCTTCTTTGCGCCGGGTGGCGTGCGCTCATCGGGTTGTGGGGGTTTTGACGAATCCTCCTGCTGCTGTCGGACGCTCGGGGAAGCTTGTCCATTCTGCGGTTGCAAGGGAATTTTTTCGCTTAAAAGCGTCTGGGGTTCTTCCTGAGTCTGCGTCTCTTTTCGTTCCGGGGCGTTTGGATCGCGCCTTTTATGACGCGGTGGAGGCTTTGCGTCCGGACGTGCTGGTGTGTTTTGCCTATGGTAGGATTTTTGGCCCTCGGTTCCTTGCGCTTTTCCCGCGCGGTGCTATTAACGTTCATCCTTCGTTGTTGCCGCGTTGGCGAGGGAGTACACCGGTCCCTGCGGCGATTTTAGCGGGGGACTGCGAGACGGGTGTGACGCTCCAGTACATTGGTGAGGAGATGGATGCAGGGGACATTCTTGCGCAGTCCCGTGTTCAGCTCGACGGTACAGAGACTACTGGCGCGCTTCTTTCTCGTTTGTCTTTGGTGGCTGCCGATCTTGTGGATGATGTTTTAGTCGGTGTTGAGCGGCACACGCTCGCCCCTGCAGCACAGGATCACTCGCAGGCAACATTTTGTGGTAAGCTCTGTAGGGAGATGGGATTGGCGGACTGGAGTAATCCTGCAGTTGTGTTGGAGCGCAAGATTCGGGCCTTTACTCCCTGGCCGGGTCTGTTCACCTATAAAGATGGGGAAAGGATAGCGATTTTGCAGGCGAGGTCGTGTGAGTCTTCGTTTGTTCCCCTCGCTCCTGTGGGGACGGTGCTTGCTGCAGATAAAAATGGGGTGTTTGTCCAGACAGGCGATGGAGTTCTGTCTCTTTTACAGTTGCAGCGCTCCGGGAAAAAACCTCTGTTTTGGAGAGATTTCCTCAATGGTTCCCCTCTCTTGCTGACAGGTAGGTTAGGGGTGTGAGTGATACACGCCGGGCGTGAGATTTCTACGCAACGCATGATGCGTACCCCAAGTGTGTCTTGTTACAGAGAAAGGGGAGGTTGGTTTGTCCGAAGAAATTCTCACGATAGAAGAGGTTGCGCGGTACCTGCGAATTTCTGAACGTACCGTGTATGAGTGGGCGCAAAAGGGGAAGATTCCGTCAGGAAAAGTGGGCACCGTGTGGCGGTTTCGCAGGTCAGAAGTTGAGCGATGGGTTGACACTTGTCTTTCCTGTTCTCACAGACAGAGCCATTCGGATGTTTTGCCCATTGAGCGGATCCTGTCCACCGATCGTATCCTGCATCTTGAACAGTCTGAGCGTCGTCCGGCGCTCTATGAGCTTTCTGATTGCTTGAGCACTGCACCTCAGATTAAAAATCGTAGCGAGCTTGCGGCAGAAATAGTGCGGCGCGAGGAGCTCATGTCGACTGCAATTGGGTGTGGTATTGCAGTTCCTCATGTGCGCTTGTCTTCTGTAACTGATTTGGTTATGGCAGTAGGAATTTCAAAAAAAGGTATTGCTGATTTCGGTCCTCTTGACGGACAAGACGTACATCTTGTTTTTATGATTGCCGCTGCTACCAATCAGCACCGGTACTATTTGCAAACGCTTTCTTTTTTTAGTTCAAAATTGAAAAGGCCCGATTTGCGGACGCGCCTCTTGCAGACTAACACCGCGCTAGAAGCGTACACCGTGTTGACAGAGCAGTCTAGTTTGTAAGATTTAGAAGAGAGCAGGATTGTTCAGGCAGAGGGAAAGCATTGACCTATTTTTTTGAAACGTACGGGTGCCAGATGAATGTTGCAGAGTCTGCTTCTGTAGAGCAGCTCCTGTTGGCGCGGGGGTGGACAAAGGCGGTAGACGCGCAGACGTGCGACGTGCTGATTATCAATACGTGTTCTGTGCGAATTACAGCAGAAACGCGGGTCTTTGGGAGACTTGGCTTATTTTCTTCTCTTAAAAAAAAGCGTGCGTTTTTCATTATCCTTATGGGGTGTATGGCACAGCGTTTACACGACAAAATTCAGCAGCAGTTTCCTCGTATTGATTATGTAGTGGGTACGTTTGCGCACGCGCGATTTGAATCCATTTTCCAAGAAATTGAACAGAAGCTTACCCAGAAAGATTACCGCTTTGAGTTTATCTCCGAGCGTTACCGGGAGCATCCTGTCTCTGGGTATCGTTTTTTCGCTTCTTCATATAGCGAAGGTTCGTTCCAAAGTTTTGTTCCCATCATGAATGGCTGCAATAATTTTTGTTCGTTTTGCATTGTGCCATACGTGCGTGGACGGGAGATCTCGCGTGATCTTGACGCTATTTTGCAGGAAGTGGATGTGCTCTCTGAGAAAGGAGTGCGGGAAATTACGTTACTCGGACAAAATGTTAATTCGTATCGGGGAAGAGACCGTGAAGGGAACATAGTTACCTTTCCCCAGCTGTTGCGTCATTTGGTTCGTCGTTGCGAAGTCAAAGATCAGATAAAGTGGATCCGCTTTGTTTCCAGTCACCCTAAAGACCTTTCTGATGATCTGATTGCTACTATTGCTCAGGAATCTCGTCTGTGTCGTCTGGTACATTTGCCGGTGCAGCATGGGGCGAATGGAGTGCTCAAGCGGATGCGACGGAGTTACACGAGAGAGCGGTATCTGTCGCTGGTGGGTAAACTGAAAGCGAGTGTCCCCAATGTGGCGCTGAGCACAGATATTCTTATTGGGTTCCCGGGG
This sequence comes from Treponema paraluiscuniculi Cuniculi A, assembly GCF_000217655.1. Classification (NCBI taxonomy): domain Bacteria; kingdom Pseudomonadati; phylum Spirochaetota; class Spirochaetia; order Treponematales; family Treponemataceae; genus Treponema; species Treponema paraluiscuniculi. Next base: position 813,446 of record NC_015714.1, on the reverse strand, counting down.
GAGACGGAGGAGGATTTTGAGCAAACGCTGGATCTCATGCGGGAGGTGGAGTTTGATTCCGCTTTTATGTATCACTATAACCCGCGCGAGGGAACGCCTGCCTATGACTTTCCCGATCGTATCCCTGATGCAACGCGGATTGCGCGTCTACAACGCGTCATTGCTCTGCAGATGAGTACTACTTTGAAAAAGATGCGCGCACGGGTAGGAAAGACATTGCCAGTGTTGGTAGAGTCGCGCTCGCGAAATAATCCTGAAGAATTGTTTGGACATACAGAGCTTGGGGAAATGACCGTGCTTGAAGGAAAGGTGGATCCTGCGTACATCGGACGCTTTGTGGACGTGCAAGTGAAGGAAGTGCGCGGCAGGACCTTTCGTGCCCATCTGGTGCAGGAGCGTGCAAAATGACATATGGAAAGCTGATTTTTTTTATTATCGTACTTGTGGGTTTCGCGCTCTTCATGTCCTTCAACGTGGAACACCGCTGCGATGTATCGCTTGTCTTTTATACCTTTCAGGCAGTGCCGGTCACTTTGAGCTTGCTTTTTGCCTTTGCGTGCGGTGCGCTTACGGCGTTGCTTTTTCTTATTGATCCGGACGCGAAAACAAGAAAACAGAAACGTGAAGACAGTCCTACCTCTGCTCCTACAGGCGGCGTTTCTTCTCCAGAGCATGTGGACGTTCCCTAGCCAGACTGCAATGACACAAAGTCGCGTCTAAGGCTCGCAGGACGGCGCGCGTGTGCGTGTTTGGGTTCTCTGCTTAATGCGTGCAGTTTTTGTCCGATACACAGCGCATGGTGCTGTCGCGCGCGGTGTGCGCGTCCTTTTTCTTCTTCCACGTAGCAGTTGCCGCGTATACGGCGCGTGTCCAGGAAATGGCGATGCGTGGTTTTGCATTGCGCAATTTTCAGCAGGTGCATGCGTATTTTGAGCAGCATATTCCGTTGCTTTCTTCGTTTACGGAGAAAAAGGAAGCGCTCTCGCTCTTTGCTCAGTATTTGGAATTGCACGATGCTCATGAGCGTGCGGCACATCGTTACCGAGATGCGGCGTTGTATGCGCTGGGTACTGAGCGCGTGCAGTTCTTACTTGAAGCTACGCGTAATGCAATGGCTGCGGATGCGCGCGAGTATGCACGGGAAACGTTGGCAGAAGTCGAGCACATAGGTGTGCAGGTGCTAAACAAGAAACAGCATGCCACGTTCTTGGTTTATCACGTGTGGCTTGCGCTCCATGCGGCGTCTACGGCCGCGCATCTCCATGAGCAGTTAGAAAAATTGGAAGAGTATGGCACGCAGGGTGTGTTCAATGTGTTTGAGACGGTGTTGCTGTTTACTCGTTGGTGGATTACTCAGGATGAGAAGGTGGCACAGCGTCTGACAGAGAGGTATCCGCAAAGCTTTGAAGCACTTTCGGTTATAGGGGCGGTGGAAATAGCGCCGTCGGTTTTTTGGCATTTGATGCCGCGTGCGTACGGAGAAGCAGTTGAATCAATGGGAAAATCTGAGACAGTTGTCTTGCAGGACGCGAAGCTACGTCCTGTACCCGAGGTGGTGGCAGCGCACAGAACCCGTCGCGCGCACGCGGCCACAGACGGCACGGCTGCGCGGTCTGCTATGTCGTCGTCCCGTAATTTGGGCGTGTCGATTCTCGAGGGAGGGGTATCTGTGCCCGATGAGGTGGGCAAGGGAGATGAGAAGCCACGGGGGTACCAGCTCGGGTTTTTTCGAGCAAAGGAAAATGCGCAACGGCTGATGGACGATCTGGAGAGGCGTGGTTTTGGGTTCCAGCTGCATACGGTCCGACGTGCAGACGCGGTGTACTACCAAGTTTTTGTGCCGGAGGATGATTCCGGCTTTGTTAGTCACCGACTAAAAGATGCGGGGTACGAGACGTTTCCCCTATTCTAGGGGGCCGGCACACATCGGTGTTTTAGAATGAGTTCCTGTATAAGGCGGTGCATAAACGCGTAGGGAAGCTGTGGATATGGGGATAGCGTGGGGAAAACCAGGAATAAACCTGTGGAATGCAATTGCTCAGCAACGCATCAGGGCGAAGGAGCACTAGCCGGACCGGCGTGATATCTGGTGTATTGACCGTCCCACATCGACGTGCTGCCAATTTTGAGCCGTGCTACGTCTTCAACCGCCCTTACGTGTATCACCTCGTGGGATTCAAATGTTACCTCAAGGCGGCGGCGGATACTGGAAATTGCGGTGTTGCGCGTGAGAAATGACACCGTCTTGCGGTGTGTGTGCGCGCTATCTACCAGGAAGATTTCTTGGACTGATGCGCGTGAGAATGTGATCTCCGCGTGTTCTCGGTCAAAAAACAGCAGAGGATGGATATCGCCTGAGTTCGGGGAGATTTCAGTTTGTATCCACAGTCCTGCCAAGAGGTGCTGGAGTGCTTCCTGTTCACCATGTGTTGCACGGCTCCAAAGGGCTATGCGCATTGCTGTTTGTACAGGCGGTTGTGTGTGTGTCTGTGCTGCTCCGCCTACAGGGGCCGGCGGGGCGTTTCCATGTGACCGTGGGTCTGTCGTGGTGGACGAGCCGGACGTATTGTCTGCCGTGTCAGACGGGTGTGCGGCGGTGTCCCGCGCGTTGCTGGGAAGTGCAGCAGTGGGTAGAGCGCCGAAGGTATCATGCGGGGGAATTCTGCGTGGAGGAACGTGACCGTGCCGAAAGCAGGAGAAAATATACAGAGCCCACGCAGCGACGAACAACGATCCGGCCACACTCAGTAAAGGTCTATTCACGGGACGCTTCCTTGCACGCAGTACGGAGGCACCAGCCTAGTCAAGCGAAGGGGTATAGCGCGGACTACTCTCTCTTGCAGGAGGAGTAGGGGTCGGGCGTTTCGAGTGCGCAGCTGCGATGCTGCGATACAGCTCCCGTGCCGTGTGGGCAACGCGGTCGTGCACGGCCATATCCAAGGTGATTTCGTACCAGTTGTCGTGTTTTACGCGTCGGGCTCTAACAAGGTAGGGACTTTGAAAGGAACGCTGTTTGCCACGGTACTTTGAGGTGAGCGGTGCGTCGTGCTCAAGGTCAGTAACTAACAAGAGAACCTTGTGTCGGTTGTTGTCTTTTCTTTTTTCCTGTATCTCCCAGACGGTATCCAAAGCGCGTCCGATGTCTGTGTAGCGACCGTTTGGGATAATGGAATCGACAACGGAAATAATTTTATCTCGGTCCTGCTCACTGCGTAAGGTGAGGGTGATAAGTTCCTCAGGCTTTTCGTAAAACTGGTAAACGGTTATCCAGTCGCCTTGGATGATCATGGAGGAGACGAACTCATCGCGCACCCAGCGGTGTAAACTGCTGAACTTTCCTGGTTCTTGCATGGAGCGTGATTTATCTATCATCAGGAAGATGTCGACGGGGACAGTGCGTTCACCTGCATGCAGGCACAGGTGGATGAGCAAGGTGCAGAGTGCAGGACAAAGTGCTTTTTTCAGGTGCATTAGATACTCCCTTTATGCAGGTCATTACGTGGGCACGGTTATACCACAAGAACCAAAAAAGGTATGAAAAAATAAAAAAGAGCTTTACATTTCATGAAACATGTTTACAATCGGCGAAAGGTATTGTAGCAGAGAGAATACTCAAGCCATGCGTAAGGAGAAAAGTAAATGGCAAGTTTAGATCTACCTAAGAGTCCCAATGTGTTTCATCCCGAAAAGCCGAGTGCGGTTGGGTCAAGGAATTCACTGGCGCAGGACTATCGTGACCAGCAGCAGGAGGTGAACCAGTTAATAGAGGAAGAGACAAACAAGATTCTGCACCACCTGAACACTAAACTGCCGAAGGAGGTTCTCGAGCGTCTGGACGTAATGGGTGGGTTGAAGGAAAAGTTGTATAACTACTTCAACCAGAATTACCAGAACATGTTCAACCGGTACATGGTGACTGCGGAAGACGAAATGCTGAAGAAAGTCCGTGGTTTCATCGACCGAGAGGAAATGAAGGTGTTGAACCGTTACACGCCGAAGGAGATTGCCATCCTACTGGATGAGGTTGCGGGAGCGGATAAGTTCAACACCGGAGAGATCGAGAAGTCGATGGTGAATATGTACGGGCACTTGCAGGGTCACATACAGCGGGGTGTGAATGAGCTTGAGACGCACACCAATTCTTTGCTGCGTCAGAAGGTTGATGTGGGTGCTTTTGTCCGCGGAGAGAATGCGTATGCGGTAGTCAAGTGTGCGTTCAAGGACAATCTTGCGCGTCCTAAGACCGTCACTGACGTGAAGTTGTCTATCAATATTCTGGACTCAGAGTTAGTTAGCCCTATCTTCCATTACCAGACGACGGTAGCGTACCTTATTAAGGATCTCATCTCCAATCACTACATAGATGCCATCGACAAAGAAATTGATCGCGTGAAGGACGAGCTTATCGACCAGGGTAAGGAAGAGATGTCTGATAGCAGTATCATCTTCGAAAAGATGAAGATGGTGAGCGATTTCACCGACGATGACTGCGAGAATCCTGACAGCAAGCGCTACGAGCTTATTTCGCGGGAGTTGATGGAAAGAATCAGCAATTTGCGCGCAGAAATTGATCCGGAAACTTTCGACCAATTGAATGTTCGCGAGAATATCAAAAAAATCGTTGACCTTGAGAACATAAGGAATCGTGGCTTTAACACGGCTATCAATTCGATTACATCTATCCTTGATACGTCGAGGATGGGGTACCAGTATATCGAGAACTTCAAGAATGCGCGCGAGCTTATCCTTCGTGAGTATGATGACACAGATATTTCGAATCTTCCTGATGAGCGTTACCAGTTGCGCTTAAAGTACCTCGACAATGCTCAGTTGATTGAGGAGCGTAAGGGGTATGAGGTGATGCTTCGTTCTTTTGAGACGGAGGTGGATCATCTATGGGATGTGCTGCGTACTAAGTACGATAAGTCTAAGGCGTCTAGGTTCATGGCGAAGATTACCGACTTTGATGACCTTGCTAAGGTGTACAAGAAGCATATAAAGAAGCATTACAAGGATAAGACTGGTGAGCCCGTGTACGAGGATATTGCGAAGGTATGGGACGAGATTGCTTTTGTGAAGCCTGCTGAGACCGAGGTGGAGCGGATGAATCGTACGTTTGTGTACGAGAAAGACAAGATGCGAAGGAAGCTTATTCTGATGCGTGGGAAGTTAAAGGGTATGTATGATTACCAGTATCCTATTGAGCGTCGGGTTATGGAGGAGCGTCTCGCGTTCTTGGAATCCGAGTTTAACCGTTTCGATTACTTGGTAAATCCTTTTCACTTGCAGCCGGGCTTACTGCTCGATATCGACATCACGTCTATAAAGCGCAAGAAGGCGACGCTCGACGGTATGGCTAACGTGCTTAATGAGTTCTTGCATGGTATCTCTAAAGGATTTGCGGACGCTGCCTTTGCTTCGTTTAGTCGTCGTCGTTCGACGGTGCGTGCTGATATCGGTCAGAGTTTTGCTAGTGACGGCAGTGCCGACCAGAAGGAGTCCAGCGGTAGGGTGGCTTTTATGGATATGGTAAATGAGACTCCTGCGCTTGAGTCTTCCGTGGCCGCTGAGCAGGTGGATGTGCGCTCGGATGTTGGAATGAAGACGAGAAAGGCTGGCGCGGTGGATGCAGGCAAGGGTCGACGTGGTAGGCGGTCTGCCATTCGCGAACTCTAGCGAGATTGTAGATAGACTTTGTCGTGATCCGAAGCTCCCTGGAACTTTTCTGTTTCGGGGAGCTTTTTAATCATCAAAGGAGTGTTACGTGGTGAGTGCATCTAGTTTTTACGCGCCTGCAGCGGTGAAGAAGAACTTTAATGCTCTAGTGCGTCATGTGAAGGGCGTTTTGAGCGTGTTGGATGAGTGTGATCCGAAGAATAACGTCGCAGACCAGGTCAACCTGCTGCTCTGTGCGAAGGAGATGCAAAGCGAGCAGGTTGCAGCGCTCCTGTCGGTGCTACTCATCGACACGTGGGGGTATCGGCTGTTTTCTTACAATCTAAGGAAGGTTTCCGTCGAGGGTCTCGGGTTTGCTCAGGAAACTGCGCGGTGGAAGGGAGTGGATATTGTACTTGGTTATCATCACCCCGATCTTGGATTTTTGGCAATAAACCCGAAGAATCCTTCGAACGCCTCCCTTGTCGAGGGTTTTCGGAAAAATGAGCTCTTGTTGGTGTACGTGGGAAAGCAGGATAGGGGACCGCTTGATGAACGGATTGCAGACGAAGTCGCCAAGGGTTTGATTGCTCTGATAGAGAATCGTAAGTTCGTGGTTCCCAAAGAAATCCTTTCGGGGGTTTTTGCATTTGTGTCTACGAAAAAGTCTGAGGGTTCTGGCAAGAGGGTTCGATCGGCAAAGAAGTCGGGTGCGGGCGCTGCCAGGGCGTCTGAAGGGGCTACCTGTGATCGGGCTTCGTCTGAGTCTGTGTCTCCTACCGCGCGTCCTCCTGCTCAAGCCTCTGCAGGTCCGATTCGGATGTCTCAGTTAATATCGGTGCCTGTTTCTAACGAGTTGTTTCATAACGGGAATGTGGAAGCGTGGAAGCGTATTATCAGGAGTTACAACGCGCGGTACCCTTCTTCAGAGGTCATTGTGTTCTACGATGGTGAGCGTATTGTGGATATTAACACTCTCTTCAAATGGGGAAAGGTGAAGCACGGGAGTGTGATTCAGTTTGCAGTGTCAGGTGAGGAAATTAAGGATTTGTCCAAGCTCTCTAAGTATTTCAAGGAGGGGGCGAGTTCTCGTTTTGAGGTGTTTTTGCACGGTTCCCCAGACACGGTGTTAAATTTGTTTTAGGAGTGCACAATGAACATTGCCAAATCCATTCATTTTCTGAGCAATAAAGAGGCTCTCGATAAGAGGCTTGACCGAGGGCTTTTGGGGATTCGGGGTCGTCAGGCGGATGAGTTGTCAAGTCTGGGGTTGCCCGTGCTTCCGAGCGTGGTTATTGATGCGACAGTCTCTCGTAGTCTGTATGGGGAGAAGCTTCGGTCCGCGCTAAGTCCGTATTTAAGGAAGTTTACGCTTTTAAACAGAAAAGAGTATGCGGATGCAAAGAATCCTATGCTCCTCAAGGTGGTTTTATCCCCCAATTTGGCCATTTCGAATTATCCGGTATTACATAACTTTGGTTTGACACGGGATACTTTCGCGGGGTTTGCCGAGCGTGTCGGGGAGCATTTTGCAACGCACGAGGTGTTCTTCCTTTTGAAGGGTGTATTTGGGGTATTGCTTGGTATCGCAGAAAGTGAGGAGAACACCAAGGGTGCTTCGGAGTTTGTCGAAACCCTGAAGGAAATAGAGGTTTTTTTGCAGGGAGGAAAATCTTCTCCCTCTGGGCGCGAGGCGATGAATCGGTATCGAGCCTTGCTTCCAGACGGCTTTTTCGATGATGCCTACGTTCAGCTTGAAGAAGCGGTAAGGCTTGTTAGTAAACTGCTGTCGTTTGAGGAGGATGGGGAAGGTGGAGTTGCCATCCTTATTCAGCCTATGGTCTACGGGAATTATGGGGGAGGCAGCTACTCGGGTCGGTTTTTCAGTAGGAATATTATAACTGGAGAGAAGAAACTTCAGGGTCAGTATTTTGAGGACCGGTTCGACGAATGCGATGCCGAAGGCAGTGATGTAAATGCGATAAAGCCGGCTTATCTTAAGCAGTTGCAGGATATTGCGTGGAAACTGGAGGATCACAGCCGAGAGATTCGGGAGGTTCGCTTTACTATCGAGGCGGGCAGTTTATGGCTTATTGAGCAAAAACCTGTCGAAGCGAAGAGCACAATCTCTTTGGTACGGTTGCTGCTCGACCTGTACGAGCGCGAGGTGGTGGATGCTGAATACGTGGTCAAGTCGGTAAGACCGGGTCAGCTGAACGAGATTTTGCACCCGGTCATTGATATGACGAGTGTGACAGGTTTGAAATCCTCGCAGGGGGGGATTATTGGTGCTCCTGGTGCGGCGGTTGGGCGAGTATACTTTACCGCTGATTCCCTCATCGAGGCGTGGCGTGTGGCGAAGATGGGCGGACAAGATACACGGTGTATCTTGTGTATGCCTGCAACGTACGCGGGGGACGTTAAGGCAATTGAGGTGGCAACTGGTGTTCTTTCTAACGAGGGGGGGTACTCCGCCCACGCTTCGGTTGTTGCCCGTCAGTATGGGAAGATCTCTTTGGTCCGTCCAGATATGAAGATTTATTCGGACAAAGCGGTCGTTGACGGTATGACTATCAACGAGGGCGATTTTGTAACGCTTAATGTTCCTTACTACGGGGAATCCACCCTGTATATGGGAGCTGCGCAGCTCGTTGAGCCTGATCCAGAGACGTCTGGCCTAGTGAGCTTCATCGAGCTTGCGAAGGGTTTTGTGCGTTCGTTTCACGTGCGGGCGAACGCGGACAGTCCACACGATGCAGAGCTCGCGCTCGCCTTTGGTGCGCAGGGTATCGGACTGTGTCGTACAGAGCATATGTTCTTCAAAGAAGATCGGATAAATGTGTTCCGCCGTATGATCTTCTCGGAGAATGCTGAGGAGCGGACGGGCAGTCTCAAGCAGTTGCAAAAGATGCAGGGAGAGGATTTCTACGGCATCTTCAAGGTAATGCAGGGACATGAAGTGACTATTCGCCTTCTGGATGCTCCTTTGCACGAGTTTTTGCCGCACGGGGAGAGTGAAGTTAGCAAGTTTTTGGAGTATCCCGAGAAGGTTTGTGGTAAAGGTCTGTCCCGGGAGGAGTTGCAGGAGCGGATCTCCATGCTATCTGAGGTGAATCCCATGCTGGGTCACCGTGGGTGCCGTATTGCGATTTCATACCCGGAAATCTACGCCATGCAGGTGCGCGCCGTGTTCGAGGCAGTGTACCGGTTGCAGAAAGAGAAGATCTCGGTGTACCCAGAGATAATGATCCCCATTGTCATGAATTTCCGTGAGTTAAAGCAGATTGTGTATGGTAAAAAGATTGAGGGGCACGCATACCAGGGTATCGGCTCGATAGAGGAAGAGGTACGTCTTGCGCTCAAGGCAAAGGAGGTTGACTATAAGGTGGGTGCTATGATTGAGCTGCCTGCAGCTGCGTTGAGTGCAGACGAGATTGCGCGCTACGCGCAGTTTTTCTCGTTTGGGACTAATGACTTGACGCAGACAACGCTTGGACTCTCCAGAGACGATTTCAATACGTTTATGCCGGACTACACGATGTATGATTTGGTTGACGGAAACCCCTTTGCGATACTCGATGCGCGCGTGCGCGAGTTAATTGAGGTTGCTATGCAGCGTGGACGGCTGGCACGGCCGGATATTCAGCTAGGTTTGTGTGGGGAGCACGGTTCACGGTCAGAAAATATTCGTTTTTGTATGGAAGTAGGACTAGATTACGTTTCGTGTTCGTCTTACTCGGTGCCTATCGCTTTACTTGCAATTGCACAGGCGGAGATTGAAAACGCAGAAAAGGAAGGCAGGAAGCCTGCATGGCGGGGAAGGTCTTCTGCGAAGTCAGGCGGTGGGCGCGCTAGGTAAGGTGTCGTTCGTGCTTGGTGAGCGTCTCTGTGCGTTCCGCTAACGGTGCGAGGGATGGCTGCGTCTGCGTGGTTAGAGGTGTAGCTGGGTGTTTTTTGGAGGTTTTGTGTACGCGCTGATTGAATACAAGGGCAAGCAGTATAAGGTGGAACGGGGTAGTAGTATCGTTGTAGATAATATCTCCGAAGTTGCGCCGGGCGGGTGCATCGATGTGCGTGAGGTGTTGATGATTGGTGGCGAGGGTTTGACGCGGATTGGTTCTCCTTATCTTGAAGGAGTGGGTGTGCGCGCGGTGGTGGGGGAATGTTTTCGCAGTCGGAAGATTACCGTGTACAAGTATAAGAGCAAGAAGGATTACCACCGAACTATCGGTCATCGGCAGTGGTACACTCGCTTGACCGTTAGTGACATCGTGGGGGTGTAGGCTCTGGTCCGAGTGTTGCTTGAAGTCGGTGACCGAGGGCAGTTTTTATCTGCAGTTGCCTCTGGTCATGCTGCGCGTGGAACACGAGGCGGTGATGTTGTGTGTGCGGCAGTTAGTGTGCTTTTGCGCACTGCGGTGCTTGGGCTTGAGCGTTTGGGTCCTCAGATAGAGGCGGCGGATCGGGGTTTTCTCTCCTTTCGCGTGGGGGGGTGTCCGGATTCCGCGTTGGCTCTCTTGTGTTTCACTGCGGAGTTTCTAGAACGTGGTTTACGTACGTTGATGCAGGAGTATCCCAGTTCGGTGCATCTTTGCGTGCGGAGGGGGGTGGTGTGTGCGTAGCGTCGCGGTTAAGACAAAACGGGGGTAGTATGGCTCGAAAGAGAGGTGGCAGTGGATCTAAGAACGGGCGCGATTCTAATCCGAAGTATTTGGGAGTAAAGTTGTTCGGTGGTCAGCGCGCTCGTGCTGGTTCGATTTTGGTGCGCCAGCGGGGTACCCGAATTCACCCGGGAGGAAATGTGGGAAGGGGGAAGGACGATACGTTGTTTGCTCTTGCTCCTGGGGTTGTGACCTATCTTCAAAGGAAGGGGAGGCGCCTCGTTTCTGTGTGCGTGGAAAACCAGCCTTCTTGAACTTTTATAGAGGGAACCAGGTGCCTCCTGTGCTTTGTGTCTGTGGTGTAAGAAGGGTCAGGGGGTATTTGCGTGTCTGTGGGATCGTAGGGGGCGTGCACAGGTTTTTTGAGAGAACATGGCCGGTTTTGTTGATGAGGTGCTGATTCGTGTTTCCTCTGGTCGGGGTGGAAATGGCTGTGTGGCGTTTCGGCGGGAAAAGTATGTCCCGCGCGGCGGCCCCGCGGGGGGCGATGGAGGGCGCGGCGGGGACGTTGTGTTCCAGGTACGGCGCAACATGCGCACGCTTGTGCACCTGAGGTATGGACGCGTGTTTCGTGCAAAGAATGGGCAGGATGGAGAGGGGACACGCCGCTTTGGTGCAAAGGGGCACGATTGTGTTATACCGCTGCCTCCGGGTTGTCTTTTAAGGGATGCGCAGACTCATGAGGTTTTGCACGATTTTGGTCATGCCCATGAAGGTTGCGTGACGCTCCTTTCGGGTGGAAGGGGTGGTTGGGGGAATTATCATTTCCGTGGCCCAGTGCAGCAGGCTCCGCAACGCGCGCATTCTGGGCAGCCGGGGCAGGAACGTGTGGTGCACGTTGAACTGCGTATTGTGGCAGACGTTGGCTTTGTGGGGCTCCCCAACGCGGGCAAATCTTCTTTGCTGAATTTTTTTACCCACGCGCGGTCGCGCGTTGCCCCTTATCCTTTCACTACCCGGATTCCTTACTTGGGGGTGCTGCGTACGGGGGATGGGCGCGACGTGATCCTGGCAGATGTCCCTGGGATTCTCGAACGCGCCTCGCAGGGTGTCGGCTTGGGGTTGCGCTTTCTCAAGCACTTGACCCGCTGTGCAGGGCTTGCATTTCTCATTGATCTTGCAGATGAGCGTGCGCTGCATACATACGATTTGCTTTGCAAGGAATTGTACGCTTTCTCCCCTGTCTTCGAGACAAAGGCGCGTGTGCTCGTAGGTACCAAGCTTGATTTGCCGAATGCGCGTGAGTGTTTGCAGCAGCTTCGTGCACAGCACCCATCCACTGAGGTTTGTGGAGTCTCGGTGCACAATCGCTGGGGTTTAGATGAATTGCAGGAGGCTTTTGTGCGTCTCTCTGACGCAGGTGCGGGCGCGTCGCGTTCCCCTGTGCAGCGGAACCGAGCTCCCAGTTTTATGTACGCTCAGCTTGAGGATCCGGTGTGTCAGGCGCGTGATGATTTTGGGGCAACGGTGAGCTTGAGCAGAAAACGAAAAGTGCGCGGATGAAGTTAGCCCTGTTTGGCGGTTCGTACGATCCTGTTCATCTGGGCCACTTGCTCTTGGCTGATGCAGTACACCGGCACGCCGGGTATGACCGCGTGCTGTTTGTGCCTACCTTCGTTTCCCCCTTCAAAGAAAAGGAAGGAAGTGCAAGGGCGCACGATCGGGTGCGGATGCTCCATTTAGCAATTGGGACAACGCCGTATTTTTCTGTTGAAGAGTGTGAGATTAGGCGTGGGGGTATTTCGTATACTGCCGAGACGGTGCAGCACGTGTGGGAAAAGTATGGCGCACAGCTTGAGGGCAAGCTCGCGCTGGTATTGGGGGAAGATGCAGCGCGCAGTGTACCGCACTGGCACGCGTTCGATTCGTGGAGTACACACGTTGATTTTGTCGTGGGTGCGCGCCCCGTGACGTCAGGCGATGGGGGGAACGTAGAACGCGCCACACGCACTCTACAATCGTTTCCCTTCCCATGGGTTTCGGCGGAGAATGTGGCGCTTCCTATTTCGTCAACGTACATACGCACCGCAATTCAACGGGGGCGTAGCTGGGGTTATCTTGTCCCTTCCCCAGTTCGTGAGTATATTATCGCGCGTGGACTCTACCGGTCGTGAGCCTCTGCCTTCTTTCTCCGGAGTGGACGATTCTTCCTGTTCTTCTCGTTTTCTTTCTTTCCTTGGACAGGCGCAGATGCCAGCGTTCTCTTTTGTGTCTGCAGATATGACGGCACTGATTGCGCGTGTGGACGCGTACGCGCGCGCAGTGCTTTCGCCACCTAGGTATGAGCATTCGCGTCGTGTAGCGGAGTTTGGGTGCATGCTGGTACGGCGGTATGCGTTGGAAGCGCAGCTTGAGCCGCACGTTTATTGCGCGGGTATTGCGCACGATATGTGCCGGGAGCATTCGGAAGTGTTCTTGTTGCGTGCTGCTGCGCGCGATGGTTTTCCCATTGATGTAACTGAGCGTGGTACGCCGTTGCTCTTGCACGGGCGCGCAGCCGCGTGTGTGTTAGCACAGGAATTTGGCGTGCAGGATGAGGTGTTGTTGTCTGCGGTGCGCTGGCATACCTTTGGGTGTGAAGACTTTGGTGTGTTAGGAAAGATTCTTTTTATATCAGACAAAATTGAGCCAGCTCGTGCTTGGGCGGCGTCCTTGCGCGGTGCAGTGTCAACGTTAACGTTAGATGCGCTTGCTGCAAAAGTAGTGAGTGCGAGTATTGCGTGCGCAGAGCAAAAACGTACCACGCCCCATCCGCGTACGTGTGCGATGTTGCGTGCACTGGGAAAGGATGTAAGTCAACCCGTGTAACGGGTGGCAGTCGGGCAAAAGTAGGGCAGTGTGTGTATCTGCCGCAGTTCGACGAGAGGCCAGGGAGTGTGCAATGAAAGTGTTGGATATGGGAAGACATGGGCTTTTTTTACTCCTCATTTTTTTTATGCTGGTTATCACCGTCTTTGCAGTCTTCTTTGGTATGAAGCGCGGTCCGCTTGAATCCTCACTTTCTAGCGACAATATTCTCAAGGTGCTGTTTGTCATTGAGCACGAGAACGTTCCAATCTCCAGCAATGTTGTTGCGTATTATCCTGCAACGAGGCGCGCGGCAATGTTTGATATTCCCCATAATATGGGACTTATTCTGCAGAGTCTTGGCCGTACGGATGGCATCGGTTCGCTTTACAGCGAGCGTGGTATTGAGGAGTATAAAAGGGAGGTAGAAAAGTTAACGGGAATTAACGTTCCTTTTTCTGTAGTGTGCTCGCTGGATAACTTTTCTAAATTGACAGATTTACTCTCTGGTCTGTCGGTGTTTATCCCTACGCCTATCGACGTGCACACAGAACGTGCAGGGCATGTCCTGTTACCGTCAGGATCAGTGTCTTTGGATGGGGATAAGATGCGTGATTATCTTTTATACGAAGACGAGGATGAGGGAGAAGGGGAGTCAGCATCGAGGAAACAGAAAGCTATTTTAGCTTTGTTGCGTAGTGTTAATGATCACAGTGAGTTTTTTGTTCATTCAACTCGTGCTTTTTCCTTGAACAGGCTAATACGTTCTAACGTTCGGCGTGCTGACTTAAAAAAGCTTATAGGTGAATTATCTAAGTTGGATTCAGAACGCCTAGTGCCGCAGCGTTTTTCAGGGACTAAACGAGTGGTAGACGGCAAGGTACTCCTTTTTCCATCTCGTGATGGACAGCAAATTAAGGAAATCGTGCGCCAGACGCTTGCGGTGCTTGCGTCAGAGAATGGTACGGCCTTTGAGCGTGTGTATGCGTTGGAAATTCTTAACGGGACTGAATCGCACGGTCTTGCGCGCACGACGGCGAATATTTACCAAGGATTTGGTTACGACGTAGTTCGCGTTGATAATGCGTTGGAGCAAAGTGTGCAAAAGACGGTACTCGTCGATCGCATTGGGAATCCTGCAGTGGCTAAAGTGGTGGCGCAGGTGATTCGTTGTCAGAATATTGAGACAACTAGCGCCTCGCTTGATGAGTATGGGGTGGAAACGGGCATCGATTTTACGCTTATCCTGGGGAAGGATTTTAATGGATATCTGGTAAAGGAGGGAACGTGAGTGCTAACGGAGCTGCTTCCGCGGTAGCAGAGGCTCTGTGTGATGCGCGCGCGGAGGATGTATGTGTGTTTGATGTAAGCGCGCGCTGCGGCTGGACGGACTTTGCGGTAGTTGCCACTGTGCCTGGCCTCTTGCACGGCGCTCATCGTCTGGTGTGCGAGCAGGCGGCTCGCTTTGGCCTAAGAGAAGTACATCGAAAAAAACGAGGCCTTTGCGAAGAGCAATGGCGGGTGCTGGACTTTGGGTCTATCCTGGTTCATCTTATGAGCGCGCAGGCGCGCGCCTTTTATGACCTCGACCGGCTGTGGCAAGATTGTCTTGTCGCGCGGTAGGTTAAGCTGCCGGGCTCGTGGCACGTATTGCCCGCGCAGGAGCTCTCATTCTTTTTTTTGTACCGGCTCTCTTCTCCTCCGCACTTCAGTTTGGGCGCGGTGCAGCATGGTGTGCGCAGTTGGTGCCGGGTCGGTTACATACGCGGCGAAATCTGGAAAAACAGAGGCTCTGTGGGGTGTGTTTTGCGCCTGCGCGTACGCGTCGATTGCCTGTATTACTTTTCCTTTCTCTATATGGCTTTTAAACAGGGCACTGAGGCACGCAGGAATAACTGCGCTGGTGGTGTTTCGAAACGCAGGAAGCCCTTTGTGTTCTTCAAAGAAACTGTTTTGGTACGCGGCAGACGCAAGCACAGAGAGTGCACGACATGCGGTTGCCGCACGTGCGCTTTTTTTGTGCACTGCGAGTCCTTGCACTTCCAAACTTCCAGTCAGTACGTCTTGTGCATTTTCGGTTATAGGGAGGACGCACGTGCCCAAGTTGATTCCAGGACGTTCTTTTATGATTGCATCTGCAACCAGGTGACTGCCAAAGTACATAGCGATGCGATCGCGTGTAAAATCATGAATGATTTCGCGCACGCGCGCAGTCCGATGGTGTTTGTTTACGTATCCCCGCTTGAACAGCTCCAGATAGGCTCCGAGTACAGGATAGAGCGCACGCTCGTGCGTCCAATCGATGGAGTCGTCTGTGGCACGTTTGACTAAATCTCGAGCGCCCTGCTCACCGAGTACTTTTGTAATCGCGTCAGCAAGCAACGTATGCGGAAAGCTTTCCGTTGTGTTGAGCGCGAGGGGTACGATAGAAATGCCACTTTTTACAATGAGAGCGCAGCTTTCTAGGAGTTCATTCCAGCTTTTGGGCTCGGATATCCCGTGGCGATCAAAAAGGTCCTTGTTGTAGAAAAGTGCATTGATAGAAACGGCGCAGTTTAAGGGAAGCGCAAATGTCTTGCCGTACGGATCTGTGGGAGGAATCAGTAGGTCCGGTATCCAGGCTTCTTTGCTCAGATCTACAAAGTAAAGGTATGGGTCAAGGGCATGGAGCGAGGGAAGAGACACCTCTACAATATCCGGAGCGGTCCCGTCTGCAAGGCGCGCGTGAAGCACCGTAGGATACTGATCGTCCTGGATGGTTTCGACGGTGACGGCGATTCCTTCTTCCAATTCCAACTTCGTAAACATATTCTGCAGGCCCGAAGAGTAATGCTTCTCTCGTATGAGGACTGAGAGGCGAACCGGTTCTTCTTCCTCTCCCTTCTCTTTGCTGCCATGGCAGAAGACGGGTAACAGCACAAAGAAAGAGAGGAACACACCGCCGATGCGGGCGTAGGTGGCGGATTCGGTGTTACGCATGTAAACCTCCCCGACACGTATGTCTGTTCATCGGACCCTTCTCGGCGCCGATGGCGTTTTGCTTGAATGAGGACTGCACGCAAAATCTGCCAGGAAACAATGATGAGAAAAGCAGCGGTCGGCGCGTTAGCTGCCTTGTGCGACAGAGCTGAAGAAAGGCTTTTCTTTGACAAATCTGCATTCGCTGTACTATCATCCATCCCTCCGAGAGTTTGGTCGAAGGAGGCATGGCTGTGTTCAGCATTCTAGAAAAGAAACAATTTTCTCCGCAGGTGTTTTACCTGAAGGTGCATGCACCTGATATCGCAAAGAATCGTGCTGCAGGACAGTTTGTGCTTGTTCAACTTGATGACGAATACGCTGAGCGCGTACCGCTAACGATTGCGGACGCGCATGCGGATGAAGGATGGATTGCGTTAGTGATCCAGACTGTTGGCGCCACTACTATGAGGCTGTGCGAAAAGGAAGTGGGCGATTCCATCTCTGTAGTTCTCGGTCCGTTGGGGAATCCAACTCTCATTGAAAATGTAGGAACTGTCGCCTGCGTTGCAGGGGGTATTGGGGCAGCTCCGCTGTATCCTATTGCCCAGGCGCATAAAAGGGCTGGAAATCACGTCATTGTAATCCTTGGGGCGCGCAATCGGGATTTAATTATTTTTGAAGAGGAGATGCGCGCGCTTGCAGACGAGCTGGTCATTGTCACAGACGACGGCTCATATGGGCGCAAGGGCTTAGTGACTGAACCCCTGCGTGAGCTGTGCGAGCGCGCGTCCTGTCCACAGGAGGTGGTTGCTATCGGTCCGCCGATTATGATGAAGTTTTGTGCGGAAACGACGCGCCCCTTTGGGATCCGCACGGTGGTATCTTTGAACACCATTATGATTGACGGCACTGGCATGTGCGGTGGCTGTCGGGTGAATGTAGGTTCTGAGATAAAATTTGTTTGCGTGGACGGACCTGAATTTGACGGGCATCAAGTTGATTTTGAGAGCATGATGCGGAGAATGAGGGCATTTCAGGCAAGGGAAGCGCATGATGTCCACTGCTGTAAGATGAAGCACCACGCGGGGAGGTAGGTATGACATCTGTACAAAATGTCGTAAGCGATGCCAAGACGTGTGACGTACCGGTGAGTCAGAACCAGAAGCGCGTACGTATCGGCCGCACGCACTGCTCCAGGAAGAAGCGTGCCAGCGCCTGGCGCAGCTCCAGGGTAAAGAGCTGAAGATGAAGGATCGCACGCAGATCCCTTTGCAGCGTATGCGTATGCTGCCGCCAAAAAAGCGGTCGCTCCTCATGCAGGAGGCGGCGCTGGGTTTTACAGAGCAGCAGGCACTGGTTGAGTCTCAGCGTTGTTTGAATTGTAAAACCAAGCCGTGTGTAAAGGGTTGTCCGGTAGGAGTGCCGATTCCTGAGTTTATTGCGTGTGTCCAAAGGGGAGCCTTTAAGGAAGCGGTTGATATTATTAAGACGACGAGTTTACTCCCTGCAATTTGCGGTCGTGTGTGCCCGCATGAGCGTCAGTGTCAATTGCAGTGTACCGTGGGAAAGATGTTTAAGGATGTGTCCAAGGCGGTGTCGATTGGTGCGCTTGAGCGTTTTGTCGCTGACTGGGAGCGGCAGCATGGTCAAATTACAGTTCCGTACTGTGCGCCGTCTACGCACAAGAAAGTGGCCGTCATCGGGTCAGGACCTGCAGGTCTTGCAGTTGCCTCAGATACGGCGCGTGCAGGCCATTCGGTAACGGTGTTCGAAGCGCTCCACAAACCGGGTGGAGTGGTGACCTATGGTATTCCTGAGTTTCGCCTGCCGGAAGAAGTGGTGGTGACGGAAATTGAAACGCTCAAGAAAATGGGGGTGACGTTCCGGATGAACTTTTTGGTGGGCAGAACAGCAACGCTGGAACAGCTGTTCTCGCAGTACGGTTTTGATGCAGTTTTTATCGGGACCGGTGCGGGATTGCCGCGCTTTATGAATATTGAGGGTGAGGAATTGTGCGGGGTGTTTGCAGCAAACGACTACCTAACGCGTGCGACGCTGATGAAAGCGTACGACACTGCGCATGCGGACACGCCGGTGTATGCGGCAAAGTCAGTGGTGGTAGTCGGTGGAGGGAATGTGGCGGTAGATTCCTCGCGTACGGCGCTCCGTTTAGGGGCTGAGCAGGTGCACTGTCTGTACAGAAAAACGCGTGCGGATATGACCGCCTGTGTGGAGGAAATTGCACAGGCAGAAGATGAGGGGGTGACGTTTCACTTTTTGTGTCAGACCACCCGCATTTTGGGGGATGAAGAGGGGAACGTGCGCGCGGTGGTGTTTCGCGATTGTCAGGAACAGATTGATGCAGGAGAGCGTGTGTTTCTGCCCTGCGGCGATGCTGAGTGTGAGCTTGCTGCAGACGCGGTGATCGTTGCCGTTGGGAATGGTTCAAATCCGCTTATGGCAAAAACAACGCGCAGTCTTGCAGTGAGCGAGCGGGGTACTATCGTGGTGGACGAGGATCAACGGACGAGTATTCCGGGAGTGTGGGCTGGGGGAGACATTGTCTTAGGAGCGGCAACGGTTGTTCGTGCGATGGGGCAGGGGCGGCGTGCAGCGGCGTCTATAAAAGCGTACCTTGCGCAAAAAGCGTAACGGGTGCTGCATGCGCTGAGCGTACACGCGCGAGGTTACCGAAACGTGTGGGTCTAGGCCCCACGAAGGGAGGGAGTGACGATGAGTATTCACCTTGGAGCAAAGGGAGAGGATATTGCGCCGCGCGTGCTGTTGCCCGGTGACCCGCTGCGTGCGCGTTTTGTGGCGGAGCGTTTTTTTCACAATGCGTATTGCTACAATGAGGTGCGTGGCATGCTCGGGTTTACGGGAACCTACAAGGGGGTGCGCGTGTCGGTGCAGGGGACAGGTATGGGGCTGCCGTCGCACTCAATTTACGTAACGGAGCTGTTTCAAGATTATGGGGTGCAAAAGGCAATCCGCGTGGGAACTGCCGGTGGATTGCAGGAGGAAGTGGCGCTCAAATCGGTGGTGTGTGCGCTGGGTGCGGCAACGGATTCTGCAATAAACGCGCGCAGGTTTAGCGGCATGCACTTTGCGCCCACGGCAAGCTGGTCGCTCCTGCGCACGGCAGTGTCGGTTGCTGATGAAATGGGCACGGGGGTGCAGGTGGGAAATGTAATTTCCTCCGACGTCTTTTACGATGAATCAGAAAGCTGGCGCCTGTGGGCCCGGTATGGGGTGTTGGCGGTGGAAATGGAAACGGCGGAGCTGTACACGCTTGCTGCAAAGTTCAGACGCGAGGCGCTGAGCATCCTGACTATCTCTGACCACCTGGTAACCGGCGCGGTAACTAGCGCGCAGGAGAGGGAGCGCTCCTTTACCCAAATGATAGAAATTGCGCTTGAAGCCATTATCCAGTAGGAACGTGCGCGCCATCTGCCCCGGCGGCGGGGCTAAAAGTGGTAGCGCACCCCAAAGTCAATGGTGGCAAGGCCCACGGCTCTGCAGTTCTGGAGGGAGCTTGCAATGTCCCCAAGCTGCGTGTAGGCAACAATGCCGCCGATGGACCAGTCCGGGGTGTACTGGTAGTAGAGCCCCGCGCTGGCTTCCGCAATAAGCCCCGGCGCCTTCTTTTCGAGATAGGACTGAATGTTGAGCCCAACGCCCAGGGAGAGCGGTATGCGCCAGCGCCCCACGGCAAACGTATACGTGGGGTTTACCGTGATGGGAACAGAAAAGTAATAGTTTGACCCGGTCGTGTAGTAACACTCAAAGGAAACTTGCCCGCCGAGGGAAAAGTTTTTGGTAAAAAAATACTCGTACCCAAGGTGAAACCCCCCGCCCCCGAGCAGTTTGCCCCCACCACCTCCTCCTGATCCGCCTCCGTTCCCTGCTATGTACAACTGGTAGCCTGCAACAATGCCAATTTTGAGCAGCTGATCCCCGGGGCGAATGGGCTCGTACGCCACCACCACCTGCGGGGACTGAGAGGGGGGTACCTCTCGCACGCCCTCGGAGCTGTAGGCAGGCAGCAGGGGAGAGAGCGCACACAGCGCACCAACGCACTGCCACGCGCGGAACGTTCTGCTCATACGACGCCGAGCATACGGTGTTTCTTGGGCTTCCGTCTAGTGTCCGTGCGTGTTCGGTCTTTGCACCGTTGCGTGCGCGTGTCTATACTGGGCGCGTGGACGCACGCCTCATCGATGGAAAACAAGCCGCACACGAGTGTACAGCGCGTCTTGCAACGCGTGTGCAGGCGCTGCGTGCGGCGGTAGGCACGGCGCCCTTTCTTGCCGCAGTGCTGGTGGGGGATGACCCGGCTTCTTGTACCTACGTTGCAGCAAAGCAGCGCGCCCTGGCTCGCGCCCACCTGCGGGGGGAAACGCACCGGCTGCCTGCTCATGCCTCTCACGCGCAGGTGTTAGAACTTATTGCTCGTCTCAATGAGGACGCGCGGGTGCACGGCATTTTGATCCAATTGCCGTTACCTGCGCATCTTGACGCAGCGCGGGTGTGCCGCGCAGTGGCGCCAGAAAAAGATGTCGACGGCTTTCATCCGCTTAACTGTGGTGCGCTCTTCCTTGCGCAGCCTGGGTTTGTTCCCTGCACCCCCGCGGGGATTGTGCACTTGCTCCGGCGTGCGCAGGTGCCGCTTGCGGGGGCGCGCGTGGTAATTGTCGGCCGCTCTGCCATTGTTGGCCGTCCGCTTGCGGTGCTCTTTGCCTCTCCCGGCTGTGATGCAACCGTGACGCTCTGTCACAGTCACACGCGCGGTTTGGCGGATATCTGCGTGCAGGCAGATATCCTCGTTGCAGCACTGGGAAAGGCGCGCTTCATTGGCGCGCCGTTTGTGCGCACCGGCGCCGTGGTTATCGATGTGGGTATTCATCACGTGCCAGATGCAACTGCACCGCGCGGGAGAAGACTGTGTGGTGATGTAGATTTTGACGCAGTGGTGCACAAGGTGCAGGCGATCACGCCTGTTCCGGGGGGAGTAGGACCGATGACTATCGCGATGCTGCTGCACAACACGCTCTGCGCTGCAGAGTATGCAGCCGGGATGATACCCCCCTTTAGAGCAGCGCTCTATGCCGACCTAGATGGACGCGCTGCAGGCGACGTACCGTACTGAGTTACAGGGAGGAAAGCGGATGCGCCCGCAAAAAAAGAAAGAGGGCTGCGCCCATGAGAGCGTGGTCAAAGGGTGCGCGGCCCATGCGTTCGTACACGTCGTGCACGGGGAGCACGCACCGCTCTAAAAACTCGTCGGTATCCAACTGCGGTTCATGTACTTCAGGCGTACACTCGGCGCTGAAGATGTACACGCGGTTCTCCAACACGGCAGGATTCGGGTGTATGGTGCCAAGGTGTGCAAGAGAGGAAGCGCGTCTTCCTGTTTCTTCAAACAGCTCCCTGCGCGCTGCGGCCTCAGGGTGCTCCCCTGCGTCGATAACCCCGCCGGGAAATTCAGTACACACCGTCTGTGAACCGCAGCGCCACTGGCGCACCATAACGAAGAAACGTTGTGCGCGTTCCATCACGTGCGGCACGACGATTACCCACTCAGGTGCAGTGAGCGTTACAAAGCGACGTACCGTTTTGCGCGGTGAAACGCTTTCGAGTTCTTGCACGTGAAAAACGCGCAGGCGGCACGCCTCGTGCCGTTTCCGTACCTCCCATGCAAGATGGGCGTCCTGTTTTTCTCTCTCCTTCGCGCGATGCGCAGGCTGGACAGTTTCTCTTCCTTCATCCATGGGCGTGCACCCCTTTTGCCCCGGTTGGTACAGGTTTTGTGTGTTGCAAGGTACGGCGCAAGTATCGTCTCTCCTACGGGGAGCGTCCCGGGCGATGCTGAACGCCAAGATATAGTTTTTCCACTATCCCGGTGAAAATGACGAATCCTGCAAGGATTTCTGCCCCGGTAAAAAAGCGCGCGCCGCTGTTTGATCGCGAAAGGTTCGGAAGCAGGAGACGAGCAAGTTCGAGCGTGTACAGGAGCATAGTCACGGCCACCGTCGCTTTGCCCCTCGCGGTGGAACCGGTCATCGGGTGGCCAAAAAGCGCGTACACACAGGCAATAACCGTTTGTAACGAAAGCCGGGTGATGATAAGCACAAAGAACCACAGGGGCACCACACCGCTTTGGTAGTAAAGCGCTGAGATGAGCCCGATAAGCGCGTAGTCGCTTGCTGCATCGAGCGTTTCTCCCACGCGGGATGTTTCTCGTCTTGCGCGGGCAATTTTGCCATCGATAAAATCGGTGAGGAACAAAACGCTCAGTCCTGCAACGAGGAAGTAAGAAAGCCCCGCCAGTGCGTGGAATTTAAGCAGAAAGCCAACGGTAGGAATAGCACTGGCACGGATAAGCGTGATGTGCGTTGCAGTGTTCAGCGTTTTCAGCGCGGTGCGGTTCTCCTTACAGTCAGAAGATGCGGCGGCACAAATAGGCGCTGTCTGTTCAGGCAGCGGTTTAAACGGCACGGTGGTATCTGCAGGTTCTCTGCTATATGCGACAAGAAAAAAGAAGAGCAGACAGTGCCAGAGTACAATGACCGTTAAAAAGCTGAGCGTGGAGCTGGGGGGCACCTGGGTACGCCCGTGCGCGAGGGACAGCGCCAGCACGAGCGCACTGTGAAAAAGCGTATAGGAGCAGAGAATGCCAGCTGTTTCCTTTTCCATAGACGGAGGGGAAAGGTATCCGAGAATCCATCTTTTGTCAGGGGAAACGGGGAAATACTGAACGGGAAAGAAGCGGTGTGCTGGAGCCTTTGGGAGGGTGCTGAATTTCTCGTGCGCTTTGTATTGAAAAGATGCGTCCGAACCGGACTGGCAGGTCTTTTTTCTAAGACGTGCTGCGCAGTGCGCCGAGAATGGCAGGGAGTGGGGGGAGTGCATGGAACTGAGAGGACTGCTGGCACGGGCCATTGGTATCGGTGTGGCGGAGTCTGCGCCTGCTGCGCAGGAGACTATTTCAGTCGGTACGTCGTGTGCGGCAGCGCCGTGTTCTTTTGCTCAGTCGTTGCATGACCATATGCGTGGCGCTGCGCCAGAGAAAGTCTCCCTTTCCCCTGCGTCGGCTGCAGTGCACGAAAGGGTGCGCGAGGAAGCTGATGAGCAGCAAACCGGTTCGGGTACCCAACAGGACGTTTTCACAGAAGAGTCTCTTTCGGATGTATTTCTCGTGGCGTACGAAACTGGTTTGCGTGCTGCGCAGGAGGCGGCGTCAGGAGTGCGGCCCTTTGATTACGTGCGCGCGGCGCAGGAAGCTTCGGGTGGTGCGTCGTGGCCGTCCGCGCCGGAGTTTCTTGTAGCAGAGCGGCAGGCAACTTCCGTAACGCCGCGGTCTGTTGTGCCAGAGCAGCCCTCATCCGGGGAACGGGGGCGTGCAGCGCGTCCTGCAGGACTGTCTCGCGCGTACGCGCAGCGTGTGCCGGAGACTGCACCGCACGTGCAGGACCTGTGTGGGCAGGAGTCTGGGGAGCATCTGCGAGAAAGCGCTGGTGCGCGGGGGTTGCGCGGAGGGTCTCTTCCTTCTGGCGCTGCCCCTGCCCTGCTGCGTGAGCAGGGGAGCGAAGCCACGTACGCGGCATCGTCGGAGTCTGAAGTCTTTGACGTTATTTTCGATGCAGAGGTGCGGCAGCGGTTGGTGGCGGCTGCTATCCGTGGTGAGCCTGTTTTGCAGTCTGGGGGAGCAGGCAGCTCCTTTGGAGGAAAGGCAGGTGCGTCTCACGCCTCTGCTGCTGCAGGGGTGAGCGCCGGTGCGGCGTTCCAGGGGGCGACTGCGTACGGGCAGGTTCGGCATGGGGATTCTCCTCAGGGGTTGAGATCTTTTTCGGACGCGCGCTTTACTGTGCTGGACGCGCGTAGGCATTCGCGCGGTGCAGGGTCGGGTGTGTCTTCGCACGCGGGCGCCGCACTTCCTGCGGCGCAGGCGCAGCTGTCGGCTGCGGACATGGATGCGGGGGCGGAAGAGCACGGTACGGCGCCGCTGCGTGAGGGGGAGCGTGCAGGCGTGGAGCATGCGTTTGAAGGAGTTGCGCACGCGCGTGAGGAGACAGCGCAGTCGCAGGGGATCCGAGGATTTGCTACCACTCAGGCGGCTCTTTCGGCGCACATTCGTGCGCATAGTGCAGAGCTTGCGCAATCTGGACGGGTTGTGCTGCGAGATCACGGACGCGGATACATCGACATTGCGCTGAAGCCAGAGCACCTTGGTGCGGTGAGCATACGTCTTGCCCTGTCGGAGAATAAGCGGGTGGTGGGTACTATTCACGTTGCTTCTCAGGAGGCGTTTGAAGCTTTTCAGGAAAATCTGGGGGATTTGGCGCGTGCATTCGAGGCAAATGGTTTTGACGCTGCGCAGTTTGATGTGCAGTGGTTTGGCGCTGGTGCGCACGCAGAGGACGGGCATTTGGCATCGCAGACGGCAGCCTACGCTGCTGCACAGCGTCTTGGGGGAGCGGGCGTTGAGCCTGTTCTGCAAGAAGTCCATTGGCATGCGCAGGGAGCTGCGCTCACGATTGACGTATTTGCCTAAATAGGCGCGCCGGTTTTGCCTACCCTGTAGGGGGAGTCAGCGTACACAACCGGTGAAAAAGAGAGGAGGGCCGGGGCATGGTACAGAACACTAATATGCGGTTTGAAATGACCGCCGCTGAGCGTACGCGTTTAGAAATGGATGTGCGCGTTATAAACAAGCAGCTTGAGGCAGGCGCGCGCAGTGCGAAGCGGGAGTTAGGAAAGGACGATTTTTTGCATCTCCTTATTGCGCAGCTTACCCATCAGGATCCTACTGCGCCTATGCAGGACACGCAGTTTATTGCGCAAATGGCGCAATTTTCCTCGCTCGAGCAGATGGCCAACATGAGTGCGCAGGTAGAGAAGCTCGGAACGCTGTTTGGCAATACTGAAGCGCTGCAGGCGGTGGGAAAAATGGTTGAAGTCACTGAGGCGGATAACACTGTTCGTGGGCTTATCAGTGCAGTCACCCGTGCTGACAAGCCCCAGGTGCAGGTGGGGTCGCACTGGTACGAATGGGAGCACGTCAAGGTGATTGCAGATCCGAGTGCGTCGTAGCAGTTGTATGGTTTGTAAGCAGAGAAAGAGAGATTAGGAAAATGAGTCACATGAGGAGGACACAGAGCATATGATGCGGTCACTTTTTTCAGGTGTGTCTGGTATGCAGAATCATCAAACGCGCATGGATGTCATTGGGAACAACGTCGCGAACGTTAACACTACCGGTTTTAAGCGTGGTCGTGTTAATTTTCAAGATCTTATTTCTCAGCAACTGAGTGCGGCTGCGCGTCCGAATGAAGAAGTTGGAGGAGTGAATCCCAAGGAAGTGGGATTGGGCGTGCTGATTGCAAGCATCGATACTGTTCACACGCAAGGTGCACTGCAAACGACGGGTATCAATACGGATGTATCTATTCAGGGGAGTGGTTTTTTTGTGCTGAAAAGTGGGGAAAAGACGTTTTTCACCCGCGCAGGTGCCTTTGGGGTTGATAATGCGGGCACTCTCGTGAACCCTGCGAATGGTATGCGCGTTCAAGGTTGGATGGCGCAGGACGTGGCGGGGGAGCGTTTAATTAATTCCTCTGCACAGACGCAGGATCTCGTTATCCCCATTGGGCAAAAGATAGATGCGCAGAAGACCAGCACTATTCACTATGCCTGTAATTTAGATAAGCGTCTGCCTGAGCTTGCTGCAGATGCGAACGAAGCGGACGTGCGTAAGTCCATGTGGACAACTGACTTTCAAGTGTATGATAGCTTCGGGCAGCAGCATACGTTGCAGATTAACTTTTCGCGTGTGCCGGGGACGAACAATCAGTGGCAGGCCACTGTCGCAGTGGATCCGGGGACAGAGGTAGATACGCAAACGCGTGTAGGGGTGGGGACATCTGACGGCGCGGCAAACACCTTTATTGTAAATTTTGATAATTTTGGACACCTCGCTTCAGTGACCGACACTGCAGGGAACGTGACCGGTCCTACCGGACAGGTGCTCCTTGAAGCGTCGTACGATGTTGTCGGTGCGAATCCGGACGATGCAGGGCAGGTTACGCGCCACGCTTTCACGCTCAACTTGGGTGAAATTGGCACCGCGCGCAATACGATTACGCAGTTTGCTGAACGCAGTACTACCAAAGCCTACCGGCAGGACGGTTACGCAATGGGATATTTGGAAAATTTTAAAATAGATCAAAGCGGTGTCATCACTGGTGTGTATTCAAATGGGGTGAGCCAAGACATTGGCCAGCTTGCACTTGCAGGATTTGCAAATCAAGGTGGTCTTGAGAAGGCAGGAGAGAACACCTACGTACAATCGAACAACTCAGGGATAGCGAACATTAGCACGTCGGGGGTGATGGGGAAAGGAAAGTTGATTGCAGGGACACTTGAGATGAGCAACGTAGATTTAACCGATCAATTTACGGATATGATCATTACCCAAAAAGGGTTTCAGGCGGGCGCAAAGACGATTCAGACATCCGACACCATGTTGGATACGGTGTTGAGTTTGAAGCGCTGATGTGTCGACTGTGTGAAAATGTATCTTAAGCGGCAGGTGGCGTGATGGGGATGAGGGATGATTAAAGTGACGCGACTGAATGGAAATGAAAATTGGGTAAATCCCCACCACATTGAAACGATGCGTTGTACACCTGATGTAACGCTTCAAATGCTGTCGGGTAAGTGCTATGTGGTGAGGGAAAGTGTGCAAGAAGTTATCGATAAAATTGTCTCCTATCGGCGCAGCATCGGCTGCCTCAACGACGAGACCTAAGACACGGGGGAAGCGATGGACATCGCATCGTTTATCGGGCTTTTCGGCGGTTTTGCCATCATTATCTTTGGTGCGGTGCTCGGTGGTTCTGCGCGGGGGCTCTTTCACGTACCGTCATTGTTGATCACCGTGGGGGGCTCGTACTTAACGCTTTTTCTCACCTATCCGCTTTCGTATGCCGTGGGTGTTTTTCGGGTAATTGCGCGCGTTTTTCATGCGGCGGATTTTCACGAACGGGAGATTGTCCAGCGGCTCTACGCGCTTGCTGAGAAAAGTCGGCGCACCGGTTTACTTGCGCTCGAAGAAGAAATTCAGGACTTTGACGATGACTTCGTGCGCACTGGTTTGCGGAACGTGGTAGACGGTGTGGACGGAGATGCGATCAAGGCACTGATGGAGAGCGAGTTGACGCACATGGAAGATCGGCACAATACGTGGATTTCCCTTTTGAACTCCTGGGCTGCGCTCGCGCCCGGATATGGTATGCTGGGCACCGTTATGGGGCTTATCGGTATGCTTGCAACGCTTGAAGACAAGTCCTCGCTGGGATCTAACATGGCAACTGCGCTTATCACTACTTTCTATGGTTCGCTGGTGCAGAATTGGTTCATTACTCCTGTCGCTACTAAGTTGCAGTATCAGCACGATTTGGAGGTAAAGTCCAAGGAAATGGTAATAGAAGGGGTGCTTTCTATCCAGGCAGGGGATCATCCACGTGTTCTTGCGCAGCGATTGCTGACGTACTTGAGTCCAAAGATGCGCAAGGAACTGGAAATGGAACTGATTAAGGATTAATGCTCATGGCAAGGAAGAAGCGTGCTCCGCGCGGGGCGGCACAAGGGTGGCTAACGACATACTCAGATATGGTCACGCTTATGCTCTGTTTTTTTGTCATGCTGTTTAATCCAACTGAAGTTGATATCACGGTGTTGCAGAGTATTGCTGCATCGATTGTAGGTGATCCTACCGGTGGAGGGGTTTCTGCCTCCTCAGGGAGGCTCGCTGACTTGGGAAACACCGTTAACACGCTGCCTTCACTGGAAAAGGGACAGAAGCTGGCGACTGCGCTGAAGAAGGCGGTTTCGCTTTTCGCTCCTGAGATTAAAAGCAATAAGATTGCGGTGACCAGTGATGAGCGCGGCTTAGTTATTTCGCTCACTTCGGATTCGTTTTTTTATCCGGGGTCTTCTGATCTGAATGTGGAGGAATCTCGGGAGGCGTTGCTGCGTGTTGCGCAGTTTTTGTCTGATCACGCGCTCGCCGGTCGACGGTTTCGCATTGAGGGACACACCGACTCAGTTGAGGTGCCCGAAGATGGGAGTACAGACAATTGGGAACTTTCTACCCGTCGGGCAGTGCGCGTGTTGCATTATCTTACTGATTTTGGTGCACAGGAAAATCGCTTTTCCCTTGCAGGGTACGCAGACACACGCGCAAAATTTTCAAACGAAAGCCCTGAAGGGAGGGCGTACAACCGGCGGGTTGATATTGTCATCCTGGACGAGGGTCACTTTTGATGGTACACTTCCGCTTCCCCTTTCCCGGAGGTGAGTTTCTGGTATCTGCACAGCCTGAGTTTGAGCTGGTGGCGCGTCTGCACGCCGCTGTAGTACGTGAGGAGGATGTATGGCAGAAAAGGACTCCATAGGAGATATCGCTGATGATTTTGAGGAACAGCTTGTCGCTCCTGCTGCGGACAGGGTGGGCTTTCTGCCAGGATTGCTCAGATGGGTTGCCATTGCAGTAGGGGCGGTCATCTTCATTGTGACGGTGGTGACAGCCACCGCGCTGGTGCTCGCAAAGCAGGGGAGTAGCCACACGGCGTATCCGGTTTCACAGGAGTTTCGGGAGTCTCGCGAGCTTTTGCAATACTACGAGTCAGTGGGCCTTATCCGTACTAATACTGCAGATGCGCTACCGGGGACGGTTGTAGTGAGCGTTGCGTTGGGGTATCCGCTCAATGATAAAACGGCACAGCAGGAATTGAGCGCGCGTTTGGTGGAGTTAAAGGATTTTTTGCGCTCGTACTTTCAGAGAAAAACACTCTCTGAGTTGCGTCCTGAGCATGAACAAAAGGTGAAGATTGAAATTCGTAATGAGATTAACGACAATGTACTTTCTCGGTCAAAAGTCAAGGACATTCGTTTCACGCAGTTTGACGTACTTAAGCCCTAACGGAAAGATCACGGGGATGCTATGACAGAGGTATTATCGCAGGACGAAATAGATCAGCTGCTAACGGCTATCAGTTCTGGGGATGCAAGTATTGAAGATGCGCGCCCTATCAGCGACACCCGTAAGATTAAGCTCTATGATTTTAAGCGCCCGGATAAGTTTTCAAAGGAGCAGATGCGTACACTGTCGTTGATGCATGAGACTTTTGCGCGGTTGACTACTACCTCGCTGTCGGCGCAGCTGCGCAGTATGGTGCACGTGCACGTTGCGTCAGTAGATCAGCTCACGTACGAGGAGTTTATCCGTTCTATTCCCACGCCTTCCACGCTTGCGGTGATCAATATGGATCCGCTCAAAGGGAACGCAGTGCTTGAGGTGGATCCCTCCATTACTTTTTCTATCATTGACCGCCTCTTTGGAGGAACAGGACAGGCAGCCAAGGTGCAGCGGGATTTGACTGATATTGAAAATTCAGTAATGGAAGGGGTCATCGTCCGTATTCTGGCGAATGTGCGTGAATCCTGGACGCAGGTTATCGATCTGCGTCCGCGCCTGGGTCAAATCGAAACGAACCCGCAATTCGCACAGATCGTTCCTCCCTCAGAGATGGTGGTGTTGGTGACGCTCGAGACAAAGGTGGGTGAGGAAGAGGGGATGATGAACTTTTGCATTCCGTACATCACCATAGAACCTATCATTTCTAAGTTGTCGAGTCAGTTTTGGTTTTCTTCGGTGCGCAGGAGTTCTACCACGCAGTACATGGGGGTTCTGCGCGACAAGCTATCCACGGTGGATATGGATGTGGTGGCAGAAGTTGGGTCGCTCCGCCTTTCAGTGCGCGATGTCCTTGGGCTCCGGGTGGGGGATATCATCCGGTTGCACGACACCCATGTGGGCGATCCTTTTGTGCTCAGTATTGGGAACCGCAAGAAGTTTTTGTGTCAGCCTGGGGTGGTGGGAAAAAAGATTGCCGCGCAGATTTTGGAACGAATAGAAAGTACCTCCCAAGAGGATTTTGAGGAATTATCCGCGGACGAGGAGGAATTGTATGAGTGACGGCTCTATTTCTCAGGCTGAAATCGATGCCCTGCTTTCAGGTGTTGAGATGGGAGCCGGCGACTCCCCCGCTGCGGGCGCGTCTTTCTCCGGTGGGGGGCTCTCCAGCGCACAAAGCGAGTTGTTGCAGTCTTTCTGTCAGGCGAATGTGGGTTCCTTTTGCCCGAGCTTGGAGTCTTTGACCGGTAAGACTGTTTCTATTTCCCCGCCGCGCGTGGAAATTTCCTCTAAGGAAGAGTTTTCCCGCGTCATTCCGGACATGTTAGTGGCAACTGTCATCGATTTTGAAGGAGAGTTTGCAGGGGACCATTTGTTCCTCATGGCTCCTGAGTTTGCGCAGAAACTCGTCAATTTGGTCAGTCATGAGGACAACGATCAAATCGATGATATGGGACTTTCGGTTGTTAGTGAAACGATCACCCAATATGTCAGCGCACAGCTTTCTACGCTTGAGGCGCGGAACGTACAGAATGTAAGTGTGGCTCCTGCAGAGTCGGTGCAGGTGCCTAAGGCGATGGTTCGCTTTCCCCCGCAGCGTCTGTGCGTTTTTACCTATACGGTGGAGCTAGATGGCACTTCGTATACGCTGTGGGAGTCGGTGTCTGAGCAGCTGATGGTTCGAATTATCGAGAGGATGGGGGGGGCAATGCAGCGCCCGCAGGCGCAGGTGGGCAATTCTCAAATGGGGGGCGTGAACAT
Organism: Treponema paraluiscuniculi Cuniculi A; assembly: GCF_000217655.1. Lineage (NCBI taxonomy): Bacteria > Pseudomonadati > Spirochaetota > Spirochaetia > Treponematales > Treponemataceae > Treponema > Treponema paraluiscuniculi. The sequence goes on along the minus strand of NC_015714.1, from coordinate 782,642 downwards.
GCAGATGGGGATAGGCGCCGCGAGTCCGAGTGTGCAGTCAGTCCAGTTTCATCCGCTGCAGAATGCAGCAGGTGGCGCAGAACAGGGAAATATCGGGCTTATCATGGACGTGTTCATGGAAGTTACCGTTGAGCTCGGGCGTACACGCATGATGATTAAAGATATCCTGGGTATGGGGGAAGGCCACATTATCGAGTTGGATAAGCTTGCCGGTGAACCTGTTGATATTTTGGTCAATCACAAGTTGATCGCAAAAGGAGAGGTGGTGGTTATTGATGAAAACTTTGGGGTGCGTGTTACGGAAATTCTCTCGCCGGGAGAACGTATTGCGGACGTTTAATTGCTCCCTTCGGATCGTACCGCGGTGCGCGACGCTGTTCCTTTCGGTGCATGTTTTTTTGCATGTGTCCTTTGAGCTCTGGGCACAGCAGCAGGGGGTAGATGTTTCTGCCGTTTCAGAAGCGGTGTCACCGCCTTCTGCACAGAAGGAGCAGCCGGCGCCTGAGTCCGCGCGTGACACGAGGGGGGACGCGTTCCCGCTCACCCCTGCTGAACAGGCGTTCCGTTTCGACGCTGCCCCGGTTGCGCGTGACCCGTCCCCTTCGGTGTTTTCTCTTCTGTTGCGTTTTAGTCTCGTGCTCTGCGTGGTGTGTGCGGCTGTATACGGGTTTCTGCGTCTTATCAGACGCAGTGCGTTTCTTTCTAGCGCGCACGATCCATTTTTGAAGCGGCTTGCCTGTTTGCCCATTGCGCCAGGGCGCGCAGTGTACGTGGTAGGACTTGCAGAGCGCGCCTTTGTATTGGCAGCGTCTGATACGTGCATTTCACTCATTGCAGAGGTCAAGGACAAAGAGCTCATCGATACCATGAACATCGTCGCTGATGAGCAGGGCACTGACGCCCGTGCGGATTTTTCTCAGATGCTCGCGCGCCTCTTGCCCGCGCGCGTTACCGGTAAGGGGAAACCGTTAGTTGAGGCAGATTTTCTTGCAGATACGAGAAAGAAGTTGCGTCGCATCCCTCGTAATGATTCTGAAGAATCTGCTGCACAGGATGCTCTGTGATCCGTGCTCGTGCGTGCGTACGCTGCGCGCTCTTTTTCGTGTTATTGTTTTTCTTCCCGCTTTTTGCACAGGATGCGCGCGGCGGTGTCGAGCGCGGCGTTACTGGTATCAATGCTGAGCGGCCGGCTTCACGCATTCCTTTCATCAATTTTGATATCCGGGAGCCCCAGACCAATCGGGAAGTGGCTTTTTCTGTGCAACTTCTCCTGTTGCTCACGCTCATTTCCCTTGCGCCGAGTATCTTGCTTTTGATGACTGCCTTTCTGCGCTTGTCTATCGTCCTTGATTTTATCAAACGTGCATTGTCGCTGCAGCAAGTGCCGCCCACACAGGTTTTACACGGCATAGCATTGTTTCTCGCCCTATTTATCATGTGGCCGGTCTTTACTGAGATTTATGCCAAATCGTTTAAACCTCTTGCCGATGGCCAGGTAGATATCCAGACTGCATATACGGAGGCAGAAAGACCGCTGCGTGTCTTCATGTATCGTCAGATGGCGCATGACCCGTCTTCTGTGCGTCTTTGTATGTCCATGGCAAAGCTGCCTAAGCCAGATACACTTGCGGACGTGCCCACGTATGTCCTTATCCCTGCTTTTATCCTGCATGAGCTGACCGTAGCCTTTCAGATTGGTATCTTCCTGTACTTACCTTTCATAATTGTTGATATGGTTGTAGCGAGTATTTTGATGTCTATGGGTATGATTATGCTGCCGCCGGTTCAGATTTCATTGCCGTTTAAATTGGTTTTGTTCGTGCTGGTGGACGGTTGGAATCTGCTGATAGATAGGCTTTTTCATTCGTTTTTATAACATACAGGACGGGAGTGTGTGATGACGCAAGGTGCGGTATTAGGCTTGATACGAGAGGGTGTTTTTCAGGTGGTGTTACTTGTCGCGCCTGTTCTGTGCACAGCGCTTGTCGTTGGCTTAATAGTGGCTATCTTTCAGGCAGTGACGTCTATTCAGGAACAAACACTTACCTTTGTTCCTAAGATGTTGACTATATTGGGAATGATTGCCCTCCTCGGTGGGTGGATGCTGACAATGCTGCAGAATTATACCGTAAGGCTGTTTGACATTATCCCTCAGTTAGTGAGGAGTGGACCTGTCTAGTGGATATGTGCGATGGAACGGTCCTTTGATGCACTCTTTTCTCAGGCTTCTCTTTTTTTTCTTGCGGCGGTCCGCGTGTTTGCGCTTATGTTTACGGTACCTCTCTTGTCGGTGCGCTCGGTTTCTCGGGTAGTGAGGGTGGCACTCGCAGGCCTGATTGCATTCCTCGTATTACCGCTTGCGTACCCTGCACCCGTGCAGGTTCGTGAGTTTAGTGCGTACTATGTGCTTTTGTTGCTCGGAGAAGGTTTGCTGGGGATTTTAACAGGTTTTTTTATTAGCGTAATTTTTACGACTTTTAGTGCGGCAGGACAGTTTTTTTCGTATCAGATGGGTTTTGGAACATCTGAGATGTACGATACCTTTGCACAAATAGAAAATCCTTTGATGGGACAGTTTTTGAACTTTGTGGCGATGCTTGTTTTTTTGCAAATAAAAGGATTTCAAATCCTGTTTTTAGGAGGCGTGCTGCGGAGCTTTCAGGCTGTTAATTGCTTTGTTTTTCTGCGGAAACAGGAAGCGCTCCTGCTGTTTTTTACCAAAGCGTTGAGTGCTCTTTTTTTACACGCGATGACTATCGCACTGCCTATCATGGGAGCATTGCTGTTAATCCACGTTTCAATGGGTTTATTAACAAAAGCGGCCCCACAAATGAATCTACTCTCTGAAGGGCTTCCGCTTACAATCGTAGTTACGTTTGTTTTACTGAGCGTAATTCTTCCTTACATGATAAACCTGTTTGTTTCTATACTGTTTGGCGGTTTTGAAATGTTTGAGCAGCTATTGGTAAAGCTTGGAAAAGCCCTATGATAGAACAAGAAGGAACATTTCCGCTTCCTCCTTTTATTATTGATTTGCAGTGGTTTGCCGCTGAGGATGAAGGGAGGTCAGAGGATCCTACCGAAACAAAACTCCGTAAAGCACGAGAAGAAGGACGTGTTCCGAAAAGCCAGGATCTAAATGGAGCGTTTGTGATGCTCTTCACATCAACTTCCTTGTTCTTGCTTGCACCATTTATATTGAGAGAGTGCATCGGTGTACTCAGGTTTTTCTTTACGCGTGCTACTACCGCGTCCATCCAGAATACTGGATGGTTTTTTGTATTTGTGCGGTATTTTATGAAACTTGCACTTCCGATCTCCTTTGTTGCGCTGGTCTCTGGCGTTGCGGCAAACATTGTACAAAACAAGACCGTTTTATTTTCGGTAAAGTCGATTCGACCGCAGTTTAAGAAAATATCTCCAGATGTAATTCGTTTTTTCAAACGCTCATTTTTTTCAACAGAAGGGCTTTTCAATTTACTTAAATCTCTCATAAAGATTACAGCGATATTTTTTGTATCGTATTTTACTATACGTAATGATCTTTTTATGTTTGTTTCTTTATTGGGTGTGAGTCTTACCCAGAGTATTTTCTACATTACATCCCTTGCGGGTAAAGTTCTCCTCGAAGTAAGTTTGCTGTTAGTGGTGTTCGCGCTTCCCGATTATTTCTTCCAAAGAAGGCAATTCATCGATTCGTTAAAAATGTCTCGGCAGGAAGTGAAAGAGGAGTTAAAAGAGCAGGAAGGGGACCCGCTCGTGAGAAGTTATGTTAGAAAGCAGATGCAATCTCTTGTTAGAGAGTCTGCTCGGAATACCACTGACGCTGATGTTGTGATCACTAATCCGACTCATTTTGCAGTTGCGGTGCAATATGAGCCTGCATACATGACTGCGCCGACTGTGGTTGCGAAAGGATCTGATGGGACTGCATACCGAATTAAACGGTTGGCAAAAGAGGCAGGTATCTTGATAGAAGAAAACAAACCGCTTGCACGTGCGTTGTACACGCAGGTTGCTATCGGGAGAGAAGTTCCCTACGAATATTTTAATGCTTTAGTGCTGATTTTTACCAAGCTGGATAAATTTAAAACACATGCACAGCGTAAGAGGTAACCCATACTATGGCGCACGGTAAGAGTGCCTTTTTCACTACTGACGCTTTTGTTGCGATTTCAGTGTTGGTGGTTGTCTTTTCTATTGTTGTTCCTCTGCCCACGCAAATTCTCGATGCGTTGATGGCCTTTAATCTTATCTTTAACCTTTTGATATTACTTATGGTGTTATTTGTTGAAAAACCAACAGATTTTTCTGTATTTCCCTCGCTCTTGTTGACCTCAACCGTTTTTGGACTTGGACTGAACGTGTCTTCCACCCGGTTGATTTTAACGTTAGGAGATCGGTTTAGCGGGTATATGATCCGTGCGTTTAGTTCTTTTGTGGTGGGAGGATCCGGGACGCAAGGTCTAGTAATTGGTTTTACGGTATTCATCATTTTAATTGCAGTGCAAGCTTTTGTTATTACTAAGGGTGCGACGCGTATTGCAGAAGTTGCTGCGCGTTTTACCTTAGACTTCAATGCAACCAAAAGCATGTCCATTGATGCTGAATATAATGCAGGTGTTATCACCGAAGAAGAAGCGCGAGAGCGTAAGAGGCAAATTCAGCGTGAAGCAGATTTTTTTGGAGCAATGGATGGAGCGAGTAAGTTCGTATCGGGCAATGTCAAAATTGGTATTTTTATTACCATTGTAAATGTGATTGCAGGCCTGATAGTGGGTGTCATATTTCGTAGGGAGGGTTTTCAGGCAGCATTGCAGACCTATACAAATTTAACGATAGGAGATGGGTTGCTTGCACAGCTTCCTTCTTTGTTGTTGTCTGTTGCAACAGGTTTTATTGTCACTCGATCAAGCGATCAAGGGTCATTTGGTCAAAACGTACAGGAACAATTTTCAAAAAGTGCACTTGTTTATTTTATTGGCTCAGGTGCATTGATCGTTATGGCGGTGTTGCCGGGTTTTCCCCACAGTATTTTATTTTTTATGGCCGTGTGTTTTGCCTTTGTGGGACTGCAGCTAAGGAAAAGGGAACGGGTACACGTTCAAGAACATGAGATGCAAAAAAGTTCAGATAAAAAGGGTATGCAACAGACTCAAGATAGTACTTCTGAAATGGGTCCTATTGTGCCGCTTGATCCACTTTCGCTAGAACTTGGGTATGGATTAATTCCTCTTGTTGATAAAGAAAAGGGTGCAGAGCTCCTAAGTAGGATTACAGTTATTAGAAAAGATGCCGCGTTGGATCTCGGATTGGTTGCTCCTAAAATTCGAATTATTGACAATATGCGTTTAGATCCGAGCAGTTATTGTTTTAAAATCCAAGGATTAGAAGTTGCGCGGGGAAAGCTGCGCTTGGGATGGTTTCTCGCCATAAAGTCTGGTCAAGTTACAGAGGAGGTTCCAGGGGAGCGAACAATTGATCCTACATTTGGACTCCCTGCTGTGTGGATTTCTGAAGAAAATCGCGATCGTGCTGAGCGTGTCGGTTACACTGTAGTTGCTCCATCTGCAATCATCGCCACGCACCTGACTCAGGTAATCCGTACCAATGCAGCGGATATTTTAGGTCGGCAAAACGTGCAAATGATCATCGATGCACTACGCAAGGAATACCCGGCGGTGGTAGATGATGTAACGCAAAAGTGTCCACTCGGAAAGATCCAAAAGGTGTTACAAGGGTTGTTACGTGAACAAGTGTCTATTAGAAATACAGTTGCGATATTTGAGACACTTGCAGATTTTGCTTCTACGAGCGACACTGTGCCCGTTCCTATTCTTATTGAAAAAGTTCGTCAGCGATTGGGAAGGCAGATTTGTCTGCAATATGCAGATGAACAGAACGTTCTCCATGTTATGAGATTGGACTCCTCGTTGGAAACGTTCCTTTCAGAAAAGATAGCGTTAACCGTGGATTCGTTATCAATATTGACGCTCTCTCTCGATGAACAAAGACAAGTTCTGCAAGCGGTCCGCACCGTTTTTGTTCCCACACGACAGGAGGGGTATATTCCCGTGTTGCTAACGACGGATACGATTCGTAGCGCAATGTGGAGTTTGTTTTTTTCAGATCGTATTGAAATCGCAGTTATGTCCTATAAAGAAGTTTCTACCGATATGCGCATTGAAACAGTGGGAGTAGTAAGGATAGAAGAGAGTGATGTGGATGCTTTTGTGAGAAAGCAGTAGTCTTCGGGCACAAGATGGGTGGAGGGTTTGATAGGTGGAGTTATTAGTAGAAGTTGCCCCAACGAAGGAAAAAGCGATAGAGAAAATTCGGAAAAAGTATGGAGATCGAGTTAATATCCTGCGCACGCAGAGGAATAATAGGAGTTTCTTTTTTGGTCTCATAGAACGAGTCTCGGTAGAGATTTTTTTTTCTGTCAATAGGGGATCGCAATCATCAGTACACGAGATACCCTCAGTGCAATCGCGTACGCGTGTGTCTGCTGCCCGGGTAGAGGATACTGAAGCAGAAAAAATAAAGATACTTGAATCTGCGCAGCGTATTAATGCGAAGATAGCACAGCAGGTAGAGCCCTTAATTTCAGCGGCAAAAGAGAAGAAAACTGAAAAAGTGCCAACTTCCCCTGAAGCGGTGCATACGCTCACTCAAACGCTAGAGGGTATGATCCAGAAGATCACGAATAGTGCGCCGGTGGTGATAACACAGGAGTTGCAGTCGATTCAAAGAATCGAACTTCTTTTAGAGGAAAATGATTTTAGTTTTTCATTTATAAGAAAAAGTATTGCTCGTCTAAAGGACGAACTCAGTTATCATGATTTAGAGTCTTTCGAAAAAGTTGAATCAACAGTCCTGCGATGGATTATAGAATCAGTCCATATTCAGGTTCCCCCTATTTGTACCGGAACAAGAAACATTGTATTAGTAGGACCGACTGGTGTGGGAAAAACCACTACCCTCGCAAAGCTTGCCGCGTTCTATTTTGTTACAGAACCGAAGCGAACTGGTATTCAGCCACGAGTAAAAATCATTACAACGGACAATTTTCGTATTGGTGCAGCGTTTCAAATGGAACGTTATTGCGAGCTTATGGGACTCGATCTGTGTGTAGTGCAAGCACCGGTTGAGTTTTTGACGTACATGACACTGTATCAGCAGGAGACCGATGTGGTCTTTGTGGACACGGAAGGGAGGAGTCCGGTTGATGGACAGAATATAGAGCGGATGGTGGAATACTTTCGTGCGGTAAAAAATTTTGAACTGGAAGTGTACCTTACCATTGACGCTGGATCGAAGGCGAACGACTTGCGCGAGGTGTTTAAGCAATATGCGCTTTTTGAGTATCGTGCGCTGATAGTAACCAAACTTGATGAAACAACAAGTATTGGAAACCTCATTAGTGCGTTGAGTGAGGCAAGGACTCCTATCACCTATATTACGACAGGACAAACGGTTCCAAGCAATTTAGAAAAGGCGTCAGTAAATTTACTACTTTCTAAATTAAAAGGTTTTAAACTTCTTGCTGAGGAGATGGGCAACGACTATGGTGATTACGGTAGCAAAGAGAGATAAGCGCATAGCAGACCAGGCAGAAGAGCTGAGGGATTTGATGCAGGAAAAAAATGCGCGGGAGCGTGTTGAACGTCATCAGCATAGAACGCGTGTTGTCGTGGTAACCAGTGGAAAAGGCGGGGTGGGAAAGACGAATATTGCAACGAATATGGCAATTGCTTACGGGTACATGGGGAAAAAGGTGGTACTCATAGATGCAGATCTTGGACTTGCAAATGTGAACGTGATAATGAACGTTGTTCCCCAGTATAATTTGTACCATGTGATCAAAAAGCAGAAGAAAATGTCTGATATCATCATCGATACTAATTTTGGTATCAAGCTCATCGCTGGTGCATCAGGGTTTTCCAAGATTGCAAATTTAAACGAAGAAGAGCGTGCAGCTTTTATCCAAGAGTTATATTCTTTATCGGAGACAGATATCATTATTATCGATACAAGCGCTGGTGTTTCGAAGAATGTCGTAAGCTTTGTTGCATCTGCCGATGATGTCATTGTTGTGACCACTGCCGAACCTACGGCAATCACCGATGCGTATGGAATGATAAAGATCATTGCAACTGAGGTTGATAATCGGGATATGAACTTGAAGATGATAGTAAATAGAGTGAATTCTGCCGCAGAAGGAAGAAGGATCTCTGAACGCATGATACAAATTGCAGCTCAGTTTTTAAATCTGAAGTTAGATTATCTGGGCTTCATTTATGACGACACCTCGGTAGGTGCGAGCGTTCTCAGACAGGTCCCTTTTTTAATCCACGAGCCTCGGGGGAAGGCCTCCGTGTGCTTGCGCCATATCGTGGCAAAGCTGGAAAAAACAGAGATCGCCGAGACAGGCGGGCTTTCGGGTTTTATTCGCAGGATATTTGGAAGGGAATGGGAATAAGGCTCCCCCTTTCCCTACCGACTAAGATTGATGAGAAGTTGGACCTCCCCCAGTGGCTTGCCGGTCTTTTCCGCAATGAACTCAGGGGCAAGTCCCTTCTCAGATAGGGCGATGATGGCGTCTTTAAGCAAAGGGGACTCAGCTCTCAGCCCGTTGTCCCGAATGATTTTCTCGTTATAAACCTCAATGGTGCCACGCTTGGTAGGGGCGGGTTTCGCTGCACTCGATCCTGCGCGTGAAGGAGCGCTCCGGTGCTCAGGTCGCGCGCAAACCTCCTCCTGAGTTTCCTGTGACCTCGCACCCGATGCCCTGAATAGGGTGCGAGCCGTGTGCTCCTTAAGTATTTCCTCGTTAAGAAGAGTGAGTTTTCTGTCGATCGTGCGGACGACCTGGTTACACTCTCCTATCTTCTTCTCGAGCATTTGCACGGCAATGTCCGCTTCATACCGTATATCTCGAATCATCTTTATCACTTCCTGTTGCATCGTTTTCGCATAGGCGTCAGGAGAAAAACTCGTACGCACCTTCACATAGAAGTACACAAGCAGAGCAACGGCCACGAAAGAGAACGTAATCGACATCACCAGCATAGCGTATTCCTCATTTTCACTGCGTATAAGGAAAACTCAGTACGCATAACCTGAAGGGGCTTTTTTATAATCTTCATCCTGTTCGCCCGTGTATTGGCCATAGCGAATGAGGCCATTGCGTAAATAAAAACTTATGGCCGTGCTGTCCGCGCGCACCTCTTCGCTCACGTCTCGAATGGTGACTTTTACACCAGAATACACCTGCCCTGAGGCAGAGATTTTCCCCTCGATTGGAGAAGCATCCAAGGATGCCTGAATCTCTTCGAGCTCCGCGCGCGACTGCTGCACTAGCTGCTCGAGTGAGATCTTTTCCTCATGCAGACTGGTCTCGAGCGCCTCCTTATCTGGGGGAAGTTCCTTACGCGCTCTCTTTAAATTCTCGAGGGATTGGAGGTTCAAAGACAGATCGGAGAGTTTTCGTTCATGTGCGTGCAACTCTTCCTGCAACATGCTGAGGCGACGTACACGGTGCGGATCAAAGCCGACGCTGATTTGCGTGTCGTTGCCGCCCGATTGGCTGCCTAGGTTGCGCGCGTAGACAGCCTCTGCCGCTGCAACGTTACTTCCGATGATGTCGGCACGCCGCCCACGACAAATGATTTTCCGGTTAGCAATGACGTGCGAGTTCATAATTCCGTCAGAAACAATGACAAGATCTCCTGCTTCAACTGAGGCGCAATTCTGGATGAATTTAGCCCACAGAGATTTGCCTGCACGAATGCATCCTTCCTCCTTTCCCACAATACCTTGTCCGACTAGAATGTCCCCTTCTGCATCAAGCAAGGCCTTTCCCACCGTTCCGCGCACTTCGATGTTGCCTGAGGCCTTAATCTCGTAGTTATCCTCAACGTTTCCGTGTACCAACACGGTACCAAGGAACATAATGTTCCCTGTTTTTACAGAGACGTTTCCTTCTACCACATAGATGGGTTCTACGTTGATGCCCCTTCGGGAAAGCAGGGCTTGTCCGTCAGTTTCTGCAATGACCGTAAGGCCGTCACGCGCAAGCGCTGTGTTTCTTCCCAGAGGAATGGACACATCTTTTCCCGACTGTGCCGGAAGATACGTGCCCGTGACGGTTTTGCCAGGAGTACCCCGCTGTGCAGGCAGCTTCTGCGCAAGCGGCTGTCCTTTGACCACGTTATGAATGAGGTTTAACTCCTTAAAGTTAATCTTCCCCGTCTTGAGCTCTTGCAAGTGCACACGGGTGCGGTCAGTTTCGAAGTGATAAGAAATCCTCGCATTTTCACCGTCCTTCGGAGGGGTGCCCCGTGCAATGAGGTAGGGTTCATGGTAAACCGGACAGTCTTGGAACGAATTGACGCGTTCCATGTCGATGCCGTACACAACCCGATTGGAGCGCAAGAAAGACAAGATGGTGTCCGCGCATATGTCAGCGCCGTTCCGTCCAGGGGGGGTGGCAGTTACAAAGGCCTTCATGTCGTTTTCTCGGATCTCCACAGAAAGCATTGCATCATGTGCAGGGATACGTTCGAATGAAGAAACGTGCACGTAGCTGTTCGTAGCGTTTTTTATCAGCACCTTGAGAGTGTCAGCGGGAGGCAGGGCAAGGCCGCGTGCGCGGAACTTTTCCTGGACGCTGGCGAGTGAAACCTTGCGCCCTTTACCGAGGGGAGCGGTGATTTTTAGAAAAACGCCCTCTTTTTTGCAAAGTACAAAGGCTGCGCCGTCGTGTCCGGTGTTGGGGGAAGAAGATACGTCCCGGTGTGAATCGTGCGGTGCAGACACGTTCCCGGCAGCAAACTCCAGTGAAGAGCTCTCGTAGGCGCGGATTTTCCACTTTTTTTGGCGGAAGGAAAAGAAACTGCCAGCGCCTCTTTCGAGCACCTCGTATTCAACGCGGTATTTCGGTATTCCTAATTGAACAGCAGCAGCTTCAAGTGCCTCATCAAGTGTTTTTGCGCACGCACTGACGCAGACACGCTTAGAATCCTCCTCGTAGCGTTTCTGCATATCGCGGCGAATTTGATCAAAGCGAGTATTCATAGGGAGTATTACCGGATACCCTTTTTGATGTTGGTGAGCTTTGCCTTTAACTTTAAATTCGCGCTGGTGTGGATCTGAGAGATACGCGACTCGGTCACTTTGAGCACCTTGCCAATCTCCTTTAAGGTCATTTCTTCGTAGTAGTATAGTATGAGCACCTGCTGCTCGCGTTGAGAAAGTTCCCTAATTGCCTCTGCGATGATACGCTTGATTTCCTCGCGTTCGACAATGACGTCGGGATTGAGAGAAGCGGGCGCTTCGATGCTGTCTCCCACAGAGACGTGGTCTCGCTCATCTCCACTAAACTTCGAATCGGCAAGGGAAATCACGCTCGTGCCGGACACCTTCAAGAGGAGCTGGTGGTACTCTTCAAGCTCAATATTCAGCGCGCACGCGATCTCGGTATCTGTGGCAGCACGCCCAAGGCGTGCCTCCAGATCTGCAATCGCTTCTTCTATCTGGCGTGTTTGCTGACGTACCGACCGGGGAACCCAGTCGATGGAGCGCAGTTCATCAAAGATAGCACCGCGGATGCGCGTAACCGCGTACGTATTAAATCGAATGTTTTTTTCTGGGTCATATTTATCGATAGCGTCGAAAAGACCAAAGATACCGTAGCTTACGAGGTCATCGAACTCAACGTTCCCCGGTTTCCCAACGGCAATTTTGCTTGCAACGTATTTGACCAGAGGAGCGTACTGCACAACAAAGTACTCGCGTATTTTCGCGCTACGCGTCCTCCGATACTCGAGCCAAAGCTCCTCTTCCGACTGCTGTTCGAAGGCTGTGTTCCCCATTCCCGTGCCCTCTACTGTTATAGCTGATTTCAGAATGAAAATACAAGCCGGCTCGCTAGGTGTCTTGGGAGAGCACGGTTCGGATGGCGCGTGCCATGCGTTTAGTCTCGGGTAGGTCAGTGAGAACGTCACCGACGAGATCAGAGGTCTTGTCCTCGAAGGAAGGAGTAGACGGGGAGAAAGAGTACCCCAGCTCGCCGAGCTCTCCTGTAGGGATGAGCGAGTCAAAGCTGTCATCAGTTTCCTGTACGACATCGCCACCCGGCGACGCAAACGAGGGCTCGACCACGTCATCTAGCGTCAGATCCACATGAGGGATGGGCATCTTCCCATCTTCTTGAACAAGGAGGTCGGGAACCACATATGCAAGAAGGGCCCGCAGCGCGTACGCGGTAACTCCTGCGCCTAAAGCAAGGACAGTCGCACGGGCGACCGACACATACACGCGCGCGTTGCGCGCTACCGCCGCTGTTGCAATGGATAAAAAGAACGCAGCGCCAGCTGCAATCGCAGGTACCTTCAAGAAGGCACCAACTGCAGCACAGGAAAAACGCCGCTCCTGCGCGTCCACGGAGCTAGTCTGCAGCTGGTTTTTTGTTTCGTCAAGGACCTGTTTCCAAGCGTGTAGTGTGAGCTATGCGCGGCACGCCCGCATACCACGCGGTGAGTGGTGTGCCGTGCAACGCTTGCACGTGTACACAGGTGGCAGTACAATTGCCCTCTCTTGGAGGGGGAGTATGGGTCGTTTGAAGCGGTGTGAGGTTCGTCGCCGCCCGTGCGCGCTTTGGGCGATCGTACGCGTCGCGCGCATTGGAGCACTCGCTGCGATGCTTGCTGTACTTTCGTTTGCGCTCGGCTGCGCGCTCGTCTACCCTCTCTGGGCGTTGGCGGTGTATCGTCCGCGTGTTTTCTCGGTGTTGAGCGGTTTGCTCTATGGCGGCAGTGCGGTCCTGTGGGGACTGAGACGCGTGTGCAACGCTCTTTCTTATGCACGGGTGCGACGTGCAGGGCGTAGGGCCGACGCGCAGGAGCCATGCGTTTTAGTGCAAGCAGGGGAAGTCGGTGCTATGGGGCCCTCGTCCTCCGCGGAAGTTCACCCCGCGCAGGAGTGCTAAGCGGCTGCGTGTGATGCGTCTGTGCCCATTTTCTCCGTCCTCTTTTCTCCTGCGCGTGCAGATGGTGCGCGCAGCGGTGTGCTCCTGCCTGTGTGTGTGTGTGGCACATCCTGCGGTGTGCGGTCCCTATCCGTTGATAGGGCAGCTGCAAGGGAAGGATGCGCTCTTCCGTCAGTATAGCGATGACGTGCGCGCTGCGCGCGTGGCATTGGCGCAAGGCAAGCGGGGAAACGATTTACCCTTGCGTTTTTATGCATATCGCGTAAAAAAGGCAGACACCATCATCCGTATCGCCGCGCGCTGCGGTATTCCCTATGACGCGGTGGCTAGTTTGAACCGTATTGAGACGCTGCATACCCCCCTTGAGGGGCGTACGTTGCTTTTGCCAACCGTTCCGGGACTGTACGTTTCTGCGGATCCGCACCTTCCCTTAGAGCGGCTCATTTACGCACTGATAAAAAAGGGTCAAGGGCCGTCTTTTTTTCTTTCCCTTCCGGGGACTGCGCAGACAACGCATACGCGAGAAAAGCGGGAGGTAGTGTGCGCGCCTCAGGCCTTGTTTGACGGAACGGTGCGTGCCTTCTTTCTTAAGCCGTTTTATCGTTTTCCATTGGCGTCTGGAAGACTCACCTCAGGGTTTGGCGCACGCAAAAGCCCGTTCACCGGGCGGCTGAGTTATCATCCAGGTATAGATCTTGCCGCTCCCATGGGCGCGCTGGTGTATGCGTGTGCGAGCGGACAGGTGGCGACGATTGCGTACAATCGTCTGTATGGCAAGTACGTGATTTTGCGGCACACAGACGGAAGGCACAGCTTATACGGACATTTGAGTGCAGTGCGCGTCCGTGTACAGCAAAAACTGAGTGTGGGAGCGGTGATCGGCAATGTGGGATCGACAGGCGCATCGACCGGGCCACACTTGCATTTTGAGGTACGGGAAGCGGGGGTACCCCAAAATCCTGAGCGATTCATGGAAAAGTTCCGCTGATACGTGACGGTCGGGGCGCCGACAGGTGAGGTGTCGACGCGATCCTCCTCTCTGTGGCACTACCGTTGGGCGTGGGGTTCGCACCAGGCTCAAGGTTTTGCAGGTAGAACCGATACTGGGGGTGCCGGCTGCGTGGTTCCCCTCCCACCTATCGCGCGGTCGGTACGTAGTGGGGCCGGTTTGAGAAAGCCGGCCTTTTTGTGTGTCTGCCTGAGTGCATCGTGGGGTGTGCGCCGTTGACGGTCTTCTGCCTCTTGCCTTGAAGTTTTCGCCTTTTTGTGTTCCGCTCTTGGCCCATGCGTCGCGTTTGTTACCTGTATCTGGTGTTGCTGTGCGGTCTGTTGGTGGGGGGAGCTGCGCTCTTTGGGTTCTTGCTTGCCTCCATTGAAAACATTAAGCAGAGCGAGCGGTTCACCCGCTTCAATCCGGCGCTTCCCACCAGAATCCTGGACATTCGGGGTGATTTGATCACTGAGTTTTCCTCAGACGAAAAGCGCGAAATCGTTTCCTTTGCTGACTTGTCTTCACACCTTGTGCACGCTTTACTCACCCGCGAAGACCGCTCCTTCTATACCCACCACGGCTACAGCATCAAGGCTATTTTCCGTGCCCTTGTCGGCACCCTCACCGGTCGCGCCTTAGGGGGTGGGAGTACGCTGACCCAGCAGATAGCAGGTCTTCTCTATTCAGACCGCAGCGACCGCAGTCTCAGGCGTAAAATCAAAGAGTTGTGGTGGGCACTCCATATGGAACGGCGTTATTCCAAGAACGAAATTATGGAGTTGTATTTGAACCGCGTCTACTTCGGTGGCGGCACCTACGGCGTAGGAGCGGCCGCCCGCTTCTACTTTGGCCATTCAGTACGTCAGATGAGCGCAGCAGAGGCGGCACTCTTGGTTATTTTGCTTTCTAACCCGGCACACTACAATCCCTTTGAATATCCTAACCGCGCTCAAGACCGTCAGCGTTACGTACTCCATGAAATGACGCGCCTTGGCTATCTCAGTGAACAAGAACGGGATGAGTCCTACGAGCACTACTGGGCGCATTTCGATTACACTCGCACCACAAGTTCTGCGTTCTATGCCCGTGCGGATAAGGCGCGTTGGTTTTCCGAGTATGTGCGGAGGCAGCTGGACCGCATGATGTACGGCACGATGAATTTGTACCAGGACGGGTATACCGTGCATACCACGTGCGATTTGCGTCATCAGTTGGTTGCAGAGCAGCAAGTTGAGCAAACGCTGGAGCAGGCCAATGCACACGTGCAAAAATCTTCTCTCACACACGTTGCGCGCAGAGAACTGTACAGCAATATCAGCGAGCTATTGGGGTTGGTGTTCAACGTTCCGCAGTTGCACGTCGGTGACCGGCGCATGAAGGCAAAAAGCGGCGCGTATTACCGCAGTACGCTCAGTCCCCTGGTGAATGTTATGGCGCTGATGTTCGGCCTCGACAATCTTAAAACGTTGTCTGACAAAGGCGCCTCTCTGGTGCGCGATGAAATTGCACGTAAGCGGGTGGAAGGTGCGCTCATCGCGCTTGAGAACGATACCGGATACATTACAGCTCTCGTAGGGGGCAGCAGGTTCGGTGCTTCTAACCAAGTGATTCGTGCAACGCAAGGATTGTTGCAGCCAGGCAGTGTATTTAAGCCTCTGGTGTATTCTGCGGCGTTGGATAGCAAAAAGCTCACGATGGCAACGCAGTTGCACGATGCACCGCAGGTGTTCAGCCGCAATGGTGTTTCGTATATTCCCAACAACTATGGGGGAAAATGGCAGGGGGTAGTGCTTGCATGGAAGGCGCTTGCGCAGTCGCTCAATATTCCTGCTATTCGTGTACTGGATATGGTCGGTTTTGACGCGGTAATCCAGCGTGCGGCGACGCTCCTGCATATAACCGATCGGCAGGAGATTGAGCACACCTTCCCACGCGTCTATCCGCTTGCGTTGGGCGTAGTTGCCCTCCGGCCGATTCAGCTTGCGCGTGCATTTGCAGCGTTTGGAAATGGGGGCAAAGCGGTAGAACCGATTGCAGTGCGTTCAGTGGAGGATCGTTTAGGGCGGGTAATTTTGGATCCAGAACGGGAAGTGCGGGCCCGCCTGCGCGCGCAGGGTGCGGCAACGCAACTGATCTCTGCGGAGAACGCGGCGCTCATGACGAATATGCTAGAGAAAACGGTAACGATGGGGACGTTGGCGGTGGCCTCTGAGCGGGCGCGCGCATTTACATATCAAGACCCTGCAACGGGGCGATCGTTTGTTATGCCGGTTGCGGGGAAGACGGGGACTACGCAAAACTGGTCTGATGCGTGGGCGGTTGGATACTCCCCTTATTACACTGCAGTGTTGTGGTTTGGCTTTGACAAAGGAGACCGATCGCTCGGATTGCATAGCACGGGCGCGAC
Source organism: Treponema paraluiscuniculi Cuniculi A (assembly GCF_000217655.1). NCBI lineage: Bacteria > Pseudomonadati > Spirochaetota > Spirochaetia > Treponematales > Treponemataceae > Treponema > Treponema paraluiscuniculi. The sequence goes on along the minus strand of NC_015714.1, from coordinate 766,253 downwards.
GCTCGCAGGTCCTCCGTGGGCTCGTTTTATGCGGGCTATTCATCAGGATAAGCCGCACCGGGCATTTGTTCGTCCTGAAACAGGGTTGGTGTACCAGGCGGTGTGTGCAAAATCAGGATTGCTGCCTACCCCGTACTGTGGGGATGAGCTTGTTTCTCTGTCATTTTTGCCTGGCACGGTGCCTGAGCGCTTTTGTTCGTACCATGAAAGTGGGAAGATGCTTGAGGAACTGGCTAAAGAACGGTTGAAGGAAAGTGGATACAGTACTGGGTTCTGGCCGGCAGTGAGCGAAGAGGGGCTGCATATAGACCCGCGCGTCTTTGAAGATCCGCCACTGGGTTCACTGGGCGTGCAGGGGGAGGTGCTTGTCCCGAGCAATCCTTTTGCGCCGGTGCATCCGCAGGAAGCGCCGCTCTTTGATGCGCCGCATGTGCCTGTGCCGTCTGCACCCGACCTGTCGCGTGACGCTCCAGAGGAGGAGTCAGAAGACGTGCAGGACGATCCTGCTCGTGGTGTGCAGAGTCTGGATACCGGTCCGTAAGAAAGATTGGGCAGTCTCTTTAGAGGAAGATGGCTTCGCCGACGGAAAGCGTCGCGGCACGCGGGGCGCGTGCGTGGTGCGTGTGGCCATTCTGGCAGGTTCTCTTGCGTCGGGTGGTACTCTCTCGGAGGAAGGGCTACGCATGAAACGGTGGCGTGCAAAGGCACTTGACGAAGGGCGTGTCCGCGAGCTTACCGCGCGGTATAGGTGCTCGGCGCTTGAGGCGGCCATCCTTGTGCGTCGCAAGGTAGTGGATGCTGACGCACTCCTTTTTCATTTTGAGCGTGATCTACGCTATCTGCCAGGACCGTTCCGTTTCCATGCGATGAGCGCTGCAGTTGACCGTTTGCGTCTTGCGCATGAGCGGAAAGAAAAGGTGCTCATCTTTGGGGATCGTGATGCAGACGGTATTAGCGCCACCACCCTTCTTTTTGAGGCTCTCTGTGCATTTGGCTTGACGGTGTGCTGGCGCGTGCCGGTTGCCGATGAGCCCTATGGGCTCTCGTGCAATGCAGTAGATGAGCATGCGGCCGCAGGGGGTACTCTCATTGTGACCGTTGACTGCGGTATTTCTAATCGCGCAGAAATTGCGTATGCGCGTCACAGAGGTATTGACGTACTGGTTATTGATCACCATGCGGCCCCTGAGACACTCCCTGATGCAATTATCATTAATGCAAAAGTGCCAGGTGCAGGGTATCCGCACGAGTTTCTCTCAGGCTGTGCAACTGCGTGGAAGGTGGTAACGGCGCTCCGTTTCAGTACCAGCGGCTGGTATCAGCGGCCTGTGGTGCTTCTACACGTTCGTCCGGTGACTGGGGCGTATACGATTGAGGCTGTAAAAATGTGTAATATGGAGGTGGTGGACCGGCTTTCGGAAACGGTGGTCCCACGTATGCTCCTGCCATCTCATACGCGTCTTGGCGCCTTCCTGGAGGGTCAGGAAGTTTTCGTATGGGATGAGCAGGTGGTGCGCACGCAGTTGGCCAAAGTGTTTGGTGGAGAGTTTCCCTGGCGTTTTACCGATGTGCGGCCGCGTATGGCCGCGTTTTTTCCCCAATGTGAACGCGCAAGCCTTTTAAGGATGAAGAACTTTTCTCGCATCGGGCGTGCGCGCTCAAAACCGATGGAGGAAATCGAAAGCTTTATCAATCTTTTTATAACTTTTGTGCAGAAAGATACCCAGCTCTACCGGGGCGCGGCGGATGAATTGCAGCTTGTGGCAATTTCTACGCTTTCTGATCTTATGGTGTTAGCGGGGGAGAACCGTATTATGGTCCGCTACGGTCTGCAGGCGATGAATGAGGCGCCACGTGTGGGTTTGCGTGAGTTGTTTGCGATACAGCGTCTCATGGGGAAGAAGTTAGGAACCGTAGAGGTAGGGTGGAGTATTGTGCCGCTTATCAATGCAACGGGGCGGTTAGGGTGTCCGCACCGTGCAGTGGAACTGTTTTTAATGCGCGAAGCTTCGCAGCGCGCGCTGCAGGCACGAAAAATGGTGCAATTGAACGAACAGCGAAAAAAATTAGGAAGGAGTGCTCGTGCACTTGCTGAGCCTCTTGCGCGTGCAAGTCTTGAGACGTACAGCAACCGCCTGGCAGTAGTTTGTAGCGATAAGATTCATCGGGGCGTTACGGGGATTCTTGCAAACTGTTTGAGCGAGGCGCTGCGCGTGCCTTGTGTGATCATTTGTATAATGGCAGACGGGCACGCGGTAGGATCGTTGCGTTCGGCGCGGGGATATCACCTATTTTCGCTCTTAGATCCCCTTGCGGACTTGTTCTCTGATTATGGGGGGCATGCATTTGCGGCGGGTTTTTCGATTCCCTCTGAGCGAATTCCCCAGCTATTGCACCGTATGGAACTGTATGCGGCAACCATTGAGTTTGCTGATGAAAGCGCGCAAGAGTGTGGAGAATTTGATGCAGAACTGGATGCTACGCAGATGACGCGGGGGCTTTTGACCCTTATCGATCGCTTTGAGCCGTACGGAGAAGGCAATCCCCCGTTGTGCTTTTTGGCGAAGAAATTGAAAATTTTTTCTGCATCGCTTTTTGGGCGTACAGAACGTGTGCACGTAAAATTGACCTTGGATGCACAGGTGCATAAATGGCCCGCAATTTACTGGGGAGCAGGGGAAAAGTTGGCACAGGAGTTTGCAGTGGGGGATGTAGTTGACGCGGTTTTTCAAGTGACGCGTAACACGTTTCAGGGAACGTGCACACCGCAGCTGGTCATTCAAGATTTGTGGAGGAGTGAGTGATGGGTGCAGAGAGAGTAGGACGCGCACCGGGGGTGAACGCTAAAAGGACAGTGCAGACGCAGGGCGTGCAGTCACCGTCGGTGAAAAGAAGTGTTCGTTGGGAGCGTGGTCTGTGCGAAGTACTCTTGTTCTCTGGTGTCTTTGTCAGCGCGGTATCCTTCCTGCTTCATTCGGCTGCGGTGCCGCCGCCGGAGCGTCAGGTGGTTCCTGCACATTTCGAACGTATCGCTATGCAGTTCCCGCGTCAGGTATCCCAAGGTGCGTGTGCGATGGCCACTTTTTCTTTAGTGGCATTGCAAGAAAAGGACAAGGCGCATACCGAGGTACATCTGGTGCTGCGTACCCCTGCGGGTAAAGAAGCAAAGACGGTGCGCGCTTTTGCGCTTCCCCCAAAGGGTATTGCTCAGTTAGGGACGGACGCGGCAACCGCTGGCGTCTCGCGTGCAGGTTCTCAGGATGTGACGCACGTTGCCTTGCTGGGGATATCGATTTTCTGGGAACCGGGGGATTGGATGCTTGAAGCGCAGGTGCGTGTGCCGGGAGGGAAGCCATATGTGCGGCGTGCGCCGCTGCGCATTGAGAAAAAGGAGTTTCCCCGTGAGGAATTACGCTTAGATCGCAAGAATACCGCCATTGCGCAGGACAAGAGTGAGCGCAAAAAGGTGCAGCGTGAGCGCCTGAAGGCGCTCTGGACCGTGACCTCCCCTCAGACTCGGGCCTTTTTAGGGCCGTTTCGACAACCGGTGGAATCTCGACGGTGTACGTCGGTGTTTGGGCAGGCGCGCGTCTTTGTGTACACCGACGGGACGCGCTCTGCGCAGTACCACTGGGGGAAGGACTTTGGAGTTCCGGTGGGAACGGCGGTGTATGCAGCAGGTACAGGGAGGGTGGTACTCGCAGAGCAACGGACAACCACGGGTTGGAGCGTGGTACTGGAGCACGCCCCGGGGCTGTACACAGCGTACTACCATCTGAACGAGCTGCTGGTGAAAAAAGATACGTACGTGTCAACGGGCACGCTCATTGCGCGCAGCGGAACCACCGGGTTCTCCACCGGGCCTCACGTACACTGGGAAGCACGGATAAATAGCACGCCGATAGACCCTGAGTGCCTACTAGCCCCGCCATTCCTTACACACCTGCCTAAGAACGAACTACGGAAGCTACAACCTACAGGCGAGACGCAGCCGGGCACGCCGCTTCCCAAAGACACAAACGGCCCACCGGGGTGAGCTGGCCAGCTGTTCCTCGGGCAACCCGGACTCGAACCGGGGACCCCAAGTCCCCCAGACTTGTACGCTAACCTACTGCGCCATTGCCCGCGGCGCGCATTCTACACAGGGGGGATCGTGTACGTCAAGCGGTGCTTGTTGCGCGGTGCGATATGGTGTTACGATGACCCATGATTTTCCCAATGCAGCAGTTGATTGAGTTTCAGGGCAATATTTATGAGATTACGTGTGCAGCAACGCGTCGAGCTTTTCAACTCGCAGCGGTTTGCGACCCTGTTTTGGATGAACTTGGGGGAAAGGTGGTGTCCGCTGCAGCGCAGCAGGTGTTTTCAGGAACGGTGGACTACCGGATAGAGCCGCAGGAGTTAGGGTAGCGCGGTTTGGACATTAACAGTCCGCTCCTGCGGGGGCAGATTAGGAGTTTGTTTTCTAGAAGTTGTTTTTCAATAAAGGGCCGGTTCTAAGTCACACTCTTCCTTCTGCCGATAGAGGGGGCGGAGGTGGGGATGCTATGGTGATGGCCGCGGCGCCTTTACAGAATTTGTGTTACGACGGACTTTTACAGGTAACCTCAGGGGGCAATATCTCGCTCCCTGTACCCTCGAATCAGGTGATATACGCTCATTTCGAACATGTTGATGCGACTCCTGCGGAGCAAGGGCAGGCAGGGGTGTCGGTGTCTGAGCTGCAGATTTTGGACGCGTTGGTCGAACGGCTAATAGTGCAGCGTCGGGTAGCGGCAGAAGCGGCAGACATGGCGGTGCAGAAGCGGCAGGAGACACTGCTCCGCGCCGCAGAGCTTTTTTCTCAGAAGCAAGTGGACGAGACCAAACGGCGGGGGGAGTCTCTTCCTTACACCTCAGTAGAAGTACAGGGGCCTGAGCTTTTTGACTTGCGCGCGTAGGGCACGTGCAGGCAGAAGTACTTGACTTTTTTGAGGATAGGGGGGAGGCTACACCCCGCCTGGCCGAGGTTCTGAGGCTGGGTATGGACTCTTTTGGAGAGTGGGGGTTGTGTGGGTATGGGAAGATTGCTGGCATGTTCGGCGGTGGTGCTGTGTTTTTCTTAGCTTGGCGCGCTTGAGTTGTTTCTTTCTCCTAAGATTGGGATCACGGGTGTGTATCAGTTTGGGAGTAACGGTAGTTCGGGCGGTACGTCGTCGGGTAAGGGTGTGTCTTTTGATAGACTGATTGGAAGGGTTGACCTGGGGCTAATTTTGGTGAACGGCCTAACGATTTCAGCTTCGGCGGAAAGTTCGTTGACCAATGTCTTTGTGCGTGCACAGGCGTTGATTGGCTATGCGGTGCGCGTGGGAGGGCTGCGGGCTATCGTTTCCAGTGGGGTGAATATCTGCGGTGATTCGTGTGCGACGTCTGAAGGGGAATCGTCTACGTCGTCTGCGTGGTATAGCAAGCTGCTGTACAGTGTACCGTTGAACTTAGAGGTGCAGTACTATCTCACTTCCTTTGCCGGAGTTGCGGTTGCTGCGAGTACGGCCGTTGGTGTTCGTGACCTTGATTTCAAGGAGTTTACCTTGCCGCTCTCGCTCACGATAGGGCCGACGTTCCGAGTGTAGTGTATGGGTGGTTGGTGTGAGGGTGAGGTGGTGTGCCGCTTGCGCCGTTCGGTGGCGGGGGGGGGTGCGCTCTTTTTGGCGGTGTTGTGGGGTTTTTGCACTGACGCGAACGCCGCGCAGGTTTTTGTTTCTCCCCGAGTTGGACAGGTGGGAGTCTTTGTGTGGGGAAAGGGCGCGAACGGTGCGGGCGGAACGAAAGGTACGAATCGCACCGATATACTGGCCTTCACCCCCACGCTGGGGCTTTCGGTGGGAGTTTCTGCGGAGAACGGGTTTACTTTCATCACGCAGCTGGATGCGGGGCTTTCTACGCTCCTGTTCCGCGCGCAGTTCCTATTGGGGTGGGCACTCCGTATGGGAGAGTGGGCGTTCTTTCTGCCTTCTACGGGTGTGGATATCATGTCTACCAAGGACAAAATAGTCGGTGTTCCTGTGAACCTTGACTTTCATTTCTTTTTTACGCGGGTTGTGGGACTGTCTGTCGGTGTGGCAAGCGGTGTGGGTATCCCGATTACTGCGAATCTCGAGCAGTGTAAGAACGGCGCAGGCTCCACTGATTTGAAATGGGAACAGTTTTTGCAAAAGTATTGTTTGGAGTGTCCGCTGACGGTGCAGATGGGGCCTGTGTTCCGGGTCTAGCTTGTGCTGCTGGGGTGGGGTATGCGCGCACGCGCGTGCGCATTCCTGCGCGCGCTTCCCTATGAGCAGAGCCTTTTTTTTGGTTGATTTTCAAAATGATTTTTGCGATCCACGCGGTTCGTTGTTCGTTCCCGGCGCGGATCAGGACTGTGTGCGCGTTGCTGAGTTCTTGCGCGTGCACGCTGCGCATGTGGATGCATTGTACGTAAGTTGCGATCGGCACCCACGGATGCACGTTGCGCACTCCTGTTTTTGGCGCTCCCTGACAGGAGATGCTCTCGGTCCTTTTGATACAGTTTCGTTCGAACGTTTGCGTTCTGGGGCGTGTGTGCCTGTGCGTGTCGGCTATGTACAGACCGTAGCGGGGTACTTGGCATTCCGTGCATATACCGGAAAGGGGCCTCTATACCTTTGGCCCGAGCATTGTGTGCGTGGCAGTTGGGGACAGGGGGTGCACCCGCTTATCGTGGAGGCAGTGCGCTTTTGGCAGCGCGCGCATCGTACAAGACGTCCTCAGTTTTTCTTTAAAGGAGAAAACCCCTGTGTGGAACAATTTAGTGTGCTGTCCTCGGAGTATCCAGCGTCTCAAGGGACTGCGGATTCTCTTTTTGTTAAGCGCTGCCAAATGCTCCGCGCACATGAGCGTATTTTCGTAGCAGGTGAAGCACTCTCGCATTGTGTTGTGTGTACGCTGCAGGATATGCAGCGCGCAGGGGTCCTCTCACGCGTGAGTTTGTTGAAGGACGGTAGTAGCGTGGTGCCTGGTTTTGAGCAAAAAACGGCCGCGTCCGTGCAGACTCTCTGTGCACAGGGACTGACGTGGCTGCGTATGACTGAGGCCGCAGAGCTTTTGCGCACGCGTTTTATTTTTTCTGGCACTGAACATCAGGACAGTTGAGAGGAGTCAAACGCGTATAGCAATCCTTGAATGCCACCGCGAATAAGTGCGCGCCATAACTCTGCGAGGTTTTGGGAACGCGCAAAGCACAGCGCAGGTTCGAGCGCAGGCTCTACCTTAAGTGCAAGGGTACACAGCGCATGGATGCTGCGACCCTGCACGTCTCGTGCGTCAGCGCGCACCAGTGGCTCGGGGATAAGGAAGAGTCCTGTGCGCACGAGCGGTGCACAGGCAACCTCAGAGGTAAAGAAGCGTCCTGAGGCATCGCAGACGATGTCCGGTATACTCTCTTGCCCAAAGGGGTGTGATGCAGACGCTGCGTACTCAGAATCAGCGTCCTGGAGCGCTGGGCTGGCCGCTGATTCTGCGCTGCGTTTTCTTGCTAGAAAGGCGTCTGTTGCAGGGTGTGCAGGAACAAGGCGGAGTACAATGCAGCGACACGCGGTTTCTGCTGCGGCGATAGCCTGTGCACGGGTGGGGGCCTGACTCAGCACGTTGCCGCATTTTTCCACATTATTACGAGGAAAGCGCACCGCGGCTCCTTCCTGCATACGTACGAACACGTTTTTAACGTAGGCAATCTGTTGAGCGTCTGCAAGGCCCCAGATTCGGTGTATTACCCCGGGAATGGAAATCCACGCGCGTTCTGCGCTGGCGTATGGGCTTTTTTCTGGAAGAGGAGACAGAGTGGTGAGCTGTGTGCGCAGCACGGTGAGCGCAGTAGGAGGGGGGGTGACAGACGCGGTGGCAGCCGAAGCAGCAGCTGAAGGACCGTGAAGCGCCACGTGCAATGCAGCGCGTGTGACGTCGAAACCCAGAGCGTACGGCACCGTCCAGCCAGACATGAAGCCCCCTGAAAGGCGTGCGGCAATTTCTCCCAATACTGCTTCGGGTGTGTACGGGGCAGAAGGGTTGGGTGTGGCGGCAGTGGATGGAGTTTTCGTCGGGGAGGGGGTACTCAGGAAGAGATCTCCTTTCACGGCGCCATGGGTGAGCCCGAGTGCCCGCACACCGTTGTGGAAGGTGTCGATGAGCGCTTGTGCGTCTTGTGTACAGAGCGCTGCCGGGAGCGTGTGTCCCATTTCTACGAATGAGGGAGGAAAGCAGATGTGGCGATCGGCAAGTGCGGTGACGTACAACGTCCCGTCGAATATGAGCCCTTCCAGGGAAAACTCTCTTCCGACAATAAATTCCTCGATAATCACCCGGCCGCTGCGAGAGAACTGGCGCGCCACGGCGCAGGCATTTATGAGGGTATCCTTGCATTGCGCGAGCGTGCAGCCGCGGGCTCCCATGTTGTCTGTCGGTTTTACGACGAGAGGAAACGAGAGTCCAGCGCCATGCAGGTGGGAACACAGTCGGGCATGCCCAGACGGTGTGTCCCAGGCGAACGAGTCAGGCTCAAGGAACGTGAAGCGGGGGCAGCGCAGTCGGGCGCGTGTGAAGCAGGCACGCATGCGCGTTTTATCCGTAGCGTTTTTGGTTGCCTCCAATCGGTGGCCGGGGAGTGCACAGGCCTCGGCGACGGCAGCGACGGAAACGGAAAAGTCTGTTGCCGCGGTGAACACGGCATCCAAGCCGCGGCGCGCGCGAATTGCGCGCGCGTGAGCGACGAGCGCGGCGCTATCGGCCAAATCGATTGGGGCAAACTCGTCTGCAAGCGCCGCGCACGGTGCATGCGGATTCCCATCTACCGCGCACACCCACAGCCCAAGCTCCCGTGCTGCGCGAAGTGCAGGGGCTTGCATGGTTCCTGCACCCAGTATGAGAATGGTTTTCACGTGTTTTCATCCTCCTTTCTGGGAAGATAGCACGGCGCTGTCCCCTTGGTGCATGCACGTGTGTGATTAGAATGGAGGAATAAGGCACTATAAAGAGAACGGTGGCGCTGGTGCACGCGCCGTGGCACAGGAAATGAGACGAGTTTCGGTGAGCACCGCGTGTACGGATTGGTCGTGTGCTTCTTGAGGAATGACAGCCATGATTTGGCAATCAAAGCAGAGGCCGAGCGTGTAGTAGCTTCCTGCTGGTATGGTAGCGGCGATCCGGGCGAGGAAGCGATCGTAGTGTCCTCCGCCGCGGCCGAGGCGTGCGCCATTTGTGCTGAATGCCAGTGCGGGAACTACGATCAAAAGCGGTAGGGCAAGTGTTCTTTGTGCAGGAGTATTGGGCGAAGGGTGCGGGGGGTAGAGGCGTGGACTGTGTGCATCGGGTTCTCTAATCCCCCTGGTCCTAGGGCACAAGGTGGTGAAGCAGGAAACAGAGGGGTGGGGAGTGCACGCGTACGTGACTGCGTGAAAGTGCAAGTCGTTTCCCGATACGCGAGGAAGAGCTACGTGCTTTCCTGCGTTTTCTGCAGTGTATGCAAGGGCGTAGGGGTCTATTTCTAGGGGCAGGGGCGCATAGAAGAACACAGTGCGTGCACGCTGGTACGCTGTCTGTGCAGTGAAAAGGGAGTGTGCTGGATAGGCAGGAGCGGTAGGGGAGGCGCGGAAGGCGCGCAGCCGTGCGGAAGCGATGCGACGGGCATTTTGCTTTGCGTTCATGTATGGGTGGTGTCGGCGTCGTCCTGCACGTCCCTAACGAAAAGAAGACGTGATGTGTCTTTGGTGGATATCGTAGGGTGGCTGTAACGAAGGGCCCGTGACGGTACTTTAGCACGCGGCTGTGGTGTGCGCTGCAGAATAAAGAGGTGTAGATTATACATGGACCGTTTTTTTTGTACGGTGTGGGTGTGGAGTGTGCTTTTTGGCGCCTGTACGTCACAGACACGCTCAAGTTTTTCCCTGAATGCGGATGGCCTGAATTCTTCGGGTGTGGCCCATGCTTCTGAGCATGTTTCTCATGCTGTGGCAATGGGGAATGAGGCGGGCGCGGCAGATGCGAGTGTGTCTGAATCCCCGGCGTCTTTTTCTCCTGGGCGGGGGTCTGCGTGGGTGCAGGGTACTGTTGGACATATCCCTGCCGAGCACCACGCGGAATTGCAGGCGTTTTTTGACACAGAAGAGGGTATGCGCATCACGGATGCGCTCTGTACGGGGGACACATACGCTGCTTTTAATGAGCTTGAAGCGTTATATGACCCTTCTTCTGAGACTGACACGGCGCGTAGCCGTGCGCTGCACGCGTATGTCCGTGCGCTACTGCAAGGTATACGCCTTGCTCCGCGCGTTGCACCGCCGACCCATGTAGGGGTCAGTGCCACGTTGCAGTATCGCGACAGCGTGTGGCCACTACAGCGTGGGCGTTTTACGCTATGCTACCAAATTGGTCCTGAACATGGCGATGTGATGCAGGTGACGCTGTGCGCAGATACGCAGGGAGTGCTCTTTTTCCCCTTTCCGTCAGCGGCGCTTTCGCAGGAGGTGACGCTTTCGTTTGACACTGCCGCTTTGGTACATGCTCCTTCCCTTTGTGCACAGGAGTCTGCGTTGCAGGAACGACCCTCATCTCCCGAACCTGTCGTGTCTACCATACCGTCCCCCGAGGGGGAAGAAAACAGCGCAGCGGGGGAGCCTGCGCTTGCTAATTTGGTGTGTCGCGTTGCGGCGCCTTCGTCTGATCCAAAACAGCATTCCGTGCGCAGGCAGGTATCTACAACGATATGTATTCTAGATTATGGGAAGACAGGACGGCCGCTGACGCACGAGAATCTGACGGCCACCCGTTTGCTCGGGGGTCTTTTGAAGCGTCGGTTTGTGAACATCGGGCTTGATAGTTTGTACGGGGTAGGTAAGGTGCCGGACCACGCGGTAATCGCGCGCGCGCGTAAAAAGTTTGGGGGGAATGTCCGTAGGCTTGTGTTTGGCTTGACTCAGGTAAGGCGTCTTGAACGCGACTCTGATGCACGCTGGAGGTGTGTGCTGTTCGCGCAGCTGCATGTGTGGGATTTCCCAAAGGGAGCGTATACGCATCACTTTACTGCACAGTGCACGGAGACCGGGGATACTGAATCTCAAAGTTATGTTCGTGCGCGTACGCGCATGGGCGAGACGGTGCTTTCGGACGTGCTCCAGTGCTTCCTGTAATTGTGTTTATTTCGTAGATCGGGGTATGGGGATAGGATGAGAGGGTGTTCCCCGGGGTTTGTACAGCGTTTTGAAGAATTGACGCGTGTGTTGTTTCGTGCTACAAGTCCCGCCGGAAGGGCCTATAGCTCAGTTGGTTAGAGCAGCGGACTCATAATCCGCGGGTCGCCGGTTCAAGTCCAGCTGGGCCCATACTATTTGTGTGCAGGTGGTAGCGCGTCTCTTGCGCCTTGCGCGGGGTTTTTCATGGGAGGCTTGTGGTGTCAAAAGCCCTTAAAGGGGATGTTCCCGTTAGTTCTTCTTTTGAAGAAAAGATGAAGGCGTTGGAGGCGGCGCGCCTCCAGATCGAAAAGCAGTTTGGCCAAGGTTCCCTCATGAAGTTAGGGAAGGATGACGCAGTCCAAGGTGTTGAAGTTATTCCCACGGGAAATATTTTGCTTGACGAGGCATTAGGTATCGGCGGTTATCCGCGCGGTAGGATTATTGAAATATTTGGTCCTGAGTCGTCTGGCAAAACAACCCTTGCGCTGCACGCGGTTGCAGAAGCGCAAAAGCGTGGAGGTATCGCAGCCTTTATCGATGCTGAGCACGCGCTTGACCCACAGTATGCGAAGGATCTTGGCGTATCCGTCGGTGATCTGTGGATATCGCAGCCAGATACAGGGGAGCAAGCGTTAGAGATTGCCGAAAGTCTTGTGCGTTCAGGTGCGGTGGATATTATCGTGGTGGATTCTGTTGCCGCGCTCACGCCTCAGGCAGAAATACAGGGGGATATGGGGGATGCCCACGTAGGTCTGATCGCGCGTCTTATGAGTCAGGCGTTGCGTAAGCTTACTTCTATCATCAATAAGTCGAAGTGTACGCTCATTTTTATTAATCAGCTCCGCATGAAAATAGGGATTATGTTTGGGAATCCTGAGACTACTACCGGCGGCATTGCACTTAAGTTTTATTCCTCCGTGAGGATAGAGGTTAGGAAGGTGGAAACGCTTTCAAGAGGTGATGAGGAAGCGTGGGGCAATAAGGTAAGGATCCGGATAGTAAAGAATAAGATGGCACCCCCCTTCCGCAAGGTAGAAACGGAGATTCTCTTTGGGAAGGGTTTTTCTGCCTTTTCGTGTTTGCTGGATGCAGCGGTTAAGCAGGAAATTATCGAAAAAAAAGGGGCGTGGTACGCGTACCGAGAAGAAAAGATCGGACAGGGGCGTGACAATGCCGTGGGCTTTCTGCAGCAGAATATGGACATCACCTTGGAGATCGAACGGGCGGTGCGTGCGAAGCTTTTTCCTAAGCAGGCGTTTATATCCAGCTTTCAGGAACAGCGTCCTGCTCTCTCTCTTGAGGCGTCTCCGGCGGAGTCGGACGCAAAAGCGTTGCGGCGTTCTGCAAGCAGGGGTGCGGGCGCGTCGAGTAGTCGGGTGCAGGAGGGATCTGCAGCGAATGACCATTTTCAGGACGAATCGACCACGGCGAAACTCCTTTAGTCAGTGGCCGCCAGCGCGTGGAAATAGATGTGGATGGATGAGTCTCCCGTCCCTGTGCAAGAGTTTAAACTTTCTCAGTTTGAGGGTCCTTTGGACCTCCTGCTGTTTCTCATCAAAAAGAACGAGCTGAGCATTTACGATATCCCTATTTGCGAAATTACTGCTCAGTATCTGCAGTACGTGGATCAAACCGTCTCGCCCGATCTCCGTGGTCTGACGGAGTTTTACGCAATGGCTGCGGTTCTTCTGTACATTAAAAGCTGCATGCTCCTCCCAATGGAACTAGATCTAGATGGTGAGGATATCGAGGATCCTCGGCAGTCGCTGGTGGAGCGCCTTATCGAATATCAAAAATACAAGCAACTTTGCAAGCTGATGGAGCTGTATGAGTGTGAAGACATGTGGTGCGTTGAGCGAAAAAAGACGCAGCATCTGTTTTTGTCTCCAGCAGAAGTGCCTCTCCTACACGGTGACGTTCGTGATTTGCTGATGCTCTTTACTCGGTTAGTGAGAAAGACGCCTCAGTGGATTATGGATTTGTACGAAGAAGTTTCGGTAAATGAGAAGCTGACATTGCTTTCGGAATTGCTTGGGGTTCGGGGGCGGTGTGTATTTACTGAGCTTATTAAGCAGCCGTCTCGTGCAGATGTTGTGTGTGCCTTTGTCGCAATTTTAGAGGCGGCAAAAACGCATCGTGTACATATTTCACAGCCTGAATTTTTTGGCCCGATTACTCTATATGCGCGGGAGATTTCTCCCAAGGTTCAGGACGTATGTCATGCGTAATGTGTTCGTAGGGGCGCTGTGCATGTGCGGCATGTCTTTTGTCTTTTCCGATTCCGTGCGGAGTGCCGCCGCCGCGTATTTCTCGCATTTCTCGTGGGTTATGCCCGAGAGAGTAGTCCAGGAACATATATCGTGGCGTTATAAGGCTCTCAAGCAGGATCATATGGAAGTAGACTGTGATGTCTATGCTTACCGTGGAGGGCGGGTGTTTCCCCGTGTGTCCGGTATGGGGGTTATCGATCATACAAACATCCCACATGCTCTGCGTATTTTTTGTGAAAAGATGACTGATTCTTTTATGAAAAAAAAAATAGATCCACACCTGTGCCAGAGAGAGAGAAAGTTTTTACCCCATTACTTTTCATTTCGAATGGGTAAGCTGCCGCGTATTTGCGCAGTTGTGTTTGCTCAACCGAATGTTATGCAGGGTAACTTTCTTACCGTTCATTTTAAATTAAATGTAGAAAACGAGGATTCTCGTATCATAGAAGTCACGGTGGCGAAAGAGCAGGAGAATTGGAAACTATTCCAATTTTTATTTAAAGAGGATCGCGCGCATCTTGCTGTCTTGTAAGTGATGTCTGAGTCTGTAAAGGAGATGGCCGGAGGATGAAAGGTCAAGATGTCATCCTGTGCGACGGGGGACGTCATTTTTCATATAAGGTACTTCCTCGTGTGGTCATTGTGGGAAGACCGAATGTAGGTAAGTCGACATTATTCAACCGCCTGCTCGGTAGACGGCGCTCTATCACCAGCAATACGTCAGGGGTTACAAGAGATTCGATTGAAGAAACCGTGATTCTACGAGGGTTTCCTCTTAGACTTGTTGACACGAGCGGTTTTACCGTTTTTTCTGAAAAAAAGGCATCGAGACAACATATCGATACTCTCGTGTTAGAACAAACGTATAAATCAATACAGTGTGCGGACAAAATCCTTCTTGTGCTTGATGGAACGTGTGAAAGTGCAGAAGACGAGGAGGTTATCCAGTATCTGAGGCCCTACTGGGGCAAACTCATCGCTGCGGTTAATAAGACGGAGGGAGGAGAGGAGGTGCATTATAATTATGCACGGTACGGTTTTTCTACCCTTATCTGTGTCAGCGCCGAGCACGGTAGGAACATAGACGCGTTGGAAAGGGCGATTATCCAAAATCTGTTTTCTGTCGATGAGCGCCGGGAACTGCCGAAAGATGATGTTGTTCGTCTTGCAATAGTGGGTAAGCCGAACACAGGAAAATCCACTTTGATGAATTATCTCATGCGCCGTACCGTTTCTCTGGTGTGTGATAGAGCAGGTACTACCAGAGACGTGGTAACCGGTCATGTTGAGTTCAAACAGTACAAATTCATTATCGCAGATACGGCGGGTATCAGAAAAAGACAGAAGGTATATGGGAGTATAGAGTACTACTCGGTAATACGAGCAATTAGCATCCTGAATGCCGTTGACATTGTATTGTACATCGTCGATGCCCGAGATGAATTTTCTGAACAAGACAAGAGGATTGTTTCGCAAATCTCAAAGAGAAATTTAGGTGTGATCTTCCTTTTGAACAAGTGGGATTTGTTGGAAGGAAGTACCTCTCTAATAGCTAAGAAAAAGCGTGATGTACGGACTGCTTTTGGGAAAATGAATTTTGTTCCCGTGGTACCTGTATCAGCTAAAACGGGGCACGGTATTTTTGATGCATTACATTGTGTATGTAAGATCTTTGCACAACTAAATACAAAAGTGGAGACTTCCGCTCTCAATACTGCATTGAAAGATTGGGTAACGTCGTATCCTCCTCCAAGAAAGTATGGACACGTTTCGTTAAAGTACCTGGTGCAGGTATCGGTTAGACCTATTGAATTTTTGCTTTTTGCAAATAGGCCAGATCGTATACCGGAAAACTACGTTCGATTTTTACAGAATCGTATTCGTGAAGACCTAGGATTAGACTCTATCCCTGTGAAGCTAACCATACGGAAAAACTGTCGGAAGCAATAGATGCAAGATGAAGGAGTGGATATGAAAAAACTTCTTTTACGTTCTTCTGATGAAGTTCGAGTAATCGCGCCCTCGTGCTCAATGCGTAAGATTGATTCATCGGTAATTGAGCGTGCACAGGAGCGCTTTCGATGTTTGGGTCTCAATGTTGCTTTTGGAGATCACGTGTACGACGAGGATTTTTTAGGTTCTGCATCTGTTGATAAAAGAGTTGCGGATCTCCATGCTGCCTTTGCAGATAAAAAAGTAAAGTTAATTCTCACTGCAATTGGAGGATTTAATTCTAATCAACTATTGCAGCACATAGACTATGCTCTTTTGAAAAAGAATCCTAAGTTGTTGTGTGGTTTTTCTGATGTCACTGCGCTATTAAATGCAATTCATGCGAAGACAGGAATGCCAGTTTTTTATGGTCCACATTTTTCGACATTCGGTATGGAAAAAGGTATTGAGTTTACTATTGAATGCTTTAAGAACACTTTTTTTTATGGTCGGTGCGATATCTTAGCATCCGAAACATGGAGTGATGATATGTGGTTTAAGGATCAGGAACATCGCCAGTTTATTACTAATCCTGGGTATGAAATTATCCATAGAGGAGATATGGTCGGGATGGGGGTCGGAGGAAATATTAGTACATTTAATCTTTTAGCAGGTACGGAATATGAACCGTCTCTGAAAAAGAGTATTTTGTTTATTGAGGATACGTCTCGTATGTCAATTACAGATTTTGATCGCCACTTAGAAGCACTTACACAACGGGATGATTTTTGTACGGTGCGTGGCATTCTCATTGGCAGATTTCAAAAGGATTCAGGTATTGATATGGACATGTTGCGAAAAATCATTTCGAGGAAAAAGGCTCTTGATGCTATTCCTCTATTTGCAAATGTAGATTTCGGGCATACGACCCCCCATTGCATATTACCTATTGGGGGAATGATTCGAGTTAATGTTGATAGAAAATGTATTACTGTTCAGTTGCATTCCTCAGTTGAGCAACTCCTAGAGTAATTTCGGTGAATGATGTTCTTGCGTTACCATTACGTATGCTCGCACACTGCCTGAAATGCTCATTGGAGAAATAAAAGAGCCAGTTTCTGTACTGAAGGGAACAGGGAAAGTTGTTCTTGCGCAGTTGGAAAGGCTAAACATTAGCACTATTGGAGATATCCTTTCGTACTGGCCTCGTTTGTGGGAAGATAGAACGCAAGAACAGATGTTTTCCCAATGGACGCTGGCGCATAGGTTGCAAGTACGAGTTAGTGTCACTGCACATTGCTGGTTTGGATTTGGTAAGAGCAAGACTCTCAAGCTTGTGGTACAGGATGGCCAGGGATGCGTCGCTGAATTGTTATGTTTTCGCCGTAATTTTTTGCATTTTATGTTTCCTGTTGGAAGTGAAGCAGTCGTGTATGGAAGTTTTTATGAAAAGGATGGGTTGCTGGAAAGTAGTTCATTTGATATCGAAAAAATCGATTGTATTGAAAAAAAGATTTTGCCTGTCTATCCCTTAACCAAAGGGTTAAAACAAATGAAATTAAGAAAGCTCATTTGTGCAGCAATGGATCAATGGATTGGCACGGTTGATTCTGAATTGCCCAAACCTATTCTTGAGAAATATCATCTACTCACAAAACGAGACGTATTGCTTAGTATGCATACCCCAAGAACGCTGGATGATGTTGCGAAGGGAAAACATTCTTTGATATTTGAAGAATTTTTTTCTCTTCAAATGGCTATCGGTATGCGCTCTTTACAGAAGCGGGGAAGATTGCCTCTTACACAGGGAGAATCTGATCAGCAGTCGGTTATTCCGCCAGTTGTTTCTAAATTATCTTTGTTACAGAAGAAACTTCACCGGTGTTTGCCATTTGAGTTGACAGTGGATCAGAAAAGAGTAATTACAGAAATTACGCAGGATCTTGAAAGAGAAGAACCGATGGCACGGCTAATTCAGGGAGACGTTGGATCGGGAAAAACGTTAGTGGCGTTTTTTTCTTGTTTAAAAATTATTGAACAAGGTGGACAGGTCGCACTGCTTGCTCCAACTGAATTACTTGCACGCCAGCATGCTGACACTGCAGCTCGATTACTTGCTCCTATTGGGATTCGACTTGCATTCCTGACAGGTAATATGAAAAGTGAAGGAAGGGCGTACTTGCTCGAAGCTCTTGCTGCAGGAGAAATCAATTTAGTTGTAGGAACACATGCGCTGTTTTCAAAGAGCGTAAGATACCATGATCTGAGGTTGGTTATCATTGACGAACAGCATCGTTTTGGAGTGTTACAGCGTTCGGCCTTGATTCAGAAAGGAAGGGAAGGGAACCCTCAGGGAAAGACTCCACACATTATTATGATGAGCGCAACTCCAATTCCACGTACGCTTGCACTTTCTGTATTTGGTGATTTAGATATTTCAATAATTAAATCTATGCCTGGTGGAAGAAAACCGGTGATTACGTATATTGCAAGAAAGACGAAAGCAGAAAAGGTGTATGAGTTTGTGGGAAATGAAATAGAAAAAGGTAGGCAGGCATATTTTATTTATCCACGTATTCATGACATAGGATTAACCGATTTAAAATCGGTGCAATGTATGTATATGTATCTAAAAAATTATTTTGCACGATATGCTGTTGCGATGATTCACTCAAAAATGACTGAGGAAGAGCAGCAGCGTATCATGAAGTATTTCAGCGAAGGTACCGTCCATATCTTGGTTGCTACAAGCGTTGTTGAAGTGGGAGTGGATGTACCAAATGCGAATTGTATCGTTATAGAGCACGCGGAGCGTTTTGGCCTCTCTGCACTACATCAACTGCGTGGTCGGGTTGGTCGGGGTGATGTGCAGTCGTATTGTTTCTTAATGCATGGGGACGAAATGACTGAGTGTGCGAAACGCAGGCTGAAAATTATGGGAAGTACTGCGGATGGATTTGTTATCGCTGAAGAGGATCTGAAGTTACGAGGACCAGGGGATGTGGGAGATACCAAGAACTTTGAACAATCTGGGTACAGTGGATTTCGGGTTGCAGATCCAGTAAGAGATTACCCTATCCTCCAAGTTGCGCGCGAAGCGGCGTTCGAACTACTGAGAAAAGAAAAGGGCTCATCTGAAGCACGGTAGAGCTCGGACAGCGGAGGCCTTCTTGTCAGCCCACACCCTGAGTTAGCCAAAGAGGGAACAATGGCCCAGAAAGGCGCCCGGCTTATTCGTATTGTGAACGTTGACGTCCCACCCAGCGGGGCAAGAACTAGCGGCGTTTCAGATACTTCACACTGTCGAGTGCAACTGCAGCGATGATGATCAAACCCTTGAACACGAACTGAAGATTTGTATCGA
Organism: Treponema paraluiscuniculi Cuniculi A; assembly: GCF_000217655.1. Taxonomy (NCBI): domain Bacteria; kingdom Pseudomonadati; phylum Spirochaetota; class Spirochaetia; order Treponematales; family Treponemataceae; genus Treponema; species Treponema paraluiscuniculi. Next base: position 747,468 of record NC_015714.1, on the reverse strand, counting down.
TGCCTAAAAAAGTCAGACAATAGGTAAGACCGGTGAAAATGATTACGCCTACCACGGCACCTTCGAGTTTTCCGATTCCCCCGTTGAAGGAGATACCCCCTACCACACAGGAGGCAATTGCGTCGAGCTCATAACCCTGACCAGTGCCCGCACTTGCATTTGCCTTGAACGTCTCAAAAAACGCGCCAAAGCCATAAAACACAGCTGCCATTGCAAAAACGCTCATAGTCACCCCGAAAACACTGATGCCGCTAACATTCGCTGCCTCAGCATTCCCTCCAACGGCGTACATATTTTTTCCTAGAATCGTCTTGTTCCAAATGAACCACGCGATGGCCACCGCAATGGTGGCAGGAATTATCAGCTTTGGGAAGGTCACGAGTGTGCCCTGCATGGTGCCTAGAATCCACCGCCCACCGAATAGGTCTTTGATGTATGGGTCAATAGAGCCAACTGGCGTACCACTTGTCCCAAAAAACAAAACCCCGTAGATGATAAGCTGCGTTGCAAGAGTTGAAATGAAAGGGTGTATTTTGAGGCGAGCAGAAAAGAATCCTGCAAATAGGCTGAACGAAACGCAAAGTGCGACAGAAACTGCAAGTGACATGACTACACGGACAGCCATGGGGACAGGGGTAAAATCCCACGGCCCCAGTCCAAAAAATGTAACGATATTCTGTCCCGGATGAAGAATAATACCCGTGACTACAGACCCCATTGCCACCATACGCCCAATGCTGAGGTCAGTTCCTGCCAGCAGGATAATACCTGCTACTCCCACCGCATAGAACATGCGCACTGAAGACTGCTCCAGTATGGTGAGAATGTTGGGAATGGTAAGAAGATTGCCATTACCGGAGAAAGGTGCAACTACGATGCACGCAATAAAGAATACCGCAATAGCAATGTACAAACCATTTGCGAGGAAGAACTGGGTTGCGTCAAAATTGAACGAATATTCCCTAAGAGCACGCACCACGCGCTCGATAAACGTCATTTTCCCGTTCCGCAGCGCAGCGCTCCTTTCGACCAAGGAACGGTAGGCGTGGTGTCGCGCCTCCTTGCATTGCCGGAGCTGAGCCAGACAGTGCTCTCTTTGGTCAGATGAGGCAGAGGTGTGCTGCACCGTCGCAACTTGCTTTAGCAAGAGCCGCTGTTCGCGCATCGCGTCGCGCACAGAGCAGTCAAAGTCTCGAAAGAGCCCCCTTACACGCGCGACAGCCTTCCTAACTAACTGCGTTTCCTCAGTTTTGCACTGTCGTGCAACGGCCTGCGCTTCGGAAATCTTGAGCCTGTGCGCCGCAACCTGCACCCTTTTCTCCGGCATGCCCAAGACCTGATCCTGCCGTATGCGCGCAAGCTCCCCGCGGAGCAAGGCAACCCTATGGGAACCGCGCTCTCGTAACTGCTCGAGCTTTTGGGCATATGCGGTGAGCTGACCGTCCTGATCTAAAATCTCATTGAACGCTTGAGTTGGCACCTCCACACACTGTGTACGATCGCGCATGTATCTGCTCCTCCCTACAGGTATCGCGCAGAAAGTCTGAGCAAGGCTTCCTGATCGGTACTCTTTGTATCCACAATCCCAGCCAATCGATAATTGGACATGACTGCGATCCTGTTGGTGATTCCAAGAATTTCAGGCATTTCACTAGAAACCACAATGATTGTCTTTCCCTCACGCGCCATACGAATGATGAGCTGGTAAATTTCATATTTCGCACCCACGTCGATCCCCCTGGTCGGCTCATCAAGCAAGAGGACGTCGGGATCGCGTTCGAGCCACTTTCCAATAATGACTTTCTGCTGATTACCCCCGCTGAGCGCACTGATAAGCTCGCTCGGAGAAACGCACTTCACGCGCATGGCCTTTATTTCCCGCTCCGCTGCCTCCTGCAGCTTTTTCTTTGAGAGTAGACCATAACGCTTATACGCAGGGAGATTTGCAATCGTGGTGTTATACTCTATGCTCCCCTTTGCGAACATTCCGTTGAGCTTACGTTCCTCGGGCACAAAGGCGAAATTGAGTTTCATTGCGTCCCTGCTGCTCTTCAAGCGAATTTTTTTTCCTGCTAAAGAGATCTCACCGTCTGCGATGGTACGCAGGCCGAAAATTGCTTCAAGCAGTTCACTCCTCCCCGCACCGACCAGCCCGTACAAGCCAAAAATCTCACCCCTTTTCACAGAAAGGGAAATATCCCGCAGCTGCGGAGCATACCTTGTAGAAAGACCCCGTATTTCAAGATAATCGTCACCGACGGTATTGTCAGCGTCGGGAAAGCGCTTGTCCAAAGTGCGCCCGACCATAGCGGTGATGAGGTCGCTCATTTCCGTTTCCCCTATGGATTGTGAGAGCGTGAGGACACCATCCCGCAGCACAATCACCTCGCTGCAGATCTGAAAGATCTCATCCATTTTGTGGGAGATATAGATGAATGCCACTCCTTTTTTACTCAGGTCTCGTATGATGGCAAAAAGCCTGACAATCTCCCTCTCCGTGAGAGAGGAAGTAGGCTCGTCGAGGACTATAATCTTCGCGTTATAGGACATCGCCTTGGCAATCTCTACCATCTGCCGCTGAGAGACAGACATGCTGCGCATGACGGCCCGCGGGTTTACATCCATTTTCAAGGAAGCGAACAGAGTGAGGGAGTCGTCGAACATGCGTTTCTCGTCAACTATCCCGAAACGGGCAGGGTACCTGCCGAGAAACAAATTGTCCATAACAGTGCGATCAAGGCATTGATTGAGCTCCTGATGGACCATGGCGACACCGTTTTCTAGCGCTTCTTTGGGAGACTGAAAGTCCACCGGGCTTCCATCCACGAGAATCTGACCAGTGTCCTTAGCGTACATTCCGAAGAGGCACTTCATAAGCGTGGATTTTCCCGCACCATTTTCTCCCATAAGCCCCACCACGGCACCCTTTCCCATACGGAAGTTCACCCCGTTGAGAACCCTGTTCCTCGCAAAAGACTTAGAAAGATCCCTTATGGTGAGTACATCACACATCGCAACTATCACTCCTCTCGCGCGCGAAAGCGGTGCGAGGTCGGTAGACCCTACCTATTCAACGAACAGGACGTGCACCAGGAACAGCAGCTACCCAACGCACGTCCAAACCCGGCTGCTCAGTATTTGAGCTTGTCTGTATAGTCAGCGCCCGAGTTCGTTTTTACCATGTTTACCGCGAACGCGTCGAACATGTCGAGATTAGTGAACTTATCAAGGCAACTTAGCTCGTTTTGGCCATCGCCCTGCACAACAGTGAGATCGACATTCAGGAGCGGAGCGTAATGCTTCAGTGCGGGAAGATAGGCAGAAGCAAGGAAATCATTGCTCGCGTTGTGGACAGTGAGCAGCACCTTTTTCGTCGGCGCATTTACTTGTCGCACCCCTGCATCCCGTGTTCCCCTGGTGTACTCTTTCCAGTTTGCGCTCGTGACCTCCGAGTTGTCGGCCATAATCGCTTTAACATCTTCCCAGTACTGCACGGGCGCGCTTATCTTGTTGCCATGGGCGTCAGGTCTTGAAATACCGTTGGCGACCACATCTTCCCCGCTGGAGCCATCGAGCAAATTCCTGATAATCTGCAATACTGCAACAGCCTGCGCGTCGACGTTCTGAGAGACAGTCCCCGTGAGCTCACCCTTACCAACTGACTCGACCGCGTCCGCATTTGCGTCGTGTCCGAAAATAGGCAGCCCCCGCGGATAATTGGACGCCTGCAGACAGCCCATCGCCATCCCGTCGTTGTTTGAGATGACCAGGTCTATCTTATCCGCGAACTTTGCCACCCAGCTTCCCATTGACTCGGTTGCAGAATTCGTATTCCAAGTGGAACCGTCAGTTCCCGTCATCGGCTTTCCCTCGAGCTCCACCACCTTGTAGGATTTCCCTCCTACCACTGCCTGGCCTTCTTTCGCCTGTCCCGGATCCGAGGAGCCGGTCCACGTGCCCAACGCGCGGCGAATACCCTCGGTGCGGACTTTCGAATCATTGTGCCCGACGTCACCGATGCAAAGCACATAACCGATGATGCCGTCACCGTTGCGGTCAACCGAGGACTCAGAAGAGGCGAGGAAGTCTAGAATCATCTTTCCCTGTATAGAACCACCAAACTTAGCGTCAGAACCCACGTAATAGGTTTTGTCGTTCCAGTTCATGGCAGCCATGTCAACCTTCCCCGTGAGGGGATCAGAGGGCTGTCGGTTAAAAAACACTAGGGGCTTGTCACGGTTGAGCGTGACATCCGTCTTGGATGAACAGCCTACCACAAGCACCGCAGCGCCCACGAACAAGGCGAGCCGTCTGCTGCACGCCGTGCAAGAATTCTCCTTCATAAGCGCTAAACCTCCTTAGAACGCTCAATGCACGAAATAACGCGCGACAAGTACAGCGCGCTGCACCCACACGCGACCAACCCTCTTTAGCCCGCGCGAAACTTTTGACGCCGTCGCACGAAACAGCGTGCCCCATTGTAACTAATGGCAAGATTTCTGTCAAACTTCTTTGCGCGTGTCGCGTCTTTCTCAAGTCTTCTTCCGGGCGACTTGTCGTGCCGTGCCTCCAGTCCGTTTCTGTCGCACGGGGTCACCTTTTGTGATCACCTTCAGTACATGCGACGCGGTAAAGTTAGTGCGCGTGCAGGTGCGCGCGTACCCCATACTGCACTGCAGTACACCACAGCTGGCATGCGGGATTGCAAGGAAAATGTGCGTGCACCCGTGTGAGTGTGCGCTCTATCATGCGCAGGCCGTACGCGCGCGCGTGAGTAAGTGCCTCTGAAGAATACAGTATCCGTTGTGCCTGTTTGACTGCAGGAGAGTGCAGTCCTTCTGCGCGTGCGGCAGCAAAAAGACGTGCAAATGTAGGTGCGTCTTGAGGATGCGTGTGCACGTGAAGGATAACAGGAAAGCTCTTCTTTCCTTCGACGATGTCATCAGCGTGCGCTTTGCCTGAAACGCCTCCGTCAATGCCTTGTACATCATCGAGAATCTGAAATCCTATCCCAATAGGCATGACTTGCGCTCCAAAGGAGCGCGCCTCACGCGCAGAATAACCTGCACACAAAAACCCCAATTCGCCTGATAGAGCGATGAGTGCGCCAGTTTTCAGTGCAACCATACGCAGATACTGCGCACGCGAGGGAATAAGTTCTGGGCTGCGATGCCATGCAATATCAAGCGCCTGACCCATATGAAGAGCACGCGTTGCACTTATTGTGGCAGAAAAAAGAGCCGCCTTAAGGGCAGGTTCTATGCTGAGCGTGTCAATGAGTGCGTGTGCATGAAAATACAACCAGCTTGCTGCATTAAGAACGCAGTCAGTACCGTAGCGCAGATACGCACATGGCTTACCACGCCGCGTAGACGAATGGTCCTCAATATCGTCGTGCAAAAGGCTGGCTGTGTGAATGAGCTCTACTACCGCGCTCAGTGTGTACCATTCGCGTTCGGAAATTTTCTTCCTCTTGTGTCCTTGGAGTTTCCGATGCGTGCACTGCACACACGCGTGTGCAAGTTCTGCAGAAAGTATCAGTAACAACGGTCTCCAGCGCTTTCCGCCGCAGCTGACACACGCGTTGCACACGGTGCGCAGGACGCGCGTATCTTCGGACGCAAGGACACGGAGCCGCGTTCCCATCCACGAGCGCGTAGGTTGCGCAGGAAGTGCATCGGCGAGTGCTCGTTCAATATTTCTGAGTCGTTGAGCAAGTGCACGTTTCATAGTACCGTTATACGGCGTGTTTGCCTTTTGTGCGAGCACGATGTGTGGGAGCTGTCAGTGTAACACATAGCATGAGGGGCGTGTAGGAAGGTGTGAACGTCTATAAACGTGCTGATTTTTGGGCAAAAAAGGCAGCCGCCGCGGGGTACCGCGCGCGTTCGGTGTATAAATTAGCGGCGCTTGATAAAAAATACTCCCTCCTGTCGCGCGCCTCGCGGGTGCTCGATTTGGGCGCCGCGCCAGGAAGCTGGACCCAGTACGTGCTGGGCACCGCTGCTGCGTGCACCGCCGTGTGTGCGGTGGATGTGCAGCCGATTGCGTCGGACATTCAGGACGCGCGTTTGCAACGAGTGCAGGGGGATTTGTGTGCAGCAGACACACGTGCGCGTGTTGCGTGCAACGCTCCTTTCGATCTTATTCTTTCTGATGCCGCACCTCGTACGACCGGAAACCGCACAGTAGATACGAGCGCTTCTGCGTGTCTTGCAGCAGGGGTGTGTGCGTACGTCAACTTCTTGTCCTCTGATGGAGGATTGGTGTTCAAGGTGTTCCAAGGGTCAGAGCACCTTGCTATCCTCACACACCTGCGTGCGCATTTCGGTGCGGTGTGTAGTTTTAAACCGCCTGCTTCTCGTCCCCGTAGTTGTGAGTTATATGTGGTGGCGCGTTTCTTTCGCGGTACGTGCGGCAAGTAATAGGTAAGAATAGGGAGCGTAGGCGCCAGTGGCATGCAATCAGGCATTGATCCATTTAGCAAACTTGCGTCATAACCTCGGTGAAATTATGAGCCGTACACGCGCGCGTGTGTGTCTACCTGTTAAGGCGGACGCGTATGGACACGGTGCGTGTGACGTCGCACAGGCGGCGCTTTCGTGCGGGGTGCACTCGTTCGCCGTTGCATGTGTGCAAGAAGCGTCGCAACTGCGTGCGGCAGGTGTTCGCGCGCCGATTTTGTGTTTAAGTACTCCAACTGCTGAAGAGATTTCTAGTCTTATTGAGCATCGTGTGCACACCGTGATTTCTGAGCGCGCGCATATTGCCCTTATCGCACGCGCGCTCCGTCAGTCTGCTGATACGGGTGCCACGTGTGGGGTACACGTAAAGATTGATACCGGAATGGGGAGAATCGGCTGTGCGCCGGATGAGGCCTGTGCGCTCGTGCAGATGGTGTGCGCAACACCGGGTCTCCATCTTGAGGGGGTATGTACGCATTTTTCTGTCGCGGATTCTTTGCGTGCTGAGAACCTGCAGTACACTGAGATGCAACGTGCACATTTTATGCATTGCGTACAGTACATACGGAAAAGTGGCATATCGATTCCATTGGTGCATGCGGCAAACTCTGCAGCGCTGTTGTGCCATCCGCGGGCACACTTCGACATGGTGCGTCCGGGATTGTTGGCATACGGCTATGCCCCTGAGTCTGTGCATCCTGCTGTGCGCAGTGTGTTCCTTCCCGTCATGGAGCTTGTTACCCGAGTCCGTGCAATCAAAAAAATACCTGCAGGAGCGTACGTTTCTTACCAGCGCTTGTGGCGTGCGCATACAGAAACACATGTAGGTATTCTGCCTATCGGATATGCAGACGGAGTTATGCGCGCGCTGTCGCCGGGTTTGCAGGTGTGCATTGGGGGGAAGTGGTATCCGGTGGTGGGGGCAATTTGCATGGACCAGTGTGTAGTGGACCTAGGTACCCCGCTGCGTGTGACAGTTGGAGATAGGGTGACACTTTTCGGTCCTCAGGACGCAGGTGGCCCAGGACAGGGGGCAGATGTGCTCGCCTCGCATGCAGGCACCATTCCCTATGAGCTTTTGTGCGCGATTGGTAAGCGTGTCGAACGGGTGTACATCCGGTGAATATGTTTTTGCAACGTTTATAAAAAGAGACAAAGGGAGGAAGGCGCGCAGTGAATGTCCTCGGAATTGAGACCTCTTGTGATGAGACTGCAGTTGCAATTGTAAAAGATGGCACGCACGTGTGCAGCAATGTTGTGGCTACGCAAATTCCTTTTCATGCGCCGTATCGTGGCATTGTCCCAGAACTTGCAAGCCGCAAGCACATTGAGTGGATTTTGCCAACGGTGAAAGAGGCGCTTGCGCGCGCTCAGCTGACGCTTGCTGATATCGATGGCATCGCCGTAACACATGCACCTGGGCTGACCGGATCTCTCCTGGTAGGCCTGACGTTTGCGAAAACACTCGCATGGTCAATGCACCTTCCTTTCATTGCGGTTAATCACCTTCATGCACACTTTTGTGCCGCGCACGTGGAGCACGATCTGGCATATCCCTACGTGGGCTTGCTGGCGTCTGGAGGACATGCGCTCGTATGTGTTGTGCACGATTTTGATCAGGTAGAAACGCTTGGCGCAACGATCGACGACGCTCCTGGGGAAGCCTTTGATAAGGTTGCAGCCTTTTATGGCTTTGGATATCCGGGAGGCAAGGTAATTGAAACGTTAGCAGAACAGGGTGACGCGCGTGCCGCGCGTTTTCCGCTTCCTCATTTTCACGGAAAAGGGCATCGGTATGATGTGTCATATTCAGGATTGAAGACGGCAGTTATTCATCAGCTCGATCACTTTTGGAACAAGGAATACGAGCGCACTGCGCAGAACATTGCTGCGGCGTTTCAAGCGTGTGCAATCAATATCTTGCTCCGTCCGCTTGCGCGCGCATTACAGGATACAGGACTGCCAACGGCAGTAGTGTGCGGAGGTGTTGCAGCAAACAGTTTGCTCAGAAAATCTGTAGCGGACTGGAAGCATGCGCGGTGCGTGTTCCCTTCGCGTGAGTACTGTACAGACAACGCGGTGATGGTTGCTGCGCTCGGGTACCGCTATTTGATCCGTGGTGATAGGAGTTTCTATGGGGTAACAGAGCGTTCGCGCATTGCGCACTTCAGTAAGCGCGGGGGAGATCGTCTCGCTGCACAGAGAAGCGCTGCTTCTCAGCCCCTTTTTTGAGCATGTGCGGCTCAGTCCTTGCTAGGCAGTATCCCGTTACCTAGATGCTGTGCCGTTTGATGGTAAAAATGAGCGACGCGATGAAGCACGCCAATGGCAGCAGTTCCAACGTGAAGCCCACTAGTGACACGCCTGGTACGGGCGTGTACCGCGTGATAGAAAAGCCTGCCGCACGCAGAAACGCAAACAGTTGTGCAAGGTACATACACAGTACGCCCGCGATAAAGCACACCGTCTCCTGGGTACGGGTCTTTGTCCACGCGACAATGGCAAGGAACACAGCAACCGCCGTTACCGCTAGGCGTAACATCAGCAAAATAGTCTGTGCTCGAGAGAGCAGAGAGAGAAATTCATTCATTCGTGGTGTTCCTTTTCCTGTTCTTGAAGAAAAAAAGTGCATAGTTGGGTATAGTGCTCGAGCGTAGGGAGTACTGAGGGTTCAGTGTACAGGGGGGAGAGCAGGATATGCGCGTCAAGCGCACGTGCGAACAATGCCTCATACCGTTCTTCAGAAACAGTGGGGAAAAGATAAGGCCCTTCCGTGCGCCACCATGTACTCATAAGCGTTATAAGCTGTGCGCGGTCGCGATCTTGCCGCGCGCATTTTTGTGCGCGGCGCACGCGGTTCAGACCTCTGCGCCGTTTTGTCGTGTGTGGCAGCGCAGGGACCGCGTCTTCCTGCGTGGTGTGTGAGGAGTCTAACAGAGCGTGAGGCATGGCGCGTGCGGGCTGAGAAAGGGAACCCACGCGCGCTAAGTCCCAAAAGGCACGAGCAATCGCCTGCGCAATCGGAGCAAAGAGCACGTCCCCCGCAGGGGCGCGCGCGGCACAGTGGGCACGGAGCGCAACAAACGGTGCAGGAGAAGGAAACGGCGGCACAACCAAAAAGACATCGGTTTGCGGGACGCACGGTGCGCAGGGGCGCCACACTGGCACCTCGCAGGGTGCGGCGCCGCAAGCAAGGTTGAGAAAACGCGCACACACTTCCTGTGCGCGTTCGGCATGTGCGTAGTAGCGCACCTCGTGCGCAGGAAAACACGTGCGCAGTGCCTGCTGCAGCTGCGCAGAAGCACAGGTGGGCAGGGGACCCCACAGCCCGCGGCTAAGATAACGCTTAAAGTCCAGGCGCGCGCGGCTGGCGTTCCGTCCAAGAATGGAAGCGCCGCCGTCAAGGAATAAATCCGTGATGCGAACCCCACGCTCAGTGTATAGGTAAAAGCCGCGCGCACGCCGCACGCGTCCAAACCTGCGAATAATCTCCGCCTGATAAGCTTCCATGCTGTTCTCTTAGGGGAACACTCCCCCGCTGTGCACCCTGCGCATACCCCGCCCTGCGGGCAACGCCTCGTCAAACCTTTCTATCCCCGAAATGGACGATACCGGACTTGAACCGATGACTTCTACCGTGTGAAGGTAACACTCTACCACTGAGTTAATCGTCCTGCGCGCAGCATAACAGCGAGGGTGTTTTTGTGCAATTGCTTATCTCACTCTGCACTGTTGTCGTAGGACCCTGTAAGAAGCGTGCTCGATGCAGTATAGTGGTCCTATGCAAGAAGAGGTTAGTGAGCGTACCTGTCCGGTGAGTGATCCGTCTTTTTCCTCTGTCGCTGGTGCAGGAAACGGGGTGGTGCAGGCGTACGTCGCGCGGCAGCTTGCGCGCCAGGTGCACGCCTGCGTTGACTGTGGGATGCGTGGGATACGCCGGGCGGTACGCAGGTTTGCCGCTGATGTTATTGCGCGCGAAGCTCCTGAGCTTACTGCCGCCAAACGAGAGGCGCTGTTGGATGCGTGGGTTCCCTCGCCTTCCTCTGAGCACGTCGCTGTGGGTTCTCAGCCTGCGCAAGCGTGTGGTGGCGCGCCCCTTCCTGCAGACGTGCAGTACAGCATGGTACTTCACTTTGTGTGGTACGGTCTTGGTGTGCTTTCTGAACAGGAGAGGGTGCAGCTTGAACAGGCGGTGCCTCATTGGCCCCAGGTGTATTGGAGTTGCTTTTCACCACAGCTTAAGCGTCTGATTAAGGCTTGTTTGACCGGGCTGTTAGATGTGGGAGCGTTCTGTGCTGCAGTGAGAACGCTGCTGGGGATAGCGGGCATGGACACTGCGGCGGACGCGTCGATTCACCCTCACGAAAAGTAGAGGCACGAAGGGGAGGTCGAGATGAGGTGTTCGCACAATTGGGACGACCCACCGCCGCTTTTTGGCGCGGTGTCTTACGGGATGCAGGAAGGGGCCGGGAGGGGTGTGCGGCGAGAGGCTCGCGACACTCCCTGCAGAGGGACTGCAGAGGGACTGGCCACTTCACAGCCTGAAGATGGAGAAACGCGCGCTGCGCTGCAGCGGATTGATCACTTGGACACGCAGCTCCTGCAGCTGGAGCGGGACCTTGCCCATTACCTAGAGATGGCCGAATTGCCTGATCCCTTCTCAGAAAACTAACGCCCCACCTCCTACTGGAGGAGGCGTCTCTTTCTCATGATATCAAAGACGCTCTCTGGACCGCAAAAATGCCCGGCGCTCGCAAACACAAACGTTATGCCGTGCTGTAAACTCAGCCGGTAGAATTCCTCTGCCCACGCAGCGCGCCGCGATGCAGAAATCTCTGCCACGTACCGGCGGTAGAGTCCGCCTGCAGCGTCCTTCGTTACCAGTGCGTCCAGTTCCGTGCTTACCCTTCCCAAAGCGGTTTTGTCGTTCGAGAGGTAACTGCGCACGAGGGCACCGAGCCTGCCCTTAAAGTCCGCGGGGCTTTTCCCGAGAGCGATCAGTGCACGAAGCAGCGTTATCTGCTCCTCACGATTGCCAAAGGAAAGCATGTTCAGGTGTTTTTGGATGCTGTCTAGTCCAAGAATTTTGCGGTTCCCCGCGCGCTGGTACAGGAACGCTTCGATGTTCTTCCCAGAGTCCAGCTTTGTATGCGCGATGAGTGCCTGGTAGAGTGCTACGCGCATGACCCACGGTTCAAATCTTGAAAGCGTGTGCATGTCATCTCCCAGGGTGCTCCGGAGCATTTCTAACTCCTCCCGAGAAAGGGAAGAGAGCGTTGGAGCAGCGTTTTCCTGCTCAAGCATCCCGTGAAGCATATGCCTCTGGAGAACGCTGGCAAAATTTTTAATGTCCTCTGAACCGAGCTCAGCGTAGAGACGACTTGCAGAGTCAAATACATCAAGGATTTTGTCCTGAAAGTGCAGCAGCTTTTCGCTGCCAACCGAAATAGTGCCCAAAATATATACAGACCCTTGAGGACCACGTATTTCCCAGAACATACGTTCCTTGTGGGAGATAAGCGACGGCAAGGCACCGCGAGAAAGGCTCGTGCAGCACGAAAGGAAAGGGAGAATAAGGAGCACACACGAGAACACGATCGCACAGCGTGTGGCACACAGGGAGCAGCGCTTCAAAACGGTCCTCCTGAGCAGTGGAAATACAGGACGCCCGGTGGTATTCATCGGGCCTAATGCAGAGGAACGCTCCTTTTCAGAAGGACCCACGTGGTGCCCTTACCCCCGCGCCGTTCTGCAGGGTGAAAGAGTTCACCCGCGTGAGGATGGGCCTGTACGTAGCGCTTGACCAAGGGAGCAAGGACACTCCCACCCTTGGAATGGTGGCCCTTTCCGTGGACGATTTCAACCTTCTGGAGGAGCCGCTCACGCGCCTGCGCAAAAAACGAATCAAGTGCACTGCGCGCCTCACTGCACGTCATGCCATGGAGGTCTAAACGCGCCTCAGGGACTGCGGTGCGCAGCTTCCTCCTTCCCCGTCGGGAATGGATGGAGAAGGTACGCCTCTGCCGCGCATACTCCGCACAAGCGCCTGCAGCGTCCTTGTCGAAAAGGCCGTAGCGCGCAAGCGCCACTTCCATCAGGGAAACACGCGGCGCAGCGGCAGCCTGCGAGGACGGAAGCGCGCCACGGCGCCGTGCGCGCACAGTCGCACTTCGCACGGCCGCCCTTCGGGCTCCTTCCCACGTACGCAACGTCCGGGCAAACGCGCTCTGCGCCCTCAGAGCCTCCTCAAGAGGCAGAATATCCTTACGTCTTTTCCCCGCCATGAGCGGGCGCATTCTTTCATAAAAAACCTGTCTGTGCAATCAACCGCGTGAAGCGGCATCTTGCGTGGTAGGAAGGGGAAGACAGGGAGGCGGTCACGGTGCATGAGGAGTGTAATTTTCAGGGCCTCACAGGGATGCTTGCGCCCCGGAGGGGGATGTGCGATAATCGGCCCCCGGGAGGGCGAGCGGTGGAGGTGAGAGTTCGGTACGCACCGTCTCCGACGGGGCTCCAGCACATCGGGGGTATTAGAACTGCTCTCTTCAACTTCTTGTTCGCGCGAGCGCATGCAGGCGTATTTGTCCTCCGTGTCGAGGATACTGACCGCAGTCGCTGCACTGCAGCGTTTGAGCAGAACCTTTACGATACGCTCCGGTGGCTTGGGGTCTCCTGGGATGAGGGGGGAGGGTGCCCAGAAACAGCGGTAAAGCAGGGCGCGCGGGGGGATGGCCGCTCTGTTGCTCACGCTGGTGGAGCCTATGGCCCTTACACGCAGTCTGCACGGACAGATCTCTACCGCGCGCAGGTGGCGCGGCTCGTTGAGACAGGGCAGGCGTATTATTGTTTTTGCGATGCGTCGCGGCTCGAGCGCGTTCGTAAGATCCGTACGCTCAACAGGATGCCCCCCGGTTATGACCGGCATTGCCGCGAGCTCCTGCCTGAAGAAGTTCGGGAATGTCTCGCATCCGGGGTTCCACATGTGATCCGCTTTAAGGTCCCCTTGGAAGGGAGTACTCATTTCCGCGATGCGCTGCTCGGTGATATCGAGTGGCAAAATGAGGAGATCAATCCAGACCCGATTTTACTGAAAAGCGACGGGTTCCCCACTTACCATTTGGCTAATGTGGTAGATGACCATGCTATGCGTATTACGCATGTTTTGCGCGCTCAGGAGTGGGTTCCCTCCACCCCGTTACACCTTCTGTTGTACCGTGCTTTTGGCTGGCAGCCCCCGCTCTTCTGTCATCTTCCGATGGTTATGGGGGCAGATGGGCACAAGTTGTCAAAGCGGCATGGAGCTACTAGCTGTGATGAGTTCCGCAACGCGGGGTATTTGCCTGAAGCGTTGCTCAACTATGTTGCAATGCTCGGTTGCTCGTACGGAGAAGGTCAGGATCTGTTCACGCGAGAGCAGCTGTGTGCGCACTTTTCTCTGTCGCGTTTAAATAAGTCACCGGCTGTTTTTGACTATAAAAAGCTTGCGTGGTTTAACGGTCAATATATCCGTGCAAAAAGTGACGAGCAGCTGTGTGCGCTCGTGTGGCCTTTCATTGCAAACGCCGGTGTGTGTGGCCACATTCCGGCAGATGTGGAAGCAGAAGCTGTGCGCACACGACGTTTTGCAGACGAGGCGCCGTGTGCGCCTACAGAAGCGCAGCGTTCCATGCTCATGCGAGTTATCCCGCTGATTAAGGAGCGGTTGCGGTTTCTAACCGATGCGCCGGAGTTGGTGCGTTGTTTTTTTCAAGAACCGTCTCTCCCTGAACAAGGGGTGTTTGTGCCGAAGCGCTTGGATGTTGCGCAGGTGCGCGCGGTACTGGTGCGCGCCAGGGGCCTGGTGCACGAAATAGTGAGTGCCAGTGAACCGGATGTTGAGGTGCTCTTGCGTGCTGAGGCAGAAAAGTTTGGAATAAAACTTGGTGATTTTCTCATGCCCATTCGCGTTGCGCTCACCGGTGCTACCGTGAGTGCCCCTCTGGTAGGAACTATCCGCATCCTGGGGGCGTCACGATCCTGTGCGCGTATTGAACACGTCATTCGTGAACGCTTTTCGGATGACAGTCAAGGAGTGGGAGGAGGCTGATATTCTCAGACAACGCGAGCTATAGGGAAAAGAGGTATGCAGGGGATGTGTTCAAAGGCGGGCGCGATCTCTGTGAGGTCGCCGCGGGTGCTGACAGTATGCTAGACAGGGGGGAAGGTGAGCGGCGCGTCACCATGGAGAAGATTGTCGGTCTCTGCAAACGGCGTGGCTTTGTGTTTCCATCTTCAGAAATTTATGGTGGCCAAGGAGGTGTTTGGGACTACGGCCCTATGGGCATTGCGCTAAAAAACAATATTGCCCATGCCTGGTGGCAAGATATGACACGCCTACATGATCATATCGTCGGGCTGGATGCAGCAATCTTGATGCATCCAGACGTATGGCGGACGTCTGGCCACGTCGATCACTTCAGTGATCCTTTGGTTGATTGCACGGTGTGTAAAAGTCGCTTTCGCGCGGATCAGGTTGCCGTGCCGTCTGCCGGGGGACCCTGTCCTCAGTGTGGTGGGGCCCTCACGGGCGTGCGTAATTTTAACCTCATGTTCAGTACCCACATGGGTCCTACGGATGAGCGTGCCAGTTTGCTCTACCTGCGTCCTGAAACTGCGCAGGGGATTTATGTAAATTATAAAAACGTCCTGCAAACTACACGCCTGAAGGTGCCTTTTGGTATTGCCCAGATCGGTAAGGCGTTTCGCAATGAGATTGTCACAAAAAACTTTATTTTCCGTACGTGTGAATTTGAACAAATGGAAATGCAGTTTTTTGTGCGCCCCGCAGAGGATACTCACTGGTTTGAGTACTGGTGTGCACAGCGCTGGGCTTTTTACCAAAAGTATGGGGTGCGTATGAACCACATGCGTTGGCGCACCCATGCTGCACATGAGTTGGCTCATTATGCACGGGCTGCCTGTGACATTGAGTATGCATTCCCTATGGGCTTTAGGGAATTAGAAGGGGTGCATAACCGTGGTGACTTTGACCTGACGCGCCACGCGCAGCACTCGGGTAAAGACTTGTGCTATGTGGATCCTGATCCAAACCTGGATGCGGCAGCGCGTCGGTATGTGCCTTGTGTCGTTGAAACGTCTGCAGGATTGACGCGCTGCGTACTCATGTTTCTGTGCGATGCATACACAGAAGAATATGTGCAGGCGCCGAATGTCGCGTTTTCGGAAACGACACAGACAGCTGATCAAGAAGGTGCCGCGCGTACGGGCGAGATGCGAATAGTGCTGAGGTTGCACCCTGCGCTTTCTCCCACCACTGTTGCTTTTTTGCCTTTGGTAAAAAAAGACGGATTGGTTGACCTTGCGCGTGCGGTGCGCGACGAGCTGCGTGAGGATTTTGCCTGTGATTTTGATGCAGCTGGCGCGATTGGAAAGCGCTACCGCCGTCAAGACGAGGTGGGTACTCCCTTTTGTGTCACAGTTGATTATCAGTCAAAGGAAGATGATACGGTTACGGTACGTCTGCGCGACAGCATGGCACAGCGCCGGGTCTCTCGTGCCTTTCTTGCAGAGTTTTTGCGCACAGAGATAAAACACTACCGGCGTCCCTAGGTTGTTGTCCGCTCTCTGCGCGCGGGGAAAATGTCACATATTACATCGCGAAGGAGCTCTCGTATGAAAGCGTATTCTTATGCAGTAGAGGATCGCTCGCTTCTCACCCCTTTTCTGTATCGCTTCTGTGTAGATCCGCTGTTACGCGTGGTGCCGTATCGAGTTCCGGCGAATCTCATTACGCTGTGCGCAAACGCCTGTATGCTGCTTGCATTTACCCATGCGTACTGCGGCTCGGTGGGGGGTACCTACACGTATTGGTTTCTAGTTCCTGTGCTGTGTATTGTGTACCTGGTCGGAGATTGTCTTGATGGGCGCCAAGCTCGGAGAACGGGAACTGGCAGCCCCTTGGGAGAATATTTTGACCATTGTTTGGACACCTCTGTTGTAGGACTGCTGGCAGGAATTTTCGTGCTCGCGTTTCGTATACGCGAGCCATTTCTTTTGACGTGTATCTTTTTTGTTCCCGCGTTTGTGCAGATTTCAACCCTGTGGGAAAAGCTGCACCGCGGGGTGATGGTGTTTGCGCGCATTGGGTCAAACGAGATGGTAGTGCTGACCACACTCGGCGCATACGCTGGGTCGTTCGAAACACTGCGTGCGCTGTTCCTCACGCCGTTGTTTTTTTCCTGTACTCCCGCACAGGTATGTGTATCGGTGCTCTCAACGGGAGTGTGTATTTTTTCGTGTGCGGTGTTTTGGCGTATGCGAGTGTTTTCATGCGCACTTTTTTTGCATTTATCCCTTTTCTTCTTTCTCTGTGTATTTTCAAGTACGTATTTCCCCACGCAGATTGGATATATAACGGCACTGTGCACGTTGTATCACATGCGATATGCAGAGCGCCTTCTGCGCGTCATTGTACAGGGGGAGGGAACTGCCCGTGTTGAGGTGTTGGTGCCACTTTTGTGCGGTGTGTTGTTTCTTTTTCCTCAGACAAGCTTTTGGGTGCAGCGGGCGCAGTGTAGTATTTTGGCACTTGAGGTGGGGGTGCACTTTGTACGATTTGTGTATGCTCATCGCTGTTATTGGCATTGGCTGAATCCCCTTCCAACACAGGAGTAGCGTGGTGCATGTGACGCTTTTGTACGGAGGCCGTTCTGCAGAGCACGATGTTTCTGTACGTTCTGCACGTTTTGTGGCGCGCACGTTGTGCTTACAACACACCGTAATGCTCATCGGTATTACCCGTCGTGGCGTGTGGTATGCGCAGCCTGCGTGTGCATTAGAGCAGTTGTGTACCGGAACTGTCGCGCTCAGTATTCAGGAAGATGAAAAGAGGCGCGTGTGTCTTGTCCCGGGAGGTGGTACTGCAGGCGCTTTTGTCATAGCGGGGATGCCGTGTGTCACGGATGTGGTATTCCCCGTATTGCATGGCAGTTATGGGGAAGATGGTACGGTGCAGGGTTTGCTTGAGATGCTGCAGGTGCCGTACGTGGGGTGTGGAGTGTGTGCAAGTGCTCTTGCGATGGATAAGGTAAAGGCAAAGATGCTATGGCAGGCGGCGGGACTTCCCGTTTTACCGTTTGTCTTTTTCCGTAAAGATACATGGCGTATGCACATGCAAGAACTTGTTGCGCAGCTTGAAACACGCCTTGGCTATCCTCTTTTTGTAAAGCCAGCTCAAGCAGGCAGTTCCGTAGGAGCCAGTCCAGTGCAGACGCGTGCACCGCTTATCCCTGCGATTGAAGCGGCTTTTCAGTGGGATGAAGTGGTGTTGGTGGAGCGGTATGTGCGCGCGCGAGAAATTGAATGTGCGCTCAGTGGGAACGGACCCTATACTGTACATGGGGCAGGAGAGGTAATTGCGCAGGGAGCCTTTTATGACTACGAGGAAAAATATGCTGATGCAAGTGTCGCGCGTGTACTCGTTACGGCTCCTCTTGAGACTGCCCAGTACGAACAGATTACCACACTTGCCCTGCGCGCATACGAAGCATTAGGACTCACGGGTCTGGCGCGGGTTGATTTTTTTCTGTTAGAAACGGGAGAAGTATACGCGAACGAAGTAAACACGATGCCGGGTTTTACGTCGATATCACTCTTTCCCCAAATATGTCAGGCTGCAGGTGTTGCGCCGCAGGACTTAATGGCACAGCTCCTTTCTTGCGCACGAGAGCGCTTTGCAGCGCGCGCCGCACTGAGCACCGACTTGCACGCCCACGTGTGCGCGCCCTCGGTGACTGCTGCACATGACCCCGATGCGCAAGAGGACGACTGGGACCAGAGGGACTCGAACCCCCTCCCTACTGCTTAGAAGGCAGTCGCTCTATCCGGGTGAGCTATGATCCCGTGGTACGCTGCGAGCAAAGACCCCCGCAAGGGTGGATAAAAATATATAACGTGTCAACAATCCTAGAATGCTGTGCTGTAGCTCCGACTGCTTATCGGGTGCACCGTTTTTTGTTATAATGGCGCGCATGTCTTTTGTTCATTTGCATGTTCACTCAGATTATTCACTGTTGGATGGAGCTTCTTCATTGCAGCGGCTAGTGCGTACTGCAAAGTCGCTGGGACAAGAAGCGCTTGCGCTTACCGACCATGGGAATATGTTTGGTGCGTTGCATTTTCAAAAAGTTTGTTCTGCTGAGGGTATCAAAGCGATTATCGGATGTGAGCTCTACGTGGCACCCGAAAGTCGCTTTGATCGCAGTGAACATACTATCGGTCGCAGATACTATCACCTCATCGTGCTTGCTAAGAATGAGACGGGATATCGAAATCTAATGGTTCTATCCTCCAAAGCCTATATCGAGGGTATGTACTACAAACCACGTGTGGATGACGAGCTTCTGGCCCAGCATGCAGAAGGGCTCATTTGTCTTTCTTCTTGTCTTGCCGGACAGCTTCCTTATCTGTTATTGCAGGGCAGAAAAAAGGAGGCAGAAGAACACGCGCGCAAATACCGAGCGCTCTTCGGTGTAGATAATTACTTTATTGAGGTGCAAGATCATGGACTTGATGAAGAGAAGAAAGTAGCACCGCTTTTGATTGATCTTGCATGTAGGCTCGGCATTCCGTTGGTGGTTACAAACGACGTGCATTATGCGGAGCAGGAAGACTCTGTTGCACAAGACATTCTGCTGTGCATTGGAACGAAGAAGAATCGCTCCGATCCCAATCGGCTTAAATTTAAAACAGACGAGTTCTATTTAAAGTCTTCTGAAAAAATGGCTCAGCTGTTTCCCCACTATCCTGAAATGGTGCTGAATACGGTGCGCATTGCACAGAGATGTAATGTGCGGATTCCTCAGCCTGGCCCGCTGCTTCCGCTCTACCAGATTCCTCATGAGTTTTCCAGCAAGGAACACTATATTCGCCATCTGGTCCATCGAGGTTTGTATGATCGCTATGCAGTAGTGAGCGAAGAAATTAAGGCGCGTGCTGATTATGAACTAGATGTTATCGTGAGGATGGATTTTGTTGGCTACTTTTTGATCGTGTGGGATTTTATTACGTGGGCAAAGGAGCATGATATTCCTGTTGGTCCGGGGCGGGGGTCTGGAGCAAGTTCTATTGTTGCATATGCGTTAAAAATTACCGACATCGATCCTCTTAGATATAAGTTGCTTTTTGAAAGATTTATGAATCCTGAGCGTATTTCTATGCCCGATTTTGACATCGACTTTTGTTTTGAGCGCAGACAAGAAGTGATTGAGTATGTGCGTGCGCGATATGGAAATGACAATGTTGGGCAAATTATTACGTTCGGAACACTTAAGCCAAAGGCGGCGATTCGTGATGTAGGGCGCGTGTTGGATATTCCGCTTTCGGAAGTTTTGATGATTACAAAACTGATGCCTGATGATCCAAAACTGACTTTTAAAAAAGCGTATGAATCTGAACAATTAGCGCAAATGAAGCAGGAGCCGCGCTATGCTGAATTATTTCAAATAGCAGAAAAGCTTGAAGACACCAATCGAAACACTAGTTTGCATGCAGCAGGTATCGTTATTGGTAAAACGGCGCTCACTGATTATGTACCGCTCTACAAGGATTCTAAGACGGGAAAAATTAGTACCCAGTTTGGTATGGATTTAATTGAAGACTGTGGATTAGTGAAGATGGACTTTCTTGGGCTAAAAACACTTACGCTCATCCAACGGACGCAGAATCTCGTACGACGTAAAGGGGGTAAGTACACAACGTTTTCGATATCGGATATCAGTGATCAGGATCCTACGACTTTTTCTATGTTGGCGGAAGGAAAATCTGCTGCAGTGTTTCAGTTTGAAAGTCGCGGTATGCAAGGCATCCTCAAGCGTGCAAAGCCCAGTAAGATGGAGGATCTAATAGCGTTGAATGCATTGTACCGACCTGGGCCGATGGCATTCATTGATCAATATATTGAATCGAAACGTGATCCTGGGAAAATAAAATACCCTGATCCGTGTTTGGAAGACATCCTTTCAGAAACATATGGGGTAATAGTATACCAAGAGCAGGTTATGCAGGTGGCACAGCGCATTGCAGGTTTCTCGCTGGGAGAAGCAGATATTCTGCGCCGTGCGATGGGAAAGAAAAAGCTTGCAGTGATGCAGGAAAAGAAAAAGGAGTTTGCTGAGCGTGCAGAGAAACAGGGTTTTGATAAAAAGCACGCTGAGAATATTTTTGAAATTCTTATTCCTTTTGCAGGGTATGGGTTTAATAAAAGTCACGCCACTGCGTATTCAGTGGTTGCCTATCAAACTGCATTTCTAAAAGCAAATTTTCCCGCCGAGTTTATGGCTGCGAACCTTTCAAACGAAATTAATTCTGCAGAAAAATTACCACTCTACATGGCTGAAGCAGAAAAGATGGGTCTGTCCATTCAGAAACCGGATGTCAATGCTTCTGAACCTTATTTTAGTGTTTGTGAAGGGTGCATTGTGTATGGGTTGTTGGGTATTAAAGGTTTGGGTGAGCAGGTTGCGTTTGACGTTTTTGATGAGCGTATTCGCAACGGTCCTTACACCTCCTTTGTAGAGGTGCTGGATCGAGTTCCTGCAACCTCGTTAAATAAAAAAAATGCCGAAATAATGATTAAGGCTGGATGTTTTGACCGGTTCGGGGTAACTCGCGCAAGTCTTACGGCGCATCTCGACGATGTAATGAAATATGTTGCGCGAAAAAAGGCGGTTATAAGTTCTAGACAAGCAAGCCTTTTTGACGAAACGGATTTAGGAGAATGTTCTGAATACACCTTTCCGGTTATGGAAGAATGGTCCCAGAGGGAGAGACTCCGTATAGAGAAGGAACTGATGGGGTATTATATTTCTGGTCATCCTCTTGATGAATATCGAAGTGTGATAGGAGAAAAGGCAACATTGGATTTAGGACATATTGAAAATGCTCGTTCTGAAAATAAATACCTGATTGTGGGAGTGCTGAATGCTATTCACCCGTATACAACTAAGTCAGGAAAGAATATGGCTTTTGGCTCTTTTGAGGATCTCCATGGCTCTGTAGACATAGTTGTGTTTCCTGTGCTGTGGGAGGAGCATCGCGCGCAGTTCTTGCCAGAAACTATTATGGGGTTGGTGGGAACTGTAGACTTTTCTAAAGAAACCCCGGCGTTCTTGGTAGATTCTGTCATTGACTTGGAACAATTACGGTTTGCTCAGGTTAAAACTATTCTGGCTGGATCGGAGCATAAGCGTGTATCGTCAGGAGAGAAAACTCCACTGCAGAAACGTGGCGTTTCGCAGGAAGTGCACATCGAGGTGAGTTCTCACGTCCGTGCGCATGCACAGTTTAAATCGTTGTATGAGATTTTGAGTGCACATACAGGAGGCTCGGGTGAAGTGTTTCTTCACATGCATGTGGATGACCGTACGTACGTGGTGTACGTTCCTTCGTGTAAGGTATCTGCCACTGAGGCATTTGCGCAGCAATTAAAAGGTAATGAGAGTTTTGTCCAAATTCTAAAGGAGTGCGTGCAATGAGTTCTGTTCTATCTACACTCTCGGCATTATTGTCAGTGTATGCGCTCCTGTGTACGGCACGCGTATTTCTCTCGTGGGTGCCCCATCTTTCACATTCACCCCTGGGGGAATTCTTATCTGCGATATGTGAGCCGTACCTGTCCTGGTTTAGGAGATTTTCGTTTATGCGTGTTGGTACGGTGGACTTTTCTCCCATGATTGCGATTGGGGTGCTCACCATACTCTCAAACACTGTCGGAACTATTTTCCTTGTCGGTTCGGTTTCTGTGTTAAAGTTACTGCTGCAAATGCTGATGCTGTTGCTGTGGTCGTTGTGCAAGTTTGTGTTGGAGTTTTTATTGATTCTTTTTGCTGTTCGATTTGTTTCCGATCGTATGAATGTAAATGTTCATACGTTGTTTTTTGTAATGATGGATAGGATATTAAATCCGGTACGTGTTGCGTTGACCGCTCCGTTTAAGTTCCTTGATTTGAGTTACCGTGCGTCCTTGCTCTTGTGTGTTCTTGTGATATTGTGCGCGCGGGTTCTTGGAGGTTTTTTTGTGAATGTAGTGGTGCGGTACTTTTTGACTGGAACACTGCACGTGGCGGTGATGTAATCCGTCGCTTTGAGACAAAGGACTGATATCCCTATTCACTGTGGGCAGTGTTATTCGTTGAAGTATGTATTGCCTGAAGAAATTATTCGGGACGGAGGGATTTGAACCCTCGATCTTCCGGTCCCAAACCGGGTGCCCTAGCCCCTAGGCCACGTCCCGCACGCTTGACACTGTGTGTTAAGAATGGATAGACTGTCAACGGTTACCTGCGAAAAAGTCTCGGTTCTTGTGTGGGAGATTGGATGGGCACGTTTGTGGTGTCACTGCCTGGTGGGCGCCGAGAAAAGTTTTCCGAGTGCGTTCCAGCGCGCGTCCTCTTTGAGCGATTTTTTGGCACAGAATTGTCTGTGTATGGTTTGATGTGTAACGGTACACCGGTACTGCCATGCCAGGTGATAGGCGCCGACGCGGTAGTTGAGCCGGTTCGTGAGGATACGGTGTTAGGGGCCGCTCTGTACCGTAGGACTGCGCGTTTGCTGTTTGCCACAGCGTTTCACTCGGTGTATCCGCATGTGCGATTGTTTGCAGGGTATCGAGTGCAGGGGGGATATTGCTACTGTACCGAGGGTGCGCGCGCAGATGACCTGGATGTTTCGTTGGTAGTGCGTAGGATGAAGGCGCTTGTGGCGCAGGATGCGCCCATTCACATGCAGTATATGACGCGTCAGGAAGCCTTGAATCTGTTTACGCAGTGGAATTTTCCATATTCGCATCATTATATTCTGGGTTCGTACCGGACTGTGTTTTTAACGCAGGTACTGGACGGTTTTTCTGCGTTGTTTTTTCAGCCGCTCATGGCTTCTGTAGGGAGGCTCACCGTCTTTGAGGTGCGGATGTGTGCTGAGGGTTGTCTGTTGCGTTTTCCTGAAGGTGGACAACGCCACATCATTTCTCAGCACAACGCGTCGCCACAGTTTGTGGTAATGTATCGGAAGCATCGGCAGCAAGAAGAACAGACAAAAATATGCTCAGTAGGACAGTTGAATGCGTGCATTCAGTCTGGTGATATTGCAACTTGTGTTGACATGGCTGAGGCGGCGCACAATCGGCAGATTGAGTGTTGTGCCACAGAAATTGCACGAAGGGACAGCGTGCGCGTGGTGTCGATAGCAGGACCGTCAGGTTCTGGAAAGACAACGATTGCAAAAAAACTTTCAGTGCAGCTGCAAGTGCTTGGTTACGATCCGCATGTGATTAGTCTTGATGATTACTATGTGGGGATTGAGCGCACGCCGTGTGACGCGGAAGGTAATCCTGATTTTGAGTGCGTCGAGGCCTTAGATCTTCCCCTGATTAATAAGTTGTTTTTGGATTTCTTGCAGGGGAAGAGTGTTGCACTTCCTTCGTATAATTTTAAAACAGGGAAACGAGAGTACCGGGGGCGGGAAGTACAGTTTGGCGAGCGTTCGCTGCTTATTATTGAGGGCATACATGGCTTGAACGATCGGCTCATCTCGTTGATGAACCGGCGAGTTGTATTTCGGTTGTACGTCTCTGTGTTCATGCATTTGTGCTTGGATGAACAGCACAGGGTTTCGGCGTCTGATGGAAGGTTGTTGCGGAGGGTTGTGCGCGACGCGCAGTTTCGCGGTATTTCTGTCGAAGAAACACTTGAAATGTGGCAACGGGTGCGTGCAGGTGAAGAGCGCTATATTTTCCCTTTTCAGCACCGTGCAGACATGATGTTTAACAGCGCATTGGTTTATGAGTTTGCAGTGTTAAAGCGCCGTGCACAGGAAGTTTTAAGCACGGTTTCTTCTGCTTGTACCACGTATAGGGAAGTCCGCAATTTGCGTGCCTTGTTGGAGCAGTTTTGTTCGTTGTCTGATGTGCATGTTCCGGGTCAGTCGATATTAAGAGAATTTATTGGGCAAAGCGATTTTTGCTATTGTCTGTAGCGAGTGCTTTTATAATGCAGGGTATGGCGACACAAAGTGACGCGTGCAGAAGGGAAGTGGTGCTTCGAGTGTTATGACGCTGTATGAATATTATTTGATATTTCCTGATGGAGAATGTCGGGAGATATCAGGACCTCCCTGTGAGAGGAGTCTTCTTGACATGAATGGACATCCGTTGAGAGTTCCCCTGTCTTCGAATAGAGTGATCGCGTACCGCGTCGCGGGAAAGCGCACTGTTGCAGGTGGTCGGGGGGTAGTCGGCATGTGGTACACGCTCGAGCAGCTTGACGCACTCGAGCTGCTCGAGTACGTTTCGGGGCCTCTTGGCCAGCGATGACGATTAACACGTGTCGGGAAACGGGGCTCCATAGAGCGCTGAAGGACTACTTTAGTCCTCGTGGTTCTCGGCAGGAAGTAGAGCTTCGCGGGTCGATCTGCGATGTCGTCCATCCGGACGGGACGATTGTCGAAGTTCAAACGTCGGGGCTAGGACGCCTGGAGGCAAAGCTGAAGAAGCTCCTCCCTTACCACCAGGTGATGGTGGTGTATCCGGTCTCCAGACGTCTGTATATTAGAATGCTGAACGAGGATGGCAGCGAGCGGCATTACCGCAAGAGCCCCAAGGAGGGTTCGTTCTTCCAAATATACCGGGAGATCGGCAGACTGCACGACCTGCTCGACCACGAGCACCTTTCTCTCCATATCGTGTACATACACAGCGAGGTCATCAAGGTCGACGACCGGAAGGGGAGAAGTAGGTACAAGAAGCCGCGCATAGTCGACAGAAAACTCCTCGAAGTGCAGAGCTCAGAAGAATTCCGCAACAAGGGGTCCCTCGCGCAACCTCTCCTGTCAAAGCTACCTGAAATCTTCTGCTGCGATGACCTGGCGCAAACGGGCGCAGGCGTGCACTGCCGCTACGCCCTGCGGTTTCTGAGGAGGAACGGGATGGCCACCCCGCACTCGAAGCGCGGCAGGACAAAACTCTACCGGAAGGAACCGCCGGGGGACAATCGATCACCTCCTCCTTGGCAAGAGCCACATGGGGAAGGCTTAGCAGAAAAGCTAAGCCCGGGCCCGGCCAGGTAAACGCACTCGCTCATCCTTTACCAGGCATCAGACATGTCATCAGGCTCGCGCGATTCCACGTCGTAAAGGTCAGTGACCACCCTCAGGTCATCGAAATACACGTAATAATCGCCATACGCCTCGAGAGGATCGCAGTCTACGCGGAAGCCTACGATATTCAGCCCAGACTGGTTAGGGAAACGGCGGCTCTTCTGTACGATACCCGTCCTCCCATCAACATGCTGAGGGGGGATTGCGACACTCATGAGCTTCCAGCCGGAAAAATCGAGCTGTCCCATGTGCAACTCAAAGCGCTGTCCCCAGAAATCCTCCAGCAAGAGACTGAGCGAGTGCGGGTATCCGCGCCCAGCCACCCACACGCTCACTGTCTTTGCGACACCCTCAACGGGCAACGGCTTAACGGAAGAAACCTCAAAACTGTTGTACCCTCGCCGGTAAAACGAAACCTTCGCGCCAAACACCTTAGAGTCGGGAATCTTCATATCCCCTTCCTCGGGGATAGGGCGCTTTCTGGCAGGTCCACCCTCAAACAGGCGCCCCTTTATAGTCCCTTCGTCAGAAGACATGGAGACAACCCAGGTCCCTTCATTCTCAAACTTATCTACGGACACTTCCTTGAGGCGTTGCGCAGCAGCATACACCCCTATGCGAGATGGATCGGCAACATCCCTGCTCCCAGCCGCCTCCTGCGCATGGGCAGAAAAAACCAACACCCCTACACTCACCACCGCTATCTTCTTCATTTGCCGCTCTCTCCTTCCTCCTTGAATTGAGCATTTCTCAACTCGTGTCCATCGTAAAAGTCGATATGCATGTTAGCAAGCGCCTTGAACTGGTCAAAGAACACGTAGAAATCATCCACCCGCTCTGATGGGCTAGTACGGATCCTGAAACCGACAAAACTCAGGTGTTGCGCGCTCCCCAAATAGCGCGACGTCTGTGGGATGTGTGTGGGAACCGAAACACTAAGGTTCTTCCACCCTTGGAAGTCGAGGTTGCCTATTGGGAGGGTGTGGACTCGTCCCGTGCAGTCCCTAACCAAAGCCTCGAGCGAGTACTGATAACCTGCACCCCACACCCACACGTCGAACCCACTGACCACCCCACGCAGGGGGATCTCGTAATCGCTACCACCCTTAGCCGGAATTAGGTCCAGCCAGTTATTCCCCTGTCGATTGAACTTGCACTCTACTCCGATGAACCGGGCTTCCTTGTCCTTTCCTTGCCACGAGCCCGCCATGCGCACCGCCTGTGGCATGCCCTCGAAATACTTGAGGATAGGGAAGCCCTTTGTGATGAACTTGCTTCCCGCAGCACGCCAGGCGAGACCCTGATCCTCGGAGGCACCGTCAAAGTCATCTATGAAGTATGCCTGGTAATTGACCTTCGACCTTTGCGCCGCAAGGGGGGACACCAAAAACGCGCACGTCAGCGCAAAGCCCGCCACCATAAAACAGCCCTGTTTCATTCGCAAACTCCTCTTCACCACCCCTAACGCCTCGCAGGCGCCAGCTCGCCGTATTCTAGCGCATGGAGAAATAGCTTGTCAAACCTCCCGCGTGGTACCTGTCCAAATCGTCTTGCTGCCGTTCCAACGCCTGCGTGTGGACTCAAGCCTTCGCGCTTCGGTTGACTAGAGCGTCCCGATCGCCCTACCATGCCCCTCTTGCCGAGGGTGGCACGCTTCTCTATTTCGCGACTCTTCTCGAAGCAATCCTAACAAAGGGGGTTCTCATGACTAGTTACAAGGCACTCGGTTTGGTGAATACCAAGGACCTGTTCGCAAAGGCAGTAAAGGGCGGATACGCGATCCCTGCGTATAATTTTAACAACCTGGAACAGCTCCAGGCAATCATACAGGCGTGTGTTGAAACGCGTTCTCCCGTCATTCTGCAGGTTTCTTCCGGTGCGCGCAAGTACGCAAATGCGACGCTCCTGCGCAATATGGCACGCGGCGCAGTTGAGTATGCCCATGAGCTCGGCGTTGATATTCCCATTGTTTTGCATCTGGACCATGGTGACAGCCTAGAGCTGTGCATTGACTGCATAGAGAGTGGCTTTTCGTCTGTGATGATTGACGGTTCGGCGTTGCCGTACGACGAGAATGTAGCGCTAAGCAGGAAGGTGTGCGAGTATGCCCATGCGCGTGCGGACTATGTCACCGTGGAAGGGGAGCTTGGGGTACTCGCTGGTGTGGAAGACGATGTAGTGGCAGAGAAGAGCCACTACACTATGCCTGACGAAGTTGAGGACTTTGTGAAGAAAACGGGGGTGGATTCCCTTGCTATCTCCATCGGAACAAGTCACGGGAGAGCAAAGTTTACGCCAGAGCAGTGTACGCGCAATGCTGATGGAGTGTTGATCCCCCCTCCGCTACGTTTTGACATCCTCGCAGAGATAGAAAAGCGTATTCCTGGCTTTCCCATCGTGCTGCACGGTGCTTCGTCTGTGCCCGTTGAGTACGTACGGGAGGTTGAAAGGTACGGTGGAAATCTGCCGGATTCTGTGGGTATTCCAGAAGGGCAGTTGCGGAAAGCTGCCAAAAGCGCGGTGTGCAAGGTGAACATTGACTCGGACGGTCGCCTCGCTATGACTGCAGCTATACGCAGGGTGCTGACCACCAAGGTAGATGAGTTTGATCCGAGAAAGTATTTGGGTCCTGCGCGCGATGAGCTTAAGAAGTTGTACATGCACAAAAACAAGGAAGTGCTCGGAAGCGCCGGCCGCGCATAGAGCCAGCAGGTGCGAGCCGTCCAGTAGCCTGCGGAGCTGCAGACCACTGGACGGTTTTTTATTTCACTAAAAAGTAAAGCGCTCGGGAAAGGTGCCGAGACTCCTGGCTAGAGGGGTGGGCGATGGACCGAGAGCGGGCTTTGCACCGGGCAGGGCAGGTGGAGGCAATTCTTGTTGCGCAGATTGAGCTTGTTGGCCAGGTGATACAGGTCCAGCGTAGTGTGTACGAGTCGCTGCGCACACGTGCGTGGGAGCATGTAGAATCCTTTGCCAGCCGTGCACAGGCGCTGAGTCGTGAGTTCTTGCATCTCGATAAACGGTGTTTCTTACTCCTCCAAGAGGTTCGGCCGTACGGTGACGCGCCGGTTGACTTTGATTCCTTCTTTGCCTATTTGAGGCGCGCGGATGTCAATGTGCACGATGCGGTCGTCGCTCTCTATAGGACGCTGCGTAGCAAAGTTGCCTCTTCAAAAAATGAGCACGATGCAATCCAACACTATCTGACTCACGCGCGTGGTCTGGCACAGGCGCTTGTCAGCGCCCTTACGTGTGAACAGCAGGGCAGCTCCTATACGAAGGACGGATGTCCAGTCCGTTGTGCGCCTGGAAGTCTTGTCTTTGATCGTGTGCTGTAGGGTGCGGTACCTCGGGGGAGGTGCAGAGCGCGAGTATCCACAGGGCGAGAGGGAGGTTCCTGATGGGGCTGCTGCGCGTACCCTCCATTCTTATAGGGAGAACACATGTCGACATTTGCATCTATAGAACTTGGAAAGCGTGCTCTTTACGCGCATAAGCAATCTGTACAGACTGCAGGACACAACGTGTCGAATTCTTCCACGCCGGGGTATAGCCGCCAGCGAGTAAACCTCGATTCGTTCGAGCCGCTGTACCGTCCTGATCTTTCTCGCGCTCAGCTGCCTGGTCAGATAGGACAGGGGGTCACCATCGGTTCTATCGCGCGTTTGCGTGACCAGCTCCTCGGTAGTCGCATTGTGTCTCAGACAGACGAACAGGGGTATTGGAGCACGCGTGATGCGTATGTGCGTCTTTTAGAGCAGGTGTATAATGAGCCGGAGGATATTGCAGTTCGTACCAGGCTGGACCAGTTTTGGGATGGCTGGCAGGAACTGTCTGTGTATCCTGAAGCCCGTGCAGCGCGTCAGGTTGTGCTCACGCGTGCACAGACGCTAACGGATGCCATTCATCATCAGTATAGAGGTCTTGTCGGTATTCGCGATATGCTCAACGCGGATATTGAGGCAACGGTTGAGCAGGTGAACGATCTCCTTGCCAAAATTGCTCAATTAAATGAACAGATTGTGAAGTCAAAAGCGATGGGTGATAATCCTAATGATCTTTTAGATCGACGTGATACGTTGGTAGAAAGTCTCGCGCACCGCATTGAGGTCAGGGTGGACGTGCGTGATGAGGATGAGTCCTACGTTATTCACAGTGCGGGATTAGAAGTTGTGCAGGGAAAGAGTTATAAGACACTTGGGCTTGTCAGTGGAACAACGCCTGAAGGATATGTGTCCGTGGTGTGGAGGGACTCAGGGGATCGTGCGCACTTTTCTGGGGGTAAGCTTGCAGCGTTGATAGAACTGCGTGACACAGACGTGCGCGATGAGCTGCGCAAGCTCGATACTATGGCTATGAACTTTGTAGATCTGGTAAATGACGTACACCGTAACGCAATGGGGCTGAATGGAAAGACAGGACTCGATTTTTTTAAGGAACAGTACTTTATCAACAATGTTGACGGGAATTTTGATCGGGATGGGGATGGGCAGTACGATTCTTCGTACATATTTCGAATCAGCGGTGCACACGCGCTCGATGCCCGTGAACAGGTGGGGTTGGCGGGGGTGATCACTTTGTCTGCCGCAGACGGTACAGTCGAGGTGCCGTACGCCGCCACCGACATGGTGGCAGATGTGGTGGCGCGTATCAATCAGGCGAATGCGGAAGTGACCGCCTACCTGGATCAGAATCATAAATTGGTATTAAAGGCGACTACCGCGCATAACTCTGATAATCCTGATTTTGTCATTAGACATGTGGAGGATTCTGGGCGTTTCCTTGCAGGTTACGCAGGATTGCTTGCAGCAAGCGGGGCAGAGGGTGCCTTTGATTGGCAGAGAGCGGACGCGATTGCAGCGTTAGATCAGGCAGGAGCGCAACATGCGGTTTCTCCTATCGCTCATCCTGCAGGGTGGATGGAACTTAATCCGGCTGTGCTGTCTGATGTGTATAGTGTGGCTGCAGGGTATCCGAGTGCGGAGGGACTCCCTCATGCGGGGGATAACCGGGCGGCGCTTGCAATCGCATCGTTGAGAAATAGCCCGGTTATGATTGGCAATCGACACACGTTTGACGAGTTTTTTGCAGAAGTGACAACAGCAATCGGTCTTAAGGGAGAACAGGCGGAGCGTTCGATGCAAATGCACGCTGCAATTCTCAAGGAGCTCACAGATATGCGTGATGCGACGTCGGGAGTGAACATTGATGAAGAGTTGGCGGACATTATTAAGTTTCAGCACGGCTATAATGCGTCTGCGCGTTTTATTGCGGCGGTGAATGAAATGCTCGACACCGTCATCAATCGTATGGGTGTTTAATTTTCAGATAGTGCACGGTATGAGGAAGGGAGGATGGGCGTGAAGCGTATCAGCTCACACATGCAGGGCGCAGATAGTGCCTTTTTCTTAAGGGAGCAGGAAAGTAGACTACGGAAGGTAAACAATCAGCTTGCAACGCAGCGTAGGATCCAGCAGCTTCGCGATGATCCGCTCGCTGCAGGTCATTCTGTGAGGTACAAGTCGTCCCTGGCGCGTTTAGATCGCTTTGAGAGAAACACGAAAACTTTACGTGACCAGTATCAAATCGCCGAGGGGTTTATGACTTCTGCGCTGAACGTGGTACAGCGTCTTCGGGAAATGGCTGTCGCAGGAGCGAACGGAACCTATACTCCTGACGATTTAAAAAAAATGGCGAGTGAAGCAGATGAGCTTTTACAGGAGCTGGTGCACAATGCAAATGCAGTGAGCGCAGATGGGGTGCGGGTATTCAGCGGTACCAAAGTTTTCACAGAACCCTTTGAAACGGTCATGGGGAATGTTGAGGGATTAGGGTCTGAAGTGATCACTCAGGTACGCTATCACGGTTCTTTAGATCCTAAGAACGTGGAAATTGACGAGCACAGCTATGTGGGTACCCACCAAGCGGGCAGTCGCGTGTTCTGGGCAGAGCGGCAAATTCTTCTCTCCTCGGTTGACGCGCGCGCCTACGTCCTGCAGCAAGATGCGCGTGTTACGGTCGACGGGGTCAGCATCCCCTTGGTCGCAGGGGATAACGTGTACGCTATTATTTCTAAAATTAATGATTCAGGCGCGGCAGTCCGTGCGTACCTTGACCCGGTTACCAACGGTTTGAATATGGAGACATCTGACGCCAGGCAGTTGTGGTTGCAAGATGAGGACGAGGCAAACGTGTTTGCCTCGTTGGGTTTGATTACCGAAGGGCAGCGTCCGCCGTACAATGTGTCAGCAGGTGCACGGGTTTCAGGCGGGTCCATTTTTGACATGGCCATTGCGGTGCGCAATGCCCTGCTTGCAGGTGATCAAGAGTCGCTCGGGGGTAAGATTTTAGGAAGTGCAGATGGTGCGGTTGACAACCTTTCACTGCGTCTTGCCGAGACAGGAGCGCGGTACGCACGTGCACAGGCAACACTTGCACGTTTTAATAGCCACATTCCGAATGTGGTTGCAGCGGAGTCTCGTGAGTCTGATATTGATTTGACGCAGGCGATTACGGATTTGAAAATGTTTGAGTATACGCACCAAGCAACGCTGAGTACGGTGGGCTCTTTGTATAAGCACACGCTCTTGGATTATTTGCGGTAGGGGAAGGAGCCGCACGCTATGGAGATTCAGACGAAGACGCTCGGTACACAAACGGTTGAGGCACACCAGATTATTACGTTGGAGCGTGGTCTCTATGGTTTTGAGAAATATCATCGCTTTGCGTTATTTGATGCAGTGCAGGTTCCGTTTATTCATATGCAGTCCTTAGACGATCCGGCGTTGTCCTTCATTGCTATTGATCCGTTTTTGTTTCGTCCGGACTACGAATTGGACATTGACGATGTATTGTTGCAGCCGCTCGATATTTCTTCTCCTACCGACGTCTTGGTGTTCGCGTTGGTGACCATTCCTCCCGATGGATCTGCGGTGACTGCAAATTTGCAAGGTCCCTTGATTGTGAACAAAAAAAACCGCAAGGCGATGCAAGTGGCGATGGGTGGCGATCGGTGGAGAACGAAGCACGATATCGTCGCCGAAATGGCAGAAAGAAGGGCGCAGGAACAATGTTGATCCTTTCGCGCAAGACAAATCAGAAAATCTTTATTGGGGACTCGATTGAACTGACTATTATTGAGATTCGCGGCGATCAGGTAAAAGTCGGTGTGGAAGCGCCGCGTTCGGTGAAAATATTCCGACAAGAGGTATACGAAGAGATCCAGAGAGAGAACCGCGCTGCGTCCGACTCCCCCTGGTCTCCTAACTCACTGCCTCAGTTGCCTGTGTAGTTGCAGAGGATACCCATCCCTCGGGGTGGGAGTGTTTTGCGCGGATGACTGAGTTCACCTAAATCGCACCGCGTTCCAGTGCGCATTGTAGTGTTCGATTGCTGCCCCCACATCTGTTTTTAGCGTTCCTCGCTCGAGGTCATGCTCGCTGTAATATGGAGTCTTCTTCTGATATGCTGCCGCTTCCCGGTGGATAGTTGAAGGGAATCCGAAGGTGTCCAAAAACTCCGCGTAGTGTGCAGGCTCTAGGAGGAAGTTGATAAACGCATGGGCAAGGTCGCGATTGCGTGCCCCCTTGGGAATGCAAAAGCTGTCCACGTACACTGGGCTGGCGACATCTTGTGGAATAAAGAAGTCTATATGTTCGTGCATTGCCTCAGGAGTCTCTGCAAAGAAGGCCTCTGCAAAGCCATGAGCTACAACAAAGTCTCCCGATGCAAATGACTTTGCGTATCCGTCCGAATCAAACTTTACCAAGTTTGGTTTCCAGTGGTCGGTGACAAGTATTGCTGCCTGCGCAAGCTCTTGTTCGTTTTTTGTGTTTACGTTGTAGCCAAGTGAAGCAAGTGCAGCACCCATTACTTCGCGCATATCGTCCATCATGCTCATACGATACGCCAGGTCTTTGCGTGAGAAGATAGACCACGTGCGCTCGTATGACGGAACTGCTTTTTTGTTTACCGCAATGCCTGCCGCTCCAAGATAATACGGCACCGAATATTCCATTTTTGGATCGTAGGCTATGCGAGCACGGACACTCTCTTTGATAAACTGTACGTTGGGAATCTTGGATAGGTCAATTTTTTCCAACAGATGCTTGCGTTTCATGATACTGACAAAGTCACCCGAAGGGACCACTAAATCATAACCACTTGCACCAATGCTCAGTTTTGCAAACATATCTTCATTTGAAGCGTAATCATCATAGACTACCTGCACGTTATACTGTTGTTCAAACTTTTTAATGAGGGACGTCGGGGTGTAGTACGTCCAGTTATACAGGTACAGGACATCCTGTCGTGTCTGCAGGCATGATCCCACCCAGAGGGAGAGAAAAAGGAGAGAAAGAACGCGCGAACTGCTCACACAAAAACGTTTCATGCCTTGCTCCTTACGAGATTGTTTGCAGAAAGTAGTTACTTAGAATGGACTATTGTTTTTAAAGAATTGCGCAGGAGATAGGCGACCCCTACAATCCCTGCCATCATGATCAGGGAAAGGGCATTGATGATGGGAGAGACCCCATAGCGGATCATTGAAAACACATACAGGGGGAGTGTGGTGGAGCCCGGCCCTGCAACGAAAAAGGTAATGACAAAATCTTCCAGAGAAAGGGTTACTGAAAGTAAAAAGCCAGACAGTATGCCTGGCATGATGGCAGGGATCACGATTTTTCCTAGCGCTTGCCACTCGTTTGCACCTAAGTCTTGCGCCGCCTCTATGAGAGAGAGGTCAAAGGTGTCGATGCGGGTAAGGATGAGCAGGAGCACGAAGGGCAGACAAAAGGTGATATGAGCGGTGATGATGCTTGCGCGCCCCAGCGGCAGGCGTACTAGGGAGAAAAAAACGAGCATTGCCATACCTGTGATAACCTCAGGGAGCAGCATGGGCAGAAGGCTCATTACCTGCGCATATAGCCGGCCTGAGAAATGATACCAACGAATTGCGATGGCAGCGGCAGTCCCCACAATTGTTGCTACAAGTGCAGAAACAGACGCTATAAGCACGCTATTAAGAAAGGAAGACCACAGTTTTTCTGAATAGAGGAACAGCTCTGTGTACCAGCGCAGCGAGAAACCGGTCCAGATAAGGGATTTATCCTTGTTGAAGGAAAAAAGCGCAATAACTGCAAGCGGCAGAAATAGGAACGAGACAACTGCCGCCAGCAGCACAGTAGAGAAGGAACACCGTAGGGGAGTGCGTGCGCGCGTGTGGATCAGACGGCAATTAGGCATATGAGCGGCGTCCTCCGCAAGGGGGAGGTGTTGTATTGCAGGCACCGCTTTCTGCAAGTATCCAGAGTACTCCTACCCCTCCTGCGAGGGTAACGAGCATCGCGAAGGCCGAAGCGAGTGGCCAATTTCCCACGATACGTACCTGGTCCACAATTGCGTTTCCGATAAGGTAGGAATCCTTTCCTCCCACCAGGAGGGGGACGGTGTAGGAACCGAAGACAGGAATGAAGGTGAAGAACACGGCGGTGGCAATGCCGGTTTTGATGTTGGGAAGCAACACGCGGATAATGGCACCCGTGGGGGTAGAGCCTAGATCGCATGCAGATTCAAGGAGGGAGAAATCGAAGCGATCGATAGCGGCGAAAATAGGAAAGATAGCGTAGGGCAGGAACATATAGGTGAGCACCACAATGACTGCCCCGTTATGGTACAGGAGCGGAAGACTTCGAGTAATAAAACCAAGCGACTTGAGTGCTTCGTTCAAAAACCCTTGGTTCCCCAGGATAGTGATCCAGGCGTTTATCCTGATGAGAGAATTGGTCCAAAAGGGGACGATAATTAGGAACAGGAAGAACGTTTGCCTCCGGCTGCGAGAGAGCGCGTAGCCTGCAGGAAGCGCCAGGAGCACGCACAAACAGGTGACGCCTGTACTGATAAGCAGGGTGCGAGCCAGCAGTGCGCCATAGCCGGAGGTAAGGACTTGCGCATACGCCCGGATGGAAAACTTCCACACAACGCCTCCGTACAGGCCCTTTTGCAAAAAGCTGTACACAGCGACCACCGTAAGGGGGCACAGAAGGAAGACTGTAAGCCACGCAGACAAGGGGAGCGTGCACCAAAAACCTAAACTGCCTACGGTACGGCGTCGCGCCACGCGCAGCCGGCTGCTCACGACTCGATGTCCTCAACCACGTAGCCGTCGTGTGCAGACCAGGACACGTAAACAGTGTCCTTCCACGCAATCTCAGGGCCAGTGTCGAGATACTTCTGGTGTTGCTGAAACACTTGGATAATAGCGCCACTTTCTAACTGGACGAAAAACTTAGATTGGAACCCTGCATATACAGGCTCCTCTACAAAACCGCGAAAAACATTGAGCGGCGCACTGGTGGTACCCGGCTCTTCAAGGGAAATGTGGATCTTCTCTGGGCGAACGGTGAAACACACCCGCCTGCCAGGATCGATAGGGTTATCGGCGGTTACGGTGAGCGTACGGTCAAGTTCCGGAACCTGGAGACTGAGCATAAACTCTTCGTTTTCAATGGCGGTGCAGGAGACGACAGTTGACAGGAAGCTATTAGTTTCCCCAATAAACTTAGCGACAAAGTCAGTCGCAGGTTGCTCATAAATCTCGTAGGGAGTACCGATCTGCAGGATCTTTCCTTTGTTCATGACGGCGATGCGGTCGGAGACGGACAGAGCCTCGCTCTGGTCATGGGTGATAAAAACGAAGGTAATGCCCGTCTGATCGTGGAGTGTATCGAGCTCTATGAGCAAATTGGAGCGAAGTTTTGCATCCAGGGCAGAAAGCGGCTCATCAAGCAGGAGAACCCCTGGCTCGCACACGAGTGCACGGGCAATGGCGACGCGCTGTTGTTGGCCACCTGACAGCTGATGGGGTTTCTTGTGCAGGTGCTCGTCCAGCTGTACCAGGTGAAGGTACTCGTGCACGCGCTCGCGGATGAGGTTCTTTGAGAGGCGTTTGAGCCTGAGGGGGAAGGCGATGTTCTCGTACACGGAAAGATGAGGAAAGAGGGCATACGACTGGAAAACGGTGTTAGACCTCCGCTTATTTGCACCAACACCGAGCACACTCACGTGGTCGAAGGTCAAGTCGCCTGAGTCCGGCTGTTCAAACCCTGCAATGATACGCAAAAGCGTGGTCTTTCCGCAGCCTGAAGGACCGAGGATGGAGAAAAACTCTCCCTGCCGAATATGAACGGTGGCACGGTCAACGGCGAGGCAGTGACCGTATGCTTTTGAGACCTGGTCGATGGTGACGGCGCATCCTTTCACGGTCTGTCGCACTCCTTCTCATTGCGGGGTATGTTCTGTCAAGGCTCGCGGTTGGGTATGTTCTGTCAAGGCTCGCGGTTGGGGTACGTAAGGCGTCCGTGTGTCCTTGCTGGACAGATTACCGCTGGCGTGTTACGCTCGCTGGCGCGAGAAGTGCGCATGAGGAAGAAAGGACCACCCCGTCTTACGCAGTTGTGGCATACGCTGTGTCACGTACTTCGCCGCCGGCGTGCGCGCGCGCTCAATCTGGCGCTCTCCTTCGTTGTCCTCAGCATTGCCACGGCGGTGAGCATCAGCGAACAGCACGACCCTGCAAGACTGAACCTTGCTGACTTTGCAGTAGGGCGTGTAGCTGAGCGGAACGTTGTCTCTCCTGTCTTTCTTTCCCTTACTGATGAGCTGGCTACCCAGCGGCAGTATGCTCGCAGGAAGAAGGAAATTCCTGCTGTTTTTGAGCGTCGGCTCGATCTGGAACAGGCTGAAGTACGCGCATACCAGGCGTTTTGTCATGCGTTGCAGAAAGCGCGCGTTGGTATGGCTCTGGATACCTCGTCGGACGGAGGCGGGGGAGCAGCGGGCTACGAGGAGGAGCGGTCACTCCACGCTGCGCACGATCGGGCGTCTGCACACGTGCACCTGCTGCAGAAGAAATTTGTTCACTTTTCGCGCCAGACGCTGCGATCCTTGCTTCAGCTTGACGATGACACGTTTGAGTCCCTCCTGCGTGTGGGAACTCAAGTGCTCGCGCGTATCTTCGCGCAAGGTGTGGTGCAGCTGTCCGACCATGCGCTTAAGGATTTTAACCCCCACACAATTACTATCAGTGAGGAACGTCCCTTCCACGCCCTGTCGGATATGTCGGCCCCCGTGGCGTCGCAGGCCTCAGCAGGAGATCTCCCTTCTGCGTCTGTACCCCTGTCACCCGATGCGAGTGCGGATGAGGCGGAAAATGCCGCAGGGGATGTCTTTTCGAGGACTCAGGCAATTGAAACCCTCATCAGATCCGATCAACTCGCCGCGCGCGTCCATGCGCTGGCTTCCGATTTCGGTCTTACGTCGCAGGCGGCGCTCCTCTTTTCATCCCTCGGGCCCTTTCTGCGTCCAAATATTGTCTTTGACCCTATTCAAAGTGAACAGCATGTCCGCAACGCATTGGCGCGGTTACGGCCGGTCACCCTCAGTATTCATCCAAACGAAATTATAGTCCGTCGCGGCTTTATTGTATCCGCCACTGACTACGCAAGATTGCAGGCACTTGCACACTCTAAACTGTCTGTCGATCGCTCCCTGCTCGTAAGCAGTCTCCTGTTACTGGCCTTTTTGTATCTGCTTGCCTTCTTTTTGTTCAGTAAACGGATGGCCCATCCTCCTCTTAAACTGCGTGTAGAGTTACTCATTCTCTATACCAGCGTTGCCGGATACCTGTGCACACTTTTTCTTTCAAAGATAGCTGCGCTCCCTGCACCGCTTGATAGCATTCCTTTTCAGCCAACTGCGTTGTGTATCATGCTCGTTACCGCGCTCGTTTCCCATCGTAGTGCCGTCATTAGTTCCTTTCTCATTGCGTTCGCAGTGCTCATCGCTTCGCAGTTCCATACTGAGCCTACGCTTTTTGCGCTCCTCTCTGGGGTGTCGGCGTCTGCTTGTATGCGTGTTATGAGCTCTCGGCTCGACATTGTTAAAAGTTCCTGTGTCCTTGCTGTTGCTCAGCCTTTCCTTGCTGCTACGCTCATGTTTGCGTTTCCGCATGCGTACACTGACGCAATATTCCTCCTTACAGGCGTGGCGATCAGTGGCTTTCTCAACGGCATTTTGGTGTTAGGCCTTCTGCCCATCCTTGAAGCGCTCACCAATGCTCCTACCGTGTTCCGGCTTATGGAGCTTTCGGACCTCAACGTTCCTATCATGAAAAAAATGCTGCTTACAGTTTCAGGTACGTACAATCACACCATGATGGTTGCCACTCTTGCAGAAAATGCATGTCGTAGCATTGGGGCTCATTCACTCCTTGCGCGAGTTGGCGCGTATTATCATGACATTGGAAAAATGGAAAACGGTGAGTACTTTGTAGAAAACCAAACGGGCGATAGCAAACACTTAGATTTAAATCCACGGCTTTCTGCAACGGTAATTCGGAGTCATGTAAAGCTGGGGGTAGAAAAGGCACATCAACTCCGCTTACCTCAGGAGGTTATCGATATAATTGCAGAGCATCACGGTAATAGTCTTATTACATACTTTTACGAGAAGGCGCGGGAACTCGATCCGAATGTTGATCGGGAAGATTTTACCTATCCGGGGATTCCTCCTCGCACAAAGGAGTCTGCGGTGGTGATGCTTGCTGATGTGGTTGAAGCGTCATGTAGGACATTGAATAAACCGACGATCCCCCGCCTAGGGAAATTTATCGATAAGGTTGTGCAACAGAAGATAGAGACACATCAGCTTGACAATTCTGATTTAACGTTTCGGGATGTGCAGGTCGTCAAGGAGTGTTTTGTGAGAATACTGGCAGGATACTACCATTCCCGCATAGAGTATCCTCACCAAAGAAATCCTGATGAGCAGCAGCTCGTGTCCGTAGCCCAAGGATCGTATAAGGAGTAATCTTTATGTCCGAGGTGAATAAAGTTTCTGTTTCCTGCGAAGGCTTTTGTCCGCCTCCTTGGATTGGTCAAGTTGCGCCGTTTGTGTGTGCGGTGCTCGATTCCCAGGCTATTTCCCACTGGGATCTTTCCATTGTCTGCTGCACTGATGCGTTTATTCGCCGGCTAAATTACGATTACCGTGGTATTGATTCTCCCACTGACGTGCTGTCTTTTGAGAACGATGGTGAGTATTGCGATGACGCAGGGACGCGTTTTTTTCTTGCCGGTGATATTATCATCAGTCTTGAAAGTGTGCGTGAAAACAGTGAACGTTTTCACGTCGCCGCGCACGAGGAATTTAAACGGGTGCTCATCCACGGCATTTTGCATCTGAGCGGTATGGATCACCAGGACAATTCTCCCGGTCAAGAGATGTTGCGTTTGCAGGAGCGCATACTGGCGCAGCACTGTCGGGTGCTATCATCGGGTATACCATGGGAGTCATAGACTGGTTGAGGCGCAGGCACGCTGTTACCCATATTTTTCAGCAACCGCTGAATGAAGAAAAGCAGGATATGATCCGCGGTATAGTGGATCTTTCTGACACTTCGGTGCGCGAGGTGATGATACCGCGTATTGACGTGGATTTTCTTGAGCTTTCTATGAGCGGTGAAACACTCGTTGAAAAGGTAACCGAGAGTGGACACTCACGCTTTCCTGTCTACGAACAAACTATTGATAATGTGGTGGGTGTGCTGTACGTCAAGGATTTAATAAAGCTGTTTGGAAGGCCACAGGAGGTGCGGTTAGAAAGACTGCTGCGTAAGCCCTTCTTTGTCCCCGAGTCCAAACGAATTGACAGTCTTCTGCGAGAGTTTAAACGCAGGCACGTGCACATTGCGATCGCGGTGGACGAGTACGGCGGCGTTTCGGGTATTGCGTGCATGGAAGACATTATTGAAGAGATTGTTGGGGATATCCAGGATGAGTTTGACCACGAGCGGGAGGATATCGAACCGCTCGGACAGGGCGTGTGGTTGTGCGATGCGCGTGTGGATTTGGAAGATTTGTCTGAGTGTTTGCATACTGTTTTTCCTTCTCAAGAGTTTGGAACGTTAGGTGGATTTGTATTTAATCTTTTTGGAAAAATTCCCGTAAAGTACGAGAAGGTTTCGTGGGGTGCCTTCGATTTTATTATCCAAGACATGGAAGCACATAAGATAAATACTATAAAGATTGTATCTGTCCTGCGGGGTGATTCCGAGCCTGCATGTGTATCTGAGCGGCCATAGAGGAAAGGGAAAAAGCATGAAAGGCCTGCTGTGCGTGTATTACGGTGCGCTTTGCAGCATAGTGTTTGCTCAGACGGGCGTGCAGCTTTACGAAGCAGGAAGAAAGGCCCATGTGCAGGAGGATTGGTATGCTGCTATCGAATTCTACCAAGAAGCATTAAAAAAAAATGCTTCTTACAACCTTGCATATCGTGGTCTTGCCGAGTGTTTCTACGCACTTGGTGAATATGATCAGGCGTTGCACCATGTGCGCAAAGCGCAAAAACTCATGGCGCAGGATCTTTCCCTTGAAAAGCTGTGCGCGTTCAGTTTAGTTGGTCAAGGTGAGTTGGATCAGGCGCGTAGTCTTTTTGAGGAAATTCTTGCGCGCTATCCGAATGACGTAGATGCTCGCTTTGGTTTGGCAGAGATCGAGGTGTCAAAGGGACGGCTGAGCTCTGCGCGTCTGTTATACCAAGCAGCGTTGGAGCGTCAGGCAGAGAATCGCAAGGCGTTGTTGTCGCTTGCGCTTATCTCGTACGAGGCTGGTCATTATCCGCGTGCGCTCACGTACGTTGAACGTGCGTTGCAGTATCACGGCGATAATGCACAGGTGCATTTTTTTGCCGCGTATCTTGCAACGCTTCGGGCACACTATGAAGATGCAGAGCGTTATTTGGAGCGGGCGCTCCACATTAAGTCGGCTTATCCACGTGCCCGTGCGCTTCTTTCAGCAGTTTTATATGCGCGCGGCGCGTATGAGCGCGCGGTGGCTCAGTGTGATCAACGCATAAGGGCGGATCGAACGCAAGTGGATGCCTGGTATGTAAAGACACTGTCCCTTCTGAAGTTGGGTAAACATACTGAGGCGCTTGCAACTGCAAAAGTTGGGTTGACAGTAGATCCACGTGACGATCTAATGCGCATCTTGCTAGAAGAGATTGCGATTGTTCACCTTGAATACGAAGATGAGTATCGCATGCAACTTGCGCGTTTTCACACGCAAAAGGCAGACGGTTTCGCGCGTCGGAATATGAGTCGGCAGGCTCTGGATGAGTATCGGCGCGCACTAAAGGTGTACCCGTACGACGGTGCTGCTCGTGAAGCTTACGCACGTTTGCTCCTGCGTTTTGGATATCCTGAGCGCTCCCTTGAGCAATTAAAGTTTTTACAGTCTATTGGAAAGAGCAGTGCACGCATCAATGATGCAGTAGAGGCATACGAGAAGACGCATGCACGTTCAATTAAAAATAGGTGGCGTGTTGATGCCTTGTATCTGGATAAGGCGCATCTTTCAATATCTCTTTTTTACCATCCTGATCCTGCGAATGCATTGCATCCTGAGGCTGAGCGTTTCTTTCTGACGCAGGTGCAAGATTCGTTTGCCTATAACCGCAGGTTAAAAGTAACTGGGTACAGCGCGCGTTCTCACTCGTATAGAGAAGCTTTTCGCACGGCGCGTGAGGCTGGTGATGATTATTTTGCTCTCATCACAATGCAGGAGCACGGTCAGGATTTACGCGTGCGTTTGGAATTGTATATTGCATCGACGGGATCTCGGGCACACACCTTTGATGCGTATCGCTCGGGAAATGATCGGTATCAGAGTGTGTTGCGTAGGATCACGCAGATGCTCAACGATCGTTTGCCAATTATGGGTACTGTCGTGCGCCGTCACCAGTCGGAGGCGGTGATTGATCTTGGAACACAAGATGCAGAGTTACAAGGTAAGTCTCTCGAAGTAGTAAAAAGACGCGCAGTTTCAGTGCTGAAAGAAGGTGTTGGGCTTGCATATCGACGTGAGGACGTGTTGGGGCATTTTACCGTGACAAAGGTTTCAGAGGATATGAGTGAAGGCGTGCTCAGGCGCGTAGGATACTACGATCACATCAGCGTGGGAGATGCGGTAATATGTGAACCGCGCCTTCCGGACAGCTCGGCTACCGCGTCTGACACATTCGTACACGATGGGGCGATGGGTATGTTGTTAGCGCTTCTGCGCAGCATTCGATGAGAGTGTCGTTTTTCTTGTACATTCAGAATAAGTAAGGGGAGAAAGGCGCGTGCTTGATTATCGGTTTATTAGAGAGAACGTGGATGCAGTAAAAGAAAATGTGAAGGTCAGGAACGTGCATGCAGATGTGGACGCGATTGTGCACCTATATGATCAGCGCGTAAAGCTTTTAGCAGAGTTGCAAGAATTACAACGTGCGCGTAATGAGAACGCACAGGCGATGAAAAACTCTTTGGATGCGCTTGCGCGTTCGGCGTGTGTTGAAACGGGCAGAGCACTAAAAGATCGCATTGCTCACAGCGGGCGTCTATTGGTACAGATTTCCGATCAGCTTTTGTCTGCAACGCAAGCGTTGCCAAACATGACGCATATGTGCACTCCCCATGGTCGATCAGACAGTGATAATCTCGAAATCAAGCGCTGTGGGGTGCCTCCACGCTTTAGTTTTTCGCCACGTGATCACGTGGAGTTGGCGCGCTTGCTGGATATAGTTGATTTTGAAGCGGGGAAAAAGGTCTCGGGGATAAAGTTTTATTATCTGAAGCGTGAAGGGGTGCTGCTTGAACAGGCGTTGATTATGTTTGGTTTGCAGTTTTTACAAGAGCGCGGTTTTGTGCCATTTCTCACTCCTGACATTGCTCGTGAGGATATGGTGTGTGGTTTGGGTTTTAATCCGCGGGGGAGTGGATCGAATATCTATCGTATTGAGGGAGAACACCGCTGTTTAGTAGCAACTGCAGAAATTACGCTGGGGGCATATCACGCAGGCGAGGTTCTTGAAGAGCGGAGTTTACCGCGTTTATACGCAGGGCTCTCGCATTGTTTTCGTAAAGAGGCTGGTGCTGCAGGCCAGTTTTCTCGCGGTCTTTATCGCGTGCACCAATTTACCAAACTTGAAATGTTTGCGTACTGTACACCGAGTGATTCTGAGTGCCTGCACGAACGCCTGAGGTCGCTTGAGGAAGAGATTTTTACTGCATTGGAAATTCCTTTT
The DNA here is from genome assembly GCF_000217655.1 of Treponema paraluiscuniculi Cuniculi A. Classification (NCBI taxonomy): domain Bacteria; kingdom Pseudomonadati; phylum Spirochaetota; class Spirochaetia; order Treponematales; family Treponemataceae; genus Treponema; species Treponema paraluiscuniculi. The sequence continues at coordinate 703,726 of NC_015714.1, read as the reverse complement.
CGTGTGGTGGAAGTGTGTGCGGGAGATTTGGGTGCGCCTGCGTATCGCAAGTGGGATTTGGAGGCGTGGATGCCTGGACGCCAGGGTGGTTCGTGGGGAGAGGTGACTTCTGCGTCGAATTGCACAGACTATCAGGCGCGGCGCTTGAATGTCCGCTATAAGGATGCAGAAGGGAAGAAGCATTATGTACACATGTTGAATGGGACGGCGCTTGCAATTTCTCGCGTGTTAATTGCGCTGCTAGAAAATGGGCAGGATGCGGAAGGTCGCGTGCGCATTCCGCAAGCTTTGGTGCCATTTTGTGGTTTTGAGTATCTCTATCCTCGTGTCCTGTAGCGTTGTGACGCGTCACCCGTTGCGGTTGGGATTTTCTACTTTTTTCTTGCTGGGTAGTTTTCTCGTGTTGGTGTCTTCCTGCACACGGTGGATGGGGCGTGAATTGCATGGGCAACGTCTGTTCACCCTAACGTACGGGGATGCTGAAAATCAACTGCATTTCCCCGACGCGGGGTATGCGCAATCGCAGTCTAATATACAGCTGTGTATGAAAGACGGTATTTTCTACGTGGCACATGCTGCAACTGGCAAGGTCATGCGAATGACTTCGTTTGGGGATGTGCTTGCAGTTATTTTTAATCCCGAGAAAAACGCAATGACTCCTCAGTTCTCTGAAGGGTTGCAATCGGCAGCAATTACTACGCGTCGTGCCGTGCCCTATCCGCTGCATGCGCCAACGTTTCTTGCCGTAGATTCGCAGAATACACTGTACGTAGTAGATGCCGTGTTACCAGAACACGTGCAGCATGATCCGGAAGAAAACCTTGCGCTGGTGAATACCATATTGCTGTTCGATGAGGAAGGACGTTTCATGCATGCTATTGGACAGCAGGGGATAGGGGGCACACCCTTTCCTGCTATTGAAGGTGTGTATGTAAATAGTGCAGATGAGCTCGTGGTGGTGTGTAGGAGTGCGGATGCAATGAGAGTGTATTGGTTCAATGCACAACGAGTACCCATACACCAACGTGCGTTGCCGTTTTCTCCGCTTCCGACGTCATTTGCTGCGCAAGAGAAAGAGTATGCATTCGTAGAGCGGGTACTGCCTGATGTGAGTGAACGGAGGCTGATTGCAAAGGTAGATTACTATACCGCAGTGCATGATCCAGCTACGGGAGCAAATAGTAGTGTTCGCTATGCGAAAAGCAGTGTGTATTTTATCTCTCTTGAAACGGGGGTGTACGAGTGGAAAGTAGATCTTCCCGCGCACGAGGTGTCTGGTACAGAAAATCAAGAAGGGGGACCTTATAAAAAAGCTTTTTCATTGCTCGGGGTGAGTGCGCAGCAAGGTATTTTGTGTGTGAGTCCGGACCGCTTCGGATATGCCGCGCTATTGTTAGACTTGCGTTCATTCACGATACGTCAAAGGAGCATACATATGCGCAGTGATACATTGGTGTACAATGTGTTTCATTTTTCTCCCACAGGGATTCTTTCTTCAGTGCTGGCGACGGACACAGAGGCGGTCGTTATGTGGTGGCGGTTCGACCGGATACTGAGCCGCATCAAGTGATACGGCATGAATAGGAATCTGAGAAGGAGATGCACCCTCTAGCAATAGGTTTCATGCTGTGCGCGCGGTATTGACACGCACGCAGTTCTTATTTTCCCTGTATCGCGGGAGTGACCATACGGTCTGCCAGGCAGATGCGAGCACTCACCGTATGGCTGTTGTGTGTATTCGGCACTGCCACCTATGTGGAAGTGTAGGATGTGCGCGTGGGAAGTGCGTACTGGCTTGGCTTTAAAAATATTTTGCGTACCTGTAAGGAAGGATCATGAGTATCTGTGAAAAGTCACTTCATTGGGCTGACAAGGTTGCGCACAAGATTATCAAGGAACGTGCTGACTGTGATCAATACACCTGTGCATCGGGGATTACCCCCTCAGGAACGGTACATATTGGTAATTTCAGAGAGATTATTTCCGTTGACCTTGTAGTGCGGGCCCTGCGTGACCAGGGGAAATCAGTGCGCTTTGTACATTCGTGGGACGATTATGACGTTTTTCGTAGGATTCCCGACAATGTACCTGCTCAAGATGAATTGAAGCAGTATATTCGCATGCCTATCACTTCAGTTCCTGATCCCTTTCAGCAGGAAGATAGCTACGCGCGGCACCATGAGCGGGAAATTGAATCGGCGCTCCCGGAGGTAGGTGTTTATCCTGAATACGTTTATCAGTCAAAGCAATACCAGGCGGGGGTATACGCACAGGAAATAAAGATTGCGCTCGACAATCGGCACCGTATTCAAGCGATTTTAAACGAATATCGAGATGAGCAGCATAAAATCAGTGGAACGTATTGGCCCGTATCGGTGTTTTGTACAGCGTGCCATAAAGACTGCACCACGGTTGATGCGTGGGATAGCCACTGGTGTCTTCAGTATCATTGCGAGTGTGGGCATGGGGAGCAGGTGGATTTACGCCAGACGTCTGCGGTAAAACTTAGCTGGCGCGTTGATTGGGCTATGCGGTGGAGTAAGGAGCATGTGGTATTTGAGCCTGCAGGGAAGGATCATCATTCTCAGGGAGGTTCTTTTGACACTGCGCGTTTAATTTCTGATCACATTTATCACTGGCCTGCGCCTGTTTCTTTTCGTTATGATTTCATTGGATTAAAAGGTTTGCCTGGGAAGATGTCTTCGTCCGCGGGAAAAGTGGTTGGGCTGCGTGATGTGCTTGAAGTATATCAGCCTGAAGTATTGCGATACCTTTTTGTTTCCACGCGTCCAAATACCGAGTTTTCCATTAGTTTTGATCTTGATGTTCTTAAGATATACGAGGATTACGATAAAAGTGAGCGTGTTGCGTGGGGAATACATGCAGCAAAAAGCGAACACGAATTTATGCGGCATAAAAGGATCTACGAATTGTCACAAGTGCGTGGTATGCCGCCGTGCATTTCGTACCAGGTACCGTTCCGGCATGTATGCAATATATTGCAAATTAATTCGGGAGATATTTCTGCAGTGCTCGCGTTTTTCTCTGATATACACAAAGATCAGATAGAGCGCTTTGTGCGCCGTTGCCAATGTGCGTGGAACTGGATCCGGGACGCTGGTGCACCCGATGACTTTAAATTTACCCTGAAAGAAGATGGTGTGCGCGTGCCGCTCTCTGCAGAGATAACCGAAGCACTGAGACTCATTCGTGATACGCTTGTGCCACGCACTGACGTACTCAGCGAAAAGGAACTTTCTGCTGAGTTGTATGCGGTTGCCAGACAGATACCTGTTGGCTCGAAGGAACTGTTCACTGCACTATACCAGGTACTGATCGGAAAGAATCAGGGGCCACGGCTTGCGGGTTTCATGAAAGTCATCGGTACACAGCGTTTGCACCGCATGCTTAGCGTATACTAAAACAGCTCCTGGGAACAGTCAGTGCTCGATGCCTGTATCTCCTGTATTAATTTTTTTATGGTGGGGCTTTGTGCATGATTTACACAGTGTCCGTTTTGTTTGGCGTGGTGTGCAATCATAGTTGTAAAAAGCTCCATGCATACTCGAGCGTCGTCCTCTGCTCTGTGTGCTGCGTGTACCGTAAGTCCAAACTGAAGTGCAAGATTCTGCAGACGGTACTGATGGCGTCCTAACCCGGGGAACACCGCTTGGGCCATCGCGTACGTATCAACTACTTTGTGAGACAGGGGTTGCTTTTTGCACAGGCTGAGTTCTGCATTGAGAAACTCGACATCGAAGTTTGCGTTATGTGCGACGAGTACTGTCCCTTTGATGAATCGAGAGAAGTCTAAAACTATCTCACAAAAGCGCGGCTTATTGACGAGCATATCGTCGGTAATATGGTTGATTTTGCTCACGTCAGGGGGTATAGCGCGATCAGGAAAGATGAGCGTGCTAAAGCGCGCAATAATACCCTTTTGATCAAACTTTACTGCACCAATTTCTATAATGCGATCTTCTTCTGCTTTTAAACCAGTTGTTTCGGTGTCGAAGGCGGTGAATGCAACGTGTTCATGCACCGCAAAAACCCAATCATATATCATTGCAGATATGTACCCATCTCTTGTTCAACTGCGGTGATAAACATGTTGCCCGCCTGTTCTGCTTCTTCTATCGAGGTACTGACGGTCAGAGGGTGGATGATATAACACTTTATTTTTTGTTCTGTTCCACTCGGTCGTATACTTACAATACTGCCATCCTGTACAAAATACTGCAGCACGTTACTCTGAGGAAAAGAAAGGGCAGATGTCTGCGCAGGATTTTCTGGACTAAACTCAACACCAAGATATATATCCCTCACCTTCATTACCCGCTTGCGCGCAATTTGGGTTAGCGGCTGTCTCCTGAGCGTATTCATTATTGCATTCATGGTGCTTATACCCGCGACGCCCGCATAGGTTTTGTTCAGCGTCTTTTCACAAAACAGGCCATGCGTCCTGAATAACTGGTGAAGGCGATCGATCAGGCTCATTCCGCGCAACTTCCAGTACACACCCATCTCTGCACAGAGCGCTGCGGCGTTGATACCGTCTTTGTCTCTCACCTGAATACCAAAATTGTGTCCGTAACTTTCTTCAAATCCATATACGTAGGAGTACGCTCCTGACTGTGAAATCTTTTCTGCAGTACCACATATCCATTTGAATCCAGTAAGGCACTCTACACACGTTGCGCCATATGTGCGTGCTATACGGTCGCTAAGTGGGGACGTAACAACGGAGCGTACAATTGCAGGACGCGCGGGCATATTGTTTTGTTCCTGCAGGGTTAGCAGAATGTAGTCAGTGAAGAGCGCTCCCATTTGATTGCCCGTGAGCAACTGCAACACACCGCGAGTGTTTCTTACCGCACATGCAAAGCGGTCTGCGTCAGGATCAGTCGCCATAAGAACCTCAGCATGTACGCGATCAGCATATGCACACGCATGCACCAACGCGGCCGGATCTTCTGGATTAGGAGACGACACCGTAGGGAAGTTCCCATCTGGCAACCGTTGCTCAGGCACGGTCATAATGGAGAACCCCATATCCCCCAGTATGCGCTCGACGTGGAGTGCACCTGTTCCGTGTAATGGGGTGTATGCAATACGCATTGACTGGACGGTCTCTTTCGTAAGACCGGGGCGAAAAAGCTTTTCTTTTATAGAGGTGCAGTACGGTTCATCAATTTCTGCATCAATGATCGTGGGTGCACTGCGTTTGACAGGTACCTTTTCCTCAAGGTTCACGACACTCGTGATAGCGTTCATTTCTTCGGTGATATTTTTTTCGTGAGGATGCGCTATCTGTGCCCCGTCGTTCCAGTACACTTTGTATCCGTTATACTGCGGTGGGTTGTGCGATGCGGTGACTACGATGCCCACGTCACAGGTAAGATACTGTACTGCGTAGGAAAGTTCTGGAGTCGGGCGTGGATCCGAAAAGAGGTAGACGGTAATGTCATGTGCAAGAAACACGTGCGCAGCAGTGTGTGCAAACAGACGAGAATGTACACGCGAGTCGTAGGCTATAACGGCACGGAGCGCGCCGCGCGCTGCCTTTTCAGGAAAAGTTTTTAGTAAATAGAGCGCAATCGCGTGCGTGATCTTTTTGATCATGAAGGGGTTCATTCTGTTTGTTCCTCCGCCGACAACACCCCGCAGCCCGGCGGTGCCAAACGAAAGAGTTTGCAAAAAGCGCTCTTCGAGCTCTGCTATATTATTCTGTGCAACAAGATCCCGTACCTGCTGTGCAAAGAAAGGATCTGTTTCTTCTTCAAGATAAAGACGAGCACGTTCGAACAATTGACTGGAGTGCATGAGCGCTTCCTCACCTTTAAAAGTACTGGACTATTTACGACTCTACGGGATAGAGGGGCATTGTAATGGGAAGGTGCTGCTCTGTGCAATGCTCACAAAAAGTGCATGTCTTGAAAAAGTGTACCAGAGCCACTACACTGGTGCGCGTGGGTTCTGCTGTTTCTCCGAAAGTTTTAAAAGGCTTTCGCGATCTTTTACCGGATGAAGAGATTGAGCGTGCATTGCTCGTAGAAAAACTGACGGTGGCTTTAAGACAAATGGGTTTTGTACCTATCGATACCCCCGCGTTGGAGTACACCGAGGTTTTGCTGCGCAAAAGTGAAGGTGACACAGAGAAGCAAATGTTTCGCTTTGTTGATAAGGGTGGAAGAGATGTGGCCCTCCGTTTTGATCTTACGGTGCCGCTTGCGCGGTTCGTTGCAACGCACTATGCGCGTTTGTATTTTCCTTTTAAGCGCTATCATTTTGCAAAAGTGTGGAGGGGCGAGAAGCCTCAGATGGGTCGTTATAGAGAATTCACGCAGTGTGATTTTGATATCGTCGGTTCGGATTCGGTGTGTGCTGACTTTGAAATTCTAAAGTCGATACGGCACATGTTGTATATGGCTGGTGCAGAACACATACGTATTCACGTTGCGCATCGTGGCCTGTTTGATCGTTTTTTGCGTGCTCTTTCTTTGTCTGACCAGGCTGAGCATATCCTGCGGATAATTGACAAACGTGCAAAGATGGCGCCGCATGTGTTGACAGCTCAACTTGAGTCGCTTTGCGATCCAGTTCGTGTGCAAAAGATTATGACGTATGTAAGTGCGGGGGAGGTGGACGGTGTTGCGCCGTCGTTTGAACATACATTGTCTGCCATTGAGACATTGACAGGGGGTGTCTCGGAAGAGAGCACACGGCTTAGAAAAATATATGAGCTACTCTGTGCAGTGAACATTCAGTCCTCTTATGTGTTCGATCCATCTATCACGCGTGGTTTTGATTACTACACCGGTATGGTGTGTGAAACGTTTTTAACACAGTTGCCTCATATCGGTTCGGTGTGCTCAGGTGGGCGCTATGACCATCTGACGGCTTTGTACATGAAGGATGCAGTAAGTGGGGTGGGTGCATCCATTGGGTTGGATCGCTTGTATGCAGCGTTTCAGCAGTTGGGAATGTCCCGAGAGCACGTTTGTTTTGTGCAGGCGCTTATCTTCTGTCAGGATAGTGCGCTCATGGATGTGTACCAAAAGCTGTGTTCATACTTTGCAGTGCAGGTGGCGACGGAAGTCTTCCCTGATCCGCGGAAATTGAGCCAACAGTACGCCTTTGCAGAGAAGAAGGGGATTAGGTGGGGGATCTTTGTTGAACAGCGCAACGCTGTGGTGAAGGACTGCCTGCTCGTACTGCGCGACCTTTCTACGCGAAAGGACACACGCCTACCTGCGCATGAAGTGCGCAGACGCATGGCAGCTGAAGGGTAACAGGCGCCCCCGCGACTCTAGAATCGCATGTTGCTCAATTCAGTGACTAGGTCCGTTATGGAATCCTTGTTCTTCTGTCCGATTTCAGTGATTGAGGAAGCATACTTTTTAACCTGTTCTGAGTTTTTGTGCATGGACGACACGCTGCTGTCGATTTCAGACGTGATGCGCGAAAGGGCTAACATCGCCTCCTCTACGTGCTTGCTGTTGTCCAAGATGGCGCCCGAATTTTCCTGCAACGTGCGCGTGATCTCGGTGATGTGCTGTATAGCATGCAACACGTGCACACTGTCTTTCGTCTGTTCTACCATCAACTGGCTGATTACTTCTTCTTGGGCCTTTATGTCTGTGGTGATAGAGAAAATCAGCGCAAACTGAGCCTGAACTGCAAGCGCGCTCTCAGAAACCTTTTCAATTTCCGTTTTTACGTCCCGCAGCACTGCGGAGATATGCTTTCCCTGTTTCGAAGCGTCCTCTGCGAGCCTACGTATCTCACTCGCCACTACTTCAAAACCCTGACCTGACTCTTTACAGTACGTTGCTTCGATTGAAGCGTTCATTGCAAGCAGGTTAGTTTGACGTGCGATGTGCTGAATTACCGCACCGGCTTCAGCCAACGCTTCTGAAGCGTGAAGCACTTCTCTTCCCACATCTGCAGACTGAATAGTTGCGTCCTGCGCTAATTTTGCCTCAAGCAGCAGGGTTTCAATGACATTGCTATTGTCCGAAAGTACCTGAGTAACTGACTCGATGTTTCTCACCATCTGCTCTACGGAGGAAGCGGCATCTGTTACCGTATCTACCTGCTCGCCTATGTGGCCGTTAAACTGATCGATGTTTCCGACAATGTGCTGCACGTGCTTTTGTGTTTCAAAAATGGTACGGGATTGGTGTTTAATTTTGTCTTCTGCCTTATGTGCTTGGGAAATGATCTCGTCGATAGCGGCGCAGGAAGTGCGCGCATTTCTGACAAAACTATTCGCGATTTCCCGAGCGCGTGCCATCTTTCCACGGGATGCAATGAGAAAGAAACGCGTGCTCTTGTGCATCTTGTTCAAACTTTGGGTGAGGAACCCAAACTCATTTCTACGCACAACGCGCATACTCGCTGCGGACGCATTTCCGCTCAACCTGTTTTGGATAAAGGTGAGGATGCCTTGGTTTACTAAATCGAGGTGTCGGCCAATCCTGATCATGACGATTATGCTGAGTACGCAGATTAAAGACGCGCACGGGAGGTTATGGGTTATAACCACGTGTGCGAGCTCCTGCTCACCGTGCAGAGGGAGTAGGAGCGATGAAAAGCCCACGCAGAACATACTGAACAAACCTGAAACGAGCACGACAGATATTTCTCTTGAGAAGGAGTAGTACCCGAGGCGTGTCTCGCGCAGGGGGATAAAGTGGGCCCACTCTTGCAGTGTGTAAAAGAAAGGATGGTGAAAGAAGGGAATGAGGCAGAGCGCTGCGCCCACGCTGCTAAGGTAGTAGGACAGCAAGAGCACATGGCTTGAGGAAAAACCGACTTCTAGGGCAGCACACACCGGATACACTACCGCAGCTACTGCAGGAGGCAGGGGAGAAATCCACGTGTACCGCAGAAACGCAGCCTCTGCAGCTGCGCTATCGTTTTGATGTTTCTTAACGGACATGAGGAGAACGTAGTAGAGCGTCAGCGAAGCACCCAGCATGAGCGCCAGCGCACAGAAGAAGGAGACGCTGGTGAGCAGAGCGGAGAGCATACTCCCGTCTATGACGCCTGCGATATAGGCCACAAGAGAAGTCGCCGGCACCCACGCAACGCTCATCACAACGGCGCGCCGCAGCACGGCGAAGTCGGAGACCGCATGTTCAGTGTTCATAGGTTACTCCATGGAAAGGTGGACTACAGGCGCAGCTGGGTGAGCTGGTTCGTAAGCATGTCCATTGCATTCTTATTCTCTGAAACGATAATCTTGACGGAGGTGACCGCATCCGAGATACGAGACGTGCTGGCGGCCATGTCGTGCATAGCCACGGTGATACCGCCTGTGTTGTGTGCAAGTTCGTTCATATCCTTGAGGACCAGCTCTCCATCCTTGAGCATGAGCGAGATACCGCCGCGGATACGTCTGCGGTTGCGTGTAATAGCCTCCATGGACCGCCTGATGTATTCACCCCCTGAAGACTGCTCCTCCATGGCATGCATGACGGCAGATTCCCGCTGTTTAACTTCTTCTGCAAGGACAAAGAGATTGGAAAACTGCTTGCTCAGGCTCTCCGCCTGCTGCGCGATATGTTCTATCTTTTCAGTGAGTTGTACGAGGACTGAAGAAATGACCTTTCCCTGCTCGTTTGATTCCTCTGCTAATTTCCTAATTTCGTCGGCGACAACTGCAAACCCGCGTCCGTCCTGACCCGCGTGAGCAGCCTCTATCGCGGCATTCATAGCAAGCAACGTAGTCTGACTTGCGATCTTCCGTATTACCAAGCTGGCCTGTAAGAGTGCCTTGGAAGACTTGGAAATATTCTGGGTAAGCTCCAGCGAGCGGTTGGTGAGGTTCCCTGCGCGGTTTGTCTCCTCTCGCAACCGTCCGACACGCGCGTCGTTGCTTTCGATAATCTTTTCGATAGAATAGATTTTCTCTACCATTTGCTCGACAAGGGTGATGGACCGGGTGACAGTTTCCGACTCTGCCTCGACGCTTGCACTCAGACGCCCGACTCCCTCAACCATAGTCCCCACTATTTCTTTGGAGGAGCTGATGGTGGCAGTCTGCGCCGTCACATTTTCGTTGACGTGATCAATCTCCTCGTTGGTGGTGCGAGCTGCCTCCTCGAGGTGAGCGATATCCGTCTCTGCAGTGTGTGCAATCGCGCTTGAACTCTGTGTCAGCTGCAAGAAGCGGGAGAAAAACGCGCGATCTTTGTCGCGCAGGGAGCTCAGTGACCTCGCCAAAAGACCGATCGAGGTGCGGGTTTCTCTAGGTACGTCCGCACAGGTGTAGTCGCCAGTTCCGATGCACTCGACGAGCACGCGCAAACGGGTGATTTCTCGCGAAGTAAGGTACGCGCACAGGAGAAACTCCATGTAGCTTACGGCGCTGGCACAGAGTCCAAACGTACCTGCCATGGTGAGCAGTTCTGCCGGAGTAATGTTCTGGCTATCTGTGCGTACAAGGAGTGGTGCAGAGACGAGGAGTAACGTGGCAACGAACAGCGCAATCGCTATGGTAAGAAGCATGCGGGTGCAGTTTGCGCGCACAGAACTTTCGCGCAAAGGCAGGAAGGCAGCCCACCGCTCAAGCGGACGCGTAAGGAGGAAATGCAGCGCAGGAGCAAACAGCAGACAGCCACCGGCAGAAAGCATGACGTACCCTGCCATCTGTGGACCTGTCTCAAACGGGGAACGCGCGAGGATAGAGACGAATGGGACGAAGCAGCTGAGGAGAACCGACGCATGAAGCGCCGTCCTCCCATAGCTGTTGACGCGCTTGCTAAAGCGCGCCTCGTCTTCTTCACGAATAAAAGCGGCGCATAGCGCGCGATAATGGAGAAGCGGAAAGAGGCACAAGAGGTACAGCACGCTGGCGGGAGAAAGGAGGAGTTTAGCGAGCTGGCCATCGCCGAAGAAACCCGCCGCAGAAGCGGAGAGAAACAAGAGTGGCACCCAGCAACAGGAGAGCACGAGCTCGCGTAGCAACACACTGATCGGAGGAGTACTATAAGTACCGGCGTACATGGTTGCCCCCTCAGGCATAAGTTCACACGAACGCGCACGGTAGCATCGGAGAGAGGGTCTGTCAAGCGCGCACAGGCCCTCGCCCGAGGGCGGCAGCATTGCCGTCGGACAGAATCGAACTGTCGACACAAGGATTTTCAGTCCTTTGCTCTACCGACTGAGCTACAACGGCGCACACCGCGCGCAGCCTGTCATACAGAAAAAAAAAGGTCAAGTTCCTCACGATGCTCGAGGAAAAGCAGCACAGGAGAAGGAGAATGCAGGTCTTGACAGGTGCGCATACTTTGCACTAGGCTCCCGCCGGAGCGGTGGGTGTAGTTCAGTGGCAGAGCGCCAGATTGTGGATCTGGTTGTCGTGGGTTCGAATCCCATCACTCACCCTGTGCGTGCGCAGGCGCTCGTAGCTCAGGTGGATAGAGCAACAGACTTCGAATCTGTAGGTCGCACGTTCAAGTCGTGTCGGGCGCACTTGTGGTGTCGCTTTCCTCGTATGAATGGTTCTGTTCTCGTCTTGCCTTTAACGCGCTGAGGACGTGGGGGTGCTTTGAGTGGGTACGTTGAGGCGTTTTCCTGCGTCTGTTCTCCAGATAGCGCTCGCGCTCTTCTTGCTTGCAAGTGGTGCACGAGGTCTCGTGCATGTTGATGCGGGTGTGTTCAACGCAGCGGTGTATTTCCTCGGCGGGTTGTTTCGCGGTCATGTGGCAATCGGTGTGTTAACGCTCGCCGTGTCGCTGTGTTGTCTGACGGCGGGTTTCTTTTTGCTCGTCGATTTTCTGCGCCCAGAACTTTCCTGCGTTTCTGCGGTTTTGGCGCTGTTCATTGTGCTGTGGGCTCTGAATATGGTTCTGGTGGATGTGGTGGGTGCGTTCGGCCGCGGCAAGGTATTGCAGAATGTGTCCTCGGCGTTTGAGCATTTGCATCATACTGCTGTCGATCTCCTTGTGCTTGGAGCGCTCATCTTTGTGAGGCAGCACACGCGTTAGGCGTTTGCACAGCCGAGGATGACACACGCCGCGTCTTTTTGCTTCTTCTTGTGTGCTCTTTAAGAAGGGGTCAGGCGGTGTCTCGTGCCCCGCGTGTGTTTTTTAAGCAAGAAAAAGGAGTGGGGTGAATGGCTGTGGCGGGTTCCTTTGAGCGGAGTAGATTGCCGTTACGAGCACCATGAACGCGCCGTCAGAGTGGCGAAGACAAGACTGCCCGGTCCCAATGCGGTTGGAAACGCAGGCACTTGTACCGTACCCTGTTCGCTTTGACCGCAGCCACCATGATGCGCTGGTGGTCCTGGGCGCTACCGCAACAGGTAAGACAGCGTTAGCAGTTGCGCTTGCCCAAAAATATCAGGGGGAAATTATTTCCGCCGATTCGCGGCAGGTGTACCGTGGTCTGGATGTGGGAACGGGAAAGGACTTAGCTCTGTACGGGTCGGTCCCCTATCACCTGATAGACGTGTGTGATCCGTATGAGGAATACAATGTTTTCCGTTTCCAACAGGCAGTATATGACATAGTGCCGAGTATACTTCGGGCGCACAAGGTGCCAATTATTGTCGGTGGTACGGGTTTGTATCTTGATGCAGTGCTGCGTCAGTACGCGTTGGTACCTGTTGAAAGAAATCAGGCGCTGCGCGCATCGCTCCGCGGAGCTTCTCTGTCGCATATGCGCGCGGTGTACTTTTCGTTAAAAGACTCCCATGCTGTTCACAACAAGACAGATTTAGAAGATCCTGCGCGTTTGATGCGCGCTATTGAGATTGCTGTATTCCATGCAACGCACCCTGAGCTGCTCCAGCAGGCACGGGAAACGCGCCCGATGATGCGCGCGAAAGTGTATGGCATACAGTATCCACGCTCTATGTTGCGTGCTCGGATTCGAGCACGCCTCGAGCAGAGAATACGTGGGGGATTGATAGAGGAAGTGGCAGCGCTCCACAAAGGCGGGGTTTCCTGGCAGCGTCTGGAATACTTTGGGTTGGAATATCGCTTCACTGCGCAGTATCTACAAGGGATCATTGCTACCCGTGATGAATATGTCGACCTACTTTTTAGAGCTATTGGCAGATTTGCAAAACGCCAGGAGACGTGGTTCCGACGTATGCAAAGACTCGGGGTAAAAATTCACTGGCTCGTGCATACGGAAAACGGTTTTGTTCTCCGGTGAAAAAACGATGATCGCTCATCGCACCGCTCCATAGGGTATGTGTGTGGCGAGTCGCTCGTGGTACGCACAGGCGTTAGTTCTTTCTCTTTCAGCATTTGGAGAAGGGCACAAAAGCGTAACGCTTTTTGTTCGCCTGCAGGATGAAGCGTTTATTTTACGTGCCGCGCTTTTTGGAGGTGCCCAAAGCAAACTGCGTGGATTGGTTATTCCCTATACGACAGGTCGGGTGTGGGTATATTCGAATCCGCGTACGCGTATGCACAAAATTGTTGACTTCTCAGTTACACACTCTCGTGTGGCCCTCCGTGACAGTATCGTAAGAGTGTGGTGCGCTGCGATTTGCGTAGACATTATAGAGGCGAGCAAAGGGACCATCAGCTGGACGCTGGTGACTGCATTTTTGGATGGAATCAGTCTCTCTTCGGACGGGGCATGTAAACACGCGCTTTTGCGCTTTTTGTGGCGAGTGCTTATAGGAGAAGGCGTTGCACCAAATATCACATCGTGTAGCCGGTGTGCTACGCAGTACGCCGTGTCCATAAGCGGTGTGTCGCGCGTGGCGTATCTTACGCAGGGTGAGTCTTTTGTGTGTGCTGCGTGTGCTGCTCCTGCAGAGCACCGGTTTGAGCTAAACGCGGAGGCGTGGCACTTTCTCAACACGGTCAGAGAATGCACTCCAAAGCACGCGCGCACGTTGGTGTTGTCCGAAGAGAGCTACTGTGAACTTAAGCGGCTGCTATTTTGCCTGATCACGAAAATGAGCGGTAAGAAGTTAAAAACACTCGAACATGCGCACGCAGTGCTATGAGACTGTCCGAAACATACCGCAGGGTGCAGTCCAGTTAGGTCCCCGGGGTGCACAGCGCGAGAAAGACGTGCTCACTGATAATACGCACGCCACACCGAACAGCGTTCCGGCATTTGCGTGACTGTCCGTGTGGATCGTTTGACACCAGATACGTCAGCTGTGTACTGACAGCCGTTTTCACTGTTCCGCCTAGGCGTTGTACGAGCGCGATTGCCTGGGCGCGTGTCATACCGTCGAGATCGCCAGAGAAGCAGAAGCTCATGCCGTGCAATGGCGCGTGCACGTGTGCATCCGTATGCAAAGGCGATTGGGCAGTGGCAATAAGCTTGTGGAGCGTCTCTTCCGAAATAATTTGGATTCCCAACGCGCATGCGGTGCGATAACGTGTCGACTGACTGTAAAACACCAGATAGTCAAGCTGGGCTGTTACGGACGATGCGACATCCCCTCCTAACGCGCGCACTTTTTCTTGAGCATGTTTGTGATTCATACTGCGCGACGCACCTGAGAAATAAAAACTCTTTCCTTGCAAGGGGTGTACGGTTTCCCCCGTATGGGTACAGGATGCGGAAGCTTGATCTAGAAGCCTGCAAAACTCGTCTTCCGAAATAATTTCTAGCGCTACCCCCTGTTCTTTTTTTAGTTTTTGCGCGGTGCGATAGGGCTGTGATAGGCTTTCGAATATTAGGTACGAAAGGTCTCGAGTAACTGACGTTCTCACAACGCCTCCGAGCGCGCGTATACGGTGTATAGTCGCGCGATCTCCATTTCTGAGGGAGCCTGAGAAGCAAAAGCTTTTTCCCCGGAGTGGCGACTCTGCCTGCTGCTTGGCAAGAATGCGCACGAAGCCCCTATCAAGCAGTTCACACATATCATCCTTAACCCGTGCAATACCGGTTACCACGCTTTTTGCAAGTTCTGTTCCAAACTGATAGATGGACTCGAGTGTCTCCGTTGTTGCGTGGAGCACTTTTTCAAGTGTGTCAAAACCGGCAGAGATAAGTTTTTCTCCCATGGTTTCTCCGATCCCCTCGATGCCAAACCCGGCAATAAACGTTTGCAACGCTATTTCTTTTTTGTGGTGTATAGCTTCGAGTATTTTTTTTGCAGTTGCATTGCCGACGTGCTCAATCTCAATGAGATCCTCGCAGGTGAGCGTGTAGAGGTCCGGGATGCGGCGTACCTTTTTTTCTTCAAAAAGACGCTGAATGAGTTCGGTCCCCACATGCTTGATCTCCAAACACTCAATCCACCGTGTAATGCGGTGATGCGAGAGCAGGGGGCAGTTTACATTAGGACAAAAAAGCCTGCTCCCACTGTTTTCCAGCACTGTGTTGCAACTGGTACACTGTGTCGGTATGTGGATTTCCTGCGCATGTGCTGGGGTTGAAACGAGTGCTTCAATTTTTGGGATAATCTCCCCCCGTTTGGAAATTAAAACGTGGCTGCCAATTTTGAGACACAGCTTTGTGAGCATATTCGGGTTACATAAATTTGCGCGTTTGACCGTAGTTCCTGCAAGGCGCACTGGATCGGTAATACCAATGGGCGTGTACGTCACTCCTGATGTTTGCCATTGAACGTCACGCAAGGTGGTTATCGCCTCCTGTGTACTGAACTTAAAGGCTATCTGCTTTTTAGGTCTGGGAAGTTGTGCGTCCTGGAAGTCAAGATCGGTACTCTTTACTACCAGGCCATCGATGCTGTAAGGCAACAGCTCGCGCGTGCGCATAATCTCAGATCGGAGTGCAACAACTTCCTGTGCGTTAGCGCAGCGATGCGAATGTACCGTCACGAAGCCTTGGCGCGCGAGCCAGGCAAGCTTTTCTGTTTCATCAGCAAAGGGGAGGGAGCCGGTGAACGGTTTACCGGGGGTGCCGGGTACTGCGTCGTAACAAACAATATGGAGGTGTGTGCGGCCGCGGCCGTCCTTTCGCTTTAGGATGCCGTTTACGGTGTTGCGGCAATTTGCGTGAGTAGGATAGTGGGAACGATGTATATCCTTGTGCATAATGACTTCGCCACGAACACCCCCCGTGAAGGGGAGATTGCCGCAAGGTCCCCACTCTGCAGTGAGGGTCGGCACAAAGCCACGCATGCCGCGTACGTTAGCAGTAACGTCGTCTCCGACAATGCCGTTACCGCGGGTGAGCGCACAGCAAAAATGACCGCGCTCGTATTGCAACTCTAAGCTAACGCCATCGAGTTTGTGTTGGACGAGAAATGCCTGCAATGCATTTTTTTTTGCCCATGCGCTGAAGGACTCCTCGTCTGCAGCTTTGTGTTGACTACCCATAGGAACAATGTGGCGCTTTTTCACTGCGTCACGTTGACTGTCAGAACCGATTGCTTTAAGCAGCGGATTTCCAGGATCAAGCCTTGCAAGTTCTTCCCAAAGCGCGTCAAAGGCGTCATCTGAAATATCAGGCTCCGCGTTGTAGTAGCGGTCTTGATGGTGAAGAATGAGCTTTTCAAGTTCTTGAACACGTCTCTGCGCAGTACTCATAGCACAAGGCCGCAATGTGTAGCGCCCGGGGCGCACCTCCCACGCGTGCAACGTTCCTTCGTCTTGTCGGAAGATGCCAAAACGGCGGCGCAGTCCCCTGGGGGCGTGAGTGCAGCGGTCACTCTAATGGCTCTGACGCCAGGTGGAGCGACACGTGGCAGTAACCACCAGGATTCTTGGTCAAATAGTCTTGGTGATATTCTTCTGCAGGGTAGAAGTCACGCGCCTCTTCCAAAGTGGTAACCAAAGGACGGGTGAACTTTCCCGCGCCTGCATAGCGACCCATGAGCGTCTCCGCTTGCTGCCTCTGCGTACCACTGAGGTAGAAAATTGCAGAACGGTATTGCGTGCCAACGTCTCCTCCCTGTTTGTTAAGACTAGTTGGGTCATGCATGCGGAAAAAGTGCTTGAGCAGATCCTCATAGGAAATAACCTGGGGATCAAAGAGGATCTCTACCGCTTCTGCGTGTCCGGTAGTACCGGTGCAGACGTTTCGATAGGTAGGACTTTTGGTGGTACCGCCCGTGTACCCGACTCGAACGCGCAACACTCCCTTGACGCGCCGAAAGTAGGCTTCCGTACCCCAGAAGCAGCCTGCGGCGAAAAGAGCAGTCCCCTCTTCCCGAGCAACAAAGCGCAACGCTGCAGAATTGATGCAGTAACGGAGCCCCCCGCGTTCGGGCGGACCGTCTTTGAATACGTGCCCGAGATGAGAATTAGCGTTCCGACTCCGCACCTCAGTACGGAGCATGTTGTGCGTTCGATCCTCCTTTTCAACCACCGCGCGCGCGTCTGCAGGTGCAGAAAAGCTAGGCCAGCCACAGCCTGAGTTGAATTTATCTTCGGAGAGGAAGAGGAGTTCTCCTGAAACAACATCAAGATAGAAACCGGGTTGGTAAGAGTTCCAGAACTCATTCTTAAAGGGAGCCTCAGTGGCAGACTGCTGGGTAACACGGTACTGAATATCACTCAGGTGCTGAAGGTTTGCAAGCATGGGGCCATTCTAGGCGATGAGAGCCAGACCTGCAAGGGCACCTCCTCGGCGGCAGGACTCGGCGCACTGGTAAGAGAGAAACCGGCGGAAGCGTGATTGCGTTGCAGGCAGCCGTGTTGATGCGCGGCTACAAGCGTTCCCTACGGCAGATGAACGAGAGGACGTGCAGAAAGACCCATCGCCTCTTTTACTCTCTGCATGGTTTTGCGTGCTTCAGCACGCATGCGCGCGCAGCCTTCCTCTAATACGCGTGCAAGGTACGCAGGCTGCTGTTCTAACTGTGCACGGCGTGCGCGGATGGGTTCTAAAAACGTATTCAAGGCGCGCGCAAGAGCGTCTTTCACTTCTGTGTCTCCCACGCGCCCAGCGCGATACCGCTCTTTAAAATGTGCAACCTCGTCCGTGTTTGGGTTGAACGCATCGTGGTACGCAAACACCGGATTCCCTTCCACGCGTCCTGGTATATCTGCCCGGGTGCGCGCAGGATCTGTGTACATCGCACGGACCTTGCGCCGCACCGTCTCTTCATCGTCCGAGAGAAAAATCGCGTTCCCCAAACTTTTAGACATTTTCGCTTGTCCGTCAGTTCCCACGAGAGTGGCGCAGTCACTGAGGAGTGCACGCGGCAATGGAAAGACCTCCCCATAGAGGCGATTGAAACGCTTTGCAACTTCGCGCGTCAGTTCTACGTGACTTTCATTATCTTTACCTACCGGCACAAGATGCGCCCGCGCCAGCAGAATGTCCGCCGCTTGAAGTACGGGATATCCCAAAAGACCAAAGGGAAGTTCAGAAAGGTTTGCCGCTTGAGCCATCTCCTTTAAGGAAGGGATGCGCTGCAAACGCGGCACCGTTACCAGATTCGCAAAAATGAACGCCAGCTCTGTAACTTCTGGCACCGCCGATTGCAGATAAATGACCGCACGCTGCGCGTCGATGCCACAAGCTAGGTAGTCCAGCACGAGCTCACGAACGAGAGCAGGCAGCTCGGCAAGCTGTGCACGCCCATGGCGTGTAGTGAGCGTGTGCAGATCCGCGATGATGAAGAAACACTCGTGCTCAGACTGTATGCGCAGACGCGTCCCGAGCGAGCCTGCATAGTGACCGAGGTGGAGACGCCCCGTGGGCCGGTCTCCGGTAAGGACGCGCAGCATGGGGAGACTGTAAATCAAGGTCCGTCCAGTATTCAAGAGTGCAGGCGCAGGAACACGTGCGCCGACCGCACAGCCCTCCTCTATATCACGGGTGCGTGTCCGTCTCAGGAAGAGGCAAACACCTTGCCGTAGCGATTTATTGTCGCTGCCATATCATCAAGACTCACCTGTTCGCCAACTGCTCCAAGTTCGCAGGCTACACGCGGCATTCCATATACAATGCACGAATCTGCGTCCTGCGCAATTGTACGCGAGCCTTCTGTGTATAAACGCGCAAGCTGCGCGGCACCGTCCCTTCCCATTCCTGTCATTAAAATTCCCAATGCGCGGTTTTCAAAATGGCGAGCTACTGACTCAAATAACACATCAACGCTGGGTCGGTGACCGTTTTCCGGTTCATCCGAGTTGATGTGCGCAACAGTTGCCAGGGAGCGCCGCTCTACCGTCAGATGGTGATCCCCGGGGGCAATCAAAACACGCCCACGCCGCACCAAGTCTCCTTCTTGCGCTTCTTTTACTTCCAGCGCACATACCTGGTTAAGACTGTACGCAAATTCACGCGTGAAACCTGCAGGCATGTGCTGCACTACTACCACCGGCTGCGGCAAATCTGCATCGAGCTGTGCAAAGATATGACGCAGCGCGCTAGGTCCTCCCGTTGATACACCGATTGCAATGATCTGCAGTGCCCCACTTTCACGCAGTGGCACGATGCGCGTTTGGCGCGCTCCCTCTGTGGGGGTGATTGTGTAGGATGCACGGTCACGCGCGGGTGCACGTGCACATACAGACGGCAGAGAGGCTCGCTCTTGGGTATCTAAACAATTCAAGTCCTCCTCGCCGGCAGGTCTCTCAACAGGTGTGTCCATGGCAAGACAGCGGCGCGTGCGACGCAGCAACTTGTAGCGTCTCCCATACGCGGTAACGTAATCGACAATCTTGCGCGAAACCGTGCGCAAATGCGCAGACTCAGATCCAAAAGGCTTGGTGACAAAGTCACTTGCCCCCAGCTCCAAACATTGCATCGTGACTCGTGCACCTTCTTTTGCAATGCTAGAGAGAATGATTACTGGAATATCAATGCGTAGACGTTTCCGCTGTTCAAGAAACTGAAGCCCGTTCATGTGCGGCATTTCCAGGTCGAGCAAGATGACATCTGGCTGTACACGCTCTAGCATGTCAAGCGCAAAGCGCCCATTCATGGCCTTGCCCGCTATGCTAAGACCCGGCGCTCCTTCAATGACTTTTCCAATAACCTTTCTCATGAGCGCAGAATCGTCCACGATTAAAACAGCAATATCATTAGTATTTTTCATACGGTAGTCTGTGGCTCCCCTGCCTGTATACGCTCTGGTGTGCAGCCTTACCGCGTGTGGCATTCATGCGCTGACCCTTCATCGTTTTTCTGGTACAGGCAGCCCCACGGGGTTTTTAGAAAGGAAAACTTTGTATTCATCCCAAAGAGAGACTCAGAGTGCCCAATGAAAAGAAAAGAGTGGGCAGACATCGCATCCCAAAATCGCTCAATAACCGCCTTTTGGGCCGTTTCATCAAAATAAATAAGTACGTTTCTGCAGAACAGCACGTCGATGTTTCGATGCATGGAACGGTGTTTTAAGTTATGATAATCGAAGCGAACCATTTTCCTAATATCGGCGTTAATTTGATATCCTTCCTGTGTTTCGCGAAAATATGCACGGAGGTATTCGTCCGGTACTCCAGAGACGCGTGCGCGCGGGTAGTAGCCCTGGCGTGCAACGAGAAGCGATTTGAGTGAGAGATCCGACGCGATCACCTGGCATGAGAACGCAGCAGGCGCATACCGTTTCAGCAGCATTGCAATAGTGTACGGCTCTTCCCCGGTGGAGCACCCTGCGCTCCAAACGGTTATGGAATGCTCACCTACGCTGCGCTTGGCTTTTACCAATTCTGGAATGACATAGTGCGAGAAGGAGTCAAAATGGGCTTTGTTACGGAAAAAACGCGTTAGATTTGTGGTCACCGAATCGAGAAGTGCAGAAAGCTCTGCGCTACTTGCAAGGACCTGCTGGTAGTATGCGCACGCAGAAGGGAGGGCAAGTTCGCGCAGGCGCGATCTAATTCTACTTTCCAGTACCGAGCGATTAAGTGCAGAAAAGGTGATGCCGCTGTGCTCGTAAATAAGAGTTTTAAACGCGGCAAATTCCGCATCGCTGAGTGTGCTCATCGGTCTTACCCCCTTGCCGAGTGTCAGGTAGCTGCGTGTTATATCGCTTTTTTCGGTCGCAGCCGTCATCCTGCACACGGGGTAATTGCTACCGGGTGTACAACGACAGTGAGAACCGGCACTGTGTCTTACGGAAGCGTGCCTGGCACCTCGCGCGCCGACACGGTCTGCTCCCTTGAAGGTGCACGCGCCGCACGGTGTGTCAGGAGCGTGACGCTTGCAGAGATCATGCGCCGTCTCACATGGCACGGTACGGTGAGTGACCCGGGCCTGTCTGTGAGGCTACCTGCTCCCAATCACCTTGCTGAGGCTCATACACCAAAAAATCTTGTGGCCGCTGTGCGTGCTGTTCGAGCGCCCAGGGATAGAGCACTACCTTTCCTTCAGAATCGACAAACCCAATGGGGTCAAACTGGTAAAACTTCGCCTTAGGATAACGAGCGCGCACATGGCTGTGCATTTCAAGGGGAATCCATGCGCGCGGGATGCGCGTCCCCCACACCATTTCCACCTGGGAGGGAAGCGCATACGCCCATATGAGGCGGGTGCTCACGTCCAGTGCAAACAAGCACAGCGAAACGGAGGTAATCGGCGTTCGCCCTTCGAGACGGTAAAAGTGAAAGCGCTTCAACAGTGGTTCGTAGTAGCGCTCATGAGCGTGAGCATCGAGCGGATGGACAGCACGGTGCACCACGTATCGTGCGTGCTCAATAGTATTGAGTTGTCCCCAAAAAACAGTTTCATGCTCGTTCCCGAAAACAAAAACATCCGGTTGGACGCGCGACAGGGCGCGCGTGACGCGGCGTGGGGCACCCGGTGTGCTTTTGTTTTTTGCAGGGGGCCGGGAGGACGCAGACGGAGCCTCGCTCCACACTCCTTCTTCAAACCAGTACGACGGCACGTTACGCGCACTGATAGACATTCTTAGCACGCGCGCTGCAAAATCAGTTCCCTCAAGAAGAAAGTGTGCGGGAGCCTCTTGCAGCGTCTGCGCACACACCGACGTGCCCACCACGCACCAAAGCCCGCGCAAAAAACCGGCCATTGTCATGCCTAGATCTACCGCTCCTCGTTCTGACCTCCTGCGTGTACAAGACCACAAACGAGGAGCGCCGCTGCCACCCTAGAAGGGAGCGGGTACTTCTGTCAAGCCATTGCTCTTTTTTTCTTACTCTCCTTTGCGCGCCTGCACCGTGCTGCTGTGGAGCGCGCAAAATAACCAGCATCTGTTGACTTAGCGGCGGAGTGCTGTGATGAGCGTGTTCTTTAACTGCGCAAGTCGCTCCGTGAGCGAAACCTTATAAACGTGTGGATTTAACAGTCGCACATAGCTTTTATCCAATCGTTGCAGTTGTGCGCGCATCCGTGCATGGATTTCTTGTACTGATTCGCCGGCACGTAACCGATTGCCCGCCTGCATGACCGTGCGCAAAAGCGGTTCCACCTGGTGCGCTGCGAACGTGAATGATTGAAGATTATAAAAAGGATGTATGTATCTCTGTGCCACCTGCGGCTCTATCACCTCATCTGCAAGTCCTATAACATCTGCCTTGTATTGCCCCGCTGCATCATACAGACGCCATACCTGCTTTATTCCAGGTGTGGTAGTCTTTGCCGGGTTATCCGAGACTTTCATGACTGGCAGCCAGTGTGCATCGTCCCAGTGGGGGAGGCGTTGGGATGCTGCATGCCTGTGTTGAGTGTGCGCCGGCTGTGTCGTAGCGCGTGCACTCATCTTGTACACTCCGGTAAAGGCAGAGTCTGCTCCTCCGGTTACCAGGTGTGTGCCTACACCCCAAGCATCGATAGGAGCACCGCTTAAAACTAAAGATTCGATGATCGTCTCATCCAGCTCATTTGAAACTGCAATGCGTGCTTCGGGCAATCCCGCTGCGTCTAGTGCTGCACGCACCTGCACGCTAAGATACTGCATGTCTCCTGAGTCCAGGCGTACCCCAAAAGATTTTCCTGCCGCCTTCAAACGTGTGCCTATTGCAATTGCATTCTGTATCCCTGATTCCAGGGTATGGTACGTATCGATGAGGAATACGGACGCGCTTCCATAGAGTGCAGCATAGCGTTCGAAGGCCTCTTCTTCACTGTCAAAAGACATCACCCACGCGTGCGCCATAGTTCCCATTGGCCGAATACCGTAGAGCTTTGCAGCAAGCGTATTGCTTGTCCCTGTTGCGCCACCTATTGCAGCAGCGCGTGTGGCGCTCAACGCGCCGTCATAGCCCTGTGCTCTTCTGAGGCCAAACTCCATAAGAACACCTTCACCTGACGCGCGCCACATCCGTGCAGTCTTTGTTGCGATGAGGCTTTGGAAATTAATGGTGTTGAGTATCAATCCTTCAAGCAGAAGTGCTTCAACCAAGCGCGCGTGCACGCGGATGATCGGTTCGTGAGGAAATATTACTGAACCTTCTTCTAGCGCGTGTATATCTCCTGAAAAGCGGAAGGAAGCAAGGTAAGACAAAAAGTCATCATGAAATAAGTGCAAGGTGCGCAAATAATCGATATCTTCTCCACTGAAGCGGAACTGCTCTATTGCCGTCAGGAGCGGATCGAGTCCTGCAAAAATGGAGTACCCTCCCGCGAAGGGGTGTTTACGAAAGAATACTTCAAACACCGCACACTCGTGCGGCTTGTGAAAAAAGTATCCCTGCGCCATAGTCAATTCGTAAAAATCAAGAAAGAGCGCGCTCGTTTTCATTCTGCATCCCCCTGCATTACGTGTGATCCTGCGTTTGTTTTTTTTATCAGAATTTTGTGAGGGATGCGCGTGCGCAATTCATGAACATGAGAAATGATGCCTATCATGCGACTTCCCTCTCTGATTTCATCTAAGATGCCAATTGCCTTATCTAAACTTGCCTCATCCAAACTTCCAAATCCTTCATCTATGAACAGCGAGTCAAGCACAATACCTCCCGATCGGGTTTGGATAGAATCTGCAAGACCAAGTGCAAGACTGATAGAGGCCATAAAGGTTTCGCCTCCTGAAAGTGTTGCCGAAGGGCGCACGCTCCCGGTGTACGCATCTGCAACGATCAGCGCAAGTCCTTGATATCCTCGCGCATTGACGTGCGAGTCAGCTACCCTCAGATGGTAACGTCCTTCACTCATTTTTTGCAAACGTATGTTTGCGTAGGCAGTAATTTCGTGCAGAAAAGAAATGAGTGCCCATGCGTCAAATTGTATTTTTTTTTGGTTTATCCCATTCAGTTCATCTGAAAGAGTTATAAGTTTTGCGCTTTCTTGCGTCTTTTGTGCAAGCTGTTTTGAACACTCTTCGTATTTAAGATACTGATGTGTGAGTGTGTGTAGCGTGGCAGACAGTATTTCAATACGAGAGAGAAAGTTTTCCTCATCTTTTACCAACGTATGACATTGCGCATTCAGTTCATCAAGATCGGATGGAATTTCTGTTCCTATTTCTGCCTCGAGTGTTTTCAGTAGATGGGTGTCAGCCGCACGCAATTCATTGAAAAATTGAATTTCTGCTGCAGCATGAGAAAGTTCAGCATCAGTCATAAGAGCGGCGGTTACTTCTTCGTTGTTATTGAAATGCGCTTCTGTTCGTGCGCAACACACGGTACGTGCAAGGTGCATGTATTCTTTTTGAACATGGTTCAGTGCATCTTCTCGCGCTGCAATGTCGGCGCCAAGCGCACTAGAAGCGTTTTCTATCTCATTGAACTCTCGGTCGTATTCTTCAATATGGGTGTGCAATTCTCGCATAAGGGTTTGACAGTGTGCGAGCATCTCTTTCCAATAGGCGACACTCTCCTTCTCATGCTGCATCTTTTGCGGAGCAAGTAGGTTCGATGCAAGCAATTCCTTGGGTAAACGTATGGACAGTGCGTGAATGCGTACGCGCTGCTGTGTAAGCGTTTCTTGCAATGCGTGGAGTGCTGTTTCTTTTTTTGCGAGCTCTTGTGAGCATTGCTGCAGGTGTGCGCGTACATCCTGTAAATCCTGCTCAGGCTGTTTTTTTCTCAGTAAAGCGTGTTGCGCGCATGCGAGCATATCTTTTGCACGAGATAATTTTTCCGTGAGATCCAAAACACGTACGGTAATTTTTTGCACGTTTGGAATATCGCAGGATGATCGCGTATCACACGATGTAAGAATGGAAAATGAATGCTGTATTTCCTGCATTTGTGCACTGTAGGATGCACGTCGCTCACGCTCAGAGGTGAGGATGTGGTACACATCTTTCTCGCTGGTTTCCAGCTGCGCGTATGTTTGTTCTATGCGTTGCATGCGCCGGGTTAACGGTTCAAGATTATCTATGTCTCGACGTGCGGGATTCGGATGAATGCAAGAGCCGCAGACAGGACACGGTTCTTGATGCTCTAAGAGACGCGCGAGTACTACCGCGTGTGTCCGGGTTTCTTGGAGATGAATTTGTTCTTTTGTCTGAAGGAGCTGCTCACGTGCCCGTGTGCTATACGCGCTTTTTTGTGCGTGTATTTTCTCAAGTTTTTCACACTGTGCAGTGCATGTTGCGTGAGCCGCACAGAGCTCGGCATATCGCTGAGACAATTCTTGTGTCTTCTTTGCATGCGCGAGTTGAATTTGTAAATCATTAAAGGCAGATGTACGAGTATCGATAGTACCCGCTTCTCTTTGCAGTATATCCAGTTCTTTACACAACGATTGTTCTTGCTGGGTAAGTGTTGTTTTTTGTTGTGCAAGCGTGTGGATATGCTGCGTGAGTGTGTGCGCCTGACAAAATATGTCGCGTATCGACGTGGCAACGTCATGCGCGTCTTCAATGTGAATGCACGCACTATGAAGTGTTTGTAGTAGACGGCGTTGTTCTTCAATGGATGACTGCTGCGCGACATGCGCAGCTCGTTTCATGAGCAATTGTTCGCGTGAACGCATCTTTTCCTGTATTTCTGCATGAATGCGCTGTGCATCTTGTTCGCACTGGGTGACGTGTTTTATGTGCGCAGCAAGTGGTGCCGCTTTTCGCGCGCGATCAATACGCTTTTGAGTTTCCGCGTGGACTGGTTCTTGCGCGCGGTATGTTTCTATACGCGCACGCAGCTCTTTACAAAGTTGTTGTTTTTTTAGCTGTGCTTCGAGCGCTTCACGTTTTTGTGTATAGTACGCATGGGAGATGCGGGTTTGCTGCAGTGCGTCACGTGCGTGCTGTAACTCAGCTTCTAGCGTTTGTTTCCTTTCGTGGTATGTGTCGGGCATGCACTCCGCACATAGAGTTTCAAGTTGCGAACGCAGCGTTTCAAGCACTGCTTTGGCATGGAGCGATTTTTTTTTTGCTCGCTCCATAAGAGCAGTATATTGATCAACAGGAAATAGATTCATCAGCGTTTCTTTTTTTTCTTTTGAATTTGCTTTTAAAAATTGCGCACATTCTCCCTGTGGGAGCATAACCACGCGCTCAAATTCTTTGCTATTGAGTTTGAGAAGATCGTGAATAACACATTCAGTTTCACTTTTATGCGCACAAGCAATACGCTCCCATCCATGACCTTTTTTTTGCTCAAGATACAGCTGCTCGGGTTGCTCTGTTTTTCTGTGGGAAAGTGTGCAAGTCAGCGTCCGGTGTACCCGGTAGATTTTAGTGCCGAGTGAAAATTCCAGCGTAGCAAATGCAGCTTCTGATGGTGCGGCGTAATGACTGCGCAGACTGCGGATAACTTCTGCACGGGTTCCAAGGGGTTTCCCATACAGGGCATAGGCGATCGCATCGAATAGAGTGGTTTTTCCTGAACCTGTTTTCCCACACACTAGAAAAATAGGACCGAGCGCGGTGAAGTCAACTGTATGGGTGCCAACGAAAGGACCGATGTTGTGGAGCGTAAGACGCATCGGCTTCACGATGAGAATTCCTGTTGCATTTCGTCAAAAAGTTCCTGAAAGAGAGCGCCCTTTTCTCTGTCATCAGGAGTGGGGCTTACTTCGTGCATAAATACATCAAAGTGTGTGCGCAATGAGTGGTGTGTGCAGGGCGCTATCCCCTCGTTAGAGGAGTAGGGGGGGGGTATATCAAAGGCGAACGCATTTTCCTGCTTGATACTGAGCAATCCTGGATAGCGCGGCTTCAAAAGGCCAATAGGATTGTGCACGAGCGCCGGGTCGGTCAGGGTGATTTCTAAAAAATCACGTTGATAAAGGAGATAGCGATCACCGGTATATAATGCGTGGAATGAGTCGCGTATGGTGCGAAGAGGGATAAGTGGCTCAAGTGGAAGGGGAGTCACATGGATGGGGAATCCCTTTGTGTTGCAGTGAATCTCTACAGAAAGCGCAACCTTTTGGGTATTTGCTTCGTCAAACGAATAGGGCAAAGGAGATCCGGAATAGTACATGCGTTCGGTGATTTTTTGACATTTGTGTAAATGACCAAGTGCAACATAGGTGAAAAAGTCAAACCAGTGTGGGTCAGCGTAAACGGCATTGCCAACAA
Source organism: Treponema paraluiscuniculi Cuniculi A (assembly GCF_000217655.1). Classification (NCBI taxonomy): domain Bacteria; kingdom Pseudomonadati; phylum Spirochaetota; class Spirochaetia; order Treponematales; family Treponemataceae; genus Treponema; species Treponema paraluiscuniculi. The sequence continues at coordinate 676,443 of NC_015714.1, read as the reverse complement.
ACGGGCGTTCACTTTCGCAGCTAATACCTTTTTGGGTAAATAGGTGTGCGACAAGGATAGAAGGGGTGTCCAACGATACTGCACGCTGCAAGCGACGCGAGGCTTCTTGAAGGAGTTCGGATTGGGTGTGAATGAGACAAGTGGTGTTTTCCTCATCAAGATAGGAGAAGGCACCTGCGTGGAGAAAGGGAAGTAAAAATAACTGCACCGTTTCCCCCTCGTGACAGAGGAGATGGGGGCGGGTGCTCTCTTCAGGATCCTGCGCAATGAACACTCCCTGCTGCTTAAGTAGCTCCTGGGCAAAGGAGAGACGTTGCGCAGAATCATGGTTGCCGGGGATGAGATATATCGGGAGCCGTGGCATGGACCGTTTGATATTTTGCAAAAAAGAACTAAAAAGACTGACACTCTCTGCAGAGGGTACACAGCGGTCATAGATGTCGCCTGCGATGATGAGCGCGGCGTAGTTGTCCTGCGCAAGGAGGGTGCACAGATCGCCGAGCATTTTTTTCTGTGACGCAAAAAGCGATACTTCATGGAGTGTTTTGCCTAGATGTAGGTCCGCTGTGTGCAGGATCTTCATGGGGTGGGTGCTTCTCCAGACGCTTTGGTTTTAGGCGCGTTTGCTTTGCGCGTGGTGTGTTCTTCTTGGTCTGTCTTCTTTTTTGCGGTATCGCGCGCGTCCTGTTCGGGAGTTTCTTCTTGATGGAGAGCCTCAAGCATTTTTTGTGTGCGTTCTTGTAAGAGTTTTTGCCGTAGTTCCTGGCGTTGCTTGAGCTCTTCTTGGTAGTTCTTTTGATATTCTGTTGCTTTTGTATTCGCTGTCTCAAGATTCAAGTGCGGCTTTACCCGCGACAGATCAATGAGTGTGAGCTTGTAGTAGGCAGGAGGCAGGCGTGCGCTGCCTGCAGCCTCATATTTTTTGAGTATATACATGAGCCTATTGTAGGCATCTTGCCAGGATTTCTGTTTAACAAGGATGTGCGCAAGTTCAAACTCTGCACTAATGACCGCTGACTCATTGTTCGGGAAACGATCGAGAACCGTTTGGTAGTAAAAACGCGCCCACGTTATATTACCTGCGTCGTAGGATTCCTGTGCACGCAGCATGAGGTCAGCGGGGGTGAATTTTTCAGGTACATCTTCTTCCCGTGGTGTGCTTGCACAGGCGTACAGGAAAAACACGCCTAACAGTGCATACGCGCGTGGCTTTATCATAGTGCTCCTTCCTTTTAACTGCGCCTGACTGCAGAAAGCCATCGGTACGTCATCGCAGGTTCTCTTTACTTGGGAGAAATAGCCGGCACGGAGAATGCTCCGTGGTACGTGCACTAATCGCGCAAGATGGTGATCTCCACTCGACGATTTTTGGCTTTGTTCGCGTGCGTATCGCTTGGCGCGATAGGCTTTGTCGCACCGTGTCCTGCCGTAGTAATCCGCGTCATCTCAATGCCACGTCTGGACAGTTCCTGCGCCATGCGCTGCGCACGTGCTACAGAAAGCGCCGCTTCCTCCTGAGGGCGGTGTAAATCTGCGGTGTGGCCTTCAATTAAAAACCTTGTGTACGGCCCCATCTTTTTCAGTGCGGTTGCTATCACGTCTACCCGATCTTTTTCTGAGGCGAGAATCTCTGGGGAGTTTGCCACAAAACGCACGTCGTACACGGTGATCTTGAGGGTATTGATGCCAGAACGAACACCGACACCGGGGGACCGCTCGTCGGTTAGGAAGCGTTTTACGTCGTGGTATGCAAAGTAAAAGTGCTCGTCTACAAGCGGATACGGCACGTGCACACGCAGCGCTGCTTCGTCGCACAGGATAATCACGTTGCCTTCTGCAAGCAAACGCAAGTTCTCAGGGCGCGCCAAGATCTGGGCTGCATCCTTTGATGCAATGATAGGATCCGTGCGCTGCTGGCCAAACACTCCGCGCGCAATGATTTTTAAGGGCATGGTACCTATCCTGTCTCGGTACGTTTTCTCGTCCCAAACCGAGCCGTACCGCACCACACCCCATGCCTTGGCACGGTCAGGGTGAACCATATTCTTTTCGTAGATTAAATCCATGTCCGTGCTCCAAATCTTGGGGAACAAACATGCGCTCAGCGGCTCTGACACGTATTCGCCGTGCACAGGAAGAGAACCGCGCGCATCTATGAGGATACCGGTGTAAGGGCGGCTCACGGCAGACGTGGGGGGGATAGCAGGCACATACGCAGTTTCGTGCGTGACAAAAAGGCGCGCCAACGCTGTAAGCGGCGTCTGGTGCGATAGCTGTAGACTACGCACTGAAGGAGAAAGGGTAGTCACGGCGTGGTGCCCCGCGTCAACCAATGCGGTGATATCTGCCAGCCGAATTTTTTCATGTGCAAGGCAGTCCCCTACGCGGTTTTGCGAATCGACGAGTACCGACAGATATACATCTTTCAGTTGTGCAGGCGCTTTATAACGCAAGAACTGAGAAGCTGCTGTCCGATCAGCAGGCAGGCGCATACGTGCACGTGCAAGATCTAGCGTAAGCTGTGCGTTAATGGTACCGTTTTTCCAATCCTGCACCGCATCAGTGTGTACGGCATCCTGGGTCTGCGCACCAGACGGCGCGTGAGAAAACAGAACGAAAAGGAAGAGAATGGAACGCCTTGCACTGCTGCGCACCACATGGGGCGCACTTGCGCGCGTCCACACCAGGAGGAGAGCGCCGAACGGAAAACGGCACTGATTTGAAAAAGAGGCAGCACGCGTCAGGCAGGACACTCCCATACCCTACCGTCTCGGCGTTTTGAGAATCATTCCCAAGGAGAGCGTGGCGTCTACTGCTAGATTGTTTTCCTCTGCCAGGTTTTCTACTGAAACGCCGTAGCGCTTTGCTAAGGACCAGAGGGTATCCCCCTGCTGCACTACATGCTTGCCGACAAAGGGTGCTGCAGGGGTTGCCCGCGCCACTGTGCTTTCCGGCGGTGGTGGCACGCTCGGGGATGCCGGCGCGTCTGCTCCCGCGCGCGTGTCCGCGCCCCCGGGCGTCGGCGGCATCATTGAGGGCGAGGGAAGTGCGGACACTTCCGGCACTGCATGCTCTTTCTGATCCATTGCTCCAGGTGCACGCGTGCCTGTTCCCCGCAGGGGCGCGCGCCGGGTCTGCCCAGTCCGGATGGTGGGAATGATGAGCTTTTGTCCAATCTTCAGGTGAGTGGCGCTGTGTGCGCGGTTATGGGCTTTTAGCGTATCGACGCCCAACCCATAGCGGCGGGCGAGTGCGTAAAGCGTGTCTCCTGAACGGATGGTGTGCAGGGTGTGATGGACGAGCACGGCGCCTGGGCGGTTGAGTACTGCCTGGACCGCCTGCGCATGTGTGCTTGGCACCCGGAGGGTGTACGCTGCATTCGGGGGAGTAATTGAATAGCGGAGTGCAGGGTTGAGCGTGTGCAACAATTGCGCATCCATCCCTGCTGCCTGTGCCAAGAGGTTTAAGTCTACCGCGCGCGAAACGGTAACCGTGGTGGTCTCCCCGGGGGTGTGTGCCGCTCCCCAGGCGATGCCGTGCTCGTGGCTCCGGCTGAGTACTTCTGCAACCGCAAGGAACTTTGGGACATAGCGGACCGTCTCGTCGCGCAGAAAGCCGCGCTCACTCAGATGCCAAAAATCGGCGGTTCCTGCCTGGGCAATGGCTCGCTTGATCGCGCCAAGACCGCAGTTGTACGCAGCGAGGGCCAAGGGCCAGTCACGCAGCTGCGTGTAATTCCACTGCAGTTTTTTGACTGCGGCGACGGAGGCCTTCCAGGGGTCACGCCGTTCGTCTACCCAGTCACTCACGCGCATGGCAGAGCCTGCGATGCTATTGCGCATGAACTGCCAAATGCCGACTGCGCCGGATTTGGAGACAGCCCGTTCGAGAAAGCCCGATTCGACAACGGGGAGAAAGAGCAGCTCGGCAGGAAGGTGAGCGTCGCGCAGCAGTTTTTCGATAAAGGGGCGGTAGGGCGCGCTCCGCTGCATAACGACAGAGAGGTATTCCCGGTAACGCGCGCTCTGGTACTGTTCTTTGAAGGACTGCATCGGCGGGTACAGGGGGTGCACGAGCGGACCGAGCACGAGCGCGCGCTGAATGAGGGTGTCAGGTACCGACTGAGCGCGCAACGCGTGGTGCGTTGCGTACGCTCCCCAAAGCGGAGGGCAGGCTGCCGCACCACAGAGAAACAGAAGGAAGGACAACCGGCGCGCCCGCGCACAGGGACCAGCAGGGAAACAACGAAGGAGAAACAGGAAGAGTGAACACGCACGGGCGGTAATGATTTCTCGCAAAAAAACCGTTAACCTCCTGTACGCCTTCTTCACCCTCGGTGGCGGCCAGCCTAGCATGTCTTGCGTGGGGAGCACAAGGGATGCGCCGTGCGTGTTGAACACCGCGTAAAGGGAAAAGAAGCGGCGGTGCGCCGGGTGTGCGTACGTTGTCGGTACGGTCACAACAGGCGTTTTGTGTAAATGGCACGACTGCCATGCAGGGAGGTAAAAACGGGTTTCTATGGGGGCGCTTACTAAAAGCATTGACCGCGCCATCGGGGTGAGTGTCGGTTTTGTGCTGATACCCGTTTTTCTCTGTTGTCGCAGTTCTTCGAAGGTGGTGCCGACACGCGCAGGTACCGATCCGGTTTCTTCCGCATCCCAGGCGCCGGAGGTGGCGGCGCATCCTGTGCGTGGCACTGCGCTTGACGTACCGGACCGGCGCGCAATTCGCACAAAGCTGATGGATCCAAAGATACTCTTCTTGATTGAAACTGCTTCTCCTGCCTCATTGCGCGAGGCAGCTGCGTGCATACAGCGCGATCCGGCCGGATTGACACCGCACAATCGGCTGTACCTCCGCGTGTGTGCTGCACTTATGCAACTTGTATATCCGCAGGAAGCTGTTTCTTGGCATGTGCCGCTGTACAACACCGCATATCCGTACCTGACTGCGCTCAATGACGTGGAAAAAGGTACGTATCCGCTCATTCCTGGCGAACCGGATTTTTTTTCGGATATCATTCCCCCGCTGACCCTGTTGAAAAAACGCCTTCCTGATGAGGTACGCGCAGATTGCCGAGAACGCCTGACGCGCGCACGCACGCAGGCGCCGCACTCTCTCCTTCCGTTCCTGCTCTTTGGGTATTTGCACGAGCAGCACGGAGAGCTCTCTGAAGCGGAGTCAGCGTACCGCAGCGCATGGGAAAAAGACGCATCCTGCTATCCTGCAGGCATCTGCTATGCGCGCATGCTGGTACAGCGCGGTGAGACTGCCCTGGCACTGCCCATTGCGCGCCTATTGCTTCACCGTTTCCCGAAAGACCGAGCGGTGCAGCTTTTGCAGGCGCAAATTCACAGCGCGCGTCAAGAATGGAGCGCCGCGCAACCGTACGTTGCAGCGCTGTTGCGTCAACAGCCTGAGGACAATGCGGCGCTTTTACTACACATTCGTATCTTGGTGGCTCAGCGGGAGTATCAGAAGGCTCACGCGTCCCTTGACTCTTTTGCAGAGCGTGACAGTTCGGATAAAACGTACTTGCTCTTGCGTGCGCAGGTGGCAAAGGAATGGAGGAAAAATGACGCGTCTGCGCACGACTTTTTGCAGCAGGCATATCGCTTGTATCCGCGTGATGTGCAGGTGCTCCTTGCGTGTGCGCAGCACTGCTTTGAGACCGGTCACTCGCTTGCACAAAAAAACATGCGAAGCTTTATCGCGCTGGTGCTCCGCGCCGATGCGCATAACGCTCAAGCGCTCCGTTTATTGACGCAGTATGAACTGGCGCAGGGTAACTGGGAACAGGCAGTGTCGCGCGCGGAGCGTTTGAATACCGCATATCCGAGTGAGGCTCATCAAGAATTACTCATTCGCGCGTACAGTGGTTCAGGTCGTGCGCAGGAGGCGATTTCTCTTGCGCGGCGTTTGTATCATTCGGCACAGCCTCCGTCTGAGACGGTCATCGTCCTGTACTTAGATACGTTGTATGAGGCGCGTCATTACCGGGAGATCCGTGCGGTGATTGCAGCTCGGAGTGCGTCCGCGCGTGGTACGCTGCGGTCGATATTTTCGTACTATGAAGCGTTGTTGTCAGTGCACGAGGAGGAGCGATTAAGTTTATTGCGTGCAAGTTTGCTTTCAGATCCGCGCAATGGACGCACTCTTTTTGCGTTATATGAATGGTACCGAAAGAAAAAGGATTTCCGCAAAGCGCAGTACTATTTGCATCAGGTGATTGCACTGGATCCGAACAATGCGCAGCACCGCGCGCTGTCTAAGCAGCTGGATACCCTGATTGGGCAGTAGTGTTAGGAAAGAAGGGTGAGGGGGCTACTAGACAGGGCCGGGGGGGGTGAGGTAGCATGGGGTGCATGCGGTGGGGGAGTGTGCTGTGTGTGGTGGTGGGGGTAGGAGCGAGCGGGGGAGTGCTTGGACAGGAGTTTTCCCCGAAGCTAACTGGCTCTGCCACACTTGAGTGGGGCATCAGCTATGGCAAGGGGGTAGGCAGTCACGACCAGGCCCCTGGTGCAGTTATGGGCACCGGTCCCTACAATCTGAAGCATGGGTTTCGTACTACCAACACGGTGGGAGTATCCTTTCCCCTGGTTATGCGCACCACCCACACGCGCCGTGGGCAGCACCCGGCACTGTATGCGGAGCTGAAGGTAGCGGACCTGCAGGCGGACCTGAGTCAGGGGAAGGCAGGTTTTGACTTTAAGCGCAAGGGGAAGGTGGAGGCGACGCTGCACTGTTATGGGGCCTACCTGACGATTGGGAAGAACCCCACGTTTCTGACGAACTTTGCCCGGCTGTGGAAGCCGTGGGTGACAGCGCAGTACCAGGAGGATGAGGTACAGTATGCGCCGGGGTTTGGGGGTTTAGGCGGCAAGGTTGGGTATCGAGCACAGGACATTGGGGGCAGTGGGGTCAGCCTTGATGTGGGGTTTCTCTCCTTTGCCTCTAACGGTGCCTGGGATAGTACTGACACCACGCACAGCAAGTATGGCTTTGGGGGCAGACTTGAAGCTAATGTATGCGCGTGCAGGACACCCTCTGTGCACGGTAGAGCTTGCCAGCAATGTTACGCTGGAAGACGGATACCTCATCGGTGCGCAGAAGGACGCAAACAATCAGAACAAGGATAAACTGCTGTGGAATGTAGGAGGCCGACTCACCCTCGAACCAGGCGCCGGCTTCCGCTTCTCCTTCGCCCTCGACGCCGGTAACCAACACCAGAGTGCACAAGACTTTCAAAATCGCACACAGAGGGCGCAGAATGAACTCACCGCCCTCTCAAATAACCTCTTCCAGGGAGAAAGTCAAAAACAGGAAGCCTGGCTGGACGAATACGCAAAGAAGGTGCTTGATGCCGTAACGGCAGCCACCGAAACCGCCATTCAGTCGAGGGGAAACGCGTACATAACGGCAGTGTCAAACGTAAAAGTCACCCCTCCGGTAGCTGCCACGCTTTTGACGAACCTGAAGGTGTTCATTACCGACCCTCCTACACCGTCACCGCTTCCCGCGCTTCCTGCATTTTCCCTGATGGGGCAGGTTTTGCTGCAGTATGGCGTAGAGCAGGTGGTGAAGGGGTTTGAGCAGGTACAGACGCAAATCGTCGCTGAAATTAATCAGAAAGTGCAAATAGCCGTGGGTCGGAGTAGAACTGCAGCGCAGACATTCTCAAATGGCCTCGCCCAAACGGTAGCACGCATAGCAGACAAGTTGCTTATGCCTCACATAGGAAATCTACGCAGCCTTTTCAATGATCCAAATCAACAGGCAACGTTGCGGCAAGATCTTACGGATCTTATTCCAAAGCTTACGGCTGAGGCTACAAAGTTTTTCACCGAAGGGCAGACGTTTGTAACCGAAGAAGTGAAGAAGAAGACGGATGCGTTGGACGCGGGGAAGCAGATACGTCAGGCTATACAGAACCTGCGTGCGTCTGCATGGCGTGCCTTTCTAATGGGAGTCAGTGCCGTGTGTCTGTATCTTGACACCTACAATGTCGCCTTCGATGCACTGCTTACAGCGCAGTGGAAGTGGCTGTCTTCTGGCATATACTTTGCCACAGCACCGGCAAACGTTTTTGGCACCAGGGTGTTAGACAACACCATTGCAAGCTGTGGCGACTTTGCCGGATTCCTTAAACTCGAAACTAAAAGCGGTGACCCCTACACCCACCTGCTCACCGGCCTGGACGCCGGCGTTGAAACACGCGTGTACATCCCCCTCACCCATGACCTGTACAAAAATAATAACGGGAACCCTCTCCCTTCCGGCGGCTCCTCAGGGCACATTAGCCTGCCGATAGTGAGCAGGGCGTGGTGTAGCTATCGCATCCCGGTGCAGGATTACGGCTGGGTGAAGCCAAGCGTTACGGTCCACGCCTCTACCAACCGTGCACACCTGAATACCCCTGCTGCAGGCGGAGCAGTAGGAGCTACCTATCTAACTAAGGAGTACTGTGCACAGCTGCGTGCTGGTATTTCAGCCAGTCTCATAGAGAAGACGGTGTTCTCCCTTGATTGGGAACAGGGTATGCTCTCTGATGTCCCGTACCTGCTGGTATCCGAGTGCCTCACCCAGGGAATCGGCCGCATCGTGTGCGGCGTCACCCTCTCCTGGTAGCCACTACTCATGCGCACTACGTTGATTTTGCGGGATTGCTCAAGCTCGAAACCAAAAGCGGTGACCCCTGTGCCCATCTCTTTGAAGGTCTGGTGAGGGGTTGTCGTGTGGGCCAGAGAACGGGTACGGTGGGGCACAAGTTTACAGGTGAGGGATTGCAGGGGTATGGGCAGGAGAAGTGTGTGGGGCGTATTGATGTTCGGGTGCATGCTGCCGGGTATGGCGGCGCGTATTACCGTGTCTCCCAAGCTGGGGGCGTATGGGGATGCGCGCGGCGGTCCTGACCTGTGGGGTTTGTGTATTGAGGCGCCAAGCTGGTATCTCTCAGATACGGGGAAAGAATATTTGCCTCCGCGCTATGCGCCGGAGACGCCATTGGTGGGGCTGGACGTAGCGTTCCGTGCAGAGAATGGCTTTCTGCTCCAGGTGACGGTGGATGCAGCACTTACGCGTTTAATGTTCCGCGGTCAGTGTTTGGCCGGTTATTCATTCAGGCCGGGGGGGGGTAGTACGTATCTATCGGCAGCAGCGGGCTTTGAGTGCACTGCGCTCATCTACGACAGCTACCTCACCATCCAGGTCCTCAATGGGGGTTCGGTGTGTTCGTTCGAACATAAAGGGTGGTATGTTCCGAAGACAGTACTGGGCTTGCTGACGCATCAGAAGGATGAGGGCGCCATATGCGAGAAATCGAGTCTCGAGGGAATTTGTCAGAACTATGCGGTGCCGGTGCAGCTGGGGGTGCAGCATTACTTTGGCGCGCACTGGGGGATAGACGCGACGGCTACCGTTTCGTTCGGTGTTGATACCAAGCTGGCTAAGTTTCGCATCCCGTACACGTTGCGGATTGGCCCGGTCTTCCGCACCTAGGGGTGCGCGCTCAGCGTGCCCCGTTTAGAAAGAGGCCGAGCGCTCCTCTACCGAACCGTCTGCGTGCGCAACAAAGACGCGTACGGTTCGCTCGGTGAACAAGCCGTTTTCAATGACCCCTGGCAGTGCATTGAGCGCGCGTTCCATGTCTTGCGGGGTGCGCGTCGGGAGCGATTGCCACCGCGCGTCTAAAATAAAATTTCCGTGGTCAGTCACCACCGGTCCTTTTTTTCTCACCGCTTCGCGTATGTGCACGGACAACCCCCAATCCTGAAGCGTGCGCATCACGCTCATGCGGGCCTCAGGCACCACTTCGATAGGGAGCGCTGCGCGCGTGCCTAAGGTTTCTACCACCTTTGTTTCGTCTACGATGATAACAAAGTGCGCGCTGTTGTATGCAGCGATCTTTTCTTGCAAAAGCGCAGCTCCACCGCCTTTGATGACAAAATTTTGGGTGTCAATTTCGTCCGCGCCGTCGATAGTCACATCCAGTTTGCCCCCAACCCGTTTTGAACTGAGAGAAAAAAGGGGGATGTTGTACCGCTCACATATGAGCGCTGTTTGAAAACTAGTGGGCACTGCCGCTATGTCAGAGAGAGTGCCGCGTGCAAGGTGATCTGCGATGCGTTTTACCGCAGGCATTGCCGTAGAGCCTGTCCCAAGGCCAATACTCATGTGCGCGTGCAGCACCCCCTCTTGAACGAGGGTGTCCACGCTGCGCTGGGCAACCAGCAATTTCTGCGCGGTAACGTCTAATGGGGTGTTCGTCGTCGTGTTCCTCTCGTGTATAGCTTTTTCCACAAGTGCACTCACGCGTCTGTGTCCTTTTTGTGGTGCAAAAGAATATCTGCATTGTGCCAGCTGAGGGTTGCGCACTTAATGCGCGCAGGCATGGATGCAAAACAGGCGAGGATGCACGCGTCCTGTAGGTGTGCCCGTTCCTGGTCTGTGAGGCACTGCTGTGCCATCATGTGAAAGAACAGCGCAACCGTTTTTTGCGCCTGCGCCACTGACGCACCCTTGATCAGTTCGATGAGTATATTTGTAGAAGCGGTGGACACCGCACAACCGGTACCTAAAAAGGCTACATCAGCGATGCGATCACCTTCTCTCTTTATCAAGAGCGTGAGGTCATCGCCACAACTGGGATTATGACCCCGCTCGATGCCTACCGGCCCTTCTAACACCCTGCGGTGTTCCTGCTTGCGTGCGTACTCGAGCAGCACCTGTCGGTATATCGCTTCTGCGTTCATAGGGAGATCTCCTTAGAGAAAGGCAGCGAATGCCAGGAAGGCGCACTGGCCTAGCTGCATTGAAAAATCCTGCCCACGGCGTGCAACGCACGCGTCAGCGCCTCTACATCCTCCATGGTATTGTATATGCAGAAACTTGCACGGCAACAGGACTGAATGCTCAAGTGCGTCATGAAAGGCTTACTACAGTGATCGCCGCTGCGAACCATCACGCCTTCTTCGCCCAAGATATGCGCAGTATCGTGCGAGTGCACGTTCTTCACGTTGAATGCAATGATGCCTAGGCGCTCACGTGCGCGCGCATGGTACGTTTCAAGGAAGGGAAGCTCCTCCAGCCGCGCAAGGAGTGCAGCATCCAGCGCATGTACGGACGCGCGGACTGCGCTGCTCTCTAGGGACTCGCAATACTCAATCGCTGCACACAGTGACACGACAGCTGCAGTATCCGCGCTACCTCCCTCGTACTTATGCGGCGCACCCTTAAAGACACTTTCCTGTTCAGTGACAAAATCCACCATGCCTCCCCCATACAAAAAAGGAGGCATGGATTCCAGGAGCGTGTGCGGTGCGCACAATACGCCGACGCCAAAAAGAGAGAACATCTTATGGCCGGAGAAAACAAAGAAGTCGCAGCCTAAATCTGCAACATTTGGCACGCCGTGCACCATAGCCTGTGCTCCGTCAATGACCACCACTGCACCGACTTGGTGTGCAAGTGCGGTCAATTCCTGTGCAGGATTTACCGCGCCGGTGGCATTGACAACGGCAGAGAAGGACACAACCTTAGTGCACGCTCGTATCTTTTTCTGCGCTTCTTGTATATCCAAATTTCCTTCGGCGTCTGGATACAGCCACTGTATCGTTGCACCTGTGCAGCGGCACACGTGCTGCCACGGTACGATATTTGCATGATGATTGGAGATAGCAAGAACGATCTCGTCTCCTGCGCGCAGGCGTGGCAGCGCGTAACAGTGAGCGATGATGTTGAGCGATTCGGTGCAACTCTTTGTAAAAACGATATCGTGCGTTGGCGCTGCGTTGATAAACTGCGCTGTTTTCTTCCGGGTGTTTTCTATAAGGAGCGCTGATTCAACTGCAAGTTCATGGGAGCCTCTGCCTGCGTTCCCATTCAGATGGGTGTGGTAGTGCATAACGCGCTCTAGCACCGGCGCAGGGCGTTGGGTTGTGGCCGCGCTGTCTAGGTAGTGGACGCGGGGACTGCGTAACAGCAGGGGAAAGTCTGCTTTATAATCGGGGCCGCTCATGCCTTGCGCTTCCTATGTGCGCGATCGAGGCTCTCGTCAAAATTACGTATGAGTGTCTCGCGGATGTGAGTGTCATCGATGAGGGCGAATACGGGTTTAAACGCAGCTTCTATGATGAGGCGCTTGGCACCGTACTCATCAGGACCGCGCGACATAAGGTAGTAGAGCACATCGCTGCCGATAGTTTCAAAACTGGCTGCGTGTTCCCCGACAACGTCGTCTTCGTCACAAAAGATAGTGGGGATGCTAACCCCTACGGCAGTTCTGTCAAGCAAAATGGTACGGTCTGAGAACCGTGCTACAGAATGGCTACACCCGCGGTGCAAAAAAATATTTCCACGGAACGTTTTGCGTGCACCGTCTTTTACCACGCCACAGGCGCAGATGTGCGCGTGTGAATTTTTTCCTTCCACGATGAGGTTATGTTCAAGATCCATACGCCGCGTTTTATCAATGAAATACAGTGGGTGAATTTCCACACGTGCCCACTCGTCCCGAAGGAAGGCGGAGTTGGAAACACCTGAGATCTGTGCACCTATTTGTACGTCGTAGCAGCGCACCTGCGCGCTTTCCTGTGCGTGTAGGTGTACCGTTTCAAAGTTCACAGCCGTAGGGTGCGTGTTCTGTACTTTGATTAACTCTACCGATGCGCCACGCCCCACCTGCACGCTTACCAAACCATTCCTGAACGGAGCACGCTCAAGCGCTTGCGGACCGACGAGTGCGGGAGCATCCTGTGGGGCATACCCCTGCGCGTCCACACAGACGAGGACTTTTACGCGCGCCCCTTCCTGTATATCAAGAAAGGTCTGATCGTATAGCACGCGGTTATGCGTGTCCATGGTAAAACGGATGAGTACATGCACCGTCTCAGATGTGCGCGGCACACTCAGATACACCCCTGCATTTCGTTTTTCCTTTACTTCTTGTACATACGCTTCCCCCAGACCGCAGTGGCGCTGACGATCGCGTGTGCGAAAGTCAAACGCGCGCGCCGCCCTTTCTGGCTCGGTGCAAAGAAAATGCTCTATGGATGATGAGCGCACGAGCGCTGAGCTAGAAGTAACCTGTGTTCTGGAAAAAGGCTGAGAAGCAACGTCCTGCGCGTGATACCCGAGCCGTTTAAAAAATTCCCTTTTTTTCATACTGCTGTGCGCCCTCAGGAAGGGAGTTAGCCGATCGCTCCCTCAAGTTCAATGGAAATAAGGTTATTCAGTTCAACGGCGTACTCAAGAGGCAATTCCTTTGAGACGGGTTCTACGAACCCTCTGACGATAAGAGAGATGGCAGTCTGCTCATCAAGCCCGCGCTGCATGAGATAAAAAACGACGCGGTCACTGATTCTGCCGATTTTTGCCTCATGTCCGATATCAACGTTATCCGTACGTACATCAATGATGGGGATGGTATCCGTGTGCGACTGGTTATCGAGCATGAGGGACTCGCACTCAGCGACCGCTTTTGCCCCGTCAGCCTTTGGACCGATGGAAAGCAACCCGCGGTAGTTTGCCGTTCCGCCATTTTTTGATATGGATCGAGCATGTACCTCCGATACCGTGTTCCTGCCCAGGTGCACTGTTTTTGTTCCAGTATCGAGGTACTGTCCTGCAGAAGCAAAAGTGATGCCGGTGAACTCGCTGCGCGAGCGATCTCCTCTGAGGATACTCATCGGATATAACATCGTGACGCGGGAACCAAAGGAGCCTGAGATCCACTCGATGACGCCGTCTTCGTCCACAATGGCGCGCTTGGTATTGAGGTTGTACAGGTTTCGTGACCAGTTTTCTATGGTGGAATAGCGTAGGCGCGCGTTCTTTTTTACGTACAGCTCTACGGCGCCTGCGTGCAACGCATTTTTGTAGTACTTCGGCGCGCTACACCCTTCGATGAAGTGGAGGGATGCGCCTTCATCCACAATGATGAGCGTGTGCTCAAATTGCCCGGATTGATTTGCATTCAAGCGGAAGTAGGACTGCAGGGGTAAGTCCACCTGCAGTCCTTTGGGCACATACACGAACGACCCGCCTGACCACACCGCTCCGTGCAGTGCAGCAAACTTGTGCTCGTTCGGTTTAATCAGATGCATAAAGTGCGCGCGGACAATGTCTTCGTGCTTGTGCACGGCAGACTCCATGTCGAGGTACACCACTCCCTGTTGTTCTAAGTCTGCCCGGAGGTTGTGGTACACCACCTCTGAGTCGTACTGCGCTCCTACTCCTGCAAGGGATCTTCGCTCCGCCTCAGGAATACCGAGGCGATCAAAAGTCTTCTTTATCTCCTCTGGGACGTCATCCCAACTTTCTGCGATTGGCTTAAAATCGGAGACAATGTAGTGGACAATCTCTTGGATATCAAGGTCAGAGATATCCGCGCCCCACTCTGGCATGGGTCGTTTCATAAAATAGCGCAAGGATCTGAGACGCAAGTCGAGCATCCACTGTGGCTCCCGCTTGCGACGCGAAATTTTCTCTACAACCTGAGCGTTCAAACCCTTACCGGTTGAGTAGGTGTAGGTAACGGCGTCTTTTACATCGTAAATACCTCGCTTGATGTCCGATACGTACGTTCGCCTGCGTGGCTGTAAAAGCTGTCTCTGTTGCTGTGTATTCATACGCGCTTCCTCTAAGCGGTGGATATGCGGTCTGCTGGCGTGGGGGCAGCGCGCCTCCACAAAAGGATAACTTACTTTTCCTATTCCGGAGAAACGGGCGTGCCTCCTTGTTCGCCTGCACGGGGCGTGGCAAAGTCAGCGTAACCGTGTTCAACCACGTAGTGCACCAAACTCACGTCACCGGTCTTCACGATGGTACCGTCGACGAGGATGTGCACCACATCAGGCTTAATGTACTCGAGAACTTCTCGGTGATGGGTGATGATCAGGAATCCCATATCAGGCGTACGGATATCGTCAATGCCCTCGAAGACAATGCGCGTAGCGTCAACATCAAGTCCTGAATCCGTCTCGTCAAGTATGGCCAGTTTGGGCTCAAGAACAGCGAGCTGAAGTATTTCGTTCTTTTTTTTCTCTCCCCCAGAGAATCCTACATTCAGGCCGCGTGAGGCGTACGCCTCACTGATGCGCAAGCGAGCAAGCTTCGCACGCAACTGCGTGTGAAAGTCGAGCACGGAAACTTTAGTACCAAGAACCGCCTCTTTTGCCGCGCGGAGAAACTCCTCGACCGAAAGACCGGGGACTTCCTCAGGAGTTTGGAACGAGAGAAAGATACCCCGCCGAGCGCGCTCGTACACAGGCATGTCGTTGATACACTGCCCTTGAAAATAAATTTCCCCACGTTCGATAGTGCAGTGGGGATTTCCCACGATGGTGCCTGCAAGAGTGGACTTGCCTGCACCGTTCGGTCCCATGACGGCGTGCACCTCGCCGGTATTCAGGGTTAGGTTGAGACTTTTGAGGATGGGCCTATCCGCAATGGACATACACAGGTCGCGGATATCGAGGAGTGTGGGCATGAGCGGCTCCTGCAAGGAGTAAACTGAGCAGGAGTATACGTACATTCGAATGTATGTTGCAAGGGAAAGAGACCACGCATCCTGCACAGGAAACACATACAGGTTTAATACCGTGCGCAGTGTATGTCCTACCTTGGCGTTCTACCAGTTAATAGTCATTCCGCACACGAAGGTGCCAAAGTACCTACGGGAAGTAACGGTTTCCGTAATAACCATGTAGGGCGTTGGTTCCAACTGTCCCTGCTCCCACTGTGCGTGAAGCGTCACTTTTTCAATGGGAGAGAGCGTCAGGCCCACCTGGTACTGCACGCAACGCTCACGAACTAGATTTTCTGTCTTAAGATTATAGTTGAAGCGATTCGTGGTGCCGTATACGGCAAGCGAAGGTTTAAGCCATGCAGTTTCGCCAAGCGGAATAAGGTAGCGCGCCCACACCTTCCCCATAACGGGCAAGTTGATATGGGTGTCAGGGAGTTTCCACACACCCATTGGAGAGACGTAGTATCCTTTTCCATTGTCTATGTACAGGCCGTGGGTAAGCGGAATATAGCACCGCACGTCCATCCCTGCTTCCAGTCCGTCTATAAGGTGTGTATACGCGTCTCCTGCTTTGGTTTCTACCCGCAGAAAGCCGCCGCCGTCCGTGTGTGTGCTCCCATACGTAGGAAAGACCATGGCCCCAAACACGCTTGCAGGAGCAGTGGCCACGTACACGCCGCAGGCAAACCAGCGCCATTGCAGAGTCAGGAGTGCATCGAGCGCGTAGGTGTCCAGCGCTTGTTGCCAGAGCACTGTCAACAGCGCTGCAAGCAAGGGGTTTGAACTAACTGTCGGGTTCGTCTGTTCTGCTTGTACGATTTTGGTTGCAATATCCCGCACAGAGGATCCGTTAGCGGACATTCCGTTCTTGACACTATCGAGCTTCTGCGCGTACTCAGGCAGCTGCAACACGCGCTGTGCAATGGCATACGCCACCGGCCCTCCGGGGGTGACCTTGGTTTTTTCCATATCGATAAGGATCAGGGCAAGATAGTCGAGCGTTTTCCGACCTGCATAATGGTTACCCATGTCCAGAGCCAACACCACCTTGAAGTCCGAAAGAGGAGTGAGCGTTATGCGCGCGCCTGCATTCCACAGGACGTCATTCTGCCTATAGTGCCTTTTCTGTTTATGGCTGACCCTTTTATAGCCTTTTCCCAGTGTCGCGCTGGCTGCCACTTCTGCCCGTACTAACTCGCGTTTCCACGGCGCATGGCTGAGCGTCGCGTCTGCCCCGAAACCATACTTGCTATGCAGAGCCTCTTCCGCCGCACCTCCAGGGGGAGCAGGAGCAGGGGCAGGCGCGTCCCAGGAACCATTTGAGGCAAAGGAAAGAAAGCAAATATCCAAGCTCACTCCACTTGAGCCTACGTTCTGTGCACGGTAGCCGAGCCTGCCGCCGATGCCATCGAACCCTGGCGCAAACCGCACCTCCTCTTCCTTGTAGAGGTCTGCAAGAAGAGGTTTCCACAGTTGGGCAAAATTGGCGCGAAAGAGGGGAGCGGTGCCGATCGTCATATACGCACCAAAGCAGTGTAGCGTCGCTTCAATAGCGGTTTCTTCTGTGACTAGGGTAAAAGGCTCACCAGGCTTTTTGGTCTGAAAATTCACCTCCAAATCCTTGATAGAAATTTCAGTCCACAAGCCACCGTCAGATAATGTACCTGCGCGCCTTATGCGGTCACTTTTTAAAAACAACGGAACAGTTACACACAAGTGTGTGGTACTGCGGAACCCGTGCGTTATCTGACGAATGCGCGCTTTTTCCTTCTCACTCTCTTCTACTTCCTGTCCCTGCGCTCCATTTCCCTGTATCTGTACGTTCACCACATCGCTGTCGTCGCCATCTCCATTCTCGCGGGGCGGCACGGGAGGCGGCGGACCTACTGCGGGGTCGTAGGGGAGCGTGATACCCCACTGCAACCGGGCAAAGCCTGAAATCCGCGGCGTACTTGCTAAGGTGTGCAGTCTGGTTTCTGCACACAGCCCTGCTGCGGACGACATAAAGAGGAGCGCCCACGTGCCAACTGACCTGACACGCCTCCCTGCTGAGTGTCCAGGGGGATCATGGCAGGAGGAGCGCACAGCCGCCGACGGAGACAGCAGCGTGCGTCGCCGCCGGATTTTGCTTTGAGAGTACAACACCCTGCAGGCATAAAGACAGGGACAGCGTACTCCTTTCATGGCTCCATCCTAAAAGTCCGCAGTGCGCGGCGTACGAGGAAACGGAATAACATCCCGAATATTCCCAAGCCCGGTGACGTACTGCAGCAAGCGCTCGAAGCCGAGTCCAAAACCTGCATGGGGCGCGGTACCAAAGCGACGGAGATCGGTGTACCAGCGATAGTCGTGAGGGTCAAAACCGCTGGCACGGATGCGAGCACAGAGTACTTCAAACTGTTCCTCGCGCTCCGAGCCTCCCATAATCTCCCCTAATCCCGGAACTAGCAGGTCCATGGAACGCACCGTTGTGCCGTCGGCATTGAGCTTCATGTAGAAGGCCTTGATTTCCTTTGGGTAGTCATAGACAATCACCGGGCCGTGGAACACCTCTTCTGTTAAAAAACACTCGTGCTCGCTTTGTAAATCGCATCCCCAGCGTACGGGGAACTCAAAGGAGCGCCCACTGTTCTCCAGTAGTTTAATTGCCTCTGTGTATGTCAGGCGCGTGGCAGGCGCGCGGGCGACGTCTTCGAGCATGCGCGTCAGCTGCCCTGGCGTCCGCACTGGCGGTGTGCGCGCTGTGCTGCGCGCGGCAAGGGGTGTGTCGCCCCGCGCGCTTCGCGCATGCTGCGCTGCGCGCTCGTCAAGGAAGGCTATATCCTGCGCGCAGTCCTTGAGTGCTGCGCGTAGCAGGTACGCCAAAAACTCCTCTGCCACGTCCATGCAGTCAGTGATGCGTGCAAAGGCGATTTCCGGCTCCACCATCCAGAACTCAGAAAGATGGCGGCTAGTATTTGAGTTCTCTGCGCGAAAAGTAGGGCCGAAGGTGTAGATGCGCGTGAGGGCAAGCGCATATGCTTCCCCCTGCAGTTGGCCCGAAACGGTTAGGCGCGCTGCCTTACCAAAAAAGTCGTCCGCGTACGTGAGTGCGTAGGGGTTGCCTGCCGCGCCCGCTGCGTGTGCTTCGCGCGCAATACGCACGGGATCAAAAGTAGTGACGCGAAAGAGCTCGCCTGCACCCTCGCAGTCCGAAGCGGTAATGATCGGTGTGTGCACGTACTGAAAGTGTCGCTCGGAGAAAAAGCGGTGGACAGCGCCTGCAAGTGCACTGCGCACCCGTGCACACGCGGCAAAGGTACTAGTGCGCGCGCGCAGATGGGCGTGCGCACGCAAAAACTCAAAACTATGCGATTTCTTCTGCAAAGGATAGGTTTCAGCAGGCGCCTCGCCAAGAACAGTCAGGTTGCAAGCGCGCAACTCAAGCGCTTGCCCGGCGCCTGGGGAGGGGACGAGTGCACCCTCGGCGCGAATGCAGGCGCCGGTAGTAACGCGTTTGAGCGTTTGAGCGAGCGTTTCCCCCTGGAGGACAGCGTCGCGGACATTAGGGATTTGCTCAGCTTGCGCCCCAGAGGAAAGGGAGGCGGAACACTCGGGCAGGGGAACGGTAACCTGAAGGGTATCAGGGCAAGAACCGTCGCTCAGACTGATAAAGACAGCGCGTTTTGTCTCCCGTTTGGAGCGCACCCAACCGTGAACGCATTCGTGCTGGCCTGAGGGGGGATGAGTCAGAATCTCCTTGAGCAAAGGGTGCATAGCACGCATGCTAACGCTTTTACCCTCTTTATGGAAGGGCGTGGACCGGCAAGCAGCTGTGACGCCACGGCGCACGCCCTGCGCGGCATCTGCATGGAACGCCGCGCAGGACTGGGGAGAGCGAACCGTGCGAAAAAGCGTCGTTTCATTTCCAGGGAACTTACTCTCTAGATGAGGAGCGGCCGAGGCGCGGTCTTCTGTGACCGGGACCACGCCGTACGACATAGAAAACCAGATGCAAGTAGAGTATCAGAAACACTCCCGCAGAAAGGACGCGCGGGTGAACGATTACCGCGCCTATAAGACTCCACAGGTGCACCCTTTCCATGGCGGATCCCTCGGCATGTGTGTTTCGTTCCTTAAGGATACCTGGGCACAAACCCTTGACGTGGTGCGCAAAATGCTCGACCATGTGCCCGCGCGTGCCGTGCGGCAGTGTCTCGGTCCCGTGTGCATTTTGTACCATAAGTTTCAGGAGGAAATGTCCTATGCAGCAGCGCTTCTTCTTACTCGGTGTCTGCGCTTTTGCTTTTGGCGTCCCGGTTTTTCCCCAGCAGGGCACGGATCCAAGTGTGGGTGCTCAGGCCGGTGCGGGCGACGGAGGCATGATGACCGTCGAGCAAGCCTATCTGAACTCTGCAGAGGGTGTGGTGATCAAAGAGATGGTTGAGAGCAGGGGGCATGATTCAAAGGTGCTCGCGCTCCAGTATATCCAGGAGGCACTTGAAGGCGGACGTGGTTCTGACGACCTCCAGGAGGCGCTGAGTCGGTTGGCCACTGCTGGATTGTTCCGCGTGATCCGTGAGCAAGGGCGAGTGATTAATGATTTCCCCGACATCCGCCTGCGTGCTTGCGAGCTACTCGCCCGGTTGCCTTCGGCTCGTACCAAGGACGCTCTCATCCAAGTCATGTGTGCTGACCGTGAGCCTTCGGTGGTGAGGGCGGCGGTTAAGTCGTTAGGAGAGGTGGGTATCAACGAGCAGGACGAGACAACCGCCACTATTGGCTGGATTAGTCGGAAGTTTTCCGCTATTAACCCGACAGGTTCTCTCGCGCTTGAGATTTTGAACACGTACGAGCGCCTTGCTCCCACGGTGCGCGATAGGCGCGCCGTGGTGGAGTCTATCATGGATATCGCTGCCGACGGGCGCTACGCAGCTGCAGTGCGCGCTCGCGCGCTCGAAGTGGTGAAGGGAGTCGTTTCTGGCGGCAAGTGACCTGCTGAAGGGGAGCGGGCGGACGGCCCCTGAGTTGCCAGCTTGACTGGAAGGAGCGTAGGGCGCGGGGCGCCCGTTTACATGGGTAAGAGGATGGAAGATGCGGGATTTGAACCCACCGCCTTTGGCTCCGGAGGCCAACGCTCTATCCGAATGAGCTAATCTTCCCTGCCCTGTAACCTGCTGCGGGCCTGGGAAGGTCCACAGAAGAGGCGGGCAACCGTATTCCATACGTCTGATTTTAGTCAAGGTGACCGTGTGTGAGGGGACGCGTTTTTCTGTCCTCTCGAGAATATCCCCGCGCGTGTGCGTGTGGTGAAAGAGAGAAGGATGAGAGCCTCGGCGCTCTCTGTGGAGGAATGGTATGGCAGTGGTGACTATCAAAAATCTGCTTGAATCTGGGGTTCATTTTGGCCATCAGGTCAGGCGGTGGGATCCGCGGATGAAAAAGTATATTTTCGCGGAGCGTAACGGTATTCACATCATTGATCTGCAAAAGACGATTACGGCCATCCGCGAGGCGTACGACATGGTGCGCAGGACTGTTTCCTCAGGCAAGTCCGTTTTGTTTGTGGGCACAAAGAAGCAGTCGCAGCAAACCATTGCCAAGGAAGCGCAGCGCTGTGGGATGTTTTATGTGACTAACCGTTGGCTCGGTGGCATGCTCACCAACTTTTCCACCATAAGGAAGAGTCTTTCGCGTCTCAAGAAGATAGAACGCATGGAGATAGACGGTGCGTTCGAGCATCTCTCTAAGAAGGAGGTGGCGTCTTTACGCAAGGAGCACGCGAAGCTAGAAAAGAATTTGGGCGGCATAAAGGAAATGAAGGAGCTGCCGGGTGTAGTGTTTATCATTGATACGCGTAAGGAGACTATCGCTATCCGTGAGGCGAGGCGAGTTGGTATCCCGATTGTTGCGGTGGTGGACACCAACTGTAATCCTGAAGGTATCGATTACCCAATCCCCGGGAATGACGATGCGATCCGTGCCATTTCCCTTTTTACTCAACTCATTGCCAATGCGGTTATGGAAGCGGGTAACGAGCATGGTTTGAAAATCATTGAGAACTTGCAGGATGAGGAGAGTGGCGATGAGCTTGATGAGTCCGTTTCTTTGCACGAAGAAGGGCGCGAAATTACTGACTATGAAAATTATACTCCTCCTGAGGAGCGTGAATATTCTGTGAACGATGAAGGCGATGTGTTTGATGAGGATGAGTCGCTCTACGAGGGGCGTTAGGTGTGCCCTCCGCGGTCTCTTTTGGGATGTGTGTCTGGGTAGGCATGTTTGCATCGAAGTCTGATCGGAAAATGCTGTCAGGAGGGGTACATGGAGATTGCTGCTCGCGACGTTAAGTCTTTGCGTGATAAAACCGGGGCCGGGATGATGGAGTGTAAGCGTGCGCTCCAAGAGTGTGCAGGGGATGCTCTGTGTGCAGAAAAGCATCTTAAGGAGAGGGGGCTTGCTGCCATCGAAAACAGGCGTGGGCGTGCCACTGCTGAGGGAGTCATCGTTATTAAAGCACGGCATGCAGAGGGCGCGGCCTGTGGGGCGAGCGCTGTAGCAATGGTTGAGCTTGTTTGCGAAACAGATTTTGTGGCAAAGAACGCAGAGTTCATCGCCCTTTCTGAGCGTATAGCTCAGGCGGTGCTCGAGCACGCGTACACTGAGGTAAACCAGGTGCTGCGCGATATGGTGGTGGACCTCGCAACGCGCGTACGGGAAAATATGAGCTTGACGCGCCTTGCGCTCTTACGTGCCGGCAGTGCCGGTGCAGGTCAGTACCTTTCTCACTACGTGCACCCTGATAAAAAAACAGGGGTAGTGCTCTCCTTTTCCTCCGATGCGCCAGATGTGTTCCTGCGATCCGATGTGCAGGCCTTCGCGTATGACTGCTGTTTGCACGCGGCGGCATATACCCCTCGCTACGTGTGCGCAGAGGACGTGCCTGCTGAGTATGTGCGGGAGCAGCGTGAGGTGTTCCAAGCGCATGTTGCGTCTCTCCAGAAGCCTGCGCATGTCAAGGAAAGTATCGTGCAGGGTAAACTAGAGAAGCATTTGGCTGAGATCTGTTTTCTGAAACAGCCCTTTGTTAAGGACGACAAGCTTTCTGTTGAAAAAAAGATGGCAGAAGTGGGTGCCTGCGCAGGGGGTGCGCTTCGGCTTGCTCAGGCACTGATATACCAGCTAGGGGTACAGTGAGTGGGGAGCACGGATAGATCCTGCCATTCTGCAGAATGGGGAATAAGCGGGCGTGAGGGAGCTCGTGCTTCTCTCTTGCCGCACTGTGTTGTGAGGGGAAAAGATGGGTATCGCTGAGTGCTATGAGCAGAAGATGAAGAAGTCCCTCTCAGCGCTGCAGGAGGGTTTTAACACGCTGCGTACTGAACGTGCGACTGCACATTTGCTTGATCAGATTACTGTCGACTACTATCAGCAACCAACCGCGCTTAGTCAGGTGGCTACCGTTTCGGTACCCGAGGCGCGTTTGATCATTATCCAGCCTTGGGATAAAACGCTCCTTGCGGATATCGAGCGTGCAATTTTGAAGTCAAAATTGTCGCTCAATCCCTCCAACGACGGCAAGGTTATTCGTCTAGTGATTCCTCCACTTACCCAGGAGCGAAGGAAGGAGCTTGTCAGGCAGGCGCGCGCGTTAGCCGAGCAGGCGCGCGTTGCTATTCGCAATATTCGCCGTGAGGGAATCGAGGAAGCAAAGCGCGGGCATAAGGAGGGACTGCTAAGCGAGGATGCACTGAAAGCAGCAGAAGAGGCCTTCCAAAAAGCGACTGACGCTTCTGTCGCAGACGTTGCACGGTACTTGGCCGAGAAGGAAAAGGATATCCTGGAAGGTTGAGTGCCGTGCAGCACGTGGCCATCATCATGGATGGAAACGGGAGATGGGCAGAAAAGAGAGGGTTGCGGCGCAGTGCAGGGCACCGGCGGGGGCTGCAGACAGCGCGAGAGATTGTCGCGGCGCTGTGCGCGATTCAGGTGCCTTTTGTTACTCTGTATGTGTTTTCTACTGAAAATTGGAAGCGCTCTGCGCATGAAGTGCATTTCTTGATGAATTTAATCAGGTGGTATTTGAAAAAGGAGATGTCGTTCTATGTGGAGCATACCATTCGCGTAGTGCACCTGGGTTGTGCGCAGACACTTCCGCCTGATGTGCGCAGCCAGATAGAGTATGTTGTGGAGCGCACTCGGTCTCATCGGGGAACTACTGTTGCGCTCGCTATAAATTATGGGGGAAAAGATGAAATTTTACGTGCGGTAAAAAAGGTTTTGTGCAGCACTTCGTGCCCGGATGGTGAGCTTCTCACCGAAGAAGCTTTCGGCGCGTGCCTTGATGCGCCGCAGTTGCCGAGTGTCGACTTTCTCATCAGAACAGGGGGTCAGCAACGCATGAGTAATTTTTTGCTTTGGCAAAGCGCGTACGCGGAGTTCTATTTTACCGATATCCTGTGGCCTGACTTTCGGGTAGAAGACATGCTGCGCGCCCTGGATGAGTATCGCCTGCGCACGCGTACCTTTGGGGGTTTGGAATGAGCGCGGAAATAAAGAGGCTGTTAATCTTTTTTTTCGGCGTTCCAACTATTCTTATGTTGGTATATGCGGCACCGCATGCACACTTCCTAGCGTTCCATTTGGTTATCTTCGGATCAGTTATGGGTGCGGTATGGGAAATGCATGCGATGGTGTCGCGCAGGATGTGCACGTACCCACTGGTTTTGTTGATCCCTTTCAGTCTTGTGCTTCCGCTTTTAGGATATGCAGCGCTGTGGCAGCCTGCACGGGGCGCTGAATCTGTCCTTTTTATTGGAGCACTGGGCACGCTGCTCATGAGTGTTTTTTTCACCGAATTGGTGTATTCGTTTTCTGCTTCTTTTGAAAACGCCCTTGAGCGTATGGCCTCGGCACTGTTGCTTGTTTTGTATCCAGGTATCTTTAGCCTTTTTTTTTCGCTCATTACGCGGTGGCGTCATGCAGAGATCGCATTGGTAATTTTTTTTCTCATGGTTTTTACGTGCGACTCTTGTGCATGGTTCTGTGGGACGCTCTGGGGAGTTAACAACAGAGGGATAATTCCTGCAAGTCCTAAAAAGAGTATTGCAGGTTTTATTGGAGGTTTTGCCGGTTCGGTAGGTGCAGGGTGTTTTGGCTCACTTGTATTTGGTTCGCGTGTGACGCTCTCTTTGGGGATGCTCATGGGTGTTGGAGCCTTGGTAGGACTGACTGCCATTGTAGGCGATCTAGTCGAGTCGGTGATGAAACGTTCGGCTCAGGTAAAGGATTCAGGATTTTTTACCCCCGGGCGGGGCGGAATTATGGATAACCTGGATTCGCTTGCGCCGTCACTGGGGACTTTTTACATTGCATGTGAGTGTTTTGGGATCGCTGCAGTATGAGTGTGCGACGTGTGGTAGTGCTGGGCATTACTGGTTCTATTGGAGCTGCAGCACTCAAACTTCTGCGTCGGTTTCCCGATCGGTTCTTGCTGGTGGGCGCTTCAGGTCACCGGCAGACCGAGTACGCGCGGGCGTTGGCGCGCGAGTTCTCTTTATCAGATATCACTATGACTGGCTCATGTTCTGAGCAAGAAGGTCGCGCACGCATAAAGCGTCTGCTTTCTTCCTGTGAAGCAGAGGTGGTGGTAAACGGTATTGCCGGCGCTGCTGGTCTTTTTGCCTCTCTTGAGGTGCTCAAGACGCGTTGTACGCTCGCGTTAGCAAATAAAGAAAGTGTGGTACTTGCAGCTTCTCTTTTGCATGCTGCGGCACGCGAAAGTGGGGCAACAATCGTTCCTGTAGATTCAGAGCATGCTGCTATTTTTCAACTTATTGCAGCGCACGGCGCGCATGCGGTGGCGCAGGTAGTGCTCACTGCGTCAGGTGGTCCATTTAGAACCTTTTCAAAGGAGTGCTTAGCGCATGTCACGGTGGAAGATGCGCTTCAACATCCGACGTGGCGTATGGGGAAGAAGATTTCTGTTGATTCTGCAACACTTGCAAATAAGGCACTGGAAGTTATAGAGGCAGTGCAGTTTTTTCGTATACCGGTGGATCGGGTCACGGTGGTGGTGCACCCTCAGAGCATAGTGCATGCGCTGGTGCAATGTCATTCGGGAGAAACGTATGCGCAGCTTTCTGTCCCTGATATGGCGTCGCCGTTGCTGTATGCGTTGCTGTACCCTGACGCGCCTCCTGCGTATCAAACTCCGCTTGATTTTACATCGGGACTGTCTTTGCATTTTGAACCTCCGAGGGTAGATGACTTTCCGCTGTTGCGTATGGGTTTTGATGTTGCACGGGCGCAGCGTGCGTATCCTATTGCCTTTAATGCAGCAAATGAGGAGGCGGTGCGTGCGTTCTTGCAAAGAAACATTGGGTTTTTAGATATCGCACACGTGACTGCACAGGCGTTGCAAGAAGATTGGCGCGCAATTCCCCAAACGTTTGAAGAAGTTATGGCGTGCGATACGCGTGCGCGGATGTGTGCGCGGACGTGCATTGCACAGAGGTGGAGAGAGAGGTGATTAAGATAATTATTGGCGTTGTGGTGCTTGGTATTGTGGTGTTGTTTCATGAACTGGGGCATTTTGTCGCCGCGCTTTGGTGTCGAGTGGAGGTGCTCAGTTTTTCTGTCGGTATGGGGCCGGTCCTGTTTCGAAAGAAATTTGGAAAAACGGAATATCGCCTTTCGATGCTTCCTCTTGGGGGATATTGCGGTATGAAGGGAGAGCAAGCGTTTCAAACGGCGCTTGATCAAAAACTTTCCCATATTCCCGTTGAGCCCGGTTCACTGTATGCAGTAGGACCGCTCAAACGCATGGGTATTGCCTTTGCAGGACCGCTGGCGAATGTGCTTATGGCGGTAATGGTATTGGCATTGGTTAGTGCGCTTGGCTCGCGTGTGCACACATTTGGAAACCGTATTTCACCGGTGTATGTATACGATAGTTCTGATAACTCGCCTGCACGCCGCGTGGGACTTCAGGACGGGGATACAATCCTGCGCATTGGTGATCAGCCGATACGCTATTTCAGTGATATTCAAAAAATTGTGTCACAGCATGCGCAGCATGCATTGCCATTTGTGATCGAACGGAGGGGGCAGCTTATGCACGTGACCATTACGCCTGATAGAGATGCGCATACTGGTATGGGGAGGATTGGTATTTACCATTACGTACCGCTAGTTGTTGCGGCGGTTGATGCACACGGTGCTGCATCGCAGGCAGGTCTTGAACCTGAAGATAAAATTCTTGCAGTAGCAGGACGCCGTGTGCAACACGCAGTACAGCTCCTTGCGCTGCTCAAGGAATTTCGAAAAAAGTCAGTCGTATTGACTGTGCTGCGTTCAGGGAAGAGGCGATATCATACCATTGCGTTAGTGCGCACAGAAAACGGGGCAATAGATGTTGGTATCGAATGGAAAGCTCACACCGTGGTTATACCGGGAACTTCTTTTTTTGCAAGTGTCCGTGCGGGTATTGCAGAAACGTTGCGTATGTGTGTATTGACGGTGAAGGGTATTGGTATGCTCTTTCGGGGCCTGCAATTTCAGCAGGCTATCTCAGGCCCATTAAGGATTACGCATGTGATAGGAGATGTGGCCCAGCATGGTTTTCAGGAGAGTTTTTTAACGGGACTGTCACAATTATGCGAGTTTGTGGCACTCGTGTGCGTCTCTCTCTTTATTATGAATCTACTCCCCATTCCGATCCTGGACGGCGGTTTGATTTTATTCGCATGTGTTGAATTGTTTATGCAAAGAAGCATACACCCGCGTGTGTTGTACTATCTGCAGTTTGTAGGTTTTGCGTTTGTTGCATTGATATTTTTATGTGCGTTTTGGAACGACGTGAATTTTTTGTTTCACTAGGAGTGAGTGATGCAGTTACGGTGTGCGTGTGAGCGGGTGTTCGATATTGAACATGAGACGGTAATTTCGCTTGATGAGCACCCGGAGTTTGTTGCGCGTATACAGCAAGGGGATTTTTTAAGTTACCAGTGTCCGGCATGTGGTGCGCGTATTCGTGCCGAAATAAAAACAGAATTTGTGTGGCATGCAAAGAATGTGCATTTGCTTTTGGTTCCTGAGCGAGAGCGTTTGCGGTGTTTGGCTTTTTGTGCCGGTATGCATATGAGCGACGGAGATAGTGCTGACTTTTGTGAACCCTTTGTCTTACGGGAGCACCAGACACCCGTGATTGGCTACGCAGAACTTGCTGATCGTGTTGCAATACTAGCATGGGATTTGAACCCTGAAATTGTTGAAGCAGTAAAGTTTTTTGTGTTGGAAGGGGCACCGCATCTAGGAGACAAGAGAGTTTCGTGTTTTTTTGAACGTTGTGTCGGGGACACCGGATCGCGCGTGAT
Organism: Treponema paraluiscuniculi Cuniculi A; assembly: GCF_000217655.1. Taxonomy (NCBI): domain Bacteria; kingdom Pseudomonadati; phylum Spirochaetota; class Spirochaetia; order Treponematales; family Treponemataceae; genus Treponema; species Treponema paraluiscuniculi. The sequence continues at coordinate 648,561 of NC_015714.1, read as the reverse complement.
GGAGTTGCACGTGTACGGTATCAGAGAACAACAAACGGCAATTATGCCAGTTCCCATGAATGTGTATGAACGCGTTGAGCGAGAGCGAGGTAAACGAGCGGAGTTGTTTGAGGCGCTGTACGTTGGGGCGTATCTTTCATACAAGAATGTTTTTACTGACGCGTAGCGCCCGCACAGCGAGCAGCATCTGGTGTGCGTGGTGTATAGGGTGTTGTACGCTTGGGCTTTTTGCAGACAGTGTAGAGAAGCGCGCAGCGAAGGATGTGTTTACTGAACCGGCGCGCTTTTATCCCTCACAAAAATCAACGCTTGAATCTGCTCGGTCTGATACATCTAAATCTGAGAATGTATCTTCTTCCGTTCCTTCCCACAGTCAGCAGGAGTTGGCGCCAGACCCTGCCACGTCTGCGCGTAACTCTGTGTTGCCCCCTGCTCCTCCTGAAAGGAGAGAGAAGCAGGGGGCTGCGGTGCATGGGGCGGAAGTGACGCGGGCGGGAGCTGTCAGCCCGCGTTTTGTAGGGGGACTGACAAAAATACTGGCCGCCTCTGACCATACATTCTTCGCTGCAGGAAATGATGGGTTTCTCACCCAGTACACGTATCCGGATTATAAACCGGATACGTGGCAGATCACCCCTGTTTCTATCAAACACTGTGCAGTGCATCCGGACCGCGCGCGTATTGCCGTATATGAAACAGATGGACGCAATTACCACCGAGTCAGTGTGTGGAATTGGCGCACGAAAGAAATACTTTTTGCAAAGCGTTTTACCGCATCGGTTGTGTCACTCTCGTGGATTGTGCAGGGAAGTTTTTTGAGTGTGGGAACAGCATCGCGCGAAGGTGTGACGGTGTTAGATGGGAGTGGAAATACAGTTTCTCTATTTTCGGAAGAGCCTGGGGTGGTGTTGTTGACTGCGAGTGGACCGCGCCTTGTGCTCAGTTATGCAGAATCCGGACGCCTCACGTACGTAGATTACAGCAAAAAGACAACCGTCAAACGTCTTCTTACCGAAAAGAATCTCCTGTCTCCCATGTTAATACATAACGGTGCACATCTTGTTGGTTATAGAGACCAACGTGTGTATGTCATCCAGTCTTCAAGTGGCGCGGTGCTCACCGAGTACCCTGCACGGAGTGCATGTTTTGCGCATACATTCAGCGATAGTCTTCCTGTGTGGATAGAGCCTGCTGAGTTGAAGTATCACTGGCGTATACGGAAAGCTGCGCAGCGTTCTGCTGATTTTATGCTTCCTGACAATGCTCGCATAACAAGTGCGTGCTCGGTTCGCACGCGGGTCATCGTAGGAACCGATCGCGGGATCCTCTATGAATTGCAGCAGGGAGATGACAGGCGCGTAACTATCCGCGCACTCAATGGCGAGCGTCAGATATACGCAAGCGATGTACATGGTGCAGATGAGGGCGCGTATTTTTTAGCAGACGGATCCCTATATCACAGCATGGCGTCCGGGGGACCGTATCGTGTTTTGGTGCGCGGAGTAAAAGGAACTCGGTTTCTGCCTTATCGTGATGGTTTTATTGTGTGGTCTGCAGGGAAAGAAACAGAGTTTCTTCATTATGCGCAAAAGACGAGTCAACACAGGATGATATATCGCGCGCGTTCCACGGTAAGCGGCGTGTCGGTGTATGGGCATATGTTGGTGATTACTGAACCTTTCTCTGGAGTATCGGTGGTGGATATTGAGCGGGGGATACGAGTTTTTTTTCACAAAGCGATTGGTATGCAGGATTCGCTATTGATTACTGATGACGTAATTGTAGCCACTCAAAGCGGTTTGCAGCCACTTGTCCTGCTGCATATGCGTACGGGGGAGACATATACGCATGCGGTAGGAGGCGATTTTGCCTTTGGTGTCCGCGCGCATGATACACAGCATGTATATTTTTTTTCATTGGATACGAATGCAGGCACGACTGATTTGATCCATCTTCGTCTGCAACTGCAGCAACCCACAGAAAGTGTTGTGCGACGCATCCTCTCTTATAAGGATGAGGATATAGATGCGCATATGGTGATGCGGCGTTCACTGTTGGTAACTAATTTAGGAAAAGGGGCGCTTGTCGGACATCGCGTGCAACAGGCGCAGGTGTATCGTATGTCCCGTGCGTATGCGTTACCAAAAGTTGCTGCAATCACGTCGAACGGAGTTGTCAGCGTGAATTACGATGGTTCAGTTTCGTGGTATGAAGGCGACGGTGCGACATTGAAAGCAACCGAATTTATCCGGACCGAAGATTTTTGAACGGGTACACAAGGTGCGGTGTATTTTGTAATTCGGCACGGTGGTATGAATGCTTCCTAGTTGGTCTTGACAGGGAGCTCCTTCTCGGGGGAGGATGGGCGGGGTAGATGTTGGTTCGCTACAGTTACGATGCAAAGGGAAGGCGGTTGGGGCGTGCGCTGGTGTACACTGAGTCGGAGCACGGTATACCTCGGCAGAGCGTTGACGCTGGGGCGATAAGGGTTGTAGAAGCGCTGGTGGGTGCGGGGTATGAAACCTATATCGTCGGTGGGGCGGTAAGGGACCTGGTTGCGGGAAGGACACCAAAAGATTTTGACATTGTTACAGGCGCAGTTCCCTCTAGGATTCGTAGGTTGTTCAGGAACTCGCGCATTATCGGCAGGCGCTTCCGCATTGTTCATGTGTCGTGTGGCTCGCAGCTGTACGAGATTTCCACCTTTCGCTCTCGTGTGGGGGAAGGTTCGGTGTGTGTTCCTGGCACGTTGGAGGAAGATGCATGGCGGAGGGACTTTAGTGTCAATGCCTTGTACTATGATCCTCTGAGAAATGTGGTGATCGATTGTGTCGGTGGAATGGTTGATCTGAAGAGGCGTCGCGTGCGGCCGCTCATACCTCTGCGGTCCATCTTTGTAGAGGACCCAGTGCGCATGCTCCGGGCATTGAAGTGCTCGGTGATGTGCGAGTCTTCCATCCCTTTTTCTGTCCGCCGCAGTATTCGCCGCAGTGTTTCCCTTCTTGGGGGGTGCTCTCCCTCCCGGTTGACCGACGAATTTGTAAAAATCCTCTTTTCCGGTCGGAGCGCCGCGCTTGTGCGCGCCTTATGTGGGTACCAGCTCCTTCTGTACTTGCAGCCGTCTGTGCACTACTTTATGCGGGGTGTGCCGTGCTTTGAGAGCGCTTTTTTTGCAAGCTTGACGGTGCTAGATCAGGCTTTTGTGTCTGGGAGGGTGAAGCGTGTGGGGCAAGCGCTTACGTACGTGCTGCGCGATTTTGTCGGCCTGGTGTTTGGTCATGCAGACGCATCTGATGAGGTGTACATAAGGGTGTATCGAGCATGTCGCAGTTTTGTGTTGCCAATGAATCCTCCCCGTGTAGAATTGGAGTATGCGGTGCGCTCTTGTTTGGGCGGTCGGGGTTTCGCGGCGCGCGCGGCGTGTACGCCTTCGGGTCGGTTGTGTGCGCGAGAGAACGGGGTGAGGTGTGTTTTTTCTTCCCCGTAGGAAGATAAGGTGGAGTTTGTTTCATGAGGTTTGTTTTTCTTGGTCCTCCTGGTGCCGGTAAGGGTACGCTTGCAGGTGAAATTTCTGGGCGTTGTGGCGTTGTGCACATCTCCACAGGGGGTATTCTTCGGGCAGCAATTCAGAAACAGACGGCATTAGGTAAAAAAGTTCAAAAAGTAGTTGAAGTGGGCGGCTTGGTAGATGACCAGACCGTTACGGAGCTGGTGCGGGAGCGTGTCAGTCACGAAGATGTGGTTAGCGGTTTTATTCTAGATGGGTTTCCTCGCACTGTCACGCAGGCTAGGTGCTTAGAGGACATTGTGCCGATAGACTACGCGGTGAGTATTGTAGTACCGGACGATGTCCTTGTTGCGCGTCTTACTGGCCGCAGGGTGTGTTCGGCCTGTGGGAGCAGTTATCATGTGCTCTTTGCGCAGCCTAAGAGAGAGGGTGTGTGCGATCGGTGTAGAGGAGTACTGGTCGTGCGGGAGGATGACAAGATGTCGGCAATTCTTCAGAGGCTTACCGCCTATCGAGCGCAGGCGGAGCCCATTGTCCACTTTTACAGTGAGCGGGGGAAATTAGTTTCTCTTAATGGCGCTCCGCCGATATCGGATGTAGTGTTGGAGTTTCAAGAGCGTTTTGCACAATCACGGTGAGCTCGATGTATGTGGGGGGGGGTGCGTCGTATGGTACCTGCTTTTTTGCAGGTCGTATTTCCCCTTGTTGGTTGTGCACATCATATTTTGTGGGGGCAGGGCTATGAGAAAGGTTATCATAGTATATGGTGTCGTACTGTGTCTGTGTGTGCCGTGTTTCACAGCAAGCTCGGACAAGGCGGCGCAGGTGCCGTCTGTGCAGAAGGAAATGGCCGATCCGGTGGAAGGTATCTGGAAGAGCGTTGATGACAATACAGGGAAACCCACTGGTGTGTGGCGGTTGTGTGTTCAGGATGGTAAGCTCTTTGGCAAGATGCTCGTGTGCATGGGGAGGGCTCCGAATGCGGCGGTGGTTTCGTGTACAAGAACGTATCCTGATTTCCCCAAGAAGGGAAACGTCGCCAATATGCCCTTGGTTGGTACGCCCTTCATCTATAACCTCGAGCGTACTTCTCCAGGCTCCTGGGGTGGTGGGTACGTAATAGATCCTGCAAGCGGTAAGTACTATTACTGCAAAATTAATTTCATCCCTGCGGACGGGAAGAGCTACAAGGTTGATACGCTGCAGATGCGCGGAGAAATCAGCTGGGGGATTGGCAGAAGCCAGTACTGGCTCAGGTCTTCCCAGACGGAAGTCGATGAGCTCATAAAAACCAACGTGGTGGCGCACACGTTCGTGCCTGCTTCTGAGTAAGAGGACCGACTCCACCGGCAGAGAGACATGTTCTTCAGTACAGTACGGAATCCACCAGGGCCTTGAAATCGCGGTTGAGGTGGTTTCCTTCCTCCTTACTCACCCGAATGGTGAAAAGACCGTCCTCGGTGCTGACGATGCTTTCCACAGGGCTGAGAGAGGGGCCGTCTTCTCCCGTGACTACTTCTAGGCAGTCGTGGACAGCGTGGCTCTCATAAAAACAGCAGGGACGATAGTCGAAGACGCCTTCGATATATTCGAGGACTGCTGAGTCCCGCACGACGTCGCCGGGCTCTGCGTTGCGGCCCAGGAGTTCTGTAAGTGTCGCCGGCACGTACTCGCTGTGCGTTGAAAGCTGGGGTGTTTTTGAGAGGAGCGCGTCTCCCGCAGCCGCGTACTCGCGTGCGCTTTCTTCAGCAGTCCCCTCGATACTCTCGACTTCCTCCAAGGGGTCCAGGTCCTCTTCCGGACTGGAATCGGAAGGCAAAGAGACTGCCTCGTCAGGGAGTTCCTCCAGCGCCTCGTCGAGCTCTTCATCGGCTGTGTCCGCACGCATCGCCACAGGTAGCACGGCCTCCCCACTTGCAAGGTTCTGCGCGAGCACTTCCCTGACAAGCTGTTCGATTTGCGCGCGGTTCATAGCACGCGCACCACCGTAACCATGCTCCAAGGTGGAGAATACGTCATCCCAACCCTTACTGAGGAGCGCATCGAGCTCGCGTCCCCGCCTTATACGGAGACGCCTGGGAAGAGACTTCTTCATTTCTGCATCTGTTTCCCGCCTGCGGTGTTCAAGTCGGGTTCGCACCTCCTCCCACTCGAGTGATTCCTTCTGTTCGAGACAACTGTGTAGGAGCTGCGCGTGGAAGTGTATCAGCCTGTCTCTCAGTTTTGTGAGGGGGTCCTGGCGAAGGCTGAGCAACTGGAATACGAGCAAAAAAGTAGTCACAACAGCAACCATAGCGACAAGGCCCTTCGTCAGAGGGGTAAAGCCAAACAGCAAGACGGGCACTGCCTGTGCAATGACAAAGGCGCCTGATGCATTACTGAGCAGTGCCCAGTCTTCGTGCTGCTCACTCCTGACTGTCTGTACCCTGAACTGCTTGCGCTTCCACTCTGCAAGCACAGAGGGTTTGAGGGAACGTACCCCCTCATGGGGGATACCAATAACGATGCCACCGAAGGTGTAGTCATCAGCGGAAAGCGGAACAATGCTGTCTGTGATCTTCAGTTTGTTTTCCGCAATAAGGTGGGTGCCCAAGGCACGCAAGGACAAGTAGAAAAGAATGCGTCCACGATATTCCCCGTAGTTCCCCAGGGAGGGGAAAGAGTACAGCAGCGCATCATGGTACTCGTCGATAATAACCTTCGGTTCAGGGGAATGCTCCCCTAGAAACTGAAGAGGGACGTCGTGCTCCTCAGCGTTGTACTTTCTGTAGGTTACAGAACCACTGTCAGCAAGGAGAACGTCGGACTCAAAGGTGGAAAAATGGATATTTGGTTTCTGCGCCTCAACAATACGCACCCCTTTGAGACCAGCGACAGAAGACAAGAGCGCACTGGCCTCCCGGGCACGTTGTGTAATGTCTTCAGCCTTTTGCGCAGGATCGAAACTACTTCTGACTGCATCAAGCGCACAGAACTGAGAAAACAGGGGCCGATATCGACTGTGCCAAGCCTCACTTGCCTTACTGACCTCACGCAAGTTGGTAGAGAGCGCACTGAGAACAGTCGGTTGGTAAAAGTGTCTTTCAAACTCGGCAAAAGAAGCGCGTGGTACGCAGAAAAACACCCCCACCATAAGGACGAGCGTCGCGAATAGACTGAGAATAACCTTAACGCCTGTGTTCACCGGTCGCGCCTCGCGTATACGTGGGGTAAGAACATGCAGCCCTGCGCCCCTTCTCGGCAAAAGAAGCGCATTCCTTGAGCACATGGTGCCATGACTTTTCATAAGTGTACCCTGTGGTGTGTGAGTAGGGGAAGAGAGGGGGAAGAAGCTCCCTATGGCAACAGGATGTGCGTACGTGCAAGATCCACGCATGAAGAAAGTGCGTGCGTCATGCATTGTTCCTTAGACGAGGGTGTGCACACGGAGCGTCGTGCCGCTTCTTGCCGTACGGCAAGAAGCGCAATCCACAGCGCATAGCTTCGTTCTTTACTTTGCCAAGACAGGGCGTGTGGATACTGCAGTGCGATTGCCTGAGCATGACGGCATGATACCGTGTACACATCTGCGCTTCTGCGAGACGCGCGTGTCTGAGCATGCTTTTTTGAAAGCAAACGAGAATTGTTCCGTATTTTCGCATTTGTGTAATTTTTCTTCAGTTGTGCGGTCATGCGTAATAGGGCTGTATCTATGCTGTTGTGAATGCTTTCAGGAGGTGCATACACGTGCAGCCGACGCATAGGAGAAAACCGCGCTACCAGCGTGCGTGCACGAACGAGTTCTTTAACACTTGCGTGCGTTGCACGAACGCAGGATTCTGCATAGGTAATGTGCTCCTTCTCATCTGTGCCGAATACTTCTTTGGGAGAAAAGTATTGCGCAGGAAAATCATCTGCATGCACCACTATATTTTGTTCTTGAAAGTCATAGCGGTTCCCCTCGGAAAGGATTTTACGTACAGCGAGTAATTCCGGCCGGTATTCGAAGTGCATAGTGTCCCACAGCATCCAGTGTCCGCCCCAGATAAACCCTTCGCTTTCGAAAAGACTGATGATTTCTGCAGGTGGAGCCCAGCGCTTTTTTATGGGGATGTGCATCCAATCTTCGTTATGCGCAGCTTCCCAATTCCAGTACATGGTGTGGCGTTGCCAATTCTTGGGCATAAGATCCAACGCGATCCCCCAGCTGTGGTTACTCTTTTGTCTAGAATCAGAAATCTCACGCCAGTTAAAGCCGTCGACGCGTAAAAGATCCTCGATAAACTTTTGTACGTGAGCATGCGTCTTCGCGGCAGTGAGGATTTTTTCCTGTACTGCGTTTAAGCGTGTGATGAGTGCTTTGTGTACGTATACGGGCTTTCCTAAGAACATATAGCCGCGCGCGAGACGAGCGTTGATTTCCGAACGTGTGGCAGGACCGTAGAGCCACGTGAAAAAAGCGTCGTGATAGGGTTTTGTAGCGCTGCGTTTAATTGCAAGCGTCTTAGGCCTAAGCGCGTGTATTTCTTCTGGAAAAAGGTGCGCGGGGTCTAGGACTTCTCGCGCGTAGACATAATCGATGATGGGGCGCCAGTCGTGGGCTTGATCACGGTGTTCTCGAGGTAAAAGACGACCCTCTGCCCAGTAGAGGGTGCGCCCATCTGAACGGATAAGCCAGTCCTGTTCCCGCGGGTCATAGGCAATGACCGCGTTGAGATGAGGATATGCATCCTGGATGGCGCGCAGAGCAAGGGGCGCGTTGTTAAGATCGTAGAACGTGCGGTCACGGTTTCCGAAGTGCGCAGCGCAGGGGAGCGTACGCAGAAGAAGCGCGAGTGCCACTGTGCGACGAAAGACCACGCCCGGTGTCTCGGCGCATTATACGCGCGGCTAAAGAAATCATAGGCAGCAATTTTATTGTTTCTTGCGTCAAGCACGGGGAGGCAGGGGGAAGGCAGGACTTGTCAGAGTGTAAAAAAAAGGGATAGGATGGCGGCGGTGTGCGGTCGGGGGTTTTTTGGCGGCATAGCTCAGTTGGTAGAGCACGCGGCTCATATCCGCGCTGTCATAGGTTCAATCCCTATTGCCGCTATTTCCTTGGGTAATCTATCATCGCCGCTTGATAACTTTGTGCGGGTGATGTAGGATGCGCGCAAGTTCTGGGGGCGTAGCGAAGTTGGTTATCGCGCCAGCCTGTCACGCCGGAGATCGCGGGTTCGAGCCCCGTCGCTCCCGTCTGCGCACTGTGCGGTGCGCGTCCCTTTCTGTGTGGTTTCTTTGCGTGCACGGGTGGTAGCGCAGTGGTAGCGCGCTCGGTTCGGGACTGAGAGGTCGGGGGTTCAAATCCCCCTCGCCCGACCATCGCCGTTCCTGATCCATGGACGACTTGAACGTCCGACCTGCCGCTTAGGAGGCGGCCGCTCTCTCCGCTGAGCTAATGGATCGTGTGCCCCACACCCGGGCGCCGTCAGCAGACACCAGTTGTATGTAAAAGTCAAGAGTTCCTGTACGGACTTGTGGCTCTCTTGAAGTGAGGCTCTCACTGCGGTGGGCTCGTTTACGGGTCCTGGCTTTTGTGTTACAGTAGCGGCCGTGGGTGCTCCTCTTTTTACCGTTCTCGATGTGCTCAAGCTCGATCTGAAAGAGCGCGATTCGCTTGATCTGCGTTGTATCGCAGGTCACCATGGACTGGCAAATCCCATCACTATCTCGGATCTGAACCGACCAGGTCTTGTCCTGTCAGGCTTTTTTGACTTGTTCGCCTACCGGCGGATCCAGCTTTTTGGCCGCGGAGAACATGCGTATCTGCTCGCCCTTTTAGAGCAGGGACGATACGGTGCTATCGAAAAGATGTTCACCTTTGACTTGCCTTGTTGTATCTTTTCCCATGGAATTACCCCGCCGGAGAAGTTTTTGCATCTTGCTGAGCCTTCTTCTTGCCCTATCTTGGTCACTCGTCTTACGTCGAGCGAGCTTTCTTTACGTCTCATGCGTGTTCTCTCCAATATCTTCGCACCGACGATAGCGCTTCATGGAGTATTGGTGGAGGTGTATGGCGTTGGGATTCTTATTTCAGGAGATTCAGGAGTAGGAAAAAGTGAGACTGCTCTGGAGTTAATTGAGCGCGGTCATCGACTTGTTGCAGATGACTTAGTAGAAATTTCTTGCGTCAATGGAAATAGCCTCATTGGGCGGGGGGTGCACAAAAGTATCGGTCACCATATGGAAATTCGCGGTTTAGGAATCATCAATATTACACAGCTGTACGGGGTCGGTTCTATCAGGGAGCGGAAAGAAATACAAATGGTGGTTCAACTTGAAGAGTGGAATTCTTCAAAGGCCTATGATCGTCTCGGTACGCAGGAGCTGAACACTACTATTTTGGACGTCAGTGTTCCCCTTATAGAAATACCGGTAAGGCCCGGAAGGAACATCCCCATCATCCTGGAGACAGCTGCTATGAACGAGCGTTTAAAGCGTATGGGCTATTTTTCTGCAAAGGAATTCAATCAGAGCGTACTCAAATTGATGGAGCAGAATGCAGCACATGCACCGTATTATCGGCCAGATGATACGTACTAGGGGGCTAAAAAACGTGCGGTGTATGGCGGTGGAAGGAAAGCATAATGGTCGTAAAAACGGTGCGCGTGCTTAATCGTGCGGGCGTACATGCGCGTCCTGCGGCGCTTATTGTGCAAGCGGCAAGTCGCTTTGATTCGAAGATAATGCTTGTGCGGGATACGATCAGAGTGAATGCAAAGTCTATTATGGGTGTTATGGCTATGGCTGCAGGGTGTGGAAGTGAGCTCGAGTTGGTTGTAGAAGGTCCAGACGAAGTTGCTGCATTGTCCGCCATTGAGCGGCTATTTCAGAATAAATTCGAGGAAGAGTAAATGCGCTCTTACGTGTTAGAACGCCTGTGTTTGTGCTCTTTGCGTGATAGGGGTGCTGTACACTGAGATAGGGAAGGGGCAGAAGGGATGTCCGTCTGGCTTTTTACCGGACCTGAAATAGGGGAACGAGATAGTGCAGTTCAGGAGGTGTGCGCGCGTGCACAAGCGCAAGGGACGGTGGACGTACATCGGCTCTATGCACACGAAACGCCTGTGGCGGATCTTGTAGATCTCCTGAGAACTCGTGCGCTGTTTGCAGATGCAGTCTGCGTGGTACTGTACAACGCAGAGGTTATTAAGAAGTGTGACGAAGTGCACGTGCTTACAGAATGGATAAAGCATGGCGGCTCGCGCGCTGACGTGTTTTTGGTACTGATTTCCGATAGTGTCAGTATACATAAGCGTATAGAACAGAATATTTCTCCCGCGCATAAGCGTGTTTTTTGGGAGTTGTTTGAAAATAAAAAACACGCGTGGGTGCAGCGATTTTTTTTTCAGCATGAAATGCGCATTGAACAGGAGGCTATCCAGTCTCTTCTTGAGTTGGTGGAGAACAACACTCGTGCGCTCAAAACTGTTTGTACGCAGATTTCTCTTTTTTTTGAAAAAGGACGCCGCATCACTGCGCACGACATTAGTTCGTTGCTGGTGCACACAAAAGAAGAGACATCGTTTACCTTATTCGATGCGCTGTCCAAACGAGATCTTGAGCATTCACTTATGATTCTCAACACGCTGCTTTGTTCGAAAGACGTTGCCCCTGTACAAATCCTTGCAGGACTCGCTTACGCGTTCCGTCGCCTTGCGCATTGGCACCATATACCGGAGGACAAAACGCACCCTGCAACGCTAAAGCGCTATGGGTTCACTTCTCGGCGTATGATTGCGCAATACCAGCGCGCTGCGTCTCTTTGGACCCTGAGCGATACGCATGCTATTTTGGATAGATTGTTCCAGACAGACGCAATGATCCGCTCAGGTGGGACGCCTCTCCAAGGGCCGCTGATGCAGCTGTGCCTTTACGCGATTGTAGTGCACGCGGGTAGGGCACCACACAGGTACTGCACAACGCTGCAGGAGCAGTGCGGACTACAGAACGAAATTTACTAATTTATTGGGAACTATCACTACGCGCTTTGGCTGCTGCGTACCAAGAAACTTACGCGCACCGGCGGTTTCCCGCGCCTTTTGCTCGAGTTCTTCATTTGGAGCGTTCGGCGCTACGGAGAAGGTGTCGCGCACTTTACCGTTCACCTGCACCACTACGGAGCACACATGCGGCGCCACACGCGCAGGGTCCACCTGTGGCCAAGGCTCATATGCGATAGTGTGCGTGTGCCCACACATTTCCCAGAGTTCTTCTGCCAAATGTGGTGCATAGGGAGAGAGGATTTTTACAAACATCTCCCACATTTTAGAGGGAAGAGGCATCCTCCGCGCCACCCGCGTAGCCTCATTTACAAATATCATCATCTGACTGATTGCCGTGTTAAAACTAAGCGCCGACGTATCGTCGGTCACTTTTTGAATAGTCCGGTGTAACAGCGTTTCGAGGGCGTACATGCTGCAAGACTTTTTCTGTGCGTGCAGGTCACCTGGCGGCTCTGTACGAGAGTCTTGTGGAATACCGTTTGCGGCCGCCACGCGCCCCGCAAGTACCCAAATTTTTTCTAAAAACCGAAAAACCCCCACTAACCCCTGCGTATTCCACGGTTTGGAAGCCTCAAGAGGTCCCATGAACATCTCGTATACCCGGCACGCGTCAGCACCGTACGCTGCAATCATGTCATCAGGATTGACGACATTCTTTAACGCTTTTGACATTTTTGCCACAACGCACTCGAGTTTTTCCCCCGTACGAGCATGCACGTAGGTACCTTGAGCATTAGTGTGCACCTCGTCGTGAGGTACAAGCGCGCCATTTTTCCTGCGATATGCATACGACGTAATCATGCCTTGGTTCACCAACCGCGCAAAGGGCTCTTTCGTGCTTACAAGACCTAAGTCGTACAATACCTTGTGCCAAAAGCGTGCATACAGTAAATGCAGTACGGCGTGCTCTGCACCACCTACATATAACGCCACTGGCGCCCAGTAACGCTCCTTCTCGGGTGCACAAAAGGCAGTCTTATTGCGGGGGTCCATATAACGGAGGTAATACCAGCAGGATCCTGCCCACTGGGGCATTGTGTTTGTTTCTCGCACTGCGTCAGATGCACACTGCGGACAGGGAACGCGCAGCCACATGCGCGCTCGTGCAAGGGGGCCCTGCCCATCTTCCGTGGGAGTGAAATCGGCGGTTTCGGGTAACAAAAGCGGCAGCGCACTCTCAGGGAGAGGTACAACACCGCAGGAAGGACAGTGCACAAGAGGGATGGGTTCTCCCCAATAGCGCTGACGGCTGAACACCCAGTCGCGTAGGCGATAGGTGACGCGCCGTGCACCTGCGCCACGCATTTCAAGATGGGCAACAATACGTTCTCGCGCGTCGGCACTAGCAAGACCATTGAAAGCTCCAGAGTTGACGACAAAACCCTCGTCTGAGACGCATCTTTGGAGTACCGCGCCTTGAGGGGAGTTGCTATTAGGAACTGTTGCAGTGTAGTCTGCAGACACCACGGTTAACTTGGGTAAGCCAAACCGAGTGGCAAAATCCCAGTCGCGCTGATCATGTGCAGGAACTGCCATCACTGCCCCCGTGCCGTAGGAAACGAGCACATAATCACCTACCCACACCGGTATGCGCATATCATTGATTGGATTGCGCACGTACGCGCCGGTGAAAACACCGGTCTTTTCCTTCGCTAAATCAGTGCGTTCGAGATCGTTCTTTTTTGCTGCACGTTGCACGTACGCCTGTACCGCTGCGCGTTGTGCGTGTGTAGTGAGCGCCGTTACCGCTTCATGCTCGGGAGCAAGTACCAGGTACGTTACTCCAAAAAGCGTGTCCGCACGCGTGGTGTACACGCGAATTGTCTGTGGTAGCTTATCGTGCACTGAACACGCAGGCGCATCTACGGGAAAGTCAATTTCCGCGCCGCAGCTTTTTCCAATCCAATTACGCTGCATTTGTTTAACTGACTCAGGCCAGTCAAGTTCATCTAAATCTGAAAGGAGACGCTCGGCATACGCTGTAATACGCACCATCCACTGGCGGACACCACGCCGCGTCACCTCAGCACCACAGCGCTCGCAGCACGCGTCTCTTACTTCTTCGTTTGCAAGGCCTGTTTTGCAGCTGGGACACCAATTGATGGGCGCGGTTGCTTCATAGGCTAATCCTTTTTCATAAAGTTTGAGGAACAGCCACTGAGTCCAGCGATAGTATTCTGGATCTGCGGTAGATATTTCACGTTCCCAATCGTAGGAAAAACCAAACGACTGGATCTGTCTGCGAAAGGTGTCGCAGTTGGCGGAGGTGGAGACGCGCGGATGAGTACCAGTTTTGAGTGCAAAGTTTTCTGCCGGAAGTCCGAAGGCATCAAAACCCATAGGGTGGAGCACGTTGTAACCACCCATGCGCAAGTAGCGGCAGTAAATATCAGTTGCAGTGTAGCCTTCTGGATGTCCGACGTGAAGTCCCTGCGCTGAAGGATAGGGAAACATGTCCAACACGTATGCACGCCGCTCAGGAGGGAAGCGCTCATCCTCGGACACACAAAAGACGCGCTTGTCGCGCCAATAGGCCTGCCATTTTTTCTCTAGAGCGCGAAACGGATACCCCATAATCCCCTCTGTGTATGTGGAGGGCATTGTACACGCCGGTACATCTACGTTGCAAGGTACACCCGGGTGTGCACGGGTTGCAGCCCCTCTATGAGTCTAGGTTGACCTTTGTTTCTTCTTGTAACGAGATAAACTTAAATGGATGCACATCGAGCACATTTGTATACCAGCCGCGCACCGTGTGCCGCTGTACCGCGTGCAGTGCATGCAAACGCGAAAGCGGAAGCACAACTGACTCCTGTAAGAGGATACGTTCTGCCTGCGCAAGAAGTTCCCAACGACGAAGCACGTGCGGTTCTGCTCCCGCGCGTGTCAGCAGTGCCTCAAATTCCTCATGGGTCCATCCGGTTGAGTGTGTCTTTGATCCCTTTCTAAACAGCTCCAGAAACGCCATCGGATCCGCAAAGTCCGCAACCCAAGACACGATTCTCACGTGGTATTTTTCATCCTGCACATATTCCCGGTACGTTTCAGGCGGCACTGCCCAGATTTCCACTGCAAGTGCGAGGGCTGTCCAGGCCTTCTGAAGTTCAAGTGCGAGTGCCCGGCACGCCTCGGTGTCGGAAACGAGAATTTTAAGAGGAGTACGGGCTGTCTCCCCACCTATCTTCGCTTCTGCTAAAAGCGCGCGTGCGCGCGCAGGATTGAATTCATGTACTACAGGCGGTACCGGGTAGCCGGTAAACGGAGTTACGAGCGTTCGTGCGGGAAATAAATAGCGCGCGGTAAGCTCCTCCACCGGAGTAGCTAAAAGCAGTGCCTTGCGCAGCGTGGCGTTGCACGTCGGCTCATGTGCCGTTTTAAAACACAGATACTCTGTTGCCAGAAGCGGTACGATCTGAAGTGTAGCTGCATCCTGCAAAGAACTGTGCTCCAGCGCTCCACTAATCCAATGGATGCTCCCATCGTTAAACCCCGCATCGCGCGCTGCAGGGTCTTGTGCAATGAGCGCCACGATGGCGTGGAGGGCAAGCGCGCCCCTGTCCCAGTAGCGGGTGTTAACACGCAACACCACGCGATCTGCTTGCATTTGTTGTAATTCAAAAGGACCGCTTGCGATAGGATGGAACGGCTTGTGTGCTGAGGCGCTTGCCGTACGCGCGTGCAGCGTGCCGACGCTTGCCAGTTGGGTGGGGTGGACTGCGGCAAATGCGTGGTGACAGAGCATCTGAATGAAGTGTCCTGCTGGGTACGCGAGCTTGACCACGAGTGTCTTTTTGTCTGACCCCTCTACGAGAATCCCAACCGTGTGAGAGTCAGCCGTAGTGCCGCTGCGGTACGCACGTGCCCCCTCAACTGCATCCAAAAAAGACGCATACGGCACATTCCATTCAGGATTTAACAAATTGAGCCAGGATTGCTGGAACGTCTCTGCAGTGATAGGGTCGCCGTTTTGAAAAAAAATCTGATCTCGTAAATAGAACGTCCACGTCAACCCATCGGTGCTTACCGACCAGTGTTGTGCGAGCGCCGGGATTGGGTGGAGATCGTACGGATCATAGGTGACAAGTCCCTCATATAGGGCTGTGAGCAGCTGTGCTTCGTCCACGCGCGATGCCACGTGCGGGTGTAGCACAGGCCTATACGGAGAAAAGGACACCACAAACTCTTTTTTTTCAGATCGAGGGAGCGGCGCGTGAGTCTTTTTTTTTTCGGAAGGAAAGAGAGGTAGGAGAAGAAGGGTACCTACTACCGTGAGAATGCCGCGGCGCGAGAGCCGCATTCTACGCACGGGCTACCCCTAAACGCTTCATATGTTTTTGCTCCTCTAGTTGCGAGGCATATTCTGCGCGGCACTTGTTTGCCTTGGTTACAGAAGTGGTGATAGTTGTAACTTCAATCTTGACCCCTTTAATTTTCGCGCGCACATCAGACCTCACTGTCTTGTAGTACTCATCAAGACCTGCAAGCTGTTTAACCAGCGTATGCGCCTCTGCTACGTGTTTAAAAAGGAGCTCGAAGAGCTGCTCGTCCTTGAGCGCCATTAACTTTTCATGAATCAGAGTGTCTGGAGACACAAAACCCCGATACAGTTTGACACACCGGGCCAGCTCTTTTTGAAAGAGCTCAACGTTCACGCATTCCTTTTTCTGTATCTGTGTTGCCGGGTCGACGACGACAATTTCAACGTCCTTTGAACGCGTCTGAATGTTGAAAGCTTTGAGAAAGGCTAACACTACCTTTGAAAAGAAGGTCGCCTCAGACTGAGTCACGAGCTCCTCATTGAAGCGAATCTTTTCCAGAGCAGTATGAAAGTGGCTAGAAGTAGCTCCAAGCGATCTGAAACCAGAAAGTAGTACGGCGTGTGGATTGCGCATAGCACCGCGGCATCTTTTGGGTGCAGAAGATTCTTCAAACTCGCGGAGGATTGCAGCCCGCAGCTTTTCTGCGTTGGCAGAGAAGTCTTCTCTCAAAACCACGGTTGCCAACTCGCTGTAGAACGGATGGCCTTTTGCATTTTCTGAAAAGTTCTTTTTCATCGCGTCAAGCGCAACCTCTGGGTTGTTGACGTCCACTGTTGTCTCGTCCAAGCCATCCAGAGCATGCTGGCGAATAAGCAATTTGTAGCGCTCGCGATGAAACACCGAAAGGGACTTAAGTGCTGTGCTGATTACCTCATGGGCTTTTACTAGGTACTGCAACGAATCCCTCACCAGTCCTATCGAAATAGGATCAGCAGCGCCATAGAAAGATTGCACTATGTCAAATAGCCCACGTGTGTTCGCGTCTTTGGTGGTAGCAGTAAAATCTTTCCACATGAACGTACCGTTGAGCGCAACGAGCCTTGCAATACGTTTCGGGATTAGAAACTCCGAATCGAACCGGTAGTAGTTGTCCAAAAAACCGAGCATAGCCTGATAGTGCGAAAGGCGAGAACCAATGACCATCGGCTTCTCATTTTCCCCGTAGGGGGAAGTTTCTGGCAACTCAATCTCAGTCATCTTGTTGTCGTACTTGTACGCGTCATCGTGCAAGAAACCTTTTTGCAGCAAATTACTGCGAATTGCCTTTACCGCTGTGACCTGGACACGGTACTGCTCCAGCGCCTTTGGTAGGATGTCCCGATCGAGCTGCACCTTGCGCCGCGTAAGTGCTTCGGCAAGCCGATCCATATAGTTCTTGCGTTCTTCCATAGCCCCTACCGCACCGGCCGAGTGCTCTTCTAAAAGATGGTACCTATCCGTCTGGGAGCCGGATGTAAGAAATCAAAAAAACTGGGGGCATCCTATCACACCTTGCGCATGAGGTCAAGGGGACGCACGCGGCCCGCACGGAGCGCAGGAATGATGCATACCGCCAACGATAGGCACAGCGTGCCTCCTGCAACGCCACAGAGCGCGTGCACCGACAACACGATGGGAATGCGTTCCAGGTAGTGAGCAGGATCTAACAGATGAATGGGTGTCACCGGCACGTGCGCACTCGTGCGCAAAAAGAGTTGCCCTATAGCGTGTATCGCTGTGCGCCAGCTATTTAGCATCTGTTCTGCGAAAAGAAACATTTCGTTTACGTGAATCGCGCACCACATACCAAGCGGCAAACCAATAAGCAAACCGTACAACGCCGTGAGCAACCCTGCACTCAAAAAGATCAAAGCAATAACATGGGGAGGAGCGCCCATCGCTTTTAACATCGCAATTTCTTTACGCCGTTCTGTCATTAGCACCACCAGTACCGAAGAGATGTGCACTGACGCTACTAGCACTATCAAATACATAATGAATAACAATAACTTTCGTGATGTTCGGAAAGAATGAAATTGCGATCGATTCATGTCTTGCCACGTGTACGCACTAAAATGGCTCGGTAATTGTTCGTGTACTTGCTCAATAAAACGAGTCATCGCCTTAGCATCAAACGCGTCGGCAGTTTTTACTACAAAAGAAAGTAGCGCAGATGCGGGGGAGAGAATTTTCATTCCCAGCGTGAGGGGGATAAATACCCACAACGCATCAAGCTCCTGATATCCGCAAGAAACAATACCTCCTACCACCGCGCGCACCATTTTGGGGACCGCACGACCTGTCCCTCCTTGCACGAGGGTGAGTATCTGGCACGTGTCCCCACAGCGCACCCCAATGCGCTCAGCGATGCGTTTTCCCAATATTAACGTGTGTACTCCCTTCGGCCTATCTACCAGTTCAAGTGAACCTTCGACGGTTAAAAATGGACGAAGTCCACGCTCACTAGAAAAAAAATCAGGGGGAACTGCGCGGATATTCCCCCCTGCACGCCCTGTCTTTCCGATTACAATACCATCTCCCTGAAGATGCATCCATCGTGAGTGACAGTATGGGCCAAAGTCCTGCGCCATAAATGCATTAAATATGCGCTGCGCGTCTTCATATCGTTGCGTTGCCGTTTCATTGGGAGCAAGCGGCAGTATATCGATAAACTGGAGGTGACCCGATCCGAGTTCAATCATCCGTGTGGTGATCCCTTCAATCATTCCGTCAGACACCACAAGGACAACAATGAGTGGGATGATGCTAATCCCGATGCCGAGCGCTGCACAGAAAAAACTTCTGCGCAAAAAGGAACGTCGTTTTCCTGCTATCGGAGTACCTGATAGAAAAGGTACTGGCGTAGGCAGTACGTGGTGCGCATCACCGTGTAGAGATGGGGTGTGCCCATATCCTGCGCACACTCCTGCGCAACGTAATGCACACATGAAAATAACTCGAATCAGATTCACCGCGGCGCACCTTTGTTTCATATGCGTATCAAACTTCCCTGCTGTAGCTGGTAACGGTAGTCGGTCATCGATGCAATACGTGGGTCGTGCGTTACAATGAGTAACGTCTTTTGATATTCCTCTGTCAGAGAGAACAGCAGATCCTGCACTATCAAAGCGTTCTTGGGATCCAAATTGCCGGTCGGTTCGTCCGCAAGAATTAGGGTGGGATCATTGATCAGTGCACGCGCAACTGCTGTCCGCTGTCTTTCTCCTCCTGACATTTGTGCAGGAAAATGATGGGCGCGCTGCACTACGCGTACTTTTTCTAGCAATTCGTATGCGCGTGCACGCACCTCACGGTAACTTTTTCCTGCGATAAGTCCAGGCAACATGACATTTTCAAGCGCAGTAAAATCCCTCAGTAGATGATGAAATTGAAAAACTAATCCCAAAAACTGTCTGCGGTATTCTGTCAGTGCGTGCTCATGCAAAGTGAGTACGTCGCATGAAAGCACTCTGACGATCCCCGAATCAGCGTGTTCCATTCCTCCAATAATATTCAGTAAGGTACTTTTACCGCAGCCGGATTCTCCGGTGATTGCAACCTTCACTGCACGCGACACGCTAAATGATACGTCAGACAAAATCTGTATACGTTCTGTTGCGCAGCAGAAGCTTTTACTTACTTGTTCGACAGAAAGAATTGGGTCATTCATCGCGTAGCACCTCAGCCGGCTTGAGCAGGAGTATTTTACGCGTGGCAAGGTACGTTGCAACAGACGCAGAACCTGTGCCAAACAGAAATACAAACAGTACCTCCTGAAAGAAAATCTGCACGGGAATACGCTCCACGTTGTAAAAATATTGCGTACCAAACACACTGAAAGAAGGGGTTTTCGTTCCCGAGAAGAGGGAGAGCAGGAAAAACGCAGAATTTACAGCAGTCTCAATGCACGCAATTATTTCGTTAACGTGGATAGTAATGAGCAATCCCAGGAGTACCCCCAAGAGAGAGCCCAAAAAGCCAATCATAATGCCATTGCCGATGAACAGAATCTGCACGTGACTGACAGGGGCGCCAAGTGAAACGAGCATAGCAATTTCTTCCTTTCGGGTGCGAATAGAGCGGCGCATGCTGTGATAAATGTTTACGGTTACCACCATAAAAATCAAAATGACAAGGAGCATCATGACATTCTTCTCTATGCGGAGCGCACTAAAAAAAGCACGGTTGTACTCCCGCCAGGATTCTGCCTTGAGATCAGGAATGTGTTGTGCAAGAAAGAAAAGGTAGCGATCGTCTCGCTCATGGTTATTTAGTTTGACTGCCGCGGTAATATCAGGCGTCGTACCAAACAAAGTGGTGCCCATGTCCAGAGGAATGTACGCAAACGTGGAATCTACTTCGTAGTATCCCGATTTGAAAATGCCCGTTACCGTAAGTTTATTCCAGCCTGGCATTATCTTTTGTGTATCACTTCCTGACAGGGCAAGCGTGTCAACCTGATCTCCGGTACGTACCGAAAGGTGGCGCGCCAGTTCATATCCGAGCACAATGGAGTGCTTTTCACTCAAATTAAAACTTCCGGATGTTATCGGGAGTGCACGCGCCAGCAACCTATCCCGATGGAAGATATCTGCAGGAACTGCACGCACAAGCGCACCGTGTTGCCGATAATAGTTGCCTTGCAGTAAGGCATGCGCTTCTATAAATGGATAAAAGGATTGATAGCCGCCTAACGTCTCTGCACGTTTTACTGCGTCAACACTGCCATATACACGAACGTGTGCAGAACTCACCTGTAAAATGGTGCCAATAAAACCCTGCTGGAAGCCGTTCATAACCGAAAGGATGACAATTAAAGTAAGTGCCCCAAAGGCAATGCCTAATATAAAAAAAAGACTGGTAATCGCGTTCGCACTCCGCGCGCGCACTGAATTTAATCTGCGCACCATAAAACACATCCACCGCAGCGTTTGCACGCGGGTGTTATTCATCGTGTACTTCCTTTGCAGAGTAAATTTCCTTCCCACGCTCAAATACCTGCACGTCCTGCGCACCTTCCTTTTGGTGAATTATTGCCTGTAATACGCCGTTGCGATAACGTTTTTCTAACACGTCTGCCTTTCCACGATATTCATACGTAATGCGTTCATTCCCTCGAGCAGTTGTTTCTTCCTTTTCACATATACGCGCGTGCGCGTCATACTGATAGGTGCGTGCGTATACCAGCACCCCGCGCGTGTGCATTTCGTACGCGACGATCTTTCCGGAAAAATTATAGCGCGCGCGGATACGTGTGTGTGGTGTGGTAATTATTTTTTCACAGGGAAACAGCCGGTCCCCGACATAGTGCCAGTGAACGGTATGCAGTAGCTGTGCCCCTTCGTACAGAACCGCAGAGGATGGACGCTGACGCGAGTCAAACGTTTCGTGATACCAGCGATTGGCGGACGCGTGGGCACGTCCTGCCTCTTCCATGTGTACAAAATCGGTGTGTGATGAGGAATCTGCACCGCCTGTGCTGACGTGCGCTCTTTCGAACGCGTGTTCCAGTTCCTTCTCAAACGGATCTGCTTCATTGGGCGCTTCCTCAGGGGTGGTCACTGCGTAGCTGGAGGAATCAAGTGGAGTGTCTGTTTTTTGCGCCTGTGTCTGTTCTGCAAAGGTCCACGCGGTAGGAACAGCACTGTGCGCGCACACGGCCGCACACAGGCGCATTGCAATCCCGCTGCTGTACATCCAGCCATGCCGGGGCCGAATCATCGTTCTCCGTGTAGGAACGAGGAAACAAACTCGCGCGCGTTCGCTTCAACCAAGTCTGTATAGCGCTCCCCCCACCCTAAAAAGGCTAATGGAATACCTAACTCTTGCATGATGGAAAAAACTGCTCCCCCTCGTGCGCGTGTGTCACATTTTGCAAGGAGCAGTGCATCCACGCCAATAGCTTCGTGAAACGTTTGCGCTTGGCGAAATGCATTTTGACCGGTGGTGGCATCTAATACCAATATCTTGCGGTATGCATCTGCGCTCACCTTTGTCTGCGCAATACGGTCGATCTTTTGCAGCTCCGCTATGAGGTGCGTCTTATTGTGCAGTCGCCCTGCGGTGTCAACGAGTAAAAGACCGCGCTTTTGCGCGCGCAAGGCTTCTCCTGCGTCAAATACCACTGCAGCAGGATCTTTTCCCCCCGGGTGCGCAATGACGCGCACGCCTAGCTGTGCACCGTGGTGTGCGAGTTGTTCTGCCGCTGCTGCGCGGAACGTATCTGCGGCGGCAAACAGTATCGGATGCACCTTCTGGGTCTGATAGTACGCCGCAAGCTTTGCAGCAGAAGTGGTCTTCCCGCTCCCGTTAACCCCAAGCAGGAGATACAGTGAGCACTGGTTCGGATTTGGTGCAAGATGGGTAACGCGTACGCACGATTCCATAATTTCCGCAAAGAGCGTGCGCAGTGCGTCTTCCGTATGTACAGAACGTGTGCGCGCGGCGTTTCGAAGCTGTGTGCAAAAGCTCTCTGCCGTCGAAAGACTCAGGTCGCCTTCGATGAGCAGCTCTTCAAGCGCGCTAAAAAACGTTTCGTCCAGAGGCGCCTGTCCACCGAGCAGGCGTCG
Organism: Treponema paraluiscuniculi Cuniculi A; assembly: GCF_000217655.1. Classification (NCBI taxonomy): domain Bacteria; kingdom Pseudomonadati; phylum Spirochaetota; class Spirochaetia; order Treponematales; family Treponemataceae; genus Treponema; species Treponema paraluiscuniculi. Next base: position 626,162 of record NC_015714.1, on the reverse strand, counting down.
TATTTTCTGTGCTAGGTTTCCTAAACCCACCTTCACGCTCCTTTAGGAATCTTCTTCCTGATCTTCTTCTGCCTCGTCGCGGTGCGTTAATGTTTGTATGTCTTTGTCCGCGCGGGGACGTACTGCCTGTGGCGCGTTGTGCATCACCGCGTTCAAATAGCGCGCAGCGTGCACGATGAAATTAATGCTCAGAATAACCGCCACTCCTACTGCTACCCCCGTGCCGATGAGCAGGTGCTGTCCTTTACGTTCTAATGCGTTCTTGGTGCCACTTGTATCTAGTACTGCGAGTTCTAGCGCCCGATGCGTGTCTGCAAGCGTGGAGCCAAGGATGAGCGCGATGGGAACGGCAACGCAGAGGGCTCCAAAAGACCAGTATGCTACGTCCCTTTTGTACGCAAGATCCTGTGTTGCGTTTGGGTTAGGCGCAGGCAACACGAGCGTGCTCGGCTGAGAGTCAGGAAATGTGCCGCGTTCAATGAAGGCAAACGAACGCGCGCCTGCCGGTCCGACGGTGAAAATTTCGCGCAAGTCAGTAACCACGGTGCTGAAGGGAGTGACTCCCACTGAGCGTGCGCCAGAAAAGATAGGTGCTGCGCTGTTGTCAGTAAGCTGCACGCGCACACGATGTTGTGGACGGGCAACTAAACGCACCCGTAGTGAAAAGGCAGGTCGGTTTTCAATGTATATTTCCTTTGTGGCAGAAAAGTATCCTGCAGCAGACACGTCCACCACGTAGCGGCCCGGGTATGAGATAAGAGGTTTGGAAAGGTCTTCTACCGGCACGCCCTGAAACGAAAGACGTGCATGCGGAGGATGTACGTCAAACACAATGCGCACCGGTTGTGCGTTTTCAATGGCACTGCGCAATTGTGCAGACAGCGTGTGCATAAGACGCGGCAGTTCTCGGTAGGGACCTGCGAGCGTGAATTCCCGCGTGGGTTCTGCTTCTAGCCCTGTAGAAAGATAGAGAGATATGCGCACGTAACCGGCGACGTCTACGAGTTTTCCCGTAACCAGTGCAGAAAGTTTTTTTTGCCGTAAATGGGTGGCAAGGTGAAAGCGCTCAGGCAGTGCATGCGGTTCGTTTTGCGCACCTAAGACGAGCACCTCTGCCTGGAGCCAGGGACGGAAAAACCGCGCGCGTGCGGTGCGCACTTCCACACGGGCACGCTCGATTTCTTGTTCCTTCTCTTTGATTTGCTTTTCAAATGCTGCCGTACGCAGACGGCGCGCGTGATCGCTGACAGGGTGCAAGGAAACAAAATCACGCGCGCGCTGTAAATGTGCACGTTCTTTGAGCCGGGCGTGGTAGGCTTCTTCGTGGGGCAAGGCGGCGCGCTCGCGCTGTTCAGCTTCAGAAAGAAAATGACGGAGGGGTAATTTTTTTAGTTCAATAAAGAGTAGCTCCCGCGCCGGGCGCACGTAGCGCTGAAAAATCTTTGGAATACCGTGAAAGGTAAAGTCTGCAACGGCAAGGCGCCACTTTTCCTTGGGGATTACGTGATCGGGGCGCGGGCGGGGACGGGCGGGGGCAGGAGGCGTAGACAGCAGCTGCGCAGCAGTCGTACGGGCGGTTGCGAAAAGAGGGTGTGTCGGCGCTGCAGGTGATGCTAGAAAGGAAGAGGCAGGAGGGTGACGCTGACGCGCGGACAGGAAAGAGTCAAAGGACGGCGCCGGTGCCGTTGCACTAAACGCGACCGCGATTTGGGGAAAGAAAAGCAGTGCTGCAAATGATTGCGCGTAACTCTCGTTCACTGTGGTTCTACACACTGGGTACTGGCACACAGAAACTCCAAGTAGGAACGGATGAACGGTTCTAACGCTCCGTCCATGACTGCGTGAATATTCCCCGTTTCGCACTTGCTGCGGTGATCTTTAACCATGGTGTAGGGATGAAAGACGTACGAGCGAATCTGATTTCCCCACGAAATATCCTTCTTTTCAGAAGCAAACCGTTGATGTTCCTGCTGTTTTTTTTGCCGTTCATAAGCGTACAGGCGGGCGCGTAACAAGCTCAGCGCCGTTGTACGGTTGCTGATTTGGCTGCGCTCGTTCTGGCAGGTGACTACTATCCCTGTAGGCAGATGCGTGATGCGCACGGCAGAGTCCGTTTTATTGACATGTTGACCGCCTGCTCCCCCTGAGCGGTAGGTATCTACCCGCATGTCTTCGCTCCGTATGTGCACCTCAACGTGATCGTCTAATACGGGGAAGACGTAGGTGGAGGTAAAAGAGGTATGTCTGCGCGCGGCAGAGTCAAACGGACTGATGCGCACGAGCCGGTGTACCCCCGTTTCTCCCTTGAGAAAACCAAAGGCGTGTGACCCGCAAATCTTTAACGTCACCGATTTTACTCCCCCTTCTGACTCAAGTAAGTCAACTATGTGTACGCAAAAGCTGCGCCGCTCTGCCCAGCGCGTGTACATGCGCATGAGCATCTGTGCCCAGTCGCAGGCCTCCACTCCTCCTGCGCCGGAGTGGATGGTAACAAACGCGTCGAGGCGGTCTACCTCTTCGTGCAGGAGACGGGTAAGCGATGCCTCTTCGAAACGAGCAGAAATGTCTGAAAAAAGGGAGGAAAGTTCTGGCTCCAGCGATGCGTCTTGCGCCTCGCGGGCAAGCTCGTACAACGCGCGCAGATCTGCGCTCTCACGGCGCAGCGCACGCCACGGCTCAAGCGTTGCGCGTAGCGTTTTCAGTTCCGCTAACAGCGCTTCGGCACGCGCGCGTTCGCTCCAAAAGTCAGGCGCTGCTGCAGCAGCCTCAAGCGTTGCTATGCGCGCCTCGTATGCGGCAACGTCAAAGACTCCCCCATACTTCCTGCACGCGCGCCTCGAGGGCGGTGATTTGTGGACCAAATTCTTCGATTTCCATTGCCTTTTCCTTTCTGTGTGTGGAGAAAACGCCTGATACCCCTCCGCTATGGGGATCGAGGGGGTGAGGGTTCTTCCTCGTCTTTCTCAAGCGTAATACCTGCGGTGCGCAGATGTTCTTCGATGAGTGTGCGGACTGACTGCGCGTCTGAAAGCTGCACGGCTGCACGTGCACAGTGCTCTGCATCAGAGACTGAAATGCGTGATAAGAACGTGTGCAGCGTCTCGATGCGTGAAGAAGGCACACTCAGCGCTCGCAGGCCGAGCCCTGCCAGAAGAAAGAGCGCAGTTTCATCTTCAGCCATGGCGCCGCACATGACCACGCGTCCGATTCCCTGTTCTCCAAAAGAAATACCGGCACGTTGCCGCAGATGTCTGTGCGCATGTATTACGTGCTGGATAAGACGGAGGAGCGCCGGGTGGAAGTAATCGGCATAGCTGCTGACCTGTTCGTTTTCTCGATCGGCGGCGAACACGTACTGGGTTAAGTCGTTCGTCCCTATGGAAAAAAAATCCACGTGGGGAGCGAAGTCTGCTGCCATCAGTGCCGAAGCGGGCGTTTCGATCATAATGCCGAGTGCTACCCGATCGGGTGTACTCACGTGCGCGCGGGCACACTCGTCGGCTACCTCAGAGATGAGGTCGGAGACGGCGTGAATTTCTTCCACCCGTGAAACCATGGGGATGAGAATGCGCAGCGTCCCTTCTGCACATGTTGCGCACGCTCCGGCGCGGAGCATTGCACGAAGCTGCACTTTCAGGAGCTCAGGATGTGCGAGGCAGTAGCGGATGCCTCGTAACCCTAAAAGAGGATTGCGCTCCGAAGCGGTGTGTGCACACGGTTCAGCAGCGTCCGAGAGTGCGCACATTCGCGCAGGGTCTGGCACCAGTTTGTCTGCACCAAGGTCAAACGTTCGAAGCACGACGGGGAGTCCTCTCATTGCCTGCAGCGCGCGCGTGTAGGCAGAGCACTGCGTCTCTTCATCTGGGAAGCGGTCGGATCCGAATAGCAAGAACTCCGAACGGAACAGTCCGATGCCTGCTGCTCCGAGCGCAGCAGCTGCACACGCTTCCTGGGGCATAACGATATTTGCCCCGACTTCAAAACGGATACCGTCACTTGAGTAAGTGCGCAGCGGTGCGTTTAGCACACAGGCGGCCGGGGGACTCTGTTCAGCTGTACTGGTGTGTTTGACGGTGAGGAAAGGGTGAGGCATGCGCGTGCGCAGCGCGCGCACGTCGGGATTTACGGTGAGGGTTCCTAGAGCGTCAGTTTTTCCTCCACTGCTTTCAGCATCGAGGAGCGCGCGCAGCGCCTCATCGGTGGCACGAGCAGTTTGCCGCACACGGAGCACGTACTGTGCAACGTCTTTACATCCCTGTGCACTGACGAGCAGGGGAAGACCCCACGCGCGCGCCATGATGGCGACATGGCTTGTTACGCTGCCACCTTCGGTTACCAAACCAGCGATGTCTGCTTCGTGCAGGCGCAGTGCGTGCGCAGGTTGTACGTGAGCGGCAACCACGATGGATCCTGGGGGAACGGCGCTAAAGTCAGGCTCCCAGGGGGAGTGTGGGGTGCTGTTTCCAACCCCTTGTGTTGGCAAAGAGCTTCCTGCGGTGGGCGTGGTGTCATGCGCAAGTGCGTCGAAGACACCGCTAAACGCGTCTCGGATATCGGCTGCCCGGGCACGCAGGTACTCGTCTGAGGTAGCAGAGAGGGCATCTGTCACGTGGGTAATTGCCTTGCGCAAAGCAGTTTCTGCATCGCAGGAACAAGAGCGCAGCGTTTCTTCTACGGTAGCTATGAAGGCCGCGTCGGCCAGCATTTCTGCTTGACCACTGAGCACGGCATACTCGGGTGCAGGCTCGTCTCCGGATGCTTTTGCGCGCACTGAATCGAGCAGGTTCTGCAGCGAGGCGCGCGCATACGAAAGTGCGTTGCGCAAGCGGGCAATTTCCTGCGATGGGGGGCGCAGGTGGGATCCGCCGGGGCGGGAGTGGGTAGGTAGCAGGGTATCGAAGCAAAAGACTGGACCGATGGCGCATCCTGCTGAGGCAATAATGCCGGTGATAGGGGGAATGGTGCGCATGGATCTGAGCATAGCGGATCCTCCCAAAAAGAGGAAGGACGCGCCTGTGTGTGCTCTGCATAAGACGTTGACAATCCCTGTGGGGCGTGCCTATACTCAGGCCCTCTATACGGAGGTGTAATCGTGAAAGTGAAATACGCACTACTTTCTGCCGGAGCGCTGCAGTTGTTGGTTGCAGGCTGTGGCTCGTCTCATCATGAGACGCACTATGGCTATGCGACGCTAAGCTATGCGGACTACTGGGCCGGGGAGTTGGGGCAGAGTAGGGACGTGCTTTTGGCGGGTAATGCCGAGGCGGACCGCGCGGGGGATCTCGACGCAGGCATGTTCGACGCAGTTTCTCGCGCAACCCACGGACATGGCGCGTTCCGTCAGCAATTTCAGTACGCGGTTGAGGTATTGGGCGAAAAGGTTCTCTCGAAGCAGGAGACCGAAGACAGCAGGGGAAGAAAGAAGTGGGAGTACGAGACTGACCCAAGCGTTACTAAGATAGTGCGTGCCTCTGCGTCATTTCAGGATTTGGGAGAGGACGGGGAGATTAAGTTTGAAGCAGTCGAGGGTGCAGTAGCGTTGGCGGATCGCGCGAGTTCCTTCATGGTTGACAGCGAGGAATACAAGATTACGAACGTAAAGGTTCACGGTATGAAGTTTGTTCCGGTTGCGGTTCCTCATGAATTAAAAGGGATTGCAAAGGAGAAGTTTCACTTCGTGGAGGACTCCCGCGTTACGGAGAATACCAACGGCCTTAAGACAATGCTCACTGAGGATAGTTTTTCTGCACGTAAGGTAAGCAGCATGGAGAGCCCGCACGACCTTGTGGTAGACACGGTGGGTACCGGTTACCACAGCCGTTTTGGTTCGGACGCAGAGGCTTTTGTGATGCTGAAAAGGGCTGATGGCTCTGAGCTGTCGCACCGTGAGTTCATCGACTATGTGATGAACTTCAACACGGTCCGCTACGACTACTACGGTGATGACGCGAGCTACACCAATCTGATGGCGAGTTATGGCACCAAGCACTCTGCTGACTCCTGGTGGGAGACAGGAAGAGTGCCCCGCATTGCGTGTGGTATTAACTATGGGTTCGATCGGTTTAAAGGTTCAGGGCCGGGATACTACAGGCTGACCTTGGTTGCGAACGGGTATGGGGACGTAGTTGCTGATGTGCGCTTCCTTCCCAAGTACGAGGGGAACATCGATATTGGGTTGAAGGGGAAGGTGCTGACCATAGGGGGCGCGGACGCGGAGACTCTGATGGATGCTGCAGTTGACGTGTTTGCCGATGGACAGCCTAAGCTTGTCAGCGATCAAGCGGTGAGCTTGGGGCAGAATGTCCTCTCTGCGGATTTCACTCCCGGCACTGAGTACACGGTTGAGGTTAGGTTCAAGGAATTCGGTTCTGTGCGTGCGAAGGTAGTGGCCCAGTAGAAGAGGGGTGTCCTATCCCGTGTGTCTTAAGCGTGTTTGGCTTTTGAAGCGTGAACACGCTTTGTTTCTGTTCCGTCTGTAAATATCTTGTAAGCTACGAGGGGCGAGAATGTCTGCATTGTTTTCCTTGGTTGCGGTGTACGCGCTTGTGTGCGCGCTGCACAAACAGATTAAAAAGTACACGTCTGTCTGCTACCTCGGCAGTGCGTGTGTCAGTGCTGCGGTTGTCTGTGTCGTGTGGAGCGGCGCAACCGAGGGGAATTTTGGCGTGCGTGTGCTTCTGCATCCGCTGACGAGTGCGAGTTTTTCCACCGCGATCTTTACATTTGTGATGTGCGCGAGTGTGCTGAAGAACGGTTTGCTCAAGCAGCGTGTCATGGGGTTGCGTGCGGAACTGTCCATCACCGCGGCGATTCTCACTCTCGGGCATAACATCGCGCATGGAAGGGACTACCTGGTGCGTCTGTGCGGGAGTCCTGGGGATTTGTCTACAGGGTTTCTTGTCGCGGGTGCTGTCAGCATGGTCCTCGTTCTTTTGATGAGTATTTTGGCGGTAACGTCTTTCAAGGTAGTGCGCAGGCGCATGGGCGCAAAGACATGGAAGCGTGTGCAACGCCTTGCATATCTCTTTTACGGGCTTACGTATGTGCACCTTTCCTTTATCCTCCTACCGACCGCTTTGAGGGGGTATATCCCGAGTGTCATCTCCTACGTGTTGTATACCGTCATTTTTGCCACGTACGCATTGCTGCGTGTCCGCAAGGCGTTGGGAAAGCGGAAGGGTGCTTGCGCGTTGTGCTCCGCGGCGGTTGCTGTGTCTTTCGTTGCGTTCGTCTTGGGCGCGTCTCACATGGTCAGGCACACGAGGCGTGCGCACACGGAGAGGACTACGCGTGCAAAGGCACGGAAGTGTTCTCCTGCAGAGATGAAGGACGGCGTCTATGAGGCTAGCGCGCAGGGTCACAACGGGAAGCTAAGTTTGAGGGTGACAATCTCGCAGGGTAGGATTGAAGCTGTCACCGTCGTGGGGCACAGCGACGATGATCCTTATGCCTCCTGGGCGGTAGAGGGTGTCTCGGCGGCAATTGTAGGGGCTCAGTCTACCGATGTCGATGTGGTGAGTGAGGCAACTTCCACTAGCGAGGCGATAATTCGGGCCGTGGAGAAAATTCTCCAGCAACCGCAACCGTAGATCTAAGAAGAGCGGCGGTGGGATGTGCTTGTTTGTCGTCGTTTTGCTGGGCACGTGCGGGGGTCGGTGTGTCTGTGAGTAAAGGTTTAAGGGGTACGCTCATTGGTGTGGGCGTCTCATTGGCTTTCCTGTTGGTGGTATATCGCCTCTTCGCGGGGAGCTATAACCGTATGATCTCGCTTGATGAGGCTGTCAAAAGTGCCTGGAGTCAGGTAGAGGCGGTCCTGCAGAGGCGTTTAGATCTGATCCCCAACTTGGTCTCGACGGTCAAGGGTTATGCAGAACATGAGTCGGATACGCTGAAGCGTGTTGCGGAAGCGCGTTCGCGTGCCGGTGGCGTTATGCAGGTGGGTGAAAGCGCACTCTCTGATCCGGAAAAGTTTGCTCGGTTTCAGCGTGTCCAAGCGGAAATAGGCGGTGCACTCGGGCGTTTGTTGCTTGTCAGCGAGCAGTATCCTGCCTTGCGCGCAAACGAGAGTTTTCTTGCGTTGCAAAGTCAGCTTGAGGGAACTGAAAATCGTATCTCTGTGGAGCGGACGCGCTACAATCGCGCCGTCCAGGAATACAACGCCTATATCCGTTCTTTTCCACGCAGTGTGGTGGCGCGTTGGGGTAGTTTCAGCTCCCGCCCGTACTTTACGGCACATGAGGGGGCTGTTGCTGCGCCTCGCGTTCGGTTTTGAGTGTGTGCGTTGCCGCGCCAAGAGCGGTGTGGTTTTCTTTGCGTAGGGTCGGTGATTTTCTCTCATGGCTCGTGGGGAGTAAGGGGGTGCGTGGGTCTTTTTGTGCCGATCCTGTCCCTCGTGTGGATGGCGCGCACGGTGGCGATGACCCGAGGCGGGAGGAGGACGCGTCAGGCGCTTTTCATATTCCCCGTTTTGCTGCTCGGTTAGGACTGGACTCTGCAGGACTGCTGCGTATCCAGCGTACGGTGGCTCGTGTCGAGGGACACACTGACGGAGAGGTGGCGCTCGCTCTTATCAAGGAAAGTGATTCGTACTCGGTCTATGAGCTGTTTTTCGCACTCGTACTTGCTGGCGCCTGTTTTTGCGTTCAGCTGAGCATGGTGTCGGTGCTTGAACAAGCGTTTGCGCGTTTCTTTTGGGCGCCGCCATCGTGGTATATGCCGGCGTTTATGGTAGCGTCGAGTGTGGCAGCGTGTGTGCTTTTTTTCTTTATCGCAAACATTCCGTGGGTGGATCGCGCGCTGGTACCGGGACCTCTCAAGCAGCAAAAGAGCTATGCGCGCGCGGTGCGCCACTTTGTGGAAAGTGGTGTGTGCAATACGCGCAATCGCACGGGGATTCTCATCTTTATTTCTGTGTTGGAGCGGCGTGTGCTGGTGCTCGCAGACGTGGGGGTGAGCGCGTACGTGCCTGCCCGTGAATGGACTGAACTGTGTCAAATAATTACTGCGGGGTTGCGCTCGCGTCGTGCAGCGGACGCCTTATGTGAGGCACTTACCCGTGTGGAACAGGTGCTCGCTACGCGGATGCCACCTCAGAAAAAAAGTTCCAACGAGTTACCGGATGGGTTAGTGATTTTGAGTCACTAGAATTGAATCGGTGTTCTGCGTAGTGTGATTCCACTAGGTGAGCGGCACGGGCATTCTGCTGTGGCCGTGTGTTCGCGGGGTGTTTCTGTGTTCAGAGGAGAGAAGGCGGTGGATGGGGTGAGGGGGCGCCTGAGTGCCCTGCGTTCGCTGATGCGTGCGCAAGGGGTAGATATTTGTTATATCTCCGGTGAGAACGCGCATGGGCAGATAGATGGTGCGCGTGAATATTTTTCTGGATTTACAGGCTCTGCAGGAATAGTGGTGGTGACCGCACAACGTGCGTTTTTGTGGACAGATGGGCGGTATTTTATCCAGGCTGAGCGTGAGCTGTCGGCATGTGAAGTGTGCCTTTTTCGTACAGGGCAGGCGGGCGTACCTCGGGTAACTGAGTTTTTGCGTACAGAACTCCGTGCTTTTTCATCTGGGCCTGGGCATGGAGGGGGAACGCTCGCAGTGGATGGCCGTACGATTTCTGCGGCTGTATGGGAGCAGTTTCAGCAGGAGCTTGTGGGTGTGTCGCTTCGCCTAGACTTTGATGGGGCGCTCCTGCTACCGCAGGAGCGTCGCGTTTCCGTAGTTCCTTCCCCTGCGTTTTTGTTGGATGAGCGCTACACGGGGCTGAGTGCGGCGCAAAAGCTCACCCAACTGCGCGCGGCGCTCAGTGCACGCAGCTGTGATGCAACGGTGTTGTCCACATTGGATGATGTGTGCTGGCTCACCAATGTGCGCGCATACGATGTGCCGTGTACACCGCTGTTGGTGGCATACATGGTCGTCACGCACACCCGTGCCTTTCTTTATGTGGATATGCGCAAAATTTCTTCTGCATTGCGTCAGGCTTTGTATGCGCAGGGCATTGAGTGTATGCCGTACGATACTTTTTTTGATCAGGTGTGTGCGCGCTGTGCGGATCAGGAACCGACGGTACATGCTGTGGGGAAAGGAAGAGCAGGAGTGCAGGAAGTGGCAGGCAGAACGCCAGTGGTGTTGTTGGACTTTGAGCGTTCGTGTGCTGCACTGGTGGATCTCTTTCGTGCATCGCCGCAGGTGTGTAGACCGCAGGTGGAACGATCCGCTCCTTCCGGTTCGTTATCGTCTGTGCTAGGCACAAAAGAGGATGGTACTGAGACCAGCAGAGGTGGGAAAAGTGCGTGTGCGTTGCAGTCTGCACGCGACGCTCTGGCAGCAGGGAAAGAAAAGGAGAACAAAGAGGAGCAGGGACAGACCATGTGCTTCTCCGTTTGTCGTGGACTTTTGCCAACTGTAGCGCTCAAAGCATTAAAGAACGACACCGAGCGAGCCAATGTGCACCAGGCAATGATACAGGATGGGATTGCGCTGGTAAAAACGCTGCAGTGGGTGTACCAGCAGCTTGACGTGGGTGCAGACATTGATGAATGCGCTGTAGCGGAGTTTGTACGTGCTGCCCGGGCGATGTCTCCGTCTTTCATCGAAGAAAGCTTTCACACCATTGCAGGATACGGGGCGAACGCAGCAATGGTGCATTACCGCCCCGTGCGTTTTTCAGCTTTACACCCTGCTGCGGGTCAAACGGCAGCACTGCTTCGCGCGCATGGTTTTTTATTATTGGATTCTGGCGCGCATTATCGTGAGGGTACCACCGACGTGACGCGCACGCTGGCTCTCGGTCCTTTGACAGATGCGCAGCGTGTAGACTACACGCTGGTATTGCAGGCGCACAGTGCGCTTGCGCGTGCGCGCTTTCTTGCAGGGACCAGTGGGGCGGTGCTCGACGGAATTGCCCGGGCTCCGCTGTGGGCACAGGGACGAGACTACCCACATGGGACGGGGCATGGGGTGGGTTTTTGTCTTTCAGTGCATGAGGGTCCCTATAGTATTTCTCCGAGTGCTCCCGGGAGAGGAGGAACTGCACGAGGCATTGGGGCAGAGCACACGGGAGATCCCCCCTTTTTTTCTGAGGAGGCGGCGTGGCAGCTGCGCCCGGGTATGCTCCTTTCCAATGAGCCTGGGGTGTATGTGGCTGGCTCTCATGGCGTGCGCATAGAAAATCTTATGTGGGTGGTACAGGCGCATGAGTCTGACGCGCAGTGTGTGTGGAAGGAAGGAGGGGAGGGAAAGGAAGAGAACGCGGCGGCGCGTGAGTGTACGGGTGCAGATAGGATGCAACCGTCACGATGCCGAAGTTTCTATGGATTTCAAACTGCAACGCTGTGTCCAATTGACACGCGGCCGCTCGTGCGAAAACGATTGCACGCTGAAGATATTGCGTGGCTGAATGCCTATCACCTACGGGTGTATGTAACGCTCGCGCCGTTTTTAGATGCGCGTACGCGCGCCTTTTTGCGCACGTGCTGTCGTGCGCTATAGCGTTTTCCTGTTGATTGGTGTTATACGCAGATCTTGATTTTTGATCATAAAGGACATTAGCTTAGGCGGGTGCACTGCATGTGGTGTCTGAAAAGATGTCCACGGGCAAGAGGAGGGAATTGTGATTACGATTTTCGAAGCGCTTGAGCGTGTGCGCGTCATTCCGGTGGTGACGCTTGAGCGCGTGGAAGACGCAGTGCCGCTTGCACGCGCCTTGATAACAGGTGGTATCAGGTGTATGGAGGTAACATTTCGAACGTTGGTTGCTGCGGAGGCGATTGCGGCAATCCGTCAGGAGTGTGCTGATGTGTTACTTGGTGCAGGAACCGTACTGACGGTAGAGCAGGCGCAGCAGGCGCAGGCAGCAGGTGCGCAGTTTATGGTCAGTCCTGGTTTTAATCCGCGGGTTGTTGCCCACTGTCTGGGGCATGGCGTTCCGATCATACCGGGGATAGCATCTGCAACAGAAATTGAGCGTGCGCTTGAGTTTGGTATTTCGGTAGTAAAGTTTTTCCCCGCTGAGCTTTTGGGAGGTACGGCAATGATGAGTGCGCTCGCACGTCCCTACACGGCGGTGCGTTTTGTGCCTACGGGGGGAATTCATCTTAATAATCTTGCTGAGTATGTGGCGCATCCTCGGGTGCTCGCCTGTGGGGGCAGTTGGATGGTACCGGCGCAGTCAATGGCGGCAGGAGATTTCTCGCAGGTTACTGCACTTTCTCAGCAGACGTTACAGATTGTCGGGGTAATGTAGGGGGTGGTGGCTCAAACGTTGTCTTTCTCAGAGAGGGCACGTATACTGCCGGCGGCACTCAGGTGCGGGAGGTAACTGGTGCGCAGAAACTCGAGGACGATGGCAAAGATAGTGGCGCTGCTTGCGCTTATTCTTTTGCTCATATTGGCAGGTTTTATTTGGTTTGATTATTTAGGAGTCCTCGATGCAAAGCGGGCGATTTCTCCGTTGTACCGTCTTTTTGGACGTTCGGTGCCGGAGGGAGTTGTGTCGACTGCTGATCCGGATTTGGATGCGGATCGTTATGCCAAGCGTCTTGAGGCGCTCGGGGAGCGTGCAGAGGAATTAGATAAAAAGGACGCTGAGCTACAGGAAAAGGAAAAGGATCACGAAAGGGTTTCTCAGGAGTTGGATGAGCGTCTGCGCGCGCTTGAGGATAAGGAGAAATCCTACAACTTGCTTGTTGCGGAGACAAACGAGCGTCGCGGGAATGTGCGTAAGATTGCAGAATACGTCAGTGGTATGCCTCCGGAGAGTGCGGTAAAGATTCTGCTGAAAACTGATGATCAAGATGTGATTGAAGTGTTTCGTATGGTGGATGCGGCCGCTCGGCAAAGGGGTGTTAACTCTCTTGTGCCGTATTGGCTTTCTCTTATGCCTCCTGACAGGGCAGCTGAGATTCAGCGGAAGATGGCAAATAAACCTGCTGACTTTCCCTAGGCGGTTCATACCAACTTGATAAAGTGCTCTTATGTTTTTTTCTCTCCTTTCGCCGGCTGCTTTTCTGTTTGTTTTTTTTGTCCTGTATTGGTACGTTTTCCGCACCGCGACGCAGCGGGTCGTTGTGCTGCTTGTAGCAAACTTTCTTGCTATTGCAGCTTTTGATATTCGCTTCTGCATTTCGTATCTCGTTTTAAGTGCGTTAGCCTACAGCTGTGGGTTGCTCATACTCATGCAGAAAAGTTTCTTATGGAGAAAAGTCCTGCTCATTGCGGGTACCTTGTTGCAGATACTTTTCTTTTGTCTTTTTAAACATTTCTCTGATATGCTCTCGCTCGTGCGTGCATTTGCTCCTGCATATTTTGCGCAGCACACATGGCACCAACATGTAAAAGACTGGAATATATGGCACCCAGTGGGTATTTCGTACTGTACATTCAAATGTATGAGCTATGTGTTTGACGTATATCTGTGCAAGATACGCAGAAGAGAGCCGTTTGCGCGTGTGCTTTTGTATGTGTCTTTTTTTCCTCAAATGATTTCAGGACCTATTGCAAACGCATCGCATTTTTTTACACGTCTGCTGCACAATTTGCGCGCTGGTGAAAGCCCCTTAGATCGTCCTATCCACTTTGATCGTGCGGTGGTATTACTGTACACGGGGTTGGTCAAAAAAGTTATTTTTGCAGATTTTCTTTCTATACTTGTGACTGATAAAATTTTTACGCTTCCTTCCGCATACAGTAGCACCGAGTTGCTCTTTGGCCTCATCAGTTACAGTGCGGTTTTATACTGCGATTTTTCTGGGTACAGTGACCTGGCAATTGCAGTTGGGTTGCTTTTTGGGTTTGAAACACCGGCGAACTTCAAACGCCCTTACATATCTCAGTCAGTTACTGAATTTTGGAGACGCTGGCATATTTCCTTTTCTCAATGGTTGAAAGAGTATTTGTATTTCTCACTTGGGGGTTCACGTTTTGGGATCAAAAGAACGGTGTGTGCACTTTTTTTTACCATGCTGATCGCAGGTCTCTGGCATGGCGTACGCTTGACGTTTCTGTTGTGGGGCATGGCGCAGGGTGTGGCTTTAGTAATTGAGCGGGTGTATAGGGAAAAAAGACGGGTAAACGGTGCGAATGCCTTTGGATCAAATAGTGTGATGGGAAGATGGAAAGCGCGTGCTATGCGGTGTATACGCGTCAGTGCATTGTTTCTTTTTGTCAGTGTTGGATGGCTTATTTTTCGCGCACCGTCTTTTGCAGAAGTGTGGCGGTACGTTACCTTGCTGTTCCGAGGAAGTTGGCATGGGCCATTCCAAGTTATCACGCCATTTACCGCGTTGCTCACGCTGTGTGCACTGTGTGTACAACTCCCTTCAGATCGTACGCGTGCGCGCGCGTTTGCTTGCTACTGCGCAGTGCCCTTACCCGTAAAGGCTTTGTGTGCGGCGTTCTTTTTCTTTGTACTGTCGGTTATGACTCCATCAGGTATTGCGCCCTTTATTTATTATAGTTTTTAGCGAAGGGGCTATGATGACAACAGTGCGTGTTATATTGCAAAGGTGTGCACGGGGAATATGTAGTAATAAGGGTCGGTACAGTGCGAATCAGGTACTGCTTTTTTGCATACTTACGCTGAGCCTGTGGACGCCATTTCTCGGTCCGGCGTTGCGCTATCCTGCCGTGTACATACGGCACAAGAGCGTGAAAAACATCTACCTTGCATTCGTAGATCCGCTCATGCATACTGCAGAACAGTGGGGAATAGATACGGTATTTCCTCTTTTGCGCGAGAGTTTTTTGCATGCGACAGGTTTGATACAGCATCCGGAGTGGGAAGATACGTTTTATCACTGCGAGCAACGCTCTTATGAGCCAGCTGCTGCCCTGGCGGAGTCTGTGCCTTCTCCTGTCTTACAGGAGGCCGTGGCCGTTTCCCCTCCGGGGGTGGCGGTTAACGATTCTGTTGCGGAAAGAAAAACAACTGCTCCCGCACGTGTCTTTTCGCGTACAGCGCTTCGTATTTTGATGTGTGGAGATTCCCAAATGCGTTACCTTACCGGCGGTGCGTTGCAGGTGCTAGGGACGTCTTCGCACGTGCAGATTCAAGAAGTGACGGTTAGTTCTTCTGGTTTTGTGCGGACCGATTATTACCACTGGCCACGAAAATTTCTCGCGCTCCTGGATACGCACACCCAACAAGAACCATATGCAGCGGTAATTATGGCATTTGGTATGAATGACTATCAAAATTTTTATGATGCGGATGGCTCTTTGTGTGTGACGAAAACTGCACGCTGGGAACGCGCGTATGAGCAAAAAATGCGCGCCTGTTTGAATATTATTCTGCACACAGTACCGAAGGTGTATCTGTTGGGTATGCCAGAGACACGTAACAAACAGTTGAATGAGAAGCTTGTGTACATCGAGCACGTACAAAAGAAAGTAGTGGCGCAATACGATCCGCAGCGGGTGCGCTATTACTCCCTCAAACCAATTGTACCCGGTGTACACGGAACATATGCAAGCGAGATAAGGGACACGCACGGCCGTTGGGTACACGTGATGCACAAAGACGGCATCCACTACACCATAGAAGGTGGTGCGTACGTTATGAAAACTCTCTTACCCCTTATTCTTGCAGATTTGGAACGGTCTCGTCACGGATACATGCGTTCTTCTCTGGGGCCGCATGAACTCCCTGCGACGAAGGGGATGGAAAAAGCACGTCACGCGTCAACTCGAACATAGGGATAAACCGCACCGTTGTATCCTGCATGACAGGGGGTGCGTCCTGCAGGGGGTTATCGTACGTCCACACCGTTGCCTGCACTTGCATAGCGCTATTTTGGTCACCTGAGAATGTTACCGTAAAGGGGAGTGGTGGGCGCGCCTGCGATATGAACCGTACCACAGATCCCTGCTCCAAACGCGTAAAAGGCCTATCTGCTTCGTACGCAGCAGTTCCGTGTGGAGAGGTGATGCGCAGTTCGATTGCCTGCGCGCGCAACTGAGAGCGCACCTCCAGGACGTTGATGCGTCCGCCAAAGTAACTGCGAGAGTCCATGGAGATCTGGAGGTGATCCTGTGCCTTTTGTATTTCCGCTGTGGACAGCCGCGCGTATGTGCGTGCACGTATACGCCGAGGAATGGGCAGTGGAGAGTGAAGCGAAAGGGTGAGCCCCCTCTCACTAATGCGATAGCATGCGGTAATTTCCTGTGGGATACGCGTGCTTGATAGCGAAACGCTCCAGAGCACACCGTTGATAACGAGCACAGTCAGTAATGCACCAGAAAGCAGAAGGTTTCTCCTACGTATGAAAGGGATGCGAGGGTGGGATTTTTCCCGTTCAAAAAAGAGAGTGAGCATAAAAAGCATAAACGGAACACAACCGAGTGCAAAAAATACGTTGCTTTGGTGGAAGGATAACGGCGCGGTAACCGCACTGTTCTTTAAGTATGCGTAAAGGAAGGGAGCGAAGAGAAGAAACATCATTGCAAGCATTAGCCGTCGTGTAGTCTTTCTCTGTGCGCTAAAGAAGACAAGCGAGAGCGCATACTCTAGAGCGAAGACTGCTGAGAGTGAAAAATCGATAACAGAAAAAAGGACCGCGTACAACAGACAGAGTGTGCTTGCAAGATATCCTCCGATAAATCCGTTGTGCAACATGGAATCTCTGATTGTCTTGCTGTTTGCCATGCACACGCACGAGAGTGCAATTGCGATGCTGTGCTTTACTATGAGTGCAAGAAGCGGTAATGCACCTGTTGATGTGTGCGTGCCAAAGCGGATAAGAAAAAAAAGAGCGGTAAGTTGTGTTGCAACGAACACGCTACACACGCTCAGTACCCCTAAGATAGCAGGGAGCCACCACATGGCTAAAATAGTGTTCCAGTAATGCCTTTTGCGCGAGTCAGAAAGAAAACTAAAAATAGCCAAAGAGAGCAAAAGAGTGATGACAGCGCCTAAGATAAGAATCACGAAAAATTGCTCTCGAATGAGGTAGAGCGTGCCGCCGTACGAAACACTCACGTAATGCGTGTCCCATTCTTCTGAGTACACCTGGGTAAGGAGTGCCGGGAGCGTGTGCAGTGCACCTGGAGGGTACGACGAATTTTCCATCCTTACTGCAGGAATATGCTCCTTGATGTAGAGTGCATGGCGTGGGTCCTCGTGCAACCATCCAAGCCGGTGCAATATGGTATCAAAGTCCCAATAACGGATGGGGACGTGGTGTGATGTTAGGTGTTGGTATACTGCTTGAAGAAGCCAGGGTGGGCACACTGTACGGTGTGCCCCCGTGTGCAAGCGCGGTGGCCCTGTAGTTTCGTCGAGTATCAGGACTATTGGCGCCTTATAGGAGGAGATGAGCGAGATGAGTTTTTTAGTTCCTGTAAGCCGATCGACGGGCACAAAATCAGGAACGGGAGGATGGTCGTGTGCAGTTATTGCCACGAGTACCGACACGTCTGGGGTCTGGTGCTCAAAGTCCTGCACCAGCAAGCGGAGCTGCTGTACCGCACGCGTCTCGCGTTCTTGCGCTTCACGCGATGCAGTGAAGACGACGAGCACATCCGTTCTTGGTCCAAAGAAGTGAAGCTCGTTTTCCTGCGCGTGTACAAAAATACCACAGAGCACGAAAAGCAGCGCGCGGCACACCCGAGTCATGACTTGTCATCGGCAGGGAGTGCGCCGGTTTCGAACCATGTCTCTATGCGCTTGTAGGAGCTATTAATCCTGCGCACTATATCGGCTGCCTGTTCGGACGTGTGCGTACACGTGAAGACGTCAGGATGGTATTTTTTCAGCAGTCGTTTCCACGACTGCTTGCAGTAGGAGAGGGGGAGCCCTGCAGGTACTGAGAGGACTGCAAAATCCTCAACGAGTTCAGGAGGAACAGGGACGCGCACTGGTCCTGGGGGAGGGTTCTTTTTTGGCGGCGGTCGGCGCTCCATGCGTCCTGCACAGGTGCGGTACTTGCCGCCGCGGTTGTCCCATTGATCGAAGGGGTCTTCGTCGGAGTTGAGCCGGTCGCGTAGGATAGCACCGATTCGCTCGTAAAAGCTGGTCATAGACACGTTCCTTTTTGAATAATGTCGCCGAAGCGTGCGCCTTCTCCTGCGTGTACGGAGCGTTGGAGTACTGCCCCCACAAACAGGTCGGCGTGTTCAGGAGCTTCCCCGGCAGAAAGATTTGCCTCGCTGCGCACTATTACCAGGTTCTCTTTTTGGAGCACAGTCCCACAGGGGTATGCGTGGAGATAGTGAAGAGAGCGGTTAGATTTCTGGTAGTGAGCGCGTTCTGAGGGAGCAAGCACCTTCTCTCCTGAACCGATGACGGCGCGAACAACGTGCGGGGCATACCCACGCTCGTGTAGAAAGGAGATAATCTGTGAGGGAGAACGGCGAGCGCATGCGTTGAGCGCCGCTGTCATGGTGCGAAAATCGGCAGGATCTAATGCAATGGAGTCATCGAGTCCTGCATCTGTTCGCGAAAGGCAAATGTGTTTTTCGACGATGCAGGCGCCGTGTGCACGGGCAAGGAGCGGGACAAGGAGCGGGTCTACGCTGTGGTCGCTGACGCCGACGTTGATATTGAAGATGGTAGCAAGCGCAGGCAGCAGCGCAAGGTTGTACTCTGTCTCTGGAGCAGGGTATGCGGTGATGCAGTGCAGTAAGGCGTGGGAGCTGCCCTGCTTGGTATACTGGCGGCATTGGGCAAGGGCCCCTTCGATTTCCTTCAGGAGGCAGACCCCACTTGAAAGTATAAGTGGAAGTTCTGCAGCAGCGAGTGTGGAGATAAGGGCGGGGTAGTTGAGCTCTGGGGAAGCTACCTTGAGGAAGTCTGGTTTCAAGGCGAGCGCCTCTGTTGCAGAGCGCGGGCCAAAGGGGCTGATGCCGACTAGCATACCCCTGCTTCGTGCGTGGTTAAAGCACTGCGCATAAAAGGAAAGTGGAACTTCTAGCTCCTCAAAGCGCTGGTAGAGGGAAACTGCTCCGCTGGGAAGACGGACAGCCCCCGTCAGCGGGTGCAGTATTTCGCGCGCGTAGATGAGCTGGAATTTGACCGCAGCTGCTGCTGCGTCTGCAGCTGCGTCTATGAGTGCCCGCGCGCGGTCAAACGAGCCCGCGTGTGCGGAGCCGATTTCAGCGATGGTGAGTATATCCGCGTCTGGGCGAAAACAACGTCCCCCGCACGTGAACATGGGGCATTGTACGCCAAACGCGTGATTGGTGTATAGCTTTCCTGATCGGTAGGCAATTCTTGCCGTGGTTTGTATGGGTAAGAGGCAGGTGCTAAGATAGTGTGCGCTTGTCAGACATCTATTTTTGCAGTACCGTCGTGTCGGCCCTGCGGGTGCCGAGGATGAACGGCATGTTGCGCACGAGCGTGTTGGTATGTATTGGGTGTCTCTCTGCTGCAATCCCTGCGCGCTTAGGTGCCCGTGCGGTGCCGCCTCTCTCTAGTGCGGTGGTAGATGAGGCGGCGCTCCTTTCTGTGCAGGAGGCGCGTGGTATTCGCGCCCTTCTAGAGGGGCTTGCGCGCCCTTCTGGAGATGGCTCTTCCAGATCGCATCCTTCTCCTGCGCCTGAAGCTCATGCGCGTACGCTCCATGACGGTACGCCGTTGCAGATAGCGGTTTTGATTGTTGATTCGCTCCAGGGGGATAGTCTTGAGGATTTTTCATTGCGTGTGGCTCAGGAGTGGGGTATCGGTGGTCGTGCGCAGGATACAGGAATTGTGTTAGTGATTGCGCGCGCGGAGCGTAAAGCACGCATCGAAGTAGGATACGGTCTTGAAGACCGCGTCACCGACGTGCATGCACATCAGCTTATCCGTGGGACGCTCGCGCCGTGTTTTCAAGCTGGCGCCTATGCACAGGGTGTGTACGAAACGGTGTTGCGTTTGGCTACCCTGGTGCGGGGTCAACACGAGGTACAGCAGTTCATGCAGCCGCGCTCTGTGCAACCTGCGGTACCGCGCCGGGGTCCAGTGAGAAATAGTGCCGGGAGCGTGTTTTTCTTCCTGCTGCTTTTTTACTGTCTGGGGGGCCGGCTTTTGCCAGGGGGAGTGTTGTGGCCATTGCTGTTCTTCGGCACTCGGCGGCGTTATGACCCGTTCGGGTCAGGGTTTAGCGGCGCATTCGGGGAGTGGGCAGGGGATGGAGGAGGGTTTTCTGGCGGTGGTGGTCGCTTCGGTGGAGGCGGGGCCTCTGGTTCTTGGTAGCTGCTCCTAGCACAGCACGGTTTCTTTTTCTGTACGGACAGTCTCTCTTGGAAAAGGTGTGTCTATAGTGTGCTCGGCGACGCACGGGAAAAGCATAAGGAGTGAGAACAATGACTGAAGAAGCTATGCGCGCGATGGCACTTTCCATCCGCAGTTTGACGATAGACGCCATCGAACGGGCGAATTCTGGTCACCCTGGTTTGCCGCTGGGCGCAGCAGAGCTTGCTGCCTGTTTATATGGGACGATCTTAAAGCATAATCCGGCGAATCCTAGCTGGTTTAATCGGGATCGTTTCGTCCTGTCTGCAGGACACGGGTCTATGCTCTTGTATGCTGCGCTCCACCTTTCTGGGTACGACGTTTCGCTTGAGGATATTAAGAACTTTAGGCAGGTAGGCTCCCGGTGTCCTGGCCATCCTGAATACGGTTGTACCCCCGGTGTGGAAGCAACAACCGGTCCATTGGGTCAGGGTATCTCTATGGCGGTGGGTTTTGCGCTTGCAGAGGCAATGCTTGCGGCACGTTTTAATACTGATGAGCATGCCGTTGTAGATCACCACACCTATGCGCTTGTGGGGGAAGGCTGCCTTATGGAGGGCGTTGCCTCAGAGGCTTCTAGCTTTGCCGGCACTATGCGTCTGGGCAAGCTCATCGTTTTTTATGATGAGAACCACATCAGCATAGACGGATCTACCGATCTGACCTTTAGCGAGGATGTGGCTAAGCGCTACGAAGCGTATGGCTGGCAGGTGCTGCGCGGTTCTATGTATTCGTATACGGATATTATGGATCTCACTGCGTGTGCAAAGCGTGACGATCGGCCTTCTCTCATTATCCTGCGTTCGATTATTGGAAAGGGTGCGCCTACCGTTGAAGGGAGCGCGCGTGCCCACGGCGCCCCGCTTGGGGAAGCGGGGATGAGAGAGGCAAAAAAGGCATTGGGACTTGATCCTGCGTGCTCTTTTTTTGTAGCGCCTGAGCTTACCGCTGTTCTCCAGAAACGAAAGTGTGAATGTGCGCATGTCGAGGACTCGTGGAATGAGCTCTTTGAAGCATGGAGCACGCAGTATCCTGAAAAACGTGCTGACTGGGACGCTGCTTTTGTTCCCGGAGGGGTAAGTACTTCGCAGCTAGCTCGTGTTGTCTGTCCCCATTTTGAGAAGGGTTCGTCACTTGCTACTCGGACCGCTTCTGGAAAGGTGCTCGACGCGCTCTGCTCTGTGCTACCGAATCTGGTAGGTGGCTCTGCAGATTTACGCGGGCCGAATGCGGTAGCGGTCTCTTCGTTAAAACCATTTTCTGCAGAGCATCGTGCAGGCGGCTACTGTTATTTTGGTGTGCGCGAGTTTGCCATGGCAGCCATTGTGAACGGAATGCAGTTGCACGGCGGTTTGCGTGCGTTTGGCGCTACGTTTATGGTTTTTTCAGACTACTTTCGCCCTGCGCTCCGTCTTGCGGCGCTCATGCGCATCCCTTCTGTTTTCGTTTTAACACATGACTCTATTTTTGTAGGAGAAGATGGGCCGACGCACCAACCGGTGGAGACGCTCGCTGCGCTGCGTGCGATTCCCAACGTGCTTGTTCTGCGCCCTGCTGACGCAGAAGAAACGTTTGAAGCTTGGAAAATAGCGTTGCTGCACCGCAGTGGTCCTGTGTGTATCGTGTTGAGTCGGCAGAACGTGCCGGTTTTTGAGAAAAGTGACAGTTCGTGGCGCTCTACGGTGGAGGAGTCGGGGGCCTATGTAGTGCGCGAAGGGGGTGCTACGCCTGAGCTGACTGTCTTGGCAAGTGGCTCTGAGGTGGATTTGGCGTTGCGTGCCGCGCAGCTGAGTAAAAGACGTGTGCGTGTGGTGTCTGTACTGTGCAAGGAGCGTTTTGAGGCAGCAGGGGACGAGGTGCAGCGGCGCATACAGGGAGGAGCACGCGTTGTAGTGGCTGAGGCAGGGGTGCATCAAGGCTGGGGAGCGTGGGCAAAGCGGGAAAAATGCCTTGTGCTCGACCGTTTCGGAGAGTCAGGCCCTGGTACGCAGGTGGCACAGGCGCTGGAATTTACCGCCGAAGCGCTGGTGGAAATAATCCTTGATTGGTTAGCATAAACGCGTCAGTAAAGAAGGGGCGGACGGTGCTGCCGCGTAAGATAAGCGGTACTCATTCGCCTGACTCCTGTACCCCATAGTTTCCGTATATGCGCGTGCGTTTGCGCGTCCGGAACGCGTCTTCTAACAGTGGACCGAGCATCAGAGATTGGTATTGTTTTTGCATTTCTTCTACCTCTGGGCGAAGCACTGGGTGTTTTGGTGCGAAGAGTGTGCAGCAGTCCTCGTACGGACGGATAGAAATGGCGTACGTACCGATTTCTGTGGCGGTGCGGACAATATCTTCTTTATCTGCACCGATGAGCGGGCGGAATATCGGCAGATGCGTGCACGCGCTGGTCACCGTTAGGTTCTCAAGCGTCTGACTTGCTACCTGTGCAAGGCTTTCTCCAGTGATAAGGCAACGTGCGCGCTGTTCCCGCGCTACGCGCTCTGCAATGCGCATCATGCACATACGAAGTAACAGTGTGAGGGAAGGGGCAGGGGCGTGTGTTTGGAGCTGTTTTTGAATGTCTGTCAACGATATGACTGTCAGCGTGGTACTAAGTCCATAGCGCGCCAATACCTTCGCCAGGTCTTCAACCTTTTTCTGTGCTTCAGGAGGGGTGTAGGGATAAGAGTGGAAATACAGACAGTCAATGTGCATGCCGCGAGAAAGCATTCGGTACCCGGCTACCGGGGAGTCAATGCCGCCGGATAATAGGAGTAGCCCGCGTCCTGAGACGCCACAGGGTAAACCACGCAGGCCGCGACGTCGGGCACCATACAGAAAGGCTTCGCGCTCGCGTACTTCTATGAAAATGACCACGTCAGGATGATGGAGATCCACGGACAAAGCGCCTGATTGGTGGATAACCGCGCCGACTTCCCGTGCAATCTCACTCGAGGTACGGCAGAAGCGTTTGTCCGCGCGCCGCGCCTCTATTCTGAATGTTCGCTTTCCTTCGCGCGCAGCGAACGTCGCCTCAGCATGTGCACACCGTGTGATCGCTTCCATAGTTTTGGGGCACGCCGTGGCAGCAGCCCAACCGGTAATTCCCAGCAGGCACGAGAGGGCTTGCTCAGCGGTGGTCTGTGCTTCAAAGGAGGCCGGGACTGACAGATACAGCCTGCCTGCGCGGACAGTAACGTGAGGGTTTATGCTTCGTAGCATGAGCGTGAGGTTGCGCTCAAGCTGCACTTCAAACTGTCTACGGTTCCCCTTCTTTAAGCTGAGCTCACCGACGTGTGCAAGATACTGCGTACTTCCGTTCACCACGTGTTAGGTATATGGTTTTATCCAGGCAGTGTCATCTAGATAGCGGAGGTATATTCTCCTTTCAACCGAGTGAAGCTACGAGCGCTGAAGTACAGACGATGAGCATAATTCCGTATGAGGTAATGCTCACGACAGAAAGCACCGCTTGTGCATGACGAGTGTTCTTCTGCATGCGATAAAAAATACCTGCCCGGCTCGCCCAGGCCAAATAACCGACAGCCATCAGGGGGAGTGCTAACCCCGCTGAAATACTGAGCACCGCTGCGACGCCAAGTCCAACTGCATCTAAGCTGAGCACCAGAATCATCACAAACAACGCAGCAGGGCAAATAAATAAACCGCTCAAGAGCATAGTACCCCACTGCATGTGGGCGACTGTTCCTGTCCGCATACACACGGCAGTGTGCGCGCTGCAACCGCAGGAGAAATAGCGCCCGCCCGAAGGGAAAAGGTGCATCAGCTCATGCACGAGAGAGAAAAGCGCTAAGAAGGTGAGCAGTCCGTAGGAACCCACCTCCATGTGCCACATTGTGCGTGCACTGTGTGCACCGATTGCACCGGAAACACCTCTAAATGCAGAAAGCAAGAGCAGGGAAGCTGCGCCATGCAACGCCGCAAGTAACGCTGCAGTGAGCGCAGGTTCCCACACAGGTGCGTTCCTCCCCAGGTAGAAAGAAAAAAGCGCTGCCTTTCTGTGTCCTGGTCCTAAGGCGTGCAGAACGCCATACGCAAAGGAGAGCATTACAGTAATCCACCACGCGCGTGTTGAATGGGTTTTGCTCCACTGTACTATGGCGGCACCGAGGCGTTGATGGACGAGCGCGTATCTGCGCAGCAAAAGCTCCGGGGTGCGCTGCCTCCGCGGGCGCGCGGGAGCGCCGCCAAAAAAAGGATTAGCAAGGACGCCCGTGGCGCACGCGGCAAGCGCGCACAGGATACACGCGCGAACGCGCACCCCTACTTTCTTCATACGCTCTCAACTCCCCTTGGAAAAGGACCTTAGGGGGCAGTGTAGCGCAGGAGAATCTCTTTTGGGTAGTAGGTATGCAGACCGGGACGCCAGTGTTCGTATTGGGGAGTGCTTTCTATGCTATCGAAGGGGTCGTAGTACACAGGAGCGGTTCGGTTTTCAACAATTTCATAGGAAGGCTGCACGCGCGCCTTATCGCACACAAAGCGTACGGTGTCGTGTTCTGCATAACGAAAGTCGCAGAAAAATGAGTGGTCATAGAGTGCAAGATACAGTGTTCGCCGGGTTCCTGGGGGTGCGGACTTAGCATGCTGGTAGCTAGAAAGGTCAATGGAGAAGTGATAAGACAGCGTACCGTCTTTCTGACTGACCGAGAAATGCTGCACTGACTGGGGACTTGTACGTGCTGCTTGAGAGCGAGTATGTCGCGCGTGCGGCTCCCCGGAACGGATGAAGGTAAAAAAAGAGTAGTGTTTGGTATGGATGAAGGCATTTTCAAACACCTGCTGTGTTTCTTTTTTGTCAAACAGCCCGTCTTTATTGGTGTCGTATCCGCTAATGATATCGGCGCTGAAAAACGGATCAAACTCCCAGGTAATATGCGCGCGTTGAAGCACCCCCTTCTGCCACTGAAAGGTTACTTTCGTGCGGATAAAAACGTGCGGATGCGCCCACAGCGCTCCGGTTCCCCCCGCACAGATGATAAGCAGGGTCCGCACCGCGCGCCACATTCGTTTTTTCACACCACCTCCCTGCTGTCAGATTACTTGAGTATTGCACCACACCGCCACCCTATTAAATAATGCGTGCACAGTTTACTCAATAAGGTAAAAGGTTGGCGTTAACTATGGAAAAATCATTTATTTTGCAACAGCAGGGGATCAGCTTTGCCAAGCACACATTTACCCAAAAGCTGATGGAGCACCTGGGACTCATAGAAGTTCAGGGACCTCTTCTGAGCCAGGTGGGTGACGGGATCCAAGATGGTCTTTCAGGTCGGGAGAAGGCGGTTTCCGTCTCCGTGAAGCAGATCCCGGGTACTGCCTTTGAGGTTGTGCACTCGTTAGCAAAGTGGAAGCGCCACACGCTTGCCCGCTACGGCTTTCAGGATAATGAGGGCTTGTTTGTACACATGATCGCGCTCCGTCCGGATGAAGACTCCTTGGATCAGGTGCGCTCTGTGTGTGTGGATCAGTGGGATTGGGAGAAGGTAGTACCGGTAGGGTCGAGAAATCTTGCGTATCTGAAGGACACGGTGCGTAAGGTCTACGGTGCTCTTCGGGAGTCGGAGGTGTTGGTAAGTGAGAAGTTCGGCCTACGGGCGTTTTTGCCTGCGGATATTGTATTTGTACAGAGCGAGGAGCTGGTGCGGCGTTATCCGCATTTAGACAGCAAGGGGCGTGAGGATGCTATTTGCAAAGAGCATGGTGCGGTGTTCCTGATTGGGATCGGTGGTGTGCTTTCTGACGGCAAGCCGCACGATGTGCGCGCTCCAGATTACGATGACTGGACGACGCCTTCCGAAGGGGAATACAAGGGTCTGAACGGCGATATTTTGGTGTGGAATCCAGTGTTGGGGCGTGCGTTTGAAGTGTCTTCGATGGGGATACGGGTAGATGAGAGTGCGCTTCGCACGCAGCTGGCTCTTACTGGCGATGAGGATAGTCTGGCGTGCAGCTGGCACCAGGATCTGATCAATGGTCGTCTTCCTCAATCCATCGGAGGTGGCATCGGTCAATCCCGTTTGGCGATGCTGCTCCTACAAAGGAAGCATATTGGTGAAGTTCAGGCCAGTGTATGGCCGCAGTCGGTGAGGGAGGAGTTCGAGAACATTCTTTGAGTGAACCGTAGTGGGAGTAAGCTGGGTTGTTGCATAGGGGTGCGCTCCGCCCCGGCATGCAACCCGTCGGTGCGTCTTTCCTGCATAGTTCTTGGGAGGTGCGGGTTCGATCTGTTTTGCCTCGCCTTCGAGGTTGGTTCTATGACATAAAAAGACCGCTGACCTGTTATCAGAGGATAGTCTTTTTGGTATACTTCCGGCGCGTGTGCGGAGGAGGGCGCTATGGCCGGGAGTGCGGGGTTTTGGCTGCTTGCAAAGCTCAGTGGGGGGATGGTCTGTGGCGTTGCGCTCGGGCTGTGCGTTAATGAGTCGGTCATGGCCATTGTCCACACGGGGAAAACGCTTATCGGCGGGGTTGTTTTTTTTGTTATTCCCCTAGTTATTTTCGGTTTTATTGCCCCTACTGTCCTGAGTCTGAAAGCGAGTGCCGGTAGGATGCTAGGCTCGTTTCTGGTACTTTCCTATCTCTCTTCGGTGGGTGCTTCCCTTTTTGCCACCGCGATGGGGCGTGTTGTTATCCCGTATCTTCGGATCCCGCGCACGGTAGAGGGTTTGCGTACAATCCCTAAGGTTATCTTTACCCTTGAGATTCCGTCTCTTATGCCCGTGGTCACTGCACTTGCTTTTGCTCTCTTGGTGGGGCTGTCTGCCCTCTGGGTAAAAGCACGTGCGGTGGAGCAGGTGCTGTATGAATTTCGTCGCATGATGGGTGAAGCTATTAGCCGAGTGTTGGTGCCGCTGCTTCCCTTTTTTGTGGCGGCTACCTTCGCAGAACTTGCGTACAGCGGGAGTTTAACTCGTCAGCTGCCGCTTTTTGCCAAAGTGGTAGCGGTCGTCATTGTGGGTCATCTCCTGTGGCTGTGCGTGTTGTACCTGGTGGGGTGGATACTGTCACGCAAAAATCCGTTCGAGGTACTTCGTCATTATGGAGCGGCGTATGCAACTGCGCTGGGCACGATGTCGAGTGCAGCAACACTGCCGGTTTCGTTACAATGTGCGCACAAGTCACGGGCACTGCCTGCGGAAATTGTGGATTTTGCGATCCCGCTGGGTGCAACCACACATCTGTGCGGGTCTGTTCTGACGGAGACCTTTTTTTGTCTAACGATAGCGCAGATGTTGTACGGGTCCATGCCCTCTCTTGCAGATATGGTGCTGTTCTCCTGTTTGTTCGGCATTTTTGCCGTAGGTGCGCCGGGGGTTCCAGGGGGTACGGTGCTTGCGTCGCTCGGGCTGGTGCTTGATGTGTTGCACTTTGATACCACAGGAACCGGTTTGCTCATTGCGATATTTGCTTTGCAAGACAGTTTTGGGACTGCGTGTAACATCACTGGGGATGGCGCCCTGGCACTGATGCTGCGTGGACTTCGCTATACCCCTGCGGGCGAACTGCGTTGGGCGTGAAGAGAAGTAGCGGCTCGTGCCCTGCAGGGATCCGGAAGCGTCGTGCGCTCCGTCTGAGTTTGTACCCGCGAGTCTAGAAAGAAAGGTGCTGGAGTAACTCGGCGGGCGTCCTGATAAGCACGTGGGCTTGCGCCTGGGATAGCTCTGTCGCGTCTCGAAAGCCCCAGAGCACTCCCACGCTGCGCACTTGCGCTGCGGACGCGGTGCGTATATCCACGGCGGTGTCTCCGACGAAAAGCGCCTCCGCCGTCTCCACGTTTAGGGTACGCAGGATCTCAAAAAGCCCAGCAGGATCTGGTTTTACGGGTACGCCTTCGCGTTGGCCAAGCACCACTGAGAAAACATTGTCCCCAAAAAAAGCAGACGCTACCTTCTGCGCGATAGAATGTGGCTTGTTGGAGAGAATGGCGAGTTCTATGCGGCGTCGCTTCAACTCCACAAGCATCTCAGGAACCCCCGGATATACAGTACAGCGTTGGAGAAAGTCTGCCTCATACGCGAGGCAGTAGCGCTGTAAAAATTCATCCTCAGAAATAGTCTGAGCTGCAGCGCCGTAATGAGCAAGCACGCGCTGAATCAGTGCGCGCGAACCATCTCCTAAAAACAGCGCAAACTTTTCAGAGGGAATTGGGGGTAAATGGTAATGGGCAGCCTGCATATTGACGAAGTAGGCAATGGTCTCCAGCGTATTCGTTAGCGTTCCATCAAGATCGAATATACACGCGCGCGTCATGGGCCGCATGGTAATAAAAAGGGCGCCGAGCAGCAAGATATCCCTATTTTTTTCCTTGTCTGTGTATCGACTGCGCGTGCACACCTGCAGCAGGGGGGTCGTGGAAAATAGACGTGTAGTGAGACTCCCCGTCGTGCGTCAAGTCGATAACCGTGAACAGCAGGATAACCAAAATAGGACCGAGCACCATACCGTTAAAGCCGAACGTCTGCACCCCACCGAGCATAGAGAAAAAAATAAGCAATGGATGGATGCGCATTTTATTTTGCAGCAACAACGGGCGCAAGAAACTGTCGATGATAGTGATTGAACTTCCAGCGACAAACAAGAAAAGGGTGCCGCGCATCCACCCGCTCGTAAATCCAATGCTAATTCCCACTGGGAGCCACACGCAGGCGCAGCCGACCAGTGGTAAGAATGAGGCGAAGAAGGTGAGCATTGCTAAAGCCATCGGTCCTTCCACGCGGAAGATTCCGTAGAACACAAATGCAACGCAGGTCTGATAAAAAGCAATGGAGAATAGACCTTTGAATAAATGACGCGTTGCCTCTTTGCATTTTTCTAACAACTGTGCGCTTGCGCGCTTCCTCAAGGGTAGTGCAGCAATGAGCAGACAGGACAAATGTTCCCCATCGAGAAAGAAAAAGTATAGGGTAAAACTAAAGAACAACGTGGAAAGGGCTGCGCGAGCGATGTTTTTGACAAAAATTTGTGTATACACAAACACCGATTCTACATGCTTGCCGAAGAACCGTAGCAGATGCTCCTCCACATTGAGGGTAGAGATATCAACCGTTCCTCGGGAAAGTTTAAAAATAAGCGCGGTAAAGCTCCGTTGCTTTGCACCTTCAAATAGATCGTATTCCCTGAAGAAGAGCGAAAGTTTGTCAAACAAGAGCTTTCCCTGTCCAAACAAACTAATTGCAATGAAAAAAAATACAGTGGTCACCAGAAGGGTAATCACAAGTGAAAATACCGCTGCGAGCATCTTTTTTTGAAAGCGCGTCGCTCGGGTAATCGCCGCGGTACATCCATCCTCTCCATTCATGTGAGAAACGAGATGTCGAGTACGCGTAAAAGCGTGCATATCTATTCTTGCACACAGTGCGCGATAACACGGTGAAAGCAGGATAGCAAGGATGCTCGACCAGAGAAGCACCGTTAGGTAGGGTACGAACAGCATGCACACGAGTACAAACATGAGCGCGAGGAGCACGAAGAGCGAGATAGTTTGTGCGGGTGACTGTTTTTCCATGGTAATCCCCTTTGCGCAAGGTCACAGCGTGCCTGGAGTATCGGTTGGTTTACCCTTGAACGATTGCGTCTTTTTTTGTTAGCCTGAGGGGTCCTCGGCGCCGTGCCCAAGTGGTAAGGGAGAGGTCTGCAAAACCTTTATGCATCAGTTCGATTCTGATCGGCGCCTTCGTTCGGCCTGCGCGTGTCTTGGCGGGTGCTTCTCTCTTTTCCCAGTTTTGTATTGTCACGGAGTTTGCGTTACATGCAGTCCTTGGAGCCGTTGATCACTAAGCAACTGAGACCTGCGCCCGTTGGGGTTCCTGAGGGAACCCCGCAGCAGGTTCTGTACGTGCTAACGTGGTCGGCACTCACCCAGGTGGACAAGTATCGCATTTCTACTGCGGTACCTGCAGTGTCAGGTGTGTACGAGTTGTACTACATGGATGAAGCGCGCGCGCTTAATCTCCTGACTGCGGCGCACGCGTGGTATGGGGGATTGCGGGGAAATGTACGCGCAGCAGTTGACCCGCATGAGACAGCAGATCCAGCGCGCAGAGCGCTGCTTACCGATGCAACGCTCTACTACCGTTACTCGGTTTCGCATTCGCGCGACGATATGTGCGATCTTGTGTGGTTTTTGCACACGCAGTATTTTCCTGGCAGCGTACGTGTGCAGCATTCAGGGCGCTACAGCGCCATTTTTGTGCAGGAGCGCGCTCCGGATAGAGTTTATTGGCTTGAGGATCTGCCGCACAGGACGGAGCGCGGATCGATGCAGACGCGCGTGTCAAAGTGAGGATAGGACACTATGGAAGAATTTATATTCTGGAACTTGTCCGTCATACACGCGGTGCAGCAGGCTGCGCACCCTGTGATAACACACGCAGTTGTTCTTTTTACCTTCTTTGGAGGGAAGGGTATCGCCCTGTGTTCGCTCTGGGTGCTGTGGTGCGTAGAGTACCGAAAGGGTTTAGCCATTGCCTACGCATTGGCATGTAGCGAGGGGCTCAATTACGCCCTGAAGGGGCTGTTGCGTGTTCCGCGGCCCTTTGTGCGTGACCCATCGGTGAAACTTGTGTTCCACGATGGTTTTTCTACGCCCTCCGGGCATGCACAGGCGAGTGCTTTGTTTGTGTTGCTCGCGCGTAGCTATCCGTCTGCGAAGACTCCTGTTCCCTGCTTTTGTGCGCCAGGTTGTGGAACCGATAGGCAGGTAGGGGATCGGGAGAACCCGTCGTCTTATGGACAGGAGCGTACCCCGCTGGCGCACACCGCGTGGACGAGCGTGGCGGGCGTGCTATTTGTAGGAGTCATTGGGATTTCTCGTGTGTATTTGGGCGTGCACTATCCTATTGATGTGCTTCTTGGTTGGTTAAACGCAGTACTTTTTGGCGCGCTGGTTCTCGGTATGCGGCGCGCGCTCAGGCGTGGGGTTGTGTTCTTTACGCGCGTACAGGAGGTCTCAGGACGCAGTCTGGCGGGGTTGCGCTTTTCTGCCGTGGTGTGCATAGCACTCTTGCTAGCTGTCGGTGGGGCGGATGTGTCGATGTGTGGTGCATTCTGCGGGTTAGGAGCAGGGCACCTCTTTATCTTTGATCGTTGGGTTACGCGCAGGACGCCTGCAGGCGGCGTGGGGTTTCATGCTGCTGGGGGGTCTTTCACCCAGAAGGTGGTGCGCTTTTGCGTAGGGTGTGTGTTCTGTAGTGTGGTGTCTTCTGCGCTTCATGCACTGTTCTCGGGTGCGCCCGCTGAGTATGCACGCCTGTTGCGTTTTGTGCGTTATGGTATAGGAGCTTCCCTGAGTACGGGAGTGGTGCCGCTGCTTTTTCTCCGTGTGGGACTTGCAGGCGGCTTGTCTTTTCACGCACCTGCGCCCACGGCCGTAAGGGAACGGTAGCTGATGCGCGCACATGAGTATGCGCTCGACGATGACATCGTCGCCATTGCCACGGCGCTCAGTCCTGCCGCGTTAGGTATTGTCCGCACGAGTGGGAGCAGCTCCATTGAGCGTGTTGCGTCCTTTTTTTCTCGTGCGCAGGCTCTGATGCGCGCACGTGCGCATACGTTTCTCCACGGATGGATTTTGGACGGAAAGACACGGGTGGATGAGGTAGTACTGCTGGTGTACCGCGCACCGCACAGTTTTACGGGAGAACATGCGGTAGAAATTA
Source organism: Treponema paraluiscuniculi Cuniculi A (assembly GCF_000217655.1). NCBI lineage: Bacteria > Pseudomonadati > Spirochaetota > Spirochaetia > Treponematales > Treponemataceae > Treponema > Treponema paraluiscuniculi. Next base: position 594,281 of record NC_015714.1, on the reverse strand, counting down.
TTTGTCATGGGGGCGTGCGTACCGTACAGGCTGTGTATCGGCTCTGTCTTGCGCAGGGGTTTCGTGCCGCCCAGCGAGGTGAATTTAGTTTTCGTTCATTCTTTCATGGTAAAAGGGATTTGACGCGTATTGAGGCGATTCAGTCACTGGTTGATGCACGCACGTGTGCGGCGCAGCAGCAAGCGGTGTTGCACCTTTCAGGTGCGCTTCAGAAGGAGATAGCAGCGCTTACCCGTGCGTTGCTTGCGTTTTCAGCTACGCTTCAGGGGGAAATTGAGTATCCGGAAGATGAAGAAACGCGTGTGCACGATGTTGATATGCGTGAACTTGAACCGTTGGTAGAACGTCTGCGCAGGCTCCGTGCCTGCTGGCAGGAGCGTGCGCTGCAGCGAACGGGAGTGCGCATCGTGCTCGGCGGTTGTCCAAATGCGGGTAAATCATCTCTTTTCAACGCTCTTTTAGGACAGGATCGTGCCATCGTTTCGTCCGTTCCGGGTACAACGCGCGATTGGCTCGAAGCAGACCTTGATCTATCGGGCATTCCAGTGCGTCTGTGTGATACGGCAGGCTTACGAGTAACTGACAATCCTATTGAGGCACAGGGAGTGGTACGCAGCGAGCAACTCTTGCAGGGAGCAGATTGCGTTTTTTACATTATTAATGGACGTGCAGGTGTGCAGGCTGCAGATTGCGCTTTTCTTTCGGACTGTGCAGTACCCTTGGTAGTGGTAGTTACCCATCACGATTTGATGTCTATGTCTGAGCGCACACAGGTGTGTCAGGCAGTGCAGTCGTTTGTATCGGCACCGGTATTGTCGTGTGCACGCAGTCAGGACGAGCGCGGGGCGGGGGAGCAGTGTTTAGCAGGCGGAAAGAACGAGGAGGTGAGGGATCGTGCGCCGCGCGCATTCGTGTGTGTAAGCGCAAAGACTCACGCGGGGTTGGACGCGCTCCGTGCACAGACACTCCACCTGCTGCACGGCGGTCAGGTGCCGTACGAGGAGCTTTCTCTTGGCTCAGAACGCCAGTACGTGTTGGTAGACGCTGCAGTGCAGGCGTTGGAGCATGCACAGGAGGCGTATGCACGTGGGTTCGGGTTGGATGCAGTGGTGCATGATCTGGAAGAGGCGCTCTATCATTGTGGGGCGCTTACTGGGGAAGTGCACAGCGAAGATATCCTAGATGCGCTGTTTGAGAAGCTCTGTGTGGGAAAGTGACCTGCAGGTACGGGAGATGCGGGCGCGTGTGACTGATTAGTTATATTTCTTGGGGATGCAGCGTCAGGTAACTTTTTTCGGTAGAAAGGTGGAGGCGCACGCCGTCTGAGTCTATGTGCACGCACGATCCTGCGCGCAACGTTCCGTGAATCATGCGCAGCGCAAGCTCATTTTCAATTTCTTGCTGCAATACGCGGCGCAGGGGGCGTGCGCCCAAGAATGGGTCAAAGCCGTGTTCAAGACAGTAGGCCTTTGCAGCCGCGCTGTAGCGCAGCACAATATCTTTACCGCGTAGGCGTTCTGCGAGCTTTTTCAGTTCGCATTCTAAAATTTCCTGCAGGGTCTCTCGCTCAAGCGGAGCAAACACTACGCACTCGTCAACGCGATTGAGAAACTCCGGAGAGAAGATGCGTTTTATTTCCCGGAGGGCCTGTACGCGCAGCTGACGGTACTCGATGTTTCGCGCGCGTGCGGTTTGAAAGCCAGGAACGTTTTCCCCCAGGCCGCGTGTGCCTGCATTGCTGGTCATGATGATGATAGTGTTGCGGAAGTTCACCGTGTGCCCCAGGTTGTCTTGCAGCTCTCCTTCTTCTAACACCTGGAGGAGAACATTGAAGACATCTGGATGCGCCTTTTCAATTTCATCCAGAAGGATGACAGAAAAAGGGCGGTGCCGTACGCGCTCGGTAAGTAGACCGCCATTTTCAAATCCCACGTATCCAGGCGGTGCTCCCATGAGGCGTGAGGTGTTGTAGCGTTCCATGTAGTCGCTCATGTCAATGCGGATGAGCGCGTCTGCTGAACCGAAAAGAAATTCCGCGAGTGTCTTTGCCAAAAGCGTTTTGCCTACACCGGTCGGTCCAAGAAACAGGAAGGAGCCAATTGGGCGCGTGTCTGAAGAGATGCCGACACGCGCGCGTACGATGGCGCGCGCGAGCGTTGCAATGGCCTCGCGCTGCCCACGCACGGTGGCACAAAGATCCCGTTCGATATTGGTAAAGCGGCACAGCTCGTCCCCTTCGAGCGAATGTACCGGGATATCGGTCATGAGAGAGACAGCCTGTGCAACATCTTCTGCAAAGATAGACAGCGCTTCGCGCGCGCTCCACTCTACCTTCAGCGCGTGGAGCCGTCTGCGCAGCTGCACTACATCGGTGTGTAAAGAACGCGCGCGCGCCCAATCTTCAAGCGCAATGGCGCGCTCAGTATCTGTGGTAAGATTAGCAACTCTTATGGAAAAGGAACGCAATACCTGCGTATCTGCGCGCTGTTGTACCCGTTTCATGGCTCCTACTTCATCCATAAGATCAATTGCCTTATCTGGAAAGAACCGCTCAGGGATGTAGCGCCGTGAAAGCTCAACAATTTTTTCAAGCGCATCGCTTTGGTATATCACCTGGTGATGTCGTTCGTAGTGTGATTTTATTTTGCGTAAAATAGTGCAGGTTTCTTCAAAGCTCGGTTCACGCACGAGCACCGATCGGAATCGGCGGGTGAGAGCTGCGTCTTTTTCAAAGTAACGGCGATACTCTGCCAGGGTTGTTGCCCCAATGCACTGGATTTGTCCGCGTGCAAGGGCCGGCTTGAGCATGTTGGCGGCGTCCAAAGACCCCTGCGTGCCTCCTGCTCCGATGAGTGTGTGCAGCTCATCGATGAAAAGGATGACTTTTTCAGCTTCTTCCACCTCCTTAATAATGCGTTTGAGCCGCTCCTCAAACTGGCCGCGGTACTTTGTTCCTGCTATGACGGCGGCAAGGTCTAGGGAAACGACGCGGGTGTGCAGCAGGATGTGCGGGACCTCCTCCCGAACGATGGCGTACGCGAGCCCCTCAACGATGGAAGTTTTCCCGACACCTGGTTCTCCGATGAGCACCGGGTTATTTTTTCCTCTCCGGCACAGGATTTGAATGACGCGGGTAATTTCTTTGTTTCGTCCGATGACCGGATTGAGGGCGCCGGCGCGCGCGCGTTCGGTAAGGTCGGTGCCGTATTCGTCAAGGACGCTTGCAACTTTCCGCTCGAGCCGGGTGCGGGTGGTATCAGAATGAGGTGAGGATATAATGCTCGCGTTTCGCAGGTCATCGAGCGAGAGTCCTTCTCGGATGAGGCTTTGGAAGAGAGGATTTTGCTCCTCTCGGGCAAAGGCGATAACGAGGTGTTCGGTACCGATGTAAGCGCACCGCAGGGAGCGCGCTTCCATTGCTGCGATGTCGAGCAAGTGTTTGACGCGTCCTGAGACGGGCAGGTCCTGGGGACTGGCGACGTCTCCCTCATTGGTAAGGACGTGTTGCTCGAGGATGAGGCGGACGGTAGCGACATCTTCGATGAGTTTTTCGATGAGCTTGTAGCCGCGGCCTACTTTGTGCTGAATGAGGGCGAGCAGAATGTGCTCTGGCTGAAGGAGCGAGGCGCGAGCTTCACGCGCAACGGTCTGACCGAGCTCGAGCAGTACCTTACGGGCATTTGCGGATAGGTCCTGTAACACGGGGCCCTCCCTGCGACGGTGGCGGGGAGTGTAGCGCATGTGTGCGGGGAACGTAAAGAGCGCGCGTGTTCCCGGAGCCACAGGGTGAGAAACGCTCCTGCGCGCGCTGGAGCGCGGCGTGGAGCAAAGCAGGGGTGCGCCACGGCAGGCTAGTTGAGAATATCAAAGAGAGAAAGCTTTTCGTGTAGTTTTAAAAAGCGTCGTGCGTGCTCGATGCCTTCAGCAGCCGGTTCAAAGCCCGGATCCTGGCGCAGCGTCAGCTGCCACGCAGTAATTGCTTCTTGGTAGCGCCGCTGGTCATAAAAGCGCAGCCCCACTAGATAGGACTCTTTGACCAAGAGGGCCTGATCCGCCTGGGTTCCGCCGTTGGGTATGAGCCACTTCAGCCCTACTGACACGTGGTGTGGGAGGGTGACTTGGAAAATCCGGTCGTACCGGTAGCCCATGTCGAGGTGGAAGGAGCCAATGCGGATTTCTGCGCCGCCTGAGAGGGCGTAGCCCGTTCCTTTACACGCAGCAGAGGCGAGGAGGGTAACGCGATGGGTACAAAAAAGCATGAACCCAACACTGCACACCGGCGGCTCCATTTTGTTGAGGGTTTGCTGCAGCCCGAGACTTAACAAAAACGCATACACCGGCCGGTAGGCAAAGCCGACGGAAACGGCCGGATCGAGTGATTCGACTTTGTTATCTTCTATCTTTACCGAGATCCCAGCATTTTTGAGCACCAACCCCACGTGCATGTTCGGCTCATTTGAGCCAAAGTTCTTTGCCACAGAAAAGGCAGCGCGCAGGCCCAAGTCACCCGCGACGGTCACATGTTTGTTGGTATTGCCCTTGCGGAATCCCATCTTGAAATTGCAGCCAAAGCTTACGCCCTTAAAGCGATACTGGCCACAGAAGGTGTGAGACGCATTGGCTATTGCTACGAAGCCTGCTCCCTGTTTGCCTCCACCTTTGCCTCCACCTTTGCCTCCACCTTTGCCTCCACCTTTGCCTCCACCTTTGCCTCCACAGAAGGACTTGAGATCTGACTCAGAAGAGAAGGCGCGCACGGAGGCGCCGTAGCCGGTGTTCTGCGTACGTCGCGCAAACGAAACCGTCTCGGTGTGTGAGTCCTGGATCTGCGAGTGGTGGAACAGAGCAACTTCCCCGCGGCTGAGCCCGGCGCTGCCGGCAGGGTTGGCTTCAAAGAAGCTGGCGTCATCTGCCAGCGCTGTAAAGCTCACCCCGAGGTATTCGTAGCGACCGCCAGATGGAATGAGGAACTGGAGAAAGCTTTCCCTGCCGGGGTGGCTTCCACCACCGCGTGCGGCCACTGCCACCTGCACACCAAGGCCGCTCGACAGGACCGGTAAGAGCGCAAAGGCAAGAAACGCGGCGCAGCGCCGACCTGAGGCTCCCAGAGCCGGGCTCTTGCGCACCGAACACGATATCATAGGGACCACGCCATTCTGACGCATTCGCGCAGGAAAAGCAACGTGTCTTTTTCAAAATAAAAGAAGAAGAACTCACCACCACGCCGCGCCCTTGCATGACCTGGGTGCCTTTGGTACACTCGGCGCGCCAATTTTCGTCCGGTTTAGTGCCCCAGTGAGTGATATGAGAAAGGTCAATTGCATTAAGGTTATCACGCGCGCCCACACCCTCGGCTACTGCGGCGGGGTGCGTATGGCGGTGCGCATGGCAGAGCACGCCCGCGCCCACCACCGCGGGAGCGTCTACACGCTCGGTCCACTCGTCCACAATCCCGTGACGCTCGCCCGTTTGCGCGCGCATGGCATTGAGTGTCTGGATCCTGCTCATCTATCTTTTGCGCTGCACGCTCCTGCGGCACCGGGCGCAGCGCCGCATGCAGCGGAAGAAAAGACGGAGCGTACCGTGGTGATTAGAGCGCATGGCGTGGCACCTGAGGTGTATGAGGCCCTCGAGCGTTCCGGAGCGCAGGTGGTGGACGCCACCTGCCCGCGAGTTAAGGAAAGTCAGCGGCGTGCTCAGGGTTTTGCCGCGCAGGGACTGCACGTTATTCTCGCCGGGGACCGCAATCATGGGGAAATCGTTGGCATCGAGGGGTATGTGCGCGCGGGAGCTGCGCAGGCGTGCAGCCACTTGCCGGGCGGCGCACCAGACGGCATGCTGCCACAGGTGCAGTGCTTTGTGGTGCAAAACGCGCGTGAGGCTGCCGCGTTGCCGTGTTTAGCGCGTGCAGCGCTCCTTGCCCAAACTACCATTACACAGGGTGAATACGACGCGATCGCCGCTGCGGCGCGTACCCGTGTGCGGGAATTGACGGTAGCGCGTACTATCTGCGCGGCAACTGCGCGCAGACAGGCGGCGCTGCGTGCTCTTGCGCCCACGGTGGAAGCGCTCCTGGTGATCGGCGGCGCACACTCGGCAAATACTCAGCGTCTACTCCACACCGCGCGCGAAACGTCGCTGCCTACGTGGCTGGTGGAGCGTGTAGAAGATATTCCCCCCGATATCTATGCCTTCAGTGCGGTGGGCATCAGTGCAGGGGCTTCCACCCCAGACTGTGTTATCGCTGCTGTGGAGCAGGCGCTGCGCACGGGCGGCGCGCCTGTCGCTTCTCGGGTGTCTTCCTCTGCTCTGCCCAAGGTGAGTACCTGCAGGGCTGTTTGTGCGGCGGCTACTTCTTCCGTTGGTTCAGCGGGTGCATCCGGCGCGGTGTCGCCCGGTGCTGTCCGACCTTTTGCTGCAGGCTCCGTGCGGTGAAAACCGCTTCCCTTTGTCTGCGAAGTGCATGGCTGAACGTTGCGCTCGGCGGGGTGCTGGGTGTCCTTTCCGGTTGTCGTGTCTTCGACGAAAGGGCGGATGTGCGCGTCGACCGTACGGGAAAAGAATACCTCGATGCACAGGTTGCGTGTGCAAAAGAGGAACTGCGCGCGCGTCCTCTGCGGGCGCTTATGTGTGCAATTGCGCTCAAAAGAAATGCCCCAGCACATCAGAAGGTGGATCAGCTGTATGCCCAGGCGCTTGCGCGCGTCAAAGAGGCGTTTCACCATTCGGTGGAGAAACAGAAGTGGTCGGAGGCACTTGTGTTTTTTCGTTCCCTCTCGGCACTTCGCATTCCGCTGAAGGACTGGACGGAGCGATCGCTGCATCGTGCGCAAATTGAACAGTGGAAAAAGGAGGGTGCGCACGTATTGGTTGCGGCGCAAGAAAAGCGCGCCGGAACTTCTGCTGCGCGGAGTCCGGCAGCCATGATAAAGGGGACGGTCACCATTTTGGTAGATCGAGGAATCCGCGTAGAGCACGGACGCGGGTTTGCAGATCGAGTTATTGGGTCAGGTTTTTTCATCGACAAGAGGGGCTATATCGTCACTAACTACCACGTTATCAGAAGCGAGGTAGATCCTGCGTACGAAGGGTATTCGCGTGCGTACATCAAGCTCCCCTCAGACAACACCGTGAAAGTTCCGGTGCGCGTTGTCGGGTGGGATGCGCTTGCAGATCTTGCATTGCTAAAAACAGAAATTACTCCTGAGGTGGTGTTTGGCTTAGGTTCCTCAAAGAATTTGGACGTGGGGAGTAAAATCTACGCGATAGGATCGCCTGCTGGGCTTGAACGAACGCTTACTTCTGGCATCGTGTCTGCGAAAAAGCGCAAACTGCTTTCAGTCGGTGGGGGAGTGCTGCAGATAGACGCATCCATTAATCGAGGGAATTCAGGCGGTCCAGTTATCGACGAGGAAGGGTGCGTTCAGGCAGTAGCGTTTGCAGGTGTGGAGCAGCATGCAGGGCTTAATTTTGCCATTCCTGTAGAATTGCTCAAGCAGGTGCTGCCAAGCTTGTACCGCGGGGGATTGGTGACGCATCCGTGGCTTGGTGCGTTTGGTGAAACACACCGTGTGTGGAAAAATGCTGGCGTCGGCGGTGTGCTTTCTTCGTACGTTATTCCTGGCAGTCCTCTCTCGTACGCAGGAATACCAGAAGGGGCAATTATTACCACGGTCAATGATGCATCCGTTTCTTGTGTAGCTGACTTACAGGCAGAGTTGGAAAAATACGTGCCCGAAACTATCGTCCGTCTTGCAGGGTACCGATTGCGGGACAAGAGCAAACTGCATGATCTGGCCGCCTATGAGCAGGATGAATGGTACTGCCAGTTAGGAGTACGGCCGGAACATCCTGCCCGGATCCTGTATAAGTACGACTTATCGTACCGAGCCTTCTTGCCCCTTTTTGGGATGCACTTGGCGCGCACCGGCACGCGCAACACCTACCGTGTGGAGTCACTGGTTCCTGGTAATTTTGCAGATGAGCATGGCTTTAGCACGTACGACGTAATAGAAATCCAAAACATATACATGATTGAGGCAAGTGAGGCGATTGTCGCAGACGTGTACGCTAAACGGCGCAAGGCCGGGTACATAGACACGTTCATGCGATTGGTGGCAGCACTGGATAATCCATCCTTTTTCTAATTTCTATATTCCTCTTGTGTGCACTTGGTGCGGGCGCGTGCAAGCGCAGCGAAAGGCCGACTATCGGAGTAGTCGTATATCAGTATGACAACACGCTCGTGGCGCGCCTGCGTCACATAATCTCTACGGTTGGCAAAAAACATGCTCGAATCCTCATCGTGGATAGTCAGGCATCGCAGAGTATTCAGAACAAGCACATCGATCAATTTATTGCGCGCGGCGTGCACGGTCTTGCGGTAAATCTTGTAGACCATCGTGCTGCGCGCACGGTTATCGAAAAGGCACAGCAGGCGCGCATTCCGCTAGTATTCTTCAATCGTATGCCTGACCTTTCTGATTTGAACCGGTATGCACGCGCCTATTACGTAGGCGTCAAGGACGACGAGCTTGGTTTGCCGCAAAGCAGACTGGTTGCGCAATATCTGGAACGTACACCAAGTGCAGATAAGAACGCCGACGGTATTATCCAATGCGTAGTGCTCAAAGGGGATCCTGATCATAAAAGCGGTGCTCGCTGTGCGCGGTATGTGTGTCAGGCGCTGAGAGAAATCGGATTAAAGGGTGAGATAATCGGGGAGGCTTTTGCGCTTGACAGTCGGGTGAAAGGACAGGCTGCGATGCACACGCTTATTCACACACACGGAGATCGCATTGAGGCAGTATTTGCGAATGACGATGACGCAGCGCTCGGCGCCATTGAAGCGTTGCAGAGTGCAGGTTTTTTTAAAGAAAATAAGCGTGTGCCGGTTGTGGGTATCGATGCTACTGCGTCTGCTTTGAAAGCTATTGAAGAGGATCTGATGCTCGGCACCGTCCTTAACGATGTCTCCAGTCAGGGGAAGGCTATTTTAAATCTTTTGTTTGCACTTATGGGTGATTCTGTCCCATCGATCCCCGCTGAAGACAGCACTGCGTTTACGCACGCAGGAAACGGATTGGCAGGACGCGCGGCAGTATTCGGTACGGCAGAAAAGCAGTGTGTGTGGATCCCCTACAAAGTTGTCACCAAAGAAAACTACCGTACTGTGCAAAATTACCTGCGCTGATACACTGCGCGTGAGGAGTGTCCTATGAGCGGTAAAGTAGCGGGAGCGTGTGTGGGGGTCATCTTTTGGATAGTGGGGACAGGATCATGGTGCAGTGCGGCGTCTGTTCCCCACTCAATCGGTGCGATCCAAGGGGAAGGACACCGTTCTGCCTATGAGGGTAAACACGTGCGTGATGTGCGTGGCGTGGTAACTGCTATTGCACGTTCGGGTAAACGCCCTATTGGTTTTTATTTTCAAGATCCGCATGGGGATGGCAATCCTAAAACGTCTGACGGCATTTTTGTGTATTGTGGTAAGGCTTTCCCTGATAGTTTGCGCGTGGGTGACTACGTGGCGGTGCTCGGTACTGTCAGCGAGTATATCTCAAAAGGCAATGCTCGGGATCTGAGCGTCACCCAGCTTGTTATCAAGCGCGCGCAGGATGTGCGAGTGCTAGCACATGGCAGGGAATTGCCTGAACCGGTGTTGATTTCGTATGCGCGGGTGTCTCAGCCGGTGTTTGTCAGCAACCTTGCAGACCTCGCACCGGATGCAGAGACTATTGATTTTTATGAAAGTGTGGAAGGGATGCGGGTTCAGATGGTGAATCCCACCGTTCCTGCTGTTGCGTATCGCTCTACGTATTACCTCCTACCGGGGGATACCCCTTCTACACGTTTGAATATGCACGGAGGATACGTGTATGAGCAAACCCATATACATCCTGTCCTTGCCTTTTGTCCCCGACGTATGTTTGACAGCCTTCCTGAAGTATTCAAAAGCGCCCCTCCTCTGCCTGGTGATTCCTTTGAAGGGACGGTGGTGGGGATCATGGGGTATTCGTCTTCTAGTTACCAATTAGAACTTGCTGAGCCGCTTCCCCCTTTGAGACGCTCAGGTTTTAGTCCTGAAGTTTCGACCATACAGTTCAACGCACGATTTTTGAATATAGCGAGTTATAATGTGGAGAATTTTTCTGCAGGGAATAAAGCAGACTCAGCGCGTGCGCGCGTCTTTGCGAAGCACTTTGTGAATGATCTTAAGGCGCCGGACGTTATTTGTCTTGTTGAGATACAGGATGACGATGGCGCAAAAAAACATCATCACTGTACGAGCGCACAGCACACGTTGGATTTACTGGTACGTGCAATGGCAGAGTTCAGCGCCGTTCGGTATAAAGCGGTGAATATCGATCCGCAGGATAATGCTCCTGCGGGCGTGCAATCGTTGGATGCCGATGGCGGACAACCGGGAGGAAATATTCGCTGTTGTTATTTGTACCGTACCGATCGTGTGCAGCTGGTGCAGGACCAGACAGGAAGCGCAGGAACAGGAACATTTCATTCGGTTGCCCAAATGGTGCGCGGGGGAAGACAGATGGTAAAAAATCCTGCGCGCATCGGAGTAGGGCAAGAAAGTTTTCAAAACACACGTAAATCTTTGGTGGCACATTTTCAGTTTGTATCAGGGGTGAATAAGGGGAAAGATTTTGTTGTGGTAACGAATCACTTTTCTTCAAAGCGAGGGGCTGACCCCGTTTGGGGTAGCACGCAACCTGCACAGGAACACTCCAAACGCAAGCGTATACAGCAGGCGGCGCAGGTTGCCGCTTTTGTTGCTGCGCTACGTCGCGAGCGTGCAGATCTTCCGGTGGTGGTGGCGGGAGATTTCAATGATTTTTGGTTTTCTGATGTTATTCAAAAATTCACCGCAGTGGGGATGCGCAGTGCGTTGGATCTCTTGCCGGAGACGGAGCGATATACCTATGTGCACCGCGGTTACTCGCAAACACTGGATAATATCCTGTCTGTAGGAGCGCGCACGGAGACTGCTGATATACTGCATATTAACGCAGAGCAGCCTGCTCGGGAACGCGTTTCTGATCACGATCCGGTCTTTGTGCAATTGTCATGGTAGCGTAGTGTTCGCTTCAGTGCGCCACACATAAAGAGGAGATAATGTTCGAAAGCATCAGCGGTATCTTGACGCTCCATGAGCGCGAGCGCCTCTGTGTTGAGGTGCATGGTATTGAATGGGAAATTGCAGTGTCCGCATACAGTAGTGCTGCGTTCGGTGAGGTTGGATCACACGTTAAAGTCTTTACCTGGTTGTATCACCGTGAAGATGCGCTTCGCCTCTTTGGTTTTTCGAATGTACAAGAGCGCACGCTCTTTCTCAGTCTTACAAAGGTAGAAGGTATTGGTCCAAAGCAGGCGCTCAAAGTTCTTTCGAGTATTAGCAGTCAGGCTTTGTGTGCAGCGCTTGATACAGAAGATTTATGTGCACTCCAGCGCATACCAGGCATTGGAAAAAAGACTGCACAGCGCATGCTCTTAGCGCTGAAAGGTACGCTCGCGCTAACCGACGCGGCTTCTTGTGCCCAGAGTCAGACAGATGATCGTGCTGCACATTCGAGCAATCTTGGGTGTGCTCCCCATGCGAGGGAAATTGAGGATCTAGTAACTGCTCTTGTACAGATGGGATACGACAGGAAAATGGCGGCGGAGGTGATCGCACAGGAGAGCGCTGCGTTGTGCAGTGTGGGGCGTTCACTGTATGAAGAAGAAGCGACGGTTCTTAAACGTGCTATTCTTGCGTTGAGTATTGCGCATCCACACGCGGTCGCGCCTGCTGCAGAGTGAGTTATGGGGGTGCGGCGGTGCGGTGTGCTATTTTTCGTATATGAAGGAGTAATCATCGATGAGTATTTCTCTCTTGCAACAGGAACGGCATCGCTACCTGCCAAAGGTCCCCGATCTTCTTCGGGGGGACTTTCGGCGCGTTTGTGCGCGTCGCGGCCTATCCACCACTGCGGTGGCAGACCATGACGCGTTGCGCTCTCTTTTTGCGCGGACCTACGGTCAGCCGCTGGTGAACTTCGTTAATGCTAGTGAGAAAAACGAAGATTCCCCCATGGAGACTGCACCTGAGCCGCGAGGATTACGTGTTGCCATAGTACTCTCAGGGGGTCAGGCACCAGGTGGTCATAACGTTATAGCAGGGCTTTTCGACGGATTAAAACGATGGCACGCTGACTCTGTCCTTATCGGTTTTCTAGGCGGTCCTGCGGGCGTGCTTTCTGGCGATCATATCGAGATATGCGCAGACCGTGTAGATGCGTACCGCAACACAGGTGGCTTTGACCTCATTGGTTCAGGACGCACCAAAATTGAAAGTGAGTCCCAGTTTACCGCCGCGGCGCAGACAGTCACGCGTATGGCGCTTGATGCACTCGTAGTTGTAGGAGGTGATGACTCCAACACGAACGCTGCCCTTTTGGCAGAACACTTCGTAAACAGTGGTATTTCTACCAAGGTTATCGGTGTTCCCAAAACCATTGACGGAGACTTGAAAAATGAGGCGATAGAAACCTCGTTTGGTTTTGACACTGCCACAAAAACATACAGTGAACTCATCGGGAACATTGCGCGCGATGCGTGCAGTGCCCGCAAGTACTGGCATTTTATTAAGCTCATGGGGCGTTCGGCCAGTCATATTGCGCTTGAGTGCGCGCTGAAAACACAGCCAAATGTCTGTCTCATTTCGGAAGAAGTAGCGGCGCAATCGTTAACGCTCGCACAGATCGTGCAGTCGTTGTGTGACACCATCGCCACGCGCGCACAACACGGTGAGAACTTTGGTATAGTGTTAGTTCCAGAAGGACTTATCGAATTTATACCTGAAATGAAGGCTCTAATTACGGAGCTCAACGAGGTGATGGCACGCCGCGCGCAGGAATTTGAGGCGCTGGACACTCCTGACGCGCAGCGCGTTTGGATAGAGCAGGCGTTGTCTGCTTCTGCTCGTGCGGTGTTTAACGCATTACCTGCTGAAATTTCCACACAGCTTTTGGCAGATCGGGATCCACATGGGAATGTGCAGGTGTCGCGCATTGACACAGAGCGTTTGCTCATTCTCCAGGTAACGGAGAGCTTAGCGCAGATGAAGCAGGAAGGTACGTACACCGGTGTTTTTTCCAGCATTGCTCATTTTTTTGGTTACGAAGGGCGATGCGCTTTTCCGTCCAACTTTGATGCAGATTATTGCTATACGCTCGGTTTGACCGCGTGTCTTCTGGCCGTGCACAGGTTTACAGGGTACGTAGCGTCGGTGCGTAACTTGACGTCTTCTGTAGCTGAGTGGGCAGTAGGTGGCGTGCCGCTTACTATGCTCATGAACATGGAGCGCCGACATGGAAGTCAAAAGCCGGTGATAAAAAAGGCGCTGGTTGACCTGGAGGGCATGCCGTTTCGGGTGTTCTCTCGTCGGCGTGCGAGTTGGGCCTTAAAAACAAGCTACGTGTATCCGGGGGCGATACAGTATTATGGACCTCCGGCTGTGTGTGACGAACCTTCAGTAACTATACGCCTTGAGCGGCCCGCCCCTGCGGCGAATTCCTCATTTGGGCACCGGTCATCCTAGTACAGAAGGGAGCTGAGTGTGTGGTCGCGTTGTCTCCAGCTGCGGTCTACCTTCACTCGTATATCAAGGGAAATATGGTAGGGGAGGAGTGTGCGTAGCGCGCGGATGGCATCTAGCCGTATGGCGCGAATAACCGCACCTTTCTTCCCCACGAGCACTGCCTTTTGACTTTCCCGTTCTACTGCAAGAAACGCGCGGCACCACAGTTCCCGCTTGCCGCGGCGCAGCTCCATGTCTTCCACTCCGGCGTATAGTGCGTGCGGCAGTTCGTCCCGGCAGCGTGCGATTGCCTGTTCTCGGATGAGCTCAGTGACGCGAAAGGCGATGGTCTGATCCGTGTAGCAATCCTGAGGGTACAGAGGCGCCGCTTCTGGCAAGAGATCTCTCAGCGTGCGCATGAGGGCATCGAGCCCAACCTGGTGCAGGGCAGATATTGTAAATACCCGATCAGCAGGGAGGTGGGGGAGTGCGGCGTGTAGCGCTCGTCCCAGGCTGCCGGCCCGCAGCACGCTGCCTTGCCTGTGTAAAAAGGCATGCTCGTCGCACGAGGTCGAATTGTGAAGGACATCCACTTTATTGAAGGCAAGCAATACGCGCGTTTTTTGATACGGGGCAAGCAATGCACAGATGGCTGCTTCTTCTTCTCCAAATTGACGGGTAGCGTCTACTAGGTACAACAGCACATCAGCATCCTTTACGTTACTGTGCACAAGGGACTGCAGGCGCAGATTAAATTTTCTGTCAGACCGGTGATACCCCGGGGTGTCCATAAAGACAATTTGGTCGGATTCTATATTTACGATGCCGCGCACCGTGTTACGGGTTGTCTGAGGTATAGGGGAAACTATGGACACCTTGTACCCGCACACGGCATTGAGAAAGGTTGACTTACCTGAGGAAGGTCTGCCGATGATGAGCGACACCCCACTTCTTGGGGAAGCGCCGTCCGTTACCATATGCACAGTGCTGAGTATAAAAGAAAGACGCTACCACTGCAGTCCGTGCAGCGGCACGCGGCAGCAAAAAGCTGTGGGATATCTAACCCTCCCGCGCGTGGGAGGGTTCAACCCATGACGAGGAAAAACCTACAGGGAGCCGGTCTGCGGCGGCGCAGAGGATCGGGCCCTTGCAAGAGCCTCGTCTACGCTTTCAGCGATGGGAAAATAATTCAGCAGCCGGGTGAGCTCAATCACTTTCTTTACAGAGCCGTGCACACCTGAGATAAAGAAGTGGATTTTTAACTTTTTCACTGTCGAACACAGATAGATGAGAACGCCAATCCCTGAGGAATCGATATACTCTACCGCCTCAAGGTCAATGACGATACAGCGCGGGCCCCTATCGAACAACTTCAGCACAAGGTCTTTAAGCTTGTAGGAATGATACAGATCCATGTCCCCACTGATGTCTACGACACATATTCCGCCACTCTGACGGACCTTCAACTCCATAGGCACCTACTCTCATGGGCACCAAGCCCCGCATTTTTCCGATAGAAACCAGGCGCACACAGACCCACGGGACGCTGCACGGCCCATTCTAAAAAAGCTGGAAGTACTGCCCCCAAGGGGCCACAACCCGTGAAAGACACACCACCTTCCATGAGAATTCTTAACTGAAAGAACCAAAAACATCACTCCCCCGCGCGGGCTCGAACCACGGACCCAATGGTTAACAGCCATTTGCTCTACCAACTGAGCTACAGGGGAATCAGTACCCGCCGGGGTATATCATTCCGCATAGAAAATGTCAACAATGACGAAGGATCTGTGCCCCATCCCGTACGCGTGCAGGGCGCACAGGCAGGGGAGCAGTGATGTGAGGCGTCCGACCGATGCGGATATTGAATCTTTTTTTGAAATATAGTGAGAATCAGCCGCAACGTGTGGCGGATGGGGTAACCCCTGCGTCAAAAAGGAGGAGATGATGCTGAGGACTTGTAAAGATGTCACAATGCGAGGTGAGCGTGTTGTCGTGCGTGTTGATTTTAACGTACCGATGCGTGATGGTATGGTGCAAGACGACACGCGCGTCACTGCAGCAGTTCCTACTCTGCGGTACATCATCGAGCAGGGGCCGCGACACGTAGTGCTCATTAGCCATCTTGGAGACCCTACCCGTGATGCGGATAAGGCAGAGGGGAAAGCTAAGAAAGATGGTTGTCCCTTTGACCGCCACGCATTCATTAACGGCAAACACCGGCTTAAGCCGGTTGCGGACTGCCTTGCAAAGAAGTTGGGGGTGCCGGTGCATTTTGCGCCTTCCTGCGTCGGGCAGCGTGAATTTATTGAAGGGCTGTCTGACGGTTCGGTAGTGCTTTTGGAGAATGTGCGCTTTCACCCCGAGGAAACATCTGGTGATGCGAAGGTGCAGGAGCAATTTGCGCGGGAGCTTGCCCAGTATGGGGACATTTTTGTTAATGATGCGTTCGGCACCGCGCACCGTGAACATGCATCTACGGTGGTACTCCCGAGACTTATGCGTCGCAGAGTGGCCGGTCTTTTGATAGAGCGGGAAGTGAGGTACCTGGAACCTATGGTATGCAACCCGAAGGTGCCAATGGTGGCGGTTGTCGGTGGTGCCAAGGTATCTTCTAAGATAGCAGTCTTGGAGAGTCTGCTTCGAACATCGACGGCGCTTATCATCGGGGGAGGGATGGCATACACCTTTTTGAAAGCGCAAGGTGTGGGTGTAGGTACCTCCCTAGTGGAGGATGACTTTATCGACACTGCACGTATGCTGTTGCAAAAGGCTCAAAGTGGTGGTGTGTCGGTGGTATTGCCGGTCGATCACGTATGTGCGTCCACGTTCTGTGCGGATGCGCAGCCAGTTGCGGTGGACGATGTGCATATTCCTATGCACTTGATGGGTATGGATGTTGGTCCGCGTACGCTTGAGCAGTATCGTGCGCATTTAAAGGGAGTGAGCTCCGTGTTGTGGAATGGTCCGGTAGGGGTTTTTGAGTTCGATGCCTTTGCACACGGTACACGGGTGCTTGCGCAGTTGATAGCAGAGGCGACGGATGCGGGTGCTACGTCGGTAGTTGGCGGAGGAGACTCTATTGCAGCAGTCAGTAAGTTTGGGCTTGCAAGTCGCATGAGCCATGTATCTACGGGGGGTGGCGCATCGCTGAAGCTCTTTGAGGGTAAAGTTTTACCGGGCATTTCGTGTCTTGAAACATAGGATATAGTGGTGCCGTGAGATTTTCCCTTGGGTTGGGGTGAGATCTCCTGGCGAGGGTATGTCTCTGCGGTGGCTCTATAGAACAGTTTCTCGTGGAGCTATCGGCGGGGTGTTTGTGGTGTGAACGAAAGGATGTGCTAAGGAGGGGGTATGCGCGGCTATTTTATCGCGGGGAATTGGAAGATGCATAAAACGTGTGCGGAAGCGGTGGCGCTTGCGCAGGAACTCGTGCGGGAATTACGGGGTGGTCCGCACACATACATGATTGCGCCGAGTTTTACCGCTTTAGACGCGGTGGGGAAGGTGCTACGGGGAAGTAACGTACTTCTTGGCGCGCAGGACGTGAGTAGTGAAGAGTGGGGGGCGCATACTGGAGAGGTATCCGTCCTTCAACTCGAAGACCTGGGGGTACAGGTAGTCATCGTGGGGCATTCCGAACGGCGTCATGGGCGTGGGGAGAATGATAAGCTTATCAATCAAAAGGTCAGACGCGTGTTAGAAAGCGGTTTGCGCGTCATCTTATGCGTCGGCGAGCGACTCCAAGAGTATGAAGCGGGGTGTACCTGCGAGGTAGTGGGAACTCAAGTGCGCGCAGGGATGGCAGACGTGTGTGAGTCACTCATGCATAATGTAACTGTTGCGTATGAGCCTGTGTGGGCAATTGGTACAGGTAAGACTGCCACTCCAGCACAGGCGAATGCGGTTCATGCCCATATTCGGTCAGTAGTCTGCGAGATGTATGGCGCGGCTATCGCAGAGGCACTGTGTATTCAGTACGGCGGATCCATGAAAGCGGAGAACGCGCGGGCACTGTTGGCTGAAGAGCACATTGACGGGGGACTCATTGGCGGTGCTTCGCTGGAGGCTGCGTCTTTTGTTCCTATCGCGCGCAGCGTGTAGAGAGTAGTAAAGGATTCTGGGTGGTGTGCGGTATTGCGTAAGCAGGTTTCTTTTTTGTGCCGTTCACATGGTCGTTTTTCTGTTCTCGGGGCAGGGGGTGAAAGGTTGAAGTCCTTGTTTTTGCGCACGCTTTGGTGTAGCATGAGGCATGGCTGTGCTGAGCGTTATGATACTCTCACTCCTGGTGGTGGTCTGCCTTCTGGTGGTCGCGCTAGTGCTCTTGCAGACTGAAGAGGGAGATGGGCTTGGTGGCGTATTTTCGGGCGGTTCGCGTTCTGCCTTTGGTTCGCGCTCCGCTTCGGTCCTCACGAAGACTTCCTACGTTATGGTAGGGCTCTTTTTTGGTTTGACTTTCTTTCTCGCGTTGTTGAACCGGGCTCCGGACGACACGGGCTTGCAGAAAGCGGCGCAGCAGAAGCAAGCCGAGACGGCTGTGGAGTGGTGGAAGCACCCTCCGAAGGAAGGTGCTGGTGCTCCAACGTCTCCTGAGTCTACTGGTCCTGCCGCAGGGAATTCCTCGGGCTCTGGGATAGCGGTTCCTCCGTCCCCTGAGGTACGGGAGTAGGTCGATGTGCTCGCTGAGTGTCGGCCGCGTGGGTTGGTAATATGGATAAAGGGGTGATGGTCCGCCTAGCGGAGGTGGAGGATGCGGCCGCTGTCCTCGTGGAGAAGGCGCAGGAGCAGGCGCAGCGGATGTGCGAATCTGCAGAGGCGGCAGGGGAGACCTTGGTGAAGGAAGCGGAGGGGAGCGTGGTTGAGGCGCAGGAGCAGGCGTGGCATGAGGCCTGTGCGCGGATAGACGCTCAGAGAAGGGAGGCGTGTGGACAGTTGGAACGCGAGCTTTCTGTGCTGGAGGAGGACGTGGAGCGCTTCGAAGCCTTCCTTGATGGTTTCTTTTTTGGGTAGTGTGTGGCTGTGGAGCGAGATGTCGCGGATGTGTTCGTCTATGCGAAACTATCCGGTTTGTGTGCTCGGCTTTGGGTTGGTGAGCGCCTGGGTACCCTGCAGGGTGTGGGGACGCTGTGTGATCTCTGGGTGCGCCTTTTTTCTGAGCCTGCCCCTAGGTCTGCTGGTGCACATCTGGTAGGTCTGATCCAGCGGCGGGTGGAGGCGTGTCTGCTGCGCGATTGTGTGCGTGCGGCATCGTGCTATCAGGAACCCCCTTCGCTTTTTTCCGCGCTGCTTGCTCGTTACGACTATCTCTACCTGAAGACGCTCTCTTCTTCTGAGAGTCAGGCGGAGTTTCGCGTCTGCCAACCGCCAGATTTGGGTCGTTTTTCCCTTTTTCGTTGGGAAAAGTGGCCGTGTATCGAGGCTGTCACTCGGGGGAGCCCAGTTTCCTGGTACAACCGCGTGCCTCGGGGTGATGAGCGTGTCTTGTGGGATTTGCGCTTAGATCAGAGTTACTACCATGCGTTGTGGCAGACATTGTGTTCTATTCCCGAAGATGATCGCGCTGCATGTTCCCGGTTAGTGCGTGAAGAAGTGGCGTTGTACGCTGTTGGGTGGGTACTTCGTCTGCGCATGTTCTATGGTGTGCAGAAGAAAGACGCTCCTTCTGAGCTTTCTTCTAACGGTGCGATACGCAGGTGTCTGGGGACGTGGTGGAAATGCGTCCTGTTTGCGTGGGATTGTTCTCTTACTGAGCGCGGGGCGTGGGGTGGATGGCGCTATGAGCGCTTCTTAAATAATCCTGTGGATGGGGTACAGTGGGAGCCGGATCTAGACGCGTTTGAACGTGCGGGCTCCCGTTTTCTGTATTGTCTTGCGCGCACGGTTTTTCATGCGCAGCTCTTTACTCCTGCGACGATCGTCGCATTTTTTATGATGAAGCGCTTTGAAGCGCGTGGCATCTGTGCGCTTGCAGAATGTATACATGCAGGGAGTGCGCGTACGCTGCCACGTGAGTTCTTGGGGGAAGCAGCTTATGTTTAGATCGCAGAGGATGAAGTTCCTCGAACTTGTAGTGCTTGAACGGGATGTGGACCGAGTACTGGAGTACCTGGGAAAGACGGCGCTTGTCCATTTGCGTCTTTCCGCCGCGGCGTGTGGCAGTTCTTCCCACTGTGCGCAGAGCAAAGAGTATGTCGGCCGTCTTGAAGAAGCGTGTAAGTACCTGGGTGTCTCTGGCGAGTGCGCGTTTTCTCCAGGGGATTCTTTGCCTACCGAAGAAGACTACACGTCGGCACAGGAGATACTTGCAGAAGTTGACGCTTTGCACGCACGCGAACGAGAGGGTGATGCTCCCTCAGTTCCCCGTGGGAAGAGTTCTGTAGCCCATGATTCTGCCAACGAAGAGCAGTTTCAGGGTGAGAAATGTGCGCTCAGCTCGATGCGAGGCCCGGCACTGTGTGCGCTGCTTAGGCGTTTTGCGCTGCAGGAACGTGTGCACCGCACGCGTGATGCGCTTGAGTCTACCCGGCATACCTATCGTATAGCTGGCTGGTTGCCAGCACATGAGGCGAAGGACCTCGTTGCAGGATTGGACAACGTGACCACAGGGAGGATGGCAGTCCGCCTGTTTGAACCACAGGAGCTGTCTTTTATCAGGGATGGCAGCGAGCATGTGCCGGTGTGTTACCAGCATGGCCGTTTTGTGCGTAGTTACGAGCGTATGGTGTCTAGTTATGGTTGTCCCCCCTACGGGCTCGTCGATCCGACTCCTTTCGTTGCTTTCTCCTATGCGTTGCTTTTTGGGATTATGTTTGGAGACCTCGGGCAGGGTCTCCTCTTTTTCGTACTTGGTTTGCTACTGCGGACGCGGCGTGTACGTGCGCTAAATAGATGGGCACACCTTGACTACGTGTTCTTGTCCGTAGGTTTCTCTAGCATGGTGATGGGTTTTCTGACAGGGGAGTTTTTCGCTCATGGTACGCTCCTCGCTCCGTTGATTCGCAGCGTTACTGCGCTATGTGGTGGAGTGCCACGCGATCACATCTTGCACCTAATGCCTTCTCATGGCTCTCTGCACACGCTCATGGCCTTTTTCGGCTTTACGCTTTTTTTAGGATTTGTTATTAATTCGCTGGGCCTTATCATCAACATTGTCAATCAGGTGAGACTGCGCCATGCGCTTGCAGCAGTGTGTTCAAAAACGGGAGTGTGCGGACTCCTCTTTTTTTGGTACATGGTTGCCCTTGCAGTGCGCATACCACTTTTTGGAATTCCATTCGGGGTCTTTGACGCGGTTGCAATGGGCGTGCCTCTCGTGGGTATTTTTTGTCAAGAGTTTTTGGAGCGTATGTGCAAGCGTGTACGTCCGTGGTTTCCTGAAGGTGTTGGCATGTATCTAATGCGCGGTGTTATCGAAATGGTCGATGTGGTGTCGGGATTTTTCTCCAACTCCATGAGTTTTTTGCGCGTGGGAGCCTTTGCCTTGTCCCATGCGGTACTAAGTTTTGTAGTGTTTACTATGACGCAATTCGTTGGTGGCTACGCTTCACTATGGGGCATACTCGTGTACGTGTTTGGGAATGGAGTCATTATCTTTCTAGAAGGGTTGATCGTTGCCATTCAAGCGGTTCGGCTGCAACACTGCGAGTTTTTTTCAAAGTTTTTTACCAAAAGTGGGAGCGTCTTCGCACCGTTTAGGTTTGAATATCAGGAGGATTAGTATGGGTTGGAAAAGAGCATGGTTTACGGGTGTGTTTGCTGGCTTGTGCGTGCTCCTTAACGCGGAGAGTCAGCCGCCATCTCATGTAGATGGCGGCTTAAAATACATTGCCGCAGGACTCGCGGTGGGGCTCGCTTGCGTTGGGGGAGGCCTTGCAGTAGGTAAAATCGGGGCTGCAGCGATGGGGGCAATGAGTGAGGATCCTGAAATTTCAGGAAAGGCACTTCCCTTTATCGGTCTTGCAGAAGGCATTTGTCTGTGGGGTTTTTTGGTCGCATTGCTTATCATCTTGCTTTGACGTGCGTCTGGGGTGTCATCAGTGACGTATTGCATAATTGGAGAGCAAGAACTGGTGTTGGGTTTTTCCTTAGTAGGGGTGCACGGTTTTGTGGTGCATTCTCCAGAGGAGGCAGCGCACGCATTCTCCCAGGTCACGCGTCCCCCCTCTGGAGACCGTCCCGCGCAGGTCCTCATACTTACCCAGCGCGCTATGTCTTACCTGAGAGAGGAGGTGCGTGCGTGGCAGATGCAGGGGGAGTTACCCTTTGTCGTAGAAGTTCCCGCTTTGCACGAACAGGGGAACGTACGCACGTCCCTGCGTGAATCAATTCGACAGGTTATCGGGGCAAAGGTATAGACTACATGGAAGAGCTGCGTTCAACAGAGGTGTTAGAAAGAGATATATATGCGGAGGCAAGGAAACGTGCCGATCATATACTTTCCTGTGCGCGGGCTGACTGTGCGCAGTTGGAAGCGCACGCTTCTGCACGCGTCCAGGACATCACGCGCGCCGTTGAGCAACTCTTTGCCCAGCGTATCGCCGCGTATGAACGCAATGCCCAGGCGGTTATTCCGTTGGAGCGTATCAGGCAGACAATCCGTGCCGTTGACACGCGCGTGCAGCGTGCACTGGCTAGTTATTTTGAAAAGATAGGGGAAGAGAAGCGGCTACGGGTCCTTGCTCGTCTACTCGAACGCTATGCACCGCTTATCGGCGAGCAAAAAATAACGGTACGTTTCTTCGGTTATTGCGAGTCGCGGGTGCGTGATCTTCTCAATCAGGCGCTTCCACGTGCTGTCCTGCGTTCTCTCACCCCCTTTGATAAGGCTGAGGCCTGGCGCGCACAGTGCAGTGATGGGTTGACTATTGAGACGGAGGACGGGACGCTCCAGTGTCGGGGTACAATCGAGGAGATCTGCGCGCAACTTTTGTCTGAAAAGAGACAGGAGTTGGCGTGTGCCCTGTGCGGTAATGGAGTGGTAGCGTGATCAAAGACGATGTGGTTATAGGCCGTGTAGTGAGGGTGTCTGGTCCCATTGTGTATGCCGAGGGCCTCTCTGCGTGCAGCGTATACGATGTTGTCGACGTAGGGGAAGCATCGCTCATTGGAGAGATTATCCGGTTGGATGAGAGTAAGGCGGTCGTGCAAGTATACGAGGATGACACAGGTATGCGAGTCGGGGAGAAGGTGACAAGCTTGCGTCGACCACTCTCAGTCCGCTTAGGGCCTGGATTAATCGGCACCATTTATGACGGTATTCAGCGCCCACTTGAGCGCCTCTTCCAAGAAGACGGCGCCTTCTTGCGTCCTGGTGCGCGTTCACAACCGCTTGATGGCTCTGTACGCTGGGATTTTCGTCCTCATTGTAACGAGCGCGGTGAGGCCCTGTGCGCGGGGATTCCGATTGCACCTGGGTCAGTGTTAGGGACCGTGCAGGAGACTCCTTCTGTTGTGCACACTATCACGGTTCCTCCTGACATCCGGGGGAGCGCGCTATCTTCGTTCAAGGGCGCAGGTGCTTACACAATAGATGAAGAAATTGGACGCACTGATCTTGGTGAGCCGCTTTTTCTATCCCAGTACTGGCCAGTGCGTCGTGCGCGTCCTTTCAGCAAAAAACTTGCAGTGTGTGAGCCACTAGTTACTGGACAGCGGGCGATTGATGTTTTCTTCCCCCTATCAAAAGGAGGAACGGCGGCTATTCCAGGGGGATTTGGAACTGGGAAGACAATGACGCAGCATGCCGTTGCCAAGTGGTGTGATGCAGATATTATCGTGTACATCGGCTGCGGAGAGCGGGGCAACGAGATGACAGACGTGCTCTCTGAATTTCCCAAACTCATCGATCCGCGCACAGGACGCTCTCTTATGGAGCGGACGATTTTGATCGCAAATACGTCCAATATGCCTGTGTCCGCACGCGAGGTGTCGCTGTATTCAGGGATTACCCTTGCGGAATACTACCGTGATATGGGTATGCATGTGGCCATCATGGCTGATTCTACCAGCCGCTGGGCGGAGGCGCTGCGTGAATTGTCTGGGCGCATGGAAGAAATGCCTGCGGAGGAGGGATTCCCTGCGTACCTTCCGACGCGTCTTGCAGAATTTTATGAGCGCGCAGGACGCGTGGAAACCTGTGTGGCGCGCGAGGGCTCTGTGAGCATCATTGGTGCTGTTTCTCCCCCGGGTGGAGACTTCTCTGAGCCGGTGACGCAGCACACAAAGCGCTTCATCCGTTGCTTTTGGGCCTTGGATCGTGAACTTGCACACGCGCGTCATTACCCTGCCATTGGGTGGATAGATTCATACTCTGAATATGCGCAGGAAGTAAGTGCATGGTGGAGTAAGTATGAACCGCGCGCAGGCGCGTTGCGCGCCGCAGCCTTGGATTTGCTGAGAAAGGAACAGCGGTTACAGCAAATTGTCAGGCTTGTCGGTCCTGATGCGCTGCCTGGAGAAGATCGTCTGGTGCTAATGGTGTGTGAAATGATCAAAGGTGGCTTTCTGCAGCAGAACGCTTTTGATCCGACGGATGTGTTCTCCTGTCCCGAAAAGCAGGTGCAGATCTTGCGTACCATAGTGGATTTTCACGAACGTGCCGTGGTGCTGCTGCGTGCAGGTATTTCGCTTTCTGCGCTGTCCCAGCTTTCGTGCCGGGAGCTCATCGTACGTATGAAAACTACGTACGGGAATGAGGATGTACACAAGATGCAGAAAGTGTACGACACGATGTGCACTGAGTTTGACCAACTGAGTGTGTGTGCTGCCGCGCGCACACAAGGGGGGGAGAAAGTCGAATGAAGGGAGTGTGGTATCGGGGTCTGTCCTCCATCGACGGTCCGATCGTGGTGGCAAAGCGCCGGGAAGGTGCATTCTATGGGGAGATTACGGCCATCCGTGATCGCTTCGGTGCTCTGCGTACCGGCAGGATAATTGATCTTTCTCAAGAGTGTTGTCTGATTCAGGTGTTTGGCTCCACGCTTGGGCTCAGCCTCGACGGTGCCTGCCTTGAGTTTTTGGACGTGCCGATGCAGCTGCGTGTCTGTGAGGGTTTGATGGGGCGGGTATTCGATGGATTAGGGAGACCAATCGATGGTTTCCCAGAGGTGCTCTCTTCTCAATTGCGTAATGTGAACGGCTATCCTATCAATCCGTACGCGCGCGTATATCCGCGTGACTTCATTCAAACCGGTATTTCTGCTATCGATGGTATGAATACGCTCATTCGTGGGCAGAAACTGCCGATCTTCTCTGGGAACGGCCTTGCGCACAACCGTTTAGCAGCGCAGATTATCAGACAGGCAAAAATTCTTGGCACGGATGAGGCCTTTGTGATGGTATTCGCGGGTATGGGTATTAAGCACGATGTGGCCCGCTTTTTTGTTTCTTCTTTTGAAGAAACAGGGGTACTGTCAAAGGTGGTGATGTTCCTGTCGCTTGCAGATGCGCCATCTATCGAGCGTATTATCACACCACGCTGTGCATTAACCGCAGCTGAGTATCTCGCCTTTGAAAAGAACAAGCATGTATTAGTCATTTTTACAGACATGACAAACTACTGTGAGGCGCTGCGGGAAGTTTCCACCACACGAGGGGAGGTACCCGGGCGTAAGGGTTATCCGGGTTACCTGTATTCTGATTTGGCAGAACTGTACGAGCGCGCAGGCAGAGTGAAAGGATCCTCCGGTTCGGTGACGCAGATTCCGATCTTAACTATGCCGAATGACGATATTAGCCATCCGATCCCTGACCTGACCGGGTACATCACCGAAGGACAGATTGTGTTGCAACGCGATCTATCTCAGCGGGGCTTGTATCCGCCCATTGGGTGTCTGCCCAGCCTATCTCGCTTAATGAAAGATGGTATCGGGGAGGGTATGACACGCGCAGATCACCATGCGGTTTCAAGTCAGCTATTTGCTTCATACGCAAGAGTACAAAGCGTACGGAGCCTTGCCTCGATTGTCGGAGAAGAGGAATTACCTGCACTCGATAAGTGTTATCTGCGCTTTGGTGACTTGTTTGAGCAGTACTTTCTCACGCAGGATGAGCATGAAGATCGGAGTATCAGTCAGACGCTCGATATCGGGTGGAGTTTGCTCTCACTTTTGCCGCGCACCGAGCTATATCGTATCGACCCAAAGCTTATCGATCAGTACCTGACTGCTTCGTGCAGCGCGGTGAGTGATCAGTTGCGAAAGGCGATAGAGGAGGCCCGCACCCCGGTTGCGGACGCGTAAAGACCATGTGTCCTATAAGGCTCTTGGAGAAGGGTGATTTCTTTGCGGCGCTCCCTTGCTGTGTGTCTTGGCCACGCAGGGAGAGGATACAGAGGTGAAAACACCTTTAGCTCCCACCAAGTCGAATTTGGCGTATGTAAAAGATCAGTTGGGTTTGGCTCGTGATGGTTATCGCTTGCTTGAGCAAAAACGAGAAATCCTCTTTATGGAGCTCACTTCTCTCTTGGAAGAGGTGCATCTTCTAGAGACTGAGCTTGATAAGCGTCGGAAGCAGGCGTATGCGTCGCTGTGGCAGCTGCTTCTTGCACAGGGCCGCGATGATATTGCTGCCTGTGCGCTCGTAACACCGGTGCCCTGCCGTGTGCAGCAGGAGGTGCTTTTAATTGCTGGATTGCGATTTCTCCGTCTGGATGCAGTGATGCAGCCACCGAAGCTGCAGTATGCTGCGCTCGGCTCCAGCGCGTGCATGGATAGAGCGCGGGAGGACTTCGGGTTACTGTTGCAAACACTCACGAGAATGGCATCCGTACAGACTATCGTATGGAGACTCGCGTCAGAAATGAGAAAAACACAGCGACGTGTGAATGCGCTGAGCAAGCAGATAATCCCACAGATGTGCGAGACGCGCATGTACATCGAAAGCGTGCTCGAAGAGCGCGATCGGGAAAGTACTTTTGTGCTCAAATCGCTAAAGGCGCGCAAGGATTCTACAACCACCCTTTAGCACTCATCCGGCTGTACGTCCTGCGCTGCTGTTGTTCCGGGCCGACGCTACCTCAGGGAGGCGCGTCCGACACGCACTCTTCTTTTCCGCGGCCCTTTGCGTAGGGTGCTCTTCTTCAGGAAAGCTGCGCGCGTGGGGGACGTGCCGTGCTTCTCAGCGCGGCCCCTACGTTCTAGCAAAGCAGGAGCAATGAGCTCAGCAATTTTTTTCGAAAGGGGAGAAACGGACATTGCATACATACGAGACATGCGCACGATCTCCCCGGCTACAATAAACTTCGGCCGGTCTTTATACACACAGGACCCAGGATGAATGTGAATACACTCTGCAGTGAGCGAGCGATACGAATCGCGGTGTTCTTGCACGCACACGAACTGTATCATGCCCGTGCCCACGCAGATTAAGTATTCTTCCACGGTCCCGCCCGTTAGCAGAGGGAATCCCATGCCACTTACGATAAGCTCGAGCTGCTCCTTTATGTTAGAAATCTCAGCCATAATCCGCTCGTCCAAATAGAAATGTTGGCAAAAGGAATGTTTGTTATTTTCTTGCGCATACGCGCGGTAGATCCGCAAAAAAGACACGAAATCCCCCATGGGATCGGAGAACGTGCCGTGTGCCTTTTTTGTTTTTTCTTCCTGATCCTCTGAAAAGATTAGCGGGCTGCGAGCAGACAGAAACGCTGCAGCGATAAGTACGTCGTCAATAGAATGGGGATAGCGCCGCAGCGCCTCTACAATCATCCGGGACTGCCGAGGACCGAGCGGAAACAGGCACATCATTTTTCCAATTTCACTCAGACTCCGGTCATCTTCTAACGCGCCGAGCAAGCGCAACGTGTCTTCTGCGCCGATAATACCATGGGTACCAGGAGGAGAAATAAAATCAAAGTGTTCGAAATCGTGGATACCGAGTTCTGCCATGCGCATGACTACCTCAGACAGGTCAGTGCGGTAGATTTCTTCAAGGGTGTACGGTTCACGCTGCTCAAAATCATCGCGCGAATATAGGCGATAGCACGTGCCTGCGCGTACTCTGCCTGCGCGTCCACGCCGTTGGTTACACGAAGCCTGAGAAATAGGAGTTTCGTCCAAGCTTGCAGTATAGGAAAGCGGGTTATACGAATTTAACTTCACCAAA
The DNA here is from genome assembly GCF_000217655.1 of Treponema paraluiscuniculi Cuniculi A. Taxonomy (NCBI): domain Bacteria; kingdom Pseudomonadati; phylum Spirochaetota; class Spirochaetia; order Treponematales; family Treponemataceae; genus Treponema; species Treponema paraluiscuniculi. Next base: position 566,602 of record NC_015714.1, on the reverse strand, counting down.
CCAGAGTCAATGACGGTAGTTACATCGTCAATGGTGATGGATGTTTCTGCAATATTTGTTGCGATGACGACTTTTCTTTTTCCAAATGGCGCGCGGTTAAAAACTTGCTCTTGTTCTTCTTTACTCAATCTTCCATAGAGGGGCAAAAGAAAGAGCTTGCGGAACCAACGTTCATGGGAAAGACGGGTAATACAATTTTTAATAGAACGCTCCCCTGGCAGAAAAATGAGTATGGCACCTTTGTCCCTTGAAGCGATAACACGCTCAACGATACAAACGATCTTTTCTAGCAAGGCGGCCTCCGCTTCCTTTGTATGAGTAGATGCAGGCGTATCAGGAGGATCGAAAATAACAGTGACCGGGTATGCAACCGCATCTATTTTGATGACAGGGCACTCATTGAAATAGCGGGAAAACATGGCCGTGTTGATTGTGGCAGAGGAGATGACGATGCGGAAATCATGCCGCTGTTGCAAGACGCGCTTAAGCAATCCTAAAATAAAATCAATGTTGAGACTCCGCTCATGCGCTTCATCTACCATGATGATGGAGTATTTACTGAGGAGTGGGTCGAGCTTCATTTCTTGCAGAAGGATTCCATCAGTCATCACTTTTATTTTTGTTTCGACATCTGTGTGATCCTCAAAGCGCATTTTGTATCCGACAATGCCGGGCTGCACGTGGAGCACCTGCTTGGCAATGAACTCGCTTACAGAGAGGACAGCAATTCTACGCGGCTGGGTGACGCCGATAGCACCACCTTCATTGTATCCTGCTTCATGAAGAATGAGCGGCAGCTGGGTAGTTTTCCCAGATCCGGTGGGGCTTTCGACAACAATGACGTGATGGTGCGCGAGTGCGCTAAGAATTTTGTCTTTCTGAGAGTAGACGGGCAACTGCTTGTAACTGAACATGATTGCAAGCTCCTCTTACTGCGTGTGGATAGGACAGGATAGAAAAAAGAACCAGAAGTGGGAGTGGTGCGAACGGGCGGTAGGGAGCGTCCGCACGCGCACTGCGCGGACGGTGCTGAGAGTACAGAAAGACGGAGCGACCAAGCGCTAGTCATTGACACGTTCTTGATATTCATTCGTCTCTGTATTTATCAAGATCTTCTCTCCTTGCTTGATAAATAGGGGAACGCGCACGACAAGACCCGTTTCGGTAGTCACAGGCTTTGTGGCGCCAGAGACGGTATCCCCCTTAAGATACGGCTCGCTGTGTGCAACACGGAAAACCATTTTGGTGGGAATTTTTATGTCAATGGACTCCCCGTTCCAAATTAGGATGTCGTACTCGTCCCCTTCGCGCAAGTAGCGCTCTCTTCCTGGGACATTCTCTTTGGAAACGAAAATCTGTTCAAAACTGCGGGTATCCATAAAGACGAAGCATTCCCCGTCATCGTACTGATACTGAGCGCGGTGGCTGTCTACAACCGCATCTTCAACTGTATCTGAGGTCTTAACTGTCTGAGTGAGCACAGAGCCGTCACGAAGATGTTTCATTTTAACGCGCGCAAACGCAGCACCCTTACCCGGGTTTACGAACTCGCGCTCGACAACCAGGTACGGAGCACCTTTATGGAGCAGGACCGTCCCCTTTGCGATATCTCCCCCTCTAATCATGTAATTCCTCTCTTATCTCCTAGTAAACGTCTTGCACGACCTGCGGGGCCGCAGTATACCGCGCAGGTATATTTTTTAAAAGGCCTCGAATGGAGGCATTGACTTTTCGTCCATTGCCTGGATACTGGGCGCCCTATGGCGAAGGACACTGATATTGAGCACGACGCGCATGAGCCGGCCGGGCACGGGGATGTGCGTGAGTCTGCCGTGGAGAATCCGTCTGCTTCGGCAGTTTCTGACGGGGAGGAGCGCGCCACGTTTGCGCCGGAGGTTGCTCCGCAAACCGATACCGAGTCAGCGCAAGGTGCAGCACAGGAGTCAGAGCCAGAGGTACAGCGCGCAGGAGAAGCTGAAAAGGGTGTACCAGAGAAGGCTAAGGCAGTAGTGCCGCTTGATGAGTTGTTGCCGCAGAAGGTCCACTTAATTCCGCTCACCGGACGGCCTATCTACCCGGGTATTTTTACTCCGCTTCTGATAAGCGATGAGGACGATGTGCGTTCGGTGGAAAGTGCGTACAGCGATAGTGGTTTTATTGGGTTGTGTTTGGTGAAAACCGACACGCAAAACCCAACTATCAGTGATTTGTACGAGGTAGGATCGGTCGCTCGTATTGTGAAGAAGATTAATCTGCCAGACGGTGGGTTAAATGTTTTTATTTCTACACAAAAACGTTTTCGCATCCGCAAGCACGTGCACCACAGCAAGCCTATCGTAGCGGCAGTGCAGTACCTGTCCGATCTTATTGAGGGGGATCCACTCGAGATAAAGGCACTTGTGCGTGGCCTTATTGGGGAAATGAAGGAGCTTTCTGAGAACAATCCACTTTTCTCAGAAGAAATGCGGCTGAATATGATCAACATTGATCACCCCGGCAAAATCGCCGATTTCATCGCGAGCATCCTGAATATTTCAAAAGAAGAGCAGCAACGCACGCTAGAGATTCTGGATGTGCGCAAGCGCATGGAGGAAGTCTTTGTATATATCAAAAAAGAAAAAGACTTATTAGAAATCCAGAGAAAGATTCAAAATGATTTGAACAGTCGGGTGGAGAAAAACCAACGCGAGTATTTTCTGCGTGAAGAGCTGCGTTCCATCAAGGAAGAGCTGGGTCTTACCACCGATCCAAAGGAGCGTGATCAGCGGAAGTTCCGTGCGCTAATAGATTCGTTTCACTTTGAAGGGGAAGTGAAAGAGGCTGTGGAGAGCGAATTGGAAAAGCTCTCCCTTACAGACCCGAACTCCCCTGAATATTCAGTGGGTCGAACGTACCTCGAGACGGTGCTCTCTTTACCTTGGCACGCTCCTGAGAAGGAGGAATATGACTTAAAGAAAGCTCAGAAACTGCTTGATGAAGACCATTATGGACTCGAGAATGTCAAAGAACGGATCGTGGAGTATTTGGCGGTGCGAAAGTTACGCGCCGATACCAAAGGCTCTATCATCCTGCTGGTAGGTCCGCCGGGTGTGGGAAAAACCTCGGTGGGCAAGTCGATAGCGCGCGCCATCCACAAGCCCTTCTTCCGTTTCTCGGTTGGAGGGATAAGCGATGAGGCCGAAATCAAAGGGCACAGACGTACTTATATCGGCGCCCTGCCGGGTAAGGTGCTACAGGGGTTGAAAATAGTAAAAACTAAGGCTCCCGTGTTTATGATCGACGAGGTGGACAAGATTGGTTCTGGCGCGCGCGGCGATCCTGCGGGGGCTTTGCTGGAGGTGCTTGATCCGGAGCAGAACACTACGTTCCGCGATCATTACTTAGATTTGCCCTTTGATCTCTCTCATATCGTGTTCGTGCTCACTGCCAATAGCACCGATCCTATTCCCCGTCCACTGCTGGATCGCGCTGAGATTATCCGTCTTTCCGGTTATATCGATACGGAAAAGGTTGAGATCGCAAAGCGCCATCTGGTGCCAAAAACGCTGGAGAAGAATGGTTTAAAGCGTGCGTGCGTCTCTTATCGGAAGGAGGTGTTGCTACACCTGGTTCATTCTTATGCGCGGGAGTCTGGGGTACGGGGGCTAGAAAAAAGCCTTGACAAGCTGCATCGCAAGCTTGCCACCGAGATCGTGTTAGGGAAGCGATCGTTTGATGACAAGTGTTTGATGGATGAAGCTCTCATAGGGACCTTTTTAGGGAAGCCCGTGTTCCGCGATGATATGCTCAAAGACGCGAACAAAGTTGGTACTGCGGTGGGTTTAGCCTGGACTGGCATGGGGGGAGACACGCTCCTTGTTGAGGCAATTACTATACCAGGAAAAGCAAGTTTTAAGCTCACTGGGCAGATGGGAGCGGTTATGAAGGAATCCGCTTCTATTGCCTTGTCCTGGCTGCGCCGTTACAGCGCGCAGCAGCGTATCGCTTCGCCGAATTGGTTTGAAAAGCGCGCAATACATCTGCATATCCCCGAGGGCGCAACCCCAAAGGACGGTCCGTCCGCGGGGATTACCATGACCACCACGCTCTTCTCGTTGCTCACCCAGCAGAAAGTAAAGCCTCGCCTAGCGATGACTGGAGAACTCTCACTGACCGGACAGGTGCTCCCCATCGGGGGATTGAAGGAAAAGACTATCGCCGCACGGCGCGGTGGTATCAAGGAGATCATCATGCCAAAAGCGAATGTGCGGGATCTGGACGAAATCCCCGAGCACGTCAAGAAAGGCATGGTGTTCCACCTAGTTGAATCGATGGAAGAGGTCCTTTCTCTCGCCTTCCCCAAGGGGAAGCGTGTCCGTACTGGCACTGCCGCCCAATCTGTTTCTCCTGAAACCCTTACAGGCTGACGTATGCGCTTTCGTGCACGCGTATCTCAGTCAACTGCGAAGTGCGTCGTGTTCACAGGAGGCGGCACGGGGGGACACATTTTCCCGGGAATTGCAGTTTTTCAAGCGCTTGCGCAGCAGGCGGCAGTGCGTGTCGTGTGGATTGGTGCAGCGCGTGGTGCTGATCGCTCCATAGTAGAATCTGCCGGATTAGAGTTTTGTGGTATCACCGCTGGCAAGTGGCGTCGGTACGCGAGTGTGCGCAATTTTTTTGATGTATTTCGAGTGCTCGTCGGTACGGTGCAATCCTATTGCATCTTGCGCGCTTTGCGCCCGCAGGCACTATTTTCTAAGGGAGGTTTTGTGTCCGTGCCGCCGTGCATCGCAGCGTGGCTTTTGCGCATACCCGTTGTCACGCATGAATCGGATATCAGTCCAGGACTTGCCACACGCATCAATGCGCGTTTCGCCGATCGTATTTTAGTCTCTTATCCGCGCACGTCCTGTTATTTTCCCCGTGCGCGACGCGCAGCAGTTCACTGCACGGGGAATCCTGTGCGACAAGATTTTTTTTCTGCACAGGCAGAGCGTGCATACCAGTTTTTACGCATTGACCAAAAAAAGCCATTGCTCACAGTCCTCGGAGGAAGTAGCGGTGCGCGTGACCTGAACGCGCGTGTTCTTTCATGTAGCACCTTCCTTACCGAACGCTTCTATCTTGTCCATCAATTTGGCGCAGGCAACGAGGACCAAATGCATGCCATTACCAATTCGCTTAGCGTCAATGCTCGGCATGCCTACATGTCGTTTCCTTTCATTCAGGCACATCTGCCCGATATACTCGCCGCGAGCGCGCTGGTACTCTCTCGTGCTGGTGCGAACGCGGTGTGGGAGTGCGCAGTGCTCGGCAAACCAATGATTCTTTTTCCTCTCGAACGAGGGAGTTCCCGTGGGGATCAGATTGAAAATGCAGAATATTTTAGCGCACACGGTGCTGCGTGTATCCTTCGTGCTCAAGATGAAAAGGGACATCAACTGGTGTCTTTGCTCACAGAACTGTTCCATCCTTCCTGCACTAGGATAGAGGAGATGGCACGTGCGTCTTACACACTTGGAATTGGCAATGCCGCGTATGATATTGCGCAGCAGTTGCAGACTTTCATAAAGGAGGGGATGTGACAATCAGTACCCTGGATCTCATTCTTGGAATCATCATGGGGATAGTGACCGTCCGTGCCACCATGCGCGGGTTTGTCGATGAGTTCTTTTCTAAGGCAAGTATCCTGTGCGCAGCAGTTGTTGCAATACTGTGTCATAAAATGCTCGTGCCCTTGGCACGTGTGTTGTTAGGCCACAGTATTCTGCTTCCGTGTATAACGTTCTTGATTACCTTTATGGGCGTCTATTGCGTTATGCTCTTCCTCCGTTCACGTATGCGCACGTATGCTACGCGCGATCTTATCAGTGGTTTTAATCAGGTGTTTGGCTTTTTTTTCGGGATAATTGAAGGGAGTGTACTACTCACTGTTATCCTTTTGCTTTTACACGTGCAGCCTTTTGTATCTGTTTCGCATATGTTGCATGAAAGCGTAATTAACACTGTTCTCTCTCCCCTTGTCTTAGATGGCGTTCGCTATATGCGCCTGAAGATGTAGGCGCGTTTTCGTGTTCGAGAACATTGTCGGACAGCCAGCTACTGACCTCCTGCGCGATGATGTTATGCACGCGCGTCTTCCTGCTGCGCTCTTATTTGTTGGACCACCCGCTAGTGGCAAGCTAACTGCTGCACTTGAGCTTGCGCGCGTGCTTTCCTGTACGCAGGGGGGCGTGTGGCAGTGTCCTTGTGCATCCTGTGTGCAGCATACGGAGTTACTTTCTCCAGAACTACTCGTTATGGGGATAAAAGATCTGATCCTCGAAATACGCGCGTCGGCACGTGCCTATATGTCAGTGCACACGCAGGGTACGCGCTATCTTTTTGTGCGGGCAGTGCGTAAACTCATTACACGCTTTGACGAACGACTGTGGGATAGTGATGATACTCGTTTCTCTGCCGCGGTTTCGAACATTGCTGAGCTCGACCAGGAGCTCGCATCACTCCCCGCACAGGGAGACCGACGTACCACTCCAGAGCAAAAAGAAAGAGTGCAAAGGATATGCGTGATCGCCGAAAGGCTACAGCAGGAGTCGCTCTACACCCAATTACCCGTACAGCAAATACGAAACGCAATTCAGTGGGTGCGTCTTACACCCTCAGGAAGAAAGAAAGTGCTGATCATAGAACACGCGCACGCGATGCATGAATCTGCACGAACTGCTTTTCTAAAGATATTAGAAGAACCTCCGCGCGATACGCTTTTTATCCTCACTACCGCTACAAAGTATGCAATCATGCCTACTGTCCTTTCGCGTGTGCGCAGTTATTCTTTCAGAGAAAGAAGTGTTGAACTCCAATGTGCAGTAATTACACGCGTATTTCATGACAGACCGACCGATGCAAAAAACACACAGGGTGTACTCTTGCACTATTTATATCAGTTTTTGTCGTTTTCTTTAGAAGAGGTGCAAACGTCCGTGATGTACTTTTGGCTGTATGTGTGCCAGCACGCTAGGTGTATCGGACGCATCATTCCTGATACTTGGGTTTCGGTAGGTACTCAACCTCAAGTATCAGGAATGGATCTTACCTCACTTGATTCTACGCTGCATTTTTTCCAAGCTCACAAACAGCAACACGCCGTGTCCCTTTTTTTCTCCTTACTCGTCAGGCACATGCGCACCCTGCAGCGCACCACCGAGTACTCCGCACGGAATACAGAATGCTTCGCACACATTGCTCACTGTATCGAACAGGCACATCGCAATGTGCAGTTGTGGAACCTAACAATACAAGGGACCCTCGAACACTTAGCACACACCATCGCGAATCATCTATGAGAGATTTTATTGCACGCGCGCTAAAAAAGTCAGCAAAAATGAATGACTCTCAACTGAGAAATATGATTGAACTTATTGCCAACGAGTACACCTTGTTGGATGCACTTATGGATTCTCTGAATTACGGACTTATCGTGTTGGACTGCTTACACATTCCATTAAAGACAAACCGAGCAATTGCACGGCTCTTGGGTAAACCACTGCCTTCAAATCCTCGCAGGCCACTGTGGCATTATCTTGATGACGAACACATTGCGCAGTTCATTGTGGCAATTATTAAAAATGAGGTAGGAAAAGCACGCGCAGAATTCATTGTACAAAGACAAGGTGAAACATTATATCTGGAAGTATCCTTATTTCCGCTAATTTGTGACCAAAAGATCCGCGGAAGTATTATCGCAATACATGATATCACAGAGAAAAAACAAGAAGAAATCTATAACCGAAGGCTAGAAAGTCTTGCAAATTTAACGAATCTTGCAGCAACCGTTGCGCACGAAATCAAGAATCCCCTAGGAGCAATGAGCATTCATCTGCAATTACTACGTAAGAATTTTAGTACCTGTAGTTTCGAAACAAATAAAAGAATCCAAAAACACCTCCATGTGGTAGAGGAGGAAATCGAACGGCTCAATAGAATTGTCACCGGCTTCCTTTCTGCAGTTCGTCCCTTAAAACTAAATATCACACGGCTGAGCGTTTTTGATCTTGTTACATCCATACGAGACACATTTTATGAAGCCTTCACCAAAGCAGAACTCTCTTTCTCTGTACATATGCCACACAATCTTCCCCACATACGAGGCGATGAACACCTGCTAAGACAGGCATTGGTAAACATTATCACTAATGCTAAAGAAGCCATGCAAAGAGGAGGGGCCCTTGAGGTCTTTGTCCATAAACAAACTGACCACATCAGTATCAGTATTTCGGATACAGGAGAGGGAATTGATGCCCGAAATATTCACAATATTTTTGAGCCATACTTCACTACTAAAACTGAAGGTACGGGGTTAGGGTTAACCTTAACGTTTAAGGTGATTAAAGAACATGGCGGTGACATCAGTGTGTCCTCTACTGTTGGACGGGGTACGTGTTTTACTCTCCTTTTACCCATAGATAAATTGGGACGATCGCTTTTACAAGAAAAAATATCCACCCACCTAAGACATACGAGTAAAGAATAAGGAAATGCGATGAAATTCAGTATTCTCGTATTAGATGATGAAAAAAATATCCGTGAAGGTTTGCAAATGGCCCTCGAAGATGAGGGATATGAGGTGTTTACCGCAGAGGATGGAAATACAGGGGTAGAGATTGCCCTCAAAGGGGATATCGATCTTATTATCACTGATTTAAAAATGCCTCGTATGAGCGGGGAATTGGTGCTGCAACATGTGCACGCGGTGTTGCCCGATATTCCTATCATTATTCTCACCGGGCATGGCACAGTAGAAAATGCAGTTGAAGCAATGCACAAGGGAGCTTACGATTTTTTAACTAAACCATTGGATCTTAACCGATTGTCTTTGCTTGTGCGCCGGGCGCTACAAAACCGAGAGTTGATCGTTCAACATCGAGAGTTAATCAAACAAATAGGAAATCGCACCTCATTCGAGAACATTGTAGGAGAAAGTCCTGCAATGAACAAAGTGTTTGACATGGTAAAAAAGGCAGCCGCCTCAAAAGCGTCCGTGCTCATTACTGGAGAAAGCGGGGTCGGTAAAGAACTTATCGCGAATGCAATCCATAATCTTTCGCCGAGGAAGGCAAAACCTTTAATTAAAGTACACTGCGCTTCTTTTGCAGAAGGAGTGTTGGAAAGTGAGTTATTCGGTCATGAAAGGGGTGCCTTTACCGGTGCGGTCAATCGCATGAAAGGTCGTTTTGAACTTGCGCACGAAGGATCAATGTTTCTTGATGAAATCGGAGAAGTAAGTATGGCTGTGCAAATAAAACTACTCCGTGTGTTACAAGAACGTTCATTTGAACGTGTAGGTGGAAGAGAAACAATAAAAGTTGATGTACGCGTAATTTCTGCAACAAATCGTAATCTTTTAGAAGAAATTAAACGCAATTTGTTTCGAGAGGATCTTTATTACCGATTAAATGTTGTGCACATTCACGTTCCTGCGCTGCGCGAGCGCAAGGAGAATTTGCCATTACTGATTGCAACATTTCTTAAAGAGATTGCAGAAGAAAACGGTAAAAAAATTACCTCTATAGATCCTCAGGCCCAGTCTGCACTGCACGCGTATGATTGGCCTGGTAATATTCGTCAGCTGAGAAACTGCATTGAAAGCGCTGTCATTATGAGCTCAGGTCCTGTTATCCACATAGAGGATCTCTCAGAGCCAATTCGATCTCTCGGTGAAACCTCTTCCATACGCATTCCTATAGGAGTGAGCATGGAGGATGCAGAAAAGGAAATCATCCTCCAGACACTGGAAGCGCAAAAAGGTAATAAGAGCAAAACCGCAGACGTGCTTGGCATTGGGAGAAAGACGCTCTATCTAAAATTAGATCAATACACGAATACAAGCTTTGAACCTGATGCTGCAGCAAAATCATGAAACGTGCTTTGATAATCACCGGAGGTGAATATGCACCCTATGAGTTTGTGCAATATTACCTGCCTGCGTACGATCTGCTCATTGCCGCTGATTCAGGGCTTGATACCGCATTGCAATTTGGTCTTGTGCCCGATTTTGTTATTGGAGATATGGATAGCGTTAAGGACAACCTGTTCATACAGGCGTGTGATAAAACGCGCACACACCTTTTCCCCCGAGATAAAGATTTTACCGATACTGAGCTTGCAGTCACCCTTGCGCACCAATTGGGAAGCGACGATTTGAGCATCGTTGGAGGGGGTGGGGGAAGGGCAGATCACTTTTTATATTTCATGCGTCTTTTTGCCGCACCCCTGTCACCGCGTCTGTGGCTGTACAGACATGGACTGGGATATTGCTTTGGGGAAGGATGTGTTACACAACAGTTATGTATTGGAGGAGTGGATAATACCTCTTTTTCTTTCTTTCCCGTTGGAGATGCTACAGACTATTCGCTCTCCTCTGAAGGATTGCATTGGCCCCTCGATGGGGTGCCGTGGCACACTCATGTAAGTATGAGTAATCGCAGCAGCGCACCTGTCGTACGCGTCGAAGCACACCGGGGGAGATTTTTGCTTTTCCTTTCTCCCCTCGGACGTTACACCATTGATCATCACGAGCGGGGTATTGCGTGCACGCACAGAACGTAGATATTGCGCCGGGCAGCACTTCGACCGTTTCCATCATAGTGGGTGTTGACCCAGGACTTGAATCTACCGGATACGGCGTTATAGAAGCAGGGGGAGGCAGTCTGCGCTGTCTTACCTACGGGGTGATTGTTACCCAAAGCAATCAGCCATCTGCTGCACGACTCAGACACATCTTCGATACCCTGCAACAGGTAATCTCAATATATCAACCTCAGTATTGCGCAGTGGAGACAATCTATTTCGCAAAGAATGTAACCAGTGCGTTGTGTGTTGCGCAAGCGCGTGGGGTTGTATTACTTGCTATGGCACAACAGCACATTTCAGTAGCTGAATACGCACCGAATGCGATTAAAAAAGCAATAACTGGTATTGCCCAAGCAGAAAAAAGACAGGTACAGCATTTGGTAAAAATTTTACTCAATCTTAAGGATATACCTCATCCTGATCACGCTGCTGATGCCCTAGCGGTTGCTGTTACCCATGTACACTGTTGTATGTCTTCAAACTATGCGGTAGGTTCAACGCGCTCTAGGGGAGCATACGTTACGCTGTACAAAAAAGGTAAGAGATGAAAAGCAAGAGTTCTTTGTTGAAAAGTGGGTTGCTGCTTTCTCTTTTAACACTTGTCTCTCGTGTATTGGGTTTAGCGCGAGAAGTAGTGAAGTCTACGCTTATGGGGACCAGTGCGACAGCAGATGCATTTACCGTTGCATTTATGATCCCAAACCTTTTCCGCCGACTGTTTGCAGAAAACGCCATAAGTGTTGCCTTCATTCCCGTCTTCACACAGCACTACTCAATGCCGAGTTCAGCGCAAGTGCCATGTTCTTCTAAAACGAAGGAGTTTCTTTCAGCTATCTTCACACTGATGAGTAGTGTCACTGCAAGCATTTCTCTTATCGGTATACTCGGTGCTCCGTACATCGTGCGATTATTTGACACTGATCAGTCATTAACCGTTTCATTAACCCGCTTGATGTTTCCCTATTTATGGATGATCTCTCTCGCAGCTTTCTTTCAAGGTATGCTGCACAGTATTAAGGTATTTGTCCCCTCAGGATGTACCCCAATATTTTTTAATGTCAGTGTCATTTTTTCGATGTACTTTCTGAATGTGTCACATATGAACGTGGCTATTGCTGCAGCAATAGGTGTTCTTATAGGAGGATGTGCGCAAGCACTCTTCCAGTTAGTATTTGTATATATGCATGGGTTTCGTTTTACGCTCCAGTCTCCTTTAAAAGCAATGCACAATGAAGGTGTGCGACGAATCATTGCGTTACTTCTACCGACAACTGTTGGTATCGCAACCTATCTTCTAAATGACCTAGTGTGTACTGCGCTTGCAACCTCTGTTGAGATAGGAGTTGCTGCGAGTCTGCAATATTCACTTCGTATACAAGAACTTTTATTAGGAATATTTATCATTTCTCTAAGCTCTGTGGTACTTCCTGATCTTTCTTTCCATGTTATGAGAAAAGATTGGCAATCGTTTGAGAACCTCCTGATAACAGCGATAAAAATCGTCATGCTTATTACAATTCCTGCGACATTTTTTGTGTTATTCTCAAGTGACCGTATCATAACGCTCGTGTATAAAAATGCTATTTTTAACGAACTATCCGTGCGCATGACCGCTACCATATTTCGATGGCATAGCGTGGGAATGCTTGCTATTGCGCTGAATCGCGTTCTCATCTCCGCCTTTTACGCGCAGCACAACTCTTTTGCCCCCATGATTGCAGGAACTATTTCATTTGTGACAAATATCATTTTAGCAACACTGCTCTTTATTCCCTTAGGAGGTAAGGGCATTGCATTTTCTCTGAGCGCGGCGAGTATGGTACAGACCGTTTTTTTATGGATATTTTTAAAACGATCGTGGCAGATAACTACCCCTTCACTGTATGAAACTTCCCTTTACTATGGAGTGAAAATAACTTTATTTTCTGTAATCGCGCTGGTACCCACATGGGCAAGTTCTTTTTTTACGGCGTATTTTTTTCCTGGCTCCCATAAAATAATTTCTCACGGTGCCCCCTTATGCGTTGAAGCTCTTATTTTTTCGTGTACTGGCTGCATACTCCTTTTACTTTCACGGGACGAATTTGCTTACACAGCATTACGCTCCATACGTTTTTGCCGGTAAGATCACTTACACTCTAGATACCAACTTCAAACATACCCGGTGTTTTTCTCGCACGCGTTCTCACCACCGGTAATGGATTCCAATTTATTGAAAGACTAATTGAGGAAACAAGAGAAGGTATTTGCTGAGACCCTGAACTAAAGGGTTCCGAGTGTAAGCGATACCCAAAACGAAGCGTCCAATCTTTTAAGTAATGTGCAAGTTCAATATTCAAGGTACGTATTGGGAACAGCGCAGAACTCCGTTTCGTTTCATCCCAAAAGTATAACGATGAGACAAATGCATTCCATAGCCCAGTTTGTGGAGATTTCGATGACTGGGTGGAAAAGTAAGGCGTTAGTTTCTCATTTTTAATCACAGTGTTTATAGAAAGATCGAGAAATTTATAGATGGAAAAAGTTATTAGCGGAGAAAAACTGATATGACTTTTATCCAGATCTTTAAAATTAATCTCTAACGAGGAAGACAATGTCCCCTGTATTTTTATACGCCGCTTCCAAAAACGTACTGTCAACGGAAAATCATCATGAGACAACGTGAGCTTTAATTTACTTATAGAAAGACCATTATTTACAGCAGGTACAGTACTGACAGATCCAGATTCCCCCTTTAGAAGATAAGAAAGAGAAAAATACTTCCAGCCGAGCGACACTTCATAAGAATCGCTCATTCCTTTTTCGATATCGTATACATAGGCTTGTTTACAGGTTATTTCGTAAGGCATTCGAAAATCTAATTCAGCGCGTACCTGCGGTTTATCGAGAAAGCGTGCAGAGAGCGTCGCAGAGATATACGGAAAAGAAAGAAATGTCGCAATGCTATACGCATATGGTCCGGGCGCAAAATGCACACTGACACGTATCTGCTGTGTATATCCATACAGTGAAAAAGCAGCATTTGCGGTGATGCTATGATCACGTACATGTAATGAACTTTTCCCAGTAGGTGGAGACGAGTCGTATAGCACGGGGGTAATTGACCAACCGAGAAAACTTTCTCGAAAAAAGGAATCTGCAGAAAAAGGATACACTGCAAGATTATTCGAACTCTGCACTAAAGCGGAGTTCTGAAATCCATTTTGCGTTGCAGGTGGTTGACCATGAATCGGATGTCGGTGCTGCAGAGTGCACTGTATCCCGTTTGACATGCGAATTATATCATTTACACACTGAAACTGAGAGCGAATGGAAAAATCTCCTCGCATTGTCACACGCTGTGATTGCAGATCATTCCACTTTATTTTCGACGCGTTATCCCACGAACTGTGATTGAACTGTGCATCGTACACGATGTCACCTTTACCTTTGTAATCTAAAGCGTATCGCGTAAAAACATACGCACGATCAGTACCAGTACGACGTTCACTCTCTTCATGAAATTCTGGCATAAAAAAATCGAAGGTAGAATCAGTCTCGCTGTTCTCCTTTGACACTGCAGGGGACTGTTCAGGAGGAGAACTCTCCCTAGATAACCCGTCTGCAGGAGAGTATGCAAGTGGATTACGTATTTCTTTTGGCGCGTACGATTCTTCTTGTTGAGATTTTTGTCTTTCCCACACATGAGAGAACAGCGTACCAGAGAACGACAATCCTGCTCGAGATTCCATCGAATGAGGGTAGAAGAAGTTATGCTCTGGAGAAGAGTTTTTTTTTTGACTATCAAACTTCGAATTAAAATGTACGGTGAACGAAAGCGGATCGAGCGAAAAATCGCGCAACCAAGGATGAAGTACAAGCCAGACAGGGCGCAGCGAAGCAGAGATTTTCCAGTCATAGCTGCTTATGGTGCTTTGCGTAAGCTCTCTGAGCGATCGAGGACTTAAAGCAAGATGAAACCAGTTGAGATCTTCACTCCGTTGTAAAAAATCAGTAGAAAAAAAGGGATCAGAAATGATTGGCACATGCACATCTACATACAAAGGTGTCTTATGAAAACGAAGTGCACATTCTGCATAATAACGAAATGGCACCTGCATCCCAAATAGATAGCTTTTATCCCACATCACTTGGCCGGTGGTATCATAGATAGAGTAGGCGCCGTTACTTCCTTGATGCACAGTTCTCGAAGCGCCAATGTATGCTGAAAACCGCACAAATGGGAGATAGTCTTTTGCTTGAAAGAAAGTACTGATACCTGCCATACCTCCCAATGCAGAGTAATAGTCCGCACTTATTTTTAAATAGTTTGGTGCCTCCTCCTGCGCAGGAGACTGCGTTCCAAAGGAGGGTGGGTACGCACTCTTTGGCCGTTTTCCTAACAGATATGTGGTCGTCTGAATGAACGCTCCTGCTCTACTGCGCAGACCAAACACCGGATTACCAATAAACTCATCTTTTGGGTAATAGAAAAAGGGAATGTATAAAAGAGGAACAACCCCAAATGACAATACCCCGTGTGAAAATGCTAACTGATTATTGGGCAGCAACCATATATTCTTTGTATGAACACTCCATAGTGCTTGTTCAGGATCTTCCTCAGTGGAAAGCGTCGCTTGCTTCAAAATTACTGATGTATACGCATCGCTGTGTATGATTGGAGACTGGACGAATAAAACCTGTTGCCCTTTGATTGGTAAGGTAAGAGAACCGTCAAGAAATAATCCTTTTAAAGTTTTTAGTTCAAAAATAAAACGCGTTCCACTTATTTCAATAGTTTTCGTTTCTCCTTCAGTTCTAGAATAGCGAACGTTTCCTGTGGAATACAGAATTTGGGCAGAGGTGTTGTAGACAGTTTGATCTGAAAGAATCGTTGCGGTAACGCTCCCATCATCAATGGAAATGGAAACATTCCCGGTAAAGACTACCAACTGATCTTGCAAATCAAAGGGGGACAGCGGCACGCGGCCGGTACTTTCCAATATAGGTTGTCCAGTTTCAGAAAGGCGCGTAGTTTCCTGTGCCGAATTAATAATAATTCTCAATTTGCGTAGACCACTTTCACCAAAGAGGGGACAAAAAAGAAAGAATATGCCCCAAATTGGATACCATGCTCTCATGTCTTTTTACACAGCACCTCTTTGATGTACCAACCGGTGCGAGACTCAGCTATCTGGGATACTGCTTCAGGGCTTCCCTGTGCAACGATAGTTCCACCGTGCATTCCTCCTTCAGGACCTAAATCGATAACACAGTCTGCCTGAACAATAACATCCATGTTATGTTCGATCATCACAACCGTATTTCCCTGATCTACCAAGCGTTGAACAACCTCCATTAATTGGATGATATCGGCAAAATGCAATCCGGTAGTAGGTTCGTCAAAGATATAGAGAGTTTTTCCCGTCGCACGCTTTGAAAGCTCAAGTGCAAGTTTAACGCGCTGGGCTTCTCCCCCTGACAACGTCAGAGCAGACTGTCCTAAGCGCACATACCCAAGCCCCACCGAGCAGAGAGCTTCTAGCTTTCGTACTATAGGAGGAACAGCAGAAAAAAAAGAACGCGCTTCTTCGATCGTCATGTCCAGCACATGGGAAATGTTCTTGCCCTTATAGAACACAGCTAATGTCTCCCGGTTAAACCGGGTGCCGTGACACACATCACAGGTAATGTACACATCAGGTAAAAAATTCATTTCAATAGTGATAACGCCATCACCCTTACAATGCTCACACCGTCCTCCAGGAACATTGAAAGAAAAACGTCCTGGTTTATATCCCCGCATTTTTGCCTCAGGAACCTGGGAGAACAGCATTCTAATATCCGTAAACACACCCACATAAGTTGCAGGATTTGAACGAGGAGTTCTCCCGATAGGACTTTGGTCTACATAAATTACTTTATCTAAATGCTCCGTCCCCTCAATCGAGGAAAATTTTCCTTCAGGAAGTCTGCCGTTCATCACACGGTTGTATAACGCAGGATATAGCACATCAATTAAAAGCGTTGATTTACCCGAGCCGGATACTCCGGTAATGCAGGTAAAAGTACCGAGTCGAATACGTACAGAAATGTGTTGCAAGTTATGTTCATGGACGTCATGCACCGTAAGAACATTTCCATTTCCCGTTCTCCGTACTGCAGGAATGGGTAATGTAATTGCACCGGCAAGATACTGACCAGTAAGACTTGCTTGCACCTGCATAACTTCAGGTGGACTGCCTGCGGCGACAACATATCCTCCGTGAACACCCGCACCGGGGCCGAGATCTACAATATAATCTGCTACGCGGAGCGTTTGCTCATCGTGCTCTACTACGAGCACTGTGTTTCCCAAATCACGCAAATGAAGAAGTGTTTGGATCAGTCGTTCATTATCCCGCTGATGCAAACCAATAGACGGTTCGTCCAGTATGTACAAAACCCCTGTAAGGCGCGAACCTATCTGGGTTGCCAGTCTAATTCGTTGTGCTTCTCCGCCGGATAACGTGGCAGCAGCCCGTTCCAAGGTGAGATATCCAAGACCCACGTTCTGAAGAAACTCTAGGCGATCGGTAATTTCTTTCAGGATCTGTTGCGCAATTGTCGCTTCTACTTCCGTCAGATGGAGAGTTTTAAAAAACTCACACGAATCATCTACAGACAGCGCACTGAGTGCGTGGATGTTTTTTTTTTCTATAGTCACCGCAAGCGACTCTGGCTTTAAGCGCATCCCTCGACACGCTTCACATGTACGCACCGATAAATACCGTTCATATACCTCGCGCTGTGAGTGAGTACATGACTCTGCGTATCTCCTGTGCAGCTCGCTAAAAATTCCCGGCCACGGCTTAATGTAGCGTGCGGTACGAGAGCCATCTTTTCGTTCATGGGAAAACTCAAGAGCCTCGCTGCCACTTCCATGCAGGATAATATCCAGTGCGTGTTTTGACAGATTGCGTACCGGATCATCGAGAGAAAAATGGTACTTTTCTGCGAGTGCAGCAAACCGCACACGGTTCCACTCATGCTCAGGTTTAAATGGCAAAAAAGCACCCTCGTTAAAAGAACGGTTTTGATCAGGGACAATGCGATCTAAATCAAATGTCTGCATAATCCCCAATCCTGCACAGCTCGGACAGGCACCAAAAGGCGCGTTAAAAGAGAACAAGCGAGGCTGCAATTCGGGTACGGAGACATTACAGTGCGCGCACGCGTTTTTTTGCGAAAAAAATAACTCAGACGGCAGGAGAGAAGATGTTTCTATCTTTCCGGAAACGGTCCCAGAATTCTCTCCCTGCACTAAGACGGTCAACAGCCCATCTGCATAGCCTAGCGTCGTCTCTACTGATTCTGTTAATCGTTTACGTACTGTATCTGACAATTGAATTCTATCGACAACTATATCGATAGAATGCTTTTTTTGCTTATCCAACGAAATGCGCTCGTGTAAGTGGAGCAAAGCCCCGTCAATACGAGCTCGTACAAAACCATCTTTGCGTGCAGCTTCCAAGACCTTGTGGTGTGTACCTTTTTTTCCTCGCACCACCGGTGCAAGCAACTGAATTCTGCTTCCCGACGGCACGGTCATGAGGGTATCAACAATTTGGTCAACGGTTTGTTCCTTGATCTCCCGCGCACAGTGCGGACAATGCGCGCGTCCTATGCGGGCAAACAGCAGACGATAGTAGTCGTAAATTTCTGTGACAGTACCAACCGTTGAGCGAGGGTTACGCTGCGTAGTTTTTTGCTCGATGGCAATCGCAGGAGAAAGACCCTCGATAGAGTCAACATCCGGCTTATCTAACCGACCTAAAAACTGGCGAGCGTATGCAGAAAGGGACTCCACATACCGACGCTGTCCTTCTGCAAAAATAGTATCAAACGCAAGCGAACTCTTGCCTGAACCAGAAAGACCGGAGATCACCACAAGCGCATCTCGCGGCAACGTAACATCAATATTCTTCAGATTATGCTCACGCGCACCCTTTATACACAGATTACGAGCAGCAGAGCCCACGCGAACGTCCTGCGACACGTTCTCCCTTTCTACGCGATCCCCGTCCATAAGAGGGCAGACTATGCGCAATTTTTATGCTTTATGCAATTCCACTCCCTTCGCGGCAGACCGCATTACACCGTTCCTCCAAGCAACGCGACAATTTTTCCACTCTGCGCAGACTGTACGATGAACATCAGCACACTTCCCTCAAGCAGAACCGTATCTCCTGAAGGAATGAAAGAGCCACGCACCGTTGAGATGAGCAGCACCAAGAAGCTTCCGTGCACAGCGATATCCTTCAGGCGCTTGCCTACCAGGGGGGACTGCGCGGAAATAGCGAACTCAACGATTTCTAGCGATCCGTCGCCGATAGTATGTATGCCAGTGACGTGGGAACCGGCCAAATGGCTCATAATAGCGTCAACCACTACGTCTTGATAAGAAACAGCAACATCGATGCCAATTTTCCCCGCAATATCCTCCATAAGGGAGCTGTGTACCAATGCAACAGCCCGAGGCACTCCGAGCGTCTTCATGTATGCGGCTGTAATCATATTCAGCTCATAGTTATTAGTGGTGGTAATCACCAGATCAAACGTGTCCGGCGTAATCTCTGCGAAAAAAGCCTCATCTGTGACATCACCATGATAGGCAGTAACGTGCGGAAATTGAGCACACACTGCCTGGGTTGCCGTTTCACTCTTATCAACCAATACAAGACTCGCACGCTCCCTTGGAGAAAGACTGAAGGCACTACTGAAAAAGTGCGGCTTGCATTTTTCTGCTACATCCTGTGCCACGAGCGTACCTACCGCGCTCATGCCAATGAGTGCAATTTTTTTTACCGGATGTATTTTAAAACCCGCCAGCTCATAAAAACGCCCCACATGTTCAGGCGCACAGAGTACTGACAGGCGCATACCAGAAGCGAGCATGGTCTCCCCTGAGGGAATTACACTCCTCCCCCGAACTTCAAAAGCAACGGCAACAAAAGAAATTTTTACCAGACGACGCATATCAGAGAGCGTGATACCATCGAGGCCGCTGCCCTTTGCAATAGGAAAACGGGCAATTTCATACGGCGCATTTTTCAATGGGATGACATCGCTGATGGCACCCTGCTCGACGGTGCTCACTACCGCACGCATCGCTTCCTTATCCGCAGATATGAGAAAGTCAATACCAAAAATACAGCGCGACTCACGACACACCGCGTGAGCGTAGTGGTCATCGTGCGTTTGGGCTATTTTAATCACTCCGGCATTCAAGTCGGCGGCTATACCACACAGTACTATGTTAAGTTCGTCAACCTCGGTGACCGCAACAAACGCCTGTGCCTTTGCGATACCTGCCTCACCCAGGGTAGCGCGGTGATCTTTTTGATGACGCACGAGCGTTTGTGCCCCCGCGGGAATTTTACGGGGGACAGGCTCATGCGCGGCAGCAACAAGCGTAACCTGATGTCCCCTCGCGCTCAAACGACGCGTAAGTTCACGCCCATTCGTACCGCATCCAACAACAATAACCTTCATGTCCGAAGGCCATAGTAGCACGAAATTTTTTTGCATGGCCAGCGCGCAGAACACGGCGCACAACGCCTGCCACTCATATCTTTTTCAAAAGTACCACTACCTGTGCGGTAACCGCCGCACCAGATCCAACAGGTCCGAGGCGTTCGGCAGTCTTTGCCTTAACAAAAACACGTGTTACGTGCGTGTCCAGGGCCTGCGCAAGCGATGCGCGCATCGCTTCCCGAAATGGGTGTAATGCAGGCTGCTCAAGACAGACAACAGCATCGAGATTCACCAGCTGCCAGCACGCTGCGCGAACCAGTTGCCAGGTATGGCGGAGCAACGCGCAAGAATGTGCGTCTTTCCATCGCCCGTCACAAGAGGGGAAAAACGTGCCAATATCCCCCAGGCCTGCTGCACCCAAAAGGGCGTCAATGCTCGCATGCGCAAGAACGTCTGCATCCGAATGACCCTGCGCTCCCTTCTCACTGGGAATATGTATCCCTGCAAGTATCAGCGGTCTTCCTGCACACAGCGCGTGCATATCAGTCCCCAGTCCAACGCGCAGGGCACCTTCTTCCGTACACGGCAGGACTGATATCCCCCTCGTGAGAGCAGGCTCCGATGCCCGCTGCTCCAGATCCTCCGGATAGGTAATCTTTACATTACTGCGTTCACCGGCGCAGACATGTACGGTCCCTCCGTAGCGAGCGTACAGCTCGCTGTCATCAGTATACTGTTCCCCATCAGTAGCAGCGCGGTGATGGGCAGCGCACAGCGACGCGTAGCAAAAACCCTGAGGGGTTTGTGCTAAGCGCACTCGACTCCGTATAAGATGCGTTTCGATACTCCCATCGGCAGCAACACCCTTGGGAGTATCCGTCGCCTCTATAACCGGCACTGCCGCTCCATAGCGACAGGTAGCCTCAAGTACAGAATGAATAAGCGCAACACTCACAAAGGGACGTGCGCCGTCGTGCACCAGGACCACATCGGGCGCATGCGTAGCCATCGCGTCAAGCCCCGCGCGCACAGACGCACTGCGTGTATGTGCACCCGGCACGTAAAGAATGACTGGACGCGTACGAGACGGGAACGCCGAAAGACGCGAATCACACGCCACTTGACTTTCTGCGTACGCAACTTCACCTGCAGGAACGGTAACAACGACAAGGAAGAACGACCGCGCCTCAAGGGCACGCACGAGTATCTCAGAAAGGAGGCAGACACCAGGCTGCCTGGAAGTTAACGGCAAGTACTCCTTTTTCTGCACACACGCACCACCTCTGCGCATGCGTGCAGAGCTGCCTGCAGCGGGGACAAGCAACGCGGCGCGGGTCACCCGGGCACATCCACCATACCCGACACAACTGGGTTTTCCTTTGCCTTTTCCAAATAGCCATGGATGAGCGTTTCAACCTCAGGGGGTCGCAGCCCCAGCGCAAAACACATCTCATCCTGAAAAATACGGTATGCAGAATCATAGAGCTTCCGCTCCTGGATAGGCAGTTCCTTGACTTTACTCCGGTGGTAGAGCGAGCGCACAACGGCCGCATTGTCCAAGATACCACCACTTTTAAAAAGGTTTAAATTGACCTGATAACGCATTTTCCAATCAAGAGGACTAGGATCAAAATCCTCAGACAGAAACCTCAACGCGCGCTCTGCTTCCTTCCTTTTGACAATGGTTCTAATACCCAGTTCCTGTGCTTTATCCACCGGAATAAGCACCGTCATATCTGACTCTTCCAGGTAAATGACGTAGTATAGCAGCGTCTCGTTCTTAAATGTTTTTTCGCTTATTTCCTGCACCTGACCGACGCCCTGTCCTGGATACACCACGTGATCGTGGGGACGAAACGCACACGCCTTACCCATGGAGCCAGCGTAGCACAAACACGGAAAAAAGTCAGTGGGAAGAGAAGGGGAAAAACGAGGGAACTCCACCACGCCCGAGTAGCCATAACACAAAGAACGTGTAGACTAGCGCACCCTTTTGTACTACCATGCGCGCCATGGCTTGCGTGCGCCGAGTGCGAAATTTCTGTATTGTCGCGCACATTGACCACGGTAAATCCACCCTTGCTGACCGACTCATCGAAAGGACGCGCGCGGTAGAAGAGCGTCTGCAGCGCGCGCAGATGACCGACAACATGGAACTCGAGCGAGAACGAGGTATAACTATTAAAAGCCACGCCGTGTGTATTCCCTACACGGATGCACACGGCACCGAGTATGTGTTGAACTTTGTAGACACGCCGGGACACGCGGATTTTGCATACGAGGTGTCGCGCGCAATTGCTGCCTGTGAGGGAGCGCTCCTGGTGGTAGACGCAACGCAGGGAGTTGAGTCGCAGACGATCTCAAATCTCTACTTAGTTTTAGAGCACGATTTGGAAATTATCCCCGTTATCAATAAGATCGACCTGCCTACTGCAGACGTGCCGCGTGTGCTCCAACAGGTAGAGCACGACCTGGGCTTGGATCCCGCCTCTAGTGTGTTGATTTCTGCAAAAACGGGAGAGAATGTCGACGCGCTCTTTGATGCAATTATCACGCGTATTCCTCCCCCGCGGGGGAGGAATACGACCGCGCTCCAAGCGTTAGTATTTGACTGTCACTATGACCAGTACCGCGGGGTAGTTGTCCACATTCGTGTTTTCGAGGGACAAGTCACAAGTGGCATGGTTATTCGTTTCATGAGCAACGGGGCAGAGTACCGTGTAGAAGAGACGGGTGTCTTTGTATTCAACCTTATTGCACGTGAAGCGCTGTGTGCAGGAGATGTCGGTTACCTGAGTGCAAATGTAAAAACGGTTTCAGATGTACAGGTGGGGGATACCATCACAGACGCGTCCTGCCCATGTGACACGCCGCGTGCTGGATTTAGACGGGTAAAGCCGGTGGTCTTTTCCTCGGTGTATCCGGTGGACACTGATGAGTGTGAGCAACTGCGCGAAGCATTGGAGCGACTTGCCCTCAACGACGCAAGTATTTCCTGGGAACGAGACTCATCCTTAGCGCTGGGGCACGGATTTCGCTGTGGTTTTCTCGGACTGCTTCATCTTGAAGTAGTGCAGCAGCGTTTAGAGCGAGAGTTCAACCAGACAGTCATTTTTACTGCGCCTCAGGTGCAATACTATGTGTTTCTAAAAACGGGACAGCGCATAGTGTGTGACAACCCAGCCCATTATCCTTTGGAGCAGGAGATTGCACAGGTGCATGAACCCTACATCCGTGCAACTATCATTACGTCGACAGAGGTGCTCGGTGCTGTCATGACGCTCTGTATTGAAAAGCGCGCGTACCAAACAGCGGTGAACTATTTAGATCAGAAGCGGGTGGAACTGGTATACGAGATGCCCCTTGCGGAAATTCTCTTTGGGTTTTACGATAGGCTCAAGAGTACTAGCCACGGCTATGCGTCTTTTGACTATGAGCTTATAGAGTCGAAGCTCACAGATCTGGTGAAGGTTGACATCCTTATTAATGGGAAGCCGGTAGACGCGCTTGCGCAGTTGTGCTATCGACCGCATGCCCGCAGAAGGGCGCAGGCGGTGTGTGCTCGCCTGAAAGAGGAGATTTCCCGTCAGCAGTTCAAGATTGCAATCCAAGGCTCAATCGGCGGGCGGATTATCTCGCGCGAGACGGTTAGTCCGTTCCGCAAAGATGTACTTGCTAAATGCTACGGAGGTGACATCACACGTAAGCGAAAGTTGCTGGAGAAACAGAAGGAAGGGAAAAAGCGAATGAAGATGGTGGGGGATGTGGAGATCCCGCAGGCTGCCTTCCTGTCGGTGCTGAAAGAGGCTTCCGACGCCTAAGGGTTTCGGCGCTGTTTTTTCGAGTCCTCTCCATCTTGCAGGGGGATGTTACAAAAGCGATGGTCCGTCATGTTGCGGTATAGGCTTAGGTATCTGGATAAGTAGACAGAACACACATTATACGCAGCAAAAACAGAAAAAGAACGGGTGGGGAGGGCGACGCACGCCCTCCGGGTTGCACTAAATCTTACCGATTAAATCAATACCAGGCTTCAACGTCTTTGCTCCAGGCTTCCAACGAGCAGGACAAACCTGATCCCCATGCTTAGCCACAAACTGCGCTGACTGAACTTTGCGCAAAAGCTCATCCGCATCGCGCCCAATACCCATGTCGTGTACCTCGAAAGCTTTCACAAGGCCTTCAGGATCGACCACGAACGTACCCCGCAGCGCATGCCAAGTGTCTGGCAACAACACTCCAAAGAAACCCGCAAGCTTTCCCGCCTTGTCAGAAATCATCTCGTAGGGCAGATTCTTTATCGTGTCTGTCGCATCCGCCCATGCCTTGTGCACGTACTCACTGTCCGTAGAAACCGAATATACCTTACAACCAATCTCCACAAAAGACGGATATACGCGCGCGAGATCCGCAAGCTCAGTAGGGCACACAAAGGTGAAGTCGGCCGGGTAAAACATAAACACCGCCCAGCTACCCTTAATGGATGCGTTAGAGACCTCCGTAAACTTCCCCCCGACATACGCAGGAAGCTTAAAGTCTATAACCCTCTTGCCTATGAGACTCTCCATAGCAACCTCCCAAACGTTCGCACTCTAGCGCAAACTATAGGAAACAAACGGGGAAAAGTAAAGTCTTTCACACGTATCCCCCGGGTCACCACACCATCACGCAGTACGTTCAGAAACAAGGCGAACGCTGGCTTTTTCCTCTTGTGTAACTACCTTCTTCGTAATGCATAGCTCCTTTTTCCCTTTCAGAGACGGTGCCTCAAACATAGCATCAAGCATTAACCTTTCCACAATAGAGCGCAAACCCCGCGCCCCCGTTTTTTGATCAATTGCCTGCTGAGCTATTGCGTCCAAAGCGTCCTCATCAAAGACAAGACGCACGTCATCCAACGCGAATAACGCTTCAAACTGACGGACAATAGCATTTCGCGGTCGTACCAAGATATTGCGCAGATCCTCTTTAGAAAGAGCATCCAAGGCGACCGTCACCGGCAGACGGCCAATAATCTCTGGGATTAATCCAAATTTCACCAAATCATCCGGAATGACGTCCTCGTGCATCAGTTGCAGACCTCGCTCCTTTACCGTTTTTACATCTGCTCCAAAGCCAACCGGATTCTTACATACTCTCGTACCGACAATACCATCTAACCCAACGAACGCACCACCACAGATGAACAAAATGTTCGATGTATCCACCCTGAGCATGTCTTGGTTTGGATGCTTGCGACCCCCCTGCGGAGGCACCGATGCTATCGTTCCCTCAATTATTTTCAAAAGCGCCTGCTGAACCCCTTCACCCGACACATCACGCGTAATAGACACGTTCTCGCTCTTACGCGAAATCTTATCGATTTCATCAATGAAGATAATCCCCCGTTCTGCGAGGGCAACATCTCCGTTCGCATTCTGAACGAGCTTTAATAAGATATTCTCTACGTCCTCACCCACATAACCGGCCTCGGTGAGCGTAGTAGCATCTGCTATCGCAAAGGGGACCTTCATTTTCTGAGAAAGTGTCTTAGCCAACAGCGTTTTGCCTGAACCTGTCGGCCCAATAAGCAGCACGTTAGATTTTTCAATCAATACCGAATCGATATCCAAAGACCTACCTGCCACCCGTTTGTAGTGGTTGTACACCGCAACCGATAGCACCCGCTTGGCCAAATCCTGCCCAATAACGTACTGATCAAGGTAAGCTTTCAACTCTAAAGGAGTTGGAATCTCCTCTTTGGTCATGAGCGCAAGTGCCGACGGCTTGCGATCACGCAAGTATTCTGCACACCGCTCCACACAATAATTGCAAATAGAAACCCCATGACCGGTCACAATCCGGCGTCGCTCATCTTCTTTTTTTCCACAGAAAGAGCAGTCCAATACCAGATCTCCCTTAGACCTGAGCATGCTTTCTCCTCTTCATTACCGTATCTACGATACCATACGAACACGCCTGCTCCGCGGAAAGGAAGAAATCTCGCTCCATATCCTCCCGCACTTGCTCCTCTGACTGCCCAGTGTGCAACGCGAAATACGCAATCGTCAGCGTCTTCAGGCGCAGGATCTCCTGCGCCTGGATGCACACATCACTTGCCTGCCCCTGTACGCCACCCCACGGTTGATGGATCATCACTCGAGAAGACGGAAGCGCAAAACGCTTGCCAGGCGCACCTCCTGCCAGTAACACTGCTGCCATACTCGAAGCCTGTCCTAAGCAAATGGTCTGCACCTCAGGGCAAATGTGCTGCATCGTATCGTACACTGCAAGCCCTG
The DNA here is from genome assembly GCF_000217655.1 of Treponema paraluiscuniculi Cuniculi A. Lineage (NCBI taxonomy): Bacteria > Pseudomonadati > Spirochaetota > Spirochaetia > Treponematales > Treponemataceae > Treponema > Treponema paraluiscuniculi. The sequence goes on along the minus strand of NC_015714.1, from coordinate 540,221 downwards.
CAGTAACCGCCCCGCCAGGACTATTAATGTACAGGCTGATATCCTTATCTGGATTCTGAGACTCTAGAAAAAGTAACTGCGCCACAACTAAATCCGCCACCGCGTCAGTGATCTCCCCGTCTACGAAAATAATACGGTCCTTCAACAAGCGGGAAAAAATGTCATAGCTCCGCTCTCCACCACCCGACTGTTCAATCACGTAGGGAACCAGATTATACATACGTTCACGCACGGGACTGCTCCTGAAGAAAGTCAGTCAAAGACTGCTCCGGCCCACACTCAGTCACACATCGTCCGAGCAATTTCTGGCACAGCTTCCGTTCTCGTATTCCTTCACACAGCGCACGCTGTTTTTCCTCCCCTGCATAATACTCGCGTACCCGCTCCTCTTTGGAACCTGTTTTGGACGCAATGCGTACGTATTCCGTCTCAATTTCCTCAGCAGAAACAGACACCTGCTCCTGCTTAAGAAGGAGCTCAACAATCACACGCTGCTTCAGGTGCTCTTCCACCTCCGGACGCCACTGCTGAAAAAACTGCAGCTTATTCTGCGGGGTGCCCGACAGGCTCACCCCAAACTGACGCATCACCAACGCCCAACGAGACTCCATCTCCCCCACAACCAAAGATTCCGGCAGAGAAAAAGGATTCTCCCGCACCAATATACGCAACAGCTGCCGCCTCTTATACTCGTGCAGCGCTGCCTCCAACGCTTCCGCGAGGTTTTGCCGCACACTCCGCGTCAGATCGTCAAGTGTGCGAAAAGCATCGCTCACATCTTGCGCAAGCTCATCATCAAGACTCGGCAACTGACGCTGCTTGAGCGCCTTAAGCGTTACCCTCACCTGAGCGGCTTCGTCCTTCAGCATACCGGCCCTTTTAGCAAAGAGACACCGCTGTCCTAATTTCATACCCAATATATCTTGCCCAAGCGCAAAGGGACCTTCCTCCACCCCAAGCGTAAAGACAACGCCGGCGCGCTCAGTACCCGGACGAACGGCACCTGAATCGTCAACCTCGTGATAATCGACGGTGGCAATGTCCCCTACCTCTGCACACGAATCTGCACCCTTATCAGTAACCAGCGCATTGCGCTCCTGAATACGCGTTAACTCTCGAGAGACGTCCTCTTCTGTGACCGACACAGTGGGCACGGACAGCGAAAAGCCCGATGTGTTGCGTAGTTCAACGGAAGGAAATACGTCGTATATGACAGCAAAAGAGAAATCCTCGTCAGGATCGAACACTGGCTTTTTCTTAAGCGAAGGACGGGAGATAGGAAGAGGCTGACTGTCCTGCGACGCCTGGGCAAACCCCTCCTCCAGAGCTTTTTCCATGAGGGACGCCGCTGCATCTTGCCGAATAGCACTTCCATACTTCCGCTCAAGCACTGCAAGAGGAACTTTCCCCTTGCGGAAACCAGGAAGCCGCGCACGCTCAAGATATTCCTCAACAAAACGCTGATAATGCCGCTGCGCATCCTCGCGTGCGACGACCACCTCTAGCTCAACCTGAGATTGTGCAAGCGCGGTGAATTTTTTTTGAAGTTCCACAAGCCCAGATCCTTAGGAAGAAATACCTACGTCCGCAACGCCTCGCACGGTCCAAGCAGGATGCAGCAAAGCGCTGAAAAAGCGGGAAACGGGGATCGAACCCGCGACTTCCACCTTGGCAAGGTGGCGCTCTACCACTGAGCTATTCCCGCACAGGCGCCCTGCGAGAGGAGGGACTTGAACCCTCATGCCAGAGGCACTAGATCCTAAGTCTAGCGTGTCTGCCGATTCCACCACTCTCGCACGGAAGAGATGCGGCAAGCAAAAACTCGCCCAACAGGATGCAGACACCCAACCGCCCCTGAGCCATGCAGGCTTCGAACCTGCGACCCACAGATTAAGAGTCTGTTGCTCTACCAACTGAGCTAATGGCCCGTCCTCCGACACCCTCCCCCCAGGATCACATATCATGCAAAAAGGATCAAGATGAATCGTATCGTCGCGTCCCACGCACCTCCTCTTTTCGCTCAACATTTCCTTCAATCAGTCCAAACCTCTAGGAAGATATCCAAGTCGCCGAACACAACAGGGGCGTAGCAGGGGATTGACTGTGCAGTCACTGGGTCCGCCGGGTTCACCCTACAAGGAACACTCCGTTTGCCGTACTCGTTCCGCATAGGCCCTGTCTTTAGATATAAACTCCCTGCCCCATACGCCGACACCCCTTTTTTGCAGGAACGGTTTCCTAAACGAGCTATCCGTGCTACCCTGGCAGCCGACCAGGGAGGGCGCGTATGGATCAGCATACACGTACACGCGATCTTGTTTCTGCATTTTTTGGGCGCTTTCACTTTGATGTCCAGGGACCTTCCGTCCGCACGGTTGTCGACGTGTTGCGCGCAGATATGGTGCGCGGCTTAGAGGAAGAGGCGCAGCTTCCTCCCCGTATGGGGAGTGCACTTGCGATGATTCCCACTTGGGTGGCGCCCCCCCGTGTATCCCCCTGCAACCGACGCGTGATAGTTATCGACGCTGGAGGAACCAACTTTCGCTCGTGCCTCGTACGCTTCGGCGACAGTGGCACACCTCACATCGAGAATTTAGAAAAACGTCCCATGCCCGGTACCACCCGTGAGTACTCAAGGACAGAGTTTTTTGGAGAAATTGCAGACAACCTGGCACGTCTGAAAGGTGCAGCGGACTGCATTGGCTTTTGTTTCTCTTACCCTATTCGTATCAGACCTGACGGTGACGGTGAGGTTATTCAGTTTGCGAAGGAAATCAAAGCTGCTGAGGTCATCGGCACGTGTGTCGGTGCTGCTTTGACAGAAGCGCTAAGTGCTCGGAACTGGCCTGAACTCCGTTCTCTCAAAATGCTCAATGACGCAACGAGTGCGCTGCTTGCAGGTTTTTTTGCGGCACCAGAGGGGTGTTCGTTCAGTTCATACGTAGGTTTTATTCTTGGCACTGGAATGAATTCTGCGTATCTGGAGCCAGACCCTATTCCTAAAATTCCTGCGCATCACACACCTCAGGTGGTAGTGTGCGAATCGGGAAAAAGCAACAAAGTACCGCGCAGTGTCTTTGACGAATTATTCACTCAAACTACTGCCGAGCCGGATATTGCACACCTAGAGAAGATGTCCTCGGGCACCTACCTCGGTCCCCTTGCTTCCGTTGTCGTGCGGCTTGCGGCACAAGAAGGTCTTTTCTCACACGCAGTACACGCTGCACTCAGTACGGTTTCCTTTACACTCGTGGATATGGATCGTTTTTTATTTGCTCCCTCTGTGTCCACCACCACGTTGGGCGCGTTGCTCGCACCGGGCACCGACACAGACCGAGAGATTCTCTTTCTTTTGCTCGATGCGGTAGTTGCACGTGCAGCACGCATCGCTGCGGGAGTAATCGCCGCCTCAGTATTAAAAAGCGGTGCTGGGTATGATCCGCTTCGTCCCGTGTGCGTGCTCGCAGAAGGCACCACGTTCCAACGCACCTACCGCCTACGCACCCGGGTTACTTCCCACCTGCAAGCCTTTTTGACTGAGGAGCGCGGTGTGTATTTCGATATCATTTCACTTGAAAACGCCGTAACGCTCGGCTCTGCACTCGGAGGACTCAGTTCGTAGGCATATGCCTAAACGGACTGATGATCCTGTGAGAGATAGCGCCGTGCAGTGCTTCCTGTCATCTTCTCGTCGGCCGCGTGTGGCTGAGCGGCCGTGCTCGCCTTCTGGTGCGAACGCGCTCTCCCTGTCTCTAGGGGAGTAACTTCCACGCCGAGTGTATCTTCTCAATCTTGTACACGAGTAGTGCCTTCCCTCCATGGTTCATGATTACATCCACTCGGGTCGGGCTCTCGAAGACAATGGAGTCCACCCGCACGTTTTGCCGCGACGGCACGAACACGTGTATAAAATAATCGCGTAGGTGCCGCAAACGAACACCCTTCTTTGGCAGGGCGTCCGAGCTCTGCTGCAATATGTCAGGCATTGAGTACGTGCGCCGATATGCGTCGGAAAGATGCACAAGCCACTTGTGATAGTCACGTTCGGCAGTGATACGATTCAAATGCGCCACCACATCTTGCAATTCTGCCTTTGTACGCTCATAGTCTGAGCGCGTGATGCGCACGGTGCCGAAGGTGGCGACAACGCCCGCACGCTCCTGCGGACTGTGAACATTCACCTTTCCATCGTTCTGCACCCACTTCTGGACGCGGGGCTGTGTGCATGAAACACTGCCCCACAATACACTTCCGATTAAGTAGCATACTTTTCCTCTTGCAAATGCGCTCCTCACTACACGCCCACCAGCGTACACAGAGTAGGATCGTTGAAGAGCTTTGCGTACCCCTGTGCCGACAAGCCCAACTTATCCTCCAGGTACGGATTTGCACCATGATCCATCAATAGCCGAATTAATACATGATCTTTCCTACCCACTGCCAACACCAGCGCCGTTTGACCATTTGAACCTCGCACGTTTGGATCCGCTCCTGCATGCAAGAGCAGACGCGCAACAGTTCGGTTCCCAATTTGAGCTGCTTCCATCAGCGCAGAATACGCGCGATCGTCAGATAACTGATCTACTGGCGCACCGCGCGCAATAAGTTGCGCTGCCATCTCATCCTGACCCTCCCGCACTGCCAAAGACAACACAGGCGTACCGCGTGCGTCTTTTAACGCAGCGCTAAATCCTGCATCCAAAAAGAGATTGACAATATCAATATTCCCATCCACGACTGTCGCGATGAAATTTTCTTCAAAACATGGATAACCGCGCTCTAACAGCGCAGTGCGTGCGACACGCTTCTTCTTCTGCCTTACAAATCTCTCGTGCTCGACACGAAAGAAATCCTCAAACGTCTCCTCCTCAAGTAAAAAGACCAAGTCGCGAAATACATGGATATCCCTGACCTCCGTTGTTGTAGCCAAGAGCAGCACGTGCATACCACGCCCACAAGCAACTCCAGAAAAGAAAATAAAAGCCGGATCGCGCATGGGCTCATGCGCGTACAAAAAAAACACATGCGTTGCATCCTGTACCAACGCCAAAGGCGTACTGCACGGTGATGTGTCGTTCCACACCTGCTCAATCGCATGCGGTGTTACCGCGCATCCTTGTGCACAAAGCACCTCGCATATCGCAGCAACTGAATGCGCTCTTCCTTGATCATAAAAGAGAACCACCTTCATACCAAATGTCCTTTCCTTACTCTATTTACAACTGCCTTGCATTGATACTCATCAAGAGTCCCGTTGCAATCATCGCGGTCCACAGAGACGATCCACCATACGAAAGGAGCAACAGAGGAATACCCGTAATGGGCATGATTCCCATGGTCATGCCCACGTTAACTACAAAGTGAAAAAGGAACATACCCAACACACCGCTTGCGATGAGCTTACCGTACAAATCATCAACGTGACCCATGATGGAAAGCGTATGCAGAAAGAACAACAGATACAAACCAAACACTATCACCCCGCCAACAAAACCCCACTCTTCAGAAAGAATGCTGAAGATAAAATCAGTACTCTGCTGCGGTAAAAATCGATAATGGCTCTGCGGTCCTCTCAAGTACCCCATTCCAAACGCACCGCCACTGCCAATAGCGATCATTGACTGGATAATGTGCCATCCCGCTTTGAGTGGATCTACCTCGGGATTGAGAAAAATGATCAGGCGCATCATCTGATACGGTTTTAAAACCCGAACTCCCAGCAGCGATGCGCCATAAGAAATACTCACCATTCCCAAAGCGTAAGTAATCCAGTAGTAGTATTTTCTCCCAGAGAGCAGGTACCCTACCACCGCTACCGCAGACGTAGCGCTGAGAGAAAAAAACACAAACAGCGACAGCATACGCGAATCTGCAATGCGCGTAGCCACCCCCTGGTATTGCAAAAAGGTTTGCTCCCAAAGGGGCAACAGTGTAAAGAGCAAAGTCAGGAGGACCACACAAACCACCGCGAAAATCAAACGGAGAGGAAATCCTGCAATAAAACACATAACGAGAAAAATCGGCAGGTACACGGATGCAGTGCCGAGATCCGGCTGAGACAATATGAGCGCCATGGGCAGCAAGGTAATCACCCCCGCTTTCGCAAAGCGCTTAAGCATAGGCTCACTCTGAGAATAAACAAGATAGTGCGCTAAGTATAATATGTACGCGATCTTTGCAAACTCAGAAATCTGAATGCCGAATTCTCCCACACCGATCCAGCTTTTTGCACCATTTACATACCGCCCAAACAACCGCGTGTATATCAGCAGCAATATAAAACCTGCAAAAATAAGCGTTGTTCTATCCTTGAACCTGTGGTAGTCGTACATGCTCACAGAAAGCATGAGCACCACACCCATGACGGCCCACACTATTTGTTTTAGGTATTCTCTGGAAATAACGTGTCCCTCTGAATTTACCCCGGAAGAATAGATGAACAAGATACCAATGCTGGTCAACGCCAGCATGGTCAGAAGCAATAGGTAGTCAAAATCACTGACACCGCGAATCCTCATTCCTGCCGACTCCTTGCCGGCACCCCAAGGGAAATGCCGTACGACTTGAGCGACTCAACTGCTTGCTCATAATCCTCATTCGCAAAAATACCCTGAAAAATGATATTGGTCGCAAACGGCGCCCACCATTCCCATTCGTTTCTTGCCTCTACCAGTACCACAACGACCACCGCTTCATCCGGGGGGCGATCATAAGGCCCATACGCTGCCATCCACGAATGCCACCGATTGTGAAAACCTACTTCTGCAGTACCAGTTTTCCCTGCCAGGGACACGGTCTTATTTTTCATTGCATACTGGGAGGAGCCACGCGTGACAACCGAATGCATATCTGCGCGCACGTGCTCGAATATCTCTGCAGGAATTTTTGCTGTCTTTAATACCTCAGGTTTATGCCTAAATAGCACTTCGTTAGTACGAGAGTCCTGAATTTCCTTGAGTAAATGGGGTCGATAAATGACGCCATTGTTAACGGTCATCGCGACCATGTTTGCCACCTGCAGAGGCGAAACAAGCATGTAACCCTGCCCGATAGCGAGATTCATAGTGTCTCCATCCAACCATTTTTCATGAAACCGACGTTCTTTCCATTTCGGTGTTGGAACCATACCCTCTGTTTGACTGGGTAAATCGATGCGCGCCGATTTGCCAAATCCAAAATCGTTGATGTACGAAATCATGCGGTCGATGCCAAGATAGTCTCGACAGACTGTCCAGTAATAAATATCACACGACTGCTCAAGCGCACGACGGAGATCTACCTTGCCGTGCCCAGGCTTTCTGATATGACAGCGAAATAAGCGATTGCCATACTCGATCTCTCCTGGACAGTCCACCGTCTTTTCATGGGGGAATGCTTTCTCTGCCAAAATAGCGGTTGACATGACAATCTTGAACGTCGACGCAGGCGGGTAACTTGCATTCACAACACGGTTAAGCAGAGGGAACCGTGTATCATGTGAAAGCTGCGCATACAGTTCGTGGGCGTTATGCTGAGTGAAAATGTTTTGGTCAAAGTACGGATAAGATACCATAGCAAGTACTTCTCCCGTTGTCGGTTTCAGTACCACTGCCGCTCCGATACGAGGACCGAGCGCGTCTTCTGCAAGTTTTTGTATACGCCGATCGATGGTGAGCACGAGGTTATTACCCATGCGAGGAGGGTTAGTAACCGAAGTGTTTTCTATGTATCGCCCACGGGCATCGACGGTCCGGTACTCGTGTCCTTCTTTCCCTCTCAGGACCTCGTCGTATTCTTTTTCAATTCCAGCCTTTCCAATGAGACTGTTGGGCCTGTACCCTTTACTGTAAAATCGTTTGAGCTCTTCTTTTGTAATCTCCCCCACATATCCGATAACGTGAGCGAATGATCCTGTTTCAACGTAATTTCGCACTGGTTTTGAATACCAAGAAACGCCCGGCAGTTCATCAATTATTTGGGCGATAGCAGTGATGTCCTCGTAACTCACGTTACTGCGCAACTCCACCGTTTGAAATGAACGGCGGACCGCATCAGGAATTTTCTTTCGAATATCCGAAATAGGTACGCGCAGAATATGCGACAATTTGTTGAGCACCGTATCGAACTGCTCAGGCGGAACCTCTCCGGGGATCATATCAACTGCAAACGAATTGACATTCAGCACCATGGGCAGATCCGCGTGGCGATCAAAAATCTCCCCCCGTTGTGCAGGAATTACTTTACTACGCTGAGATATGTTCAGCGATTTTTTTTTGAACGAATCCCCCCGCACGATTTGAATGACAAACAGCTGCCGCATGTACAACAGCATAACCAGCACGACGAGCCAGGTGAAAACCTTTATCCTAAAAAGCATATGACGATCAGGAAGGAGAGAAAAGTAACGCATCTACGAAGAAAACCTCTTATAAAGAAAAGTGGTCGGAAACATATTCAAAAGCCCGAATACAAAGGGGACAAACACAATATTCAACGTCATTTCTATCCAAAGCTGCCGTGAAAACACGCTATACACTTGGATATTTGGACCAAACACTCCTCGCAATACCAACACCAATCCCACCTTGAAAATCATTGCAAAGCCTGCCAGTATCGCGGGGGCGAATACTCTATCGATATGATATCTTCCCTGCACCTTTCCTACCATGAAGCCTATAGTGGTGAAAACGAACGAATGCAAACCAAAGGGAGAGATAGAAAGGAAGTCAAAAATAATTCCTGCAATAAATCCAGTCCATATCCCTGCCACCACGCCATTGTGAATGCTCGTGAACAGTACTACGAGCAAGACGAGATCTGGCATAATGGATAAGTACGAAACGTGCACGAACACTGCCATCTCTACAATGCTAAAAAGAAAAGAGGTACCTACAGACCAGGCGATGAGCCGTATCATCCGTGCGGTCCTTCTTGGGACAAGGACAAGTCGAGGATAAAAACGTATTCCAAACGGGAAAGGTCTAAAACGGGGTCAAGAGAAAGTTCAAGAGAAGTTTCATGGTCGTGGAGTTTAATGTCCCGCACCTTCCCGACGGGTACATCTTTCGGGAAAGGATAATTTTCCCCCGAAGTTACCACGAGGTCGCCGACACGAATACTTCCCTGTCCGTGCTTCTTCACATAACGCATTAGAAGGGGAAAGTCGCTACCCCCCTGTCCGCTAATCAATCCCCGATACTGAGCACGCTCAAGTTTTCCGGCAACATAGAATTGGTAGTGATAAAGCGGCACTATCATACTCGTGGTACGCGAAACCTGCACCACTTTTCCAACCAACCCCAATGTATCACTTTGAAATGCAACAACAGGCATATTCTTGCGCACCCCGTGCCGCGCACCCCTGCTAACAACAATACCGGAGTACAAATTGTCGGGGTCAAAACCTATAATCTCTGCAGGAATGTTGCGCGTTGAAAGCTCGCGGGAAAACCCAAGCATGGCGCGTAGCCTTTGATTTTCCTTTCTCAAACTTTCGCGTGATCCTTGCAAGAATTCGTAGTCTTTCAGTTGTTCGCGCAAGACCTCGTACCGCCTTTGCACCTCTGAGAGGGTTTTCAACGTCTTGACCGTATGAGTAACAAAAAAAGAAACCGAAGCTGCAGCCTTCTCCACGCGGGAGGTAACGGAGAACCCCACATCCCTAAAGCTTACAATCAGCTCCCCTCCTGAGAAGACCAAGAGACCTGAGGAAACAAGCAAAAACACGATAAAGGTGAATAGATCAGAGTCTATTCTAAAAAAAAAAGCCTTTTCCACCTAATCATGAATTCAGTCCCGCATACAGACTACGATCCCCTGAAATATCCTTGTAGACTTCGTGGTACCTTCCTGCGCCGATAGCAACACAGTTCATGGGATTCTCTGCAAGGATAACCGGCACATGCGTTTCCTTAGAAATAAGTTTAGGGAGACCTTTGAGGAGAGAGCCTCCGCCTGTCATGACGATTCCCCGTTCGACGATATCCGCAGCCAACTCAGGAGGCGTTTGAGCAAGCGTCCGCTTAATTTCTTCCACTATCTGCGTGATAGGCTCTTTGAGCGCCTCACGTACTTCAACAGAATCTATCTCAAGCCTGCGAGGAAGACCGGTGATGGCGTCGGTTCCCTTGACCTCCACCTTTTCAATATTCTTTTCCGGAGAAGCATTCCCTATTTCAATTTTCAAACGCTCTGCAGTCTGCTCCCCAATAATCAAATTGTGAACGGATCGCACGTGCTTGATAATGGCCTGATCAAACTCATCGCCCCCAACACGAATTGCATTCGTGACCACCATACCCAAGAGCGAGATAACCGACACCTCCGTGGTACCCCCCCCGATATCACACACCATGTTCCCTGCCGGTTCTTCTATGGGAATATTAGCGCCAATGGCTGCAGCAAGTGACTCCTCAAGTACCTCCACCTCCCCAGCCCCGGCCTTACTAGCACTCTCGTGCACTGCTCTGCACTCCACATCCGTGATACAACTGGGAATCCCGATGACCATCCGCGGTTTAATGAGCCTGTGGCGCGGCAAAATTTTAGAAATAAAGTAACGAATCATCTTCTCGGTAGTATCCATGTCCGCGATCACGCCGTCTTTCAACGGCCGTATCGCAACGATATTTCCCGGAGTTTTCCACAACATGCGCTTCGCGTCCGAGCCTACCGCAACTACTGACTTCGTTCCCCGCTCAACTGCCACCACAGACGGCTCATTGACGACAATCCCTCTTCCTTCCACATAGATAATGGTGTTACACGTGCCTAGATCGATACCCACGTCAGCAGAAAATCGTCTGAAAAAAAACATGGCACCTCCAAGCTATTTCAGGTTCAGCTTCACGCGTGTTGGCTCGTGCAGTGGATTCAGCCTCAGGGCACGCCGCCACTCCGCCCGCGCCCTTACCAAATCCGAACCCATCTCATACAGAACCCCGCGATGATAGTGGGCCTCCGCAGAGCGCTCATCCTTTTGCAAAACCACATCCAGCTCTCGCTCAGCCTCTGCAAGGTTGCGCTCAGACAAATACAGCGCAGCAAGCCTATTCCTGCACTTTAGCTCAAGCAAAATATCCTTTGTTTTCCCGATGGTATCATACAGATACAGCTTCGCCTTCGAAAAATCAGAAAGTTTTTCATAACACTCTGCCAGCGCGTAGAGCACAAGATCAGAGGGCTGTGCAGCGAGAGCCTGCGTGAACGACTCAACCGCCTTTTGCATATCTCCGAGCAAAGAGGCAGACATGCCACGAAACTCCGCCAAATCCGCAGCCCTGAACCCTGTGTTATAGGCAAGATCCAGGTACTTCACCGCCAAGTCAGCGTAGTAATACCCACGCTGGTAGTAGGCTTTGCCAAGGACATAAGAAACGTTGGGAACTTCTGCAGGGCGCACCACATGCAACGCGCGGCGCAAAGACACAATAGCACTATTGAGGTAGTCGTAACTGACAGAAAGGTCAGTCTGCTCTGAAAAGATATAGTAGGCAGCAAACCCATGCAGCGCAAGCATCTCAGCGTCGAGCACCCGCCTCTGGAGAATTTCAGTCGCCTTATCGTACACCGCTTTGTAATTACCATTCTTCCAGTCCTCATACACGCTGCGCGCGCTCGGCAACCCACGGTAGTACCGACGGTAACGCCACGCACCAACCCCCACGCCCACTACCAGGGCGAAAAAGACCGAAAAGAGGAACACGGAATTAGGCAGTTTCCTCCGCCCCGGGAAGAAACTCCGGTGCCCGCTCCGCCTTAGTAGAAATTCCATCGATACTCTAAAAAAACAGAGAACTGGTAAGCCGGATTCTGTCAAGGATAATCATCTGTCTCACTTTATATATCGCTATATAAATTTATGCAATCAACCCGCAAAACAGGATCGGAATATCCTTTGCTGCTCGATCTTGCTCCTGATGAGGCTTGCCGTGCCGTTTTGTCGCCAAAACGCGGTGAGCTCTTACCTCGCCCTTTCACCCTTACCCAAAGGCGGTATATTTTCTGTGGCGCTTGCTGTCAGCGGCACTGCAGAGAGCCGCTGCCTAGTAATTAACTAGCATCATTTCCGAAGGAGTCCGGACTTTCCTCTGCGAGAAACCCGCAGCGACTATCTGCAGTTCTCTGTCACCCCGTTTACCAACCTCTCTATATCTCTTCCCGGTCACCTCCCCCAAATCCTCCAGATTCTTCTGGATAGACAAGGTCCGACAGACTGCCCAGGTCCTCTTCATCAAAGAAGGTCATCTCAGGCTCATCTGTCTCCTCATAGTAAAGAATCCGACTGCAATAGGGGCAGTACACGATACTGTTCCCTTCACGTACGCCGGTTGAAAACTGCGCGGGCAAAATCATGTGGCACCCTGCACACACGTTCCCCCGCACGGGTACGATACCCACGCCCTGCTTACTTTTGATAATACGCTCAAACTTAAAGAGTACATCCCGGTCAAGATCTGGAGAAAGACGCCGCTCTTCCTCCTGTAAACGCAACACCTGCTCCCTTTTACCACGCACCTCTGCGTCGACGCGAGCCTTGTTCTCCGTAAGCTCCCTCTCCTGCTGCACAATGTCTTCTTGATCAAGCTTAATTTCTTCTGCCAAACGCTTATAAGCTACATCCGAGCGCGCTACCTCGGAGCGCAATGCAACCTCCTGCCGCTTCGCCTCCTGAATCTCCCTATCGAGCGCATCGTACTCCCGCTGCGTGCTAATGTTGTCCATCGCAACTTCCGCATCCTCACGCCGCTTCTCTGCCTTGCACAACTCGGTGGTCAGACGGGCAACTTCTTCGCGCACAGATTCGTACTCGACATTCTTTTCAATAAAACTTTCTTTACAACGCGTTAGCAACTCTTCCTGAGCGACTAAGAACTTCGGCGCCTCTGCAATCTCGGTTTCCAAGCGATTCTTCTGCGCAAGCACCACCTGCAGTGCCCGTAAGTTCTCGAAAACATTTGCAGGAACCATAACATACCCCTAACTGTCAAGGAAATCCTTCAATCTTCTGCTGTGTCGTGGATGACGCAAACGCTTAAGGGCCTTCGCCTCTATCTGCCGAATACGCTCACGCGTCACATCAAAGTACAAACCGACCTCTTCCAACGTTTGAGAGTAGTCTCCATCGAGACCAAAACGCATTCTCAAAACTTCGTGCTCCCTCGCAGGAAGAGCGGAGAGGATAGATCGCACTTCCTCTTTAAGCAAGACTCTTTCTGTAACTCGAGAGGGATTTTCCACGTCAGCGTCAGGGACAAAGTCACCCAAGGAAGAGTCCTCCTCCTCTCCGATTGGAGTTTCAAGAGAGATAGGCTCGCGCGCAACACTTTTTACCTGCTTAACTTTTTCAACTGTCCAACAGAGCTGCTGTGCAATTTCTTCATCAGAAGGCTCACGCCCAAACTTTTGCAACAACTGCCGAGACTCACGCGTCACTTTATTTATCTGCTCTATCATGTGTACCGGAACCCGAATGGTGCGCGCCTGATCAGAAATAGAACGGGTAATTGCCTGGCGAATCCACCACGTCGCATACGTGGAAAATTTATATCCCTTGCGATATTCAAACTTTTCTACCGCCTTAATCAGCCCAATATTGCCCTCTTGCACGAGATCAAAAAAAAGCAATCCACGGTTTGTGTACTTCTTTGCAATCGACACAACTAAACGCAGATTAGCATTAATGAGCTTATCCTTTGCCTTCTTGAGCATGACATGACCCCGATGAATTGCCCGCGCCATGGATAAAATACCGTCGATGGTATTTTCAAAGTCATACTCGATGCGTCGCAGCCTGCGTGTCACTTTTTGAATCTGTGTATAGATCTCTTGAATACAATCTGCAGACATACCAAGCGTCTCTTCCAACTTTGCACGCTGACGGGGCACGGCCAGACCACGCCCAATCTTGCGCATGTCACACAGGTCAGCAATCATAAGTTGCTTTTCGTGGCGATCTTTACGCCGCTTGTATTCCCGTATTTTTCGCGCGGTGTCCAAAAATTTTCGAGAAAAGCGATCTATCTCCTCTAATTGCAAGTCCACCTTTTGTAAACAGGAAAGCAACTTGTCGCGCTGCTTACACACTTCTTCATCACTACTCAAAACCGTCACCGGCTCCCCACGCTCATCCAGCCGCTTTTTCATTGCCATATAATGACGCATTTCAGGATACAAGGAGCGAAGCACCTCTCCGTACGCCTGTTTCAGACGCCGGCGATCGGCCATCTCCTCGCTGATTTCCTTTCTCGTACGTCCGCTTTCTGCAGGATCCAAAACCGCAAGAGCTTTTTTAGAAAGACTGCGCCCAATGTGATAAAACTCAGGAAGAAGGAGCCCAGACTGGGTAATAATGTCCTTTATGATGCCTTCGCCCTCTTCCATCCGCTTTGAAAGCATGACCTCTTGCTCCGCAGTGAGCAACTTTTCTTGGCCGATATCACGCAGATAGAGTTTCACCGGATCGTCAAGTGCAATATTCCGCGCGTTTGACAGCAAGTTCTGCCGTGCCCCACGGCTACTGTCGCACAGCTTATCACGCACGCGCTCAGTTGAAAGGGGGAACGACCCATCGCCATCGTCCGCGGCAGGTCCTTTCAGCCCTGCAAAGACTTCGTCTTCTAGCTCCTCCTCTTCAGAGGAGAAGACCTTTATATTCTCCTGCTCAAGCATATCAAGCACATCATGTAGCAGCTCTTCTGTCTCAACGCCATCGTGCGCGAGTATGTTCTCGACCTCATCATGCGTTATAGCCTTCTTCTCCCTCGCATATTCTAACAGGCGCATCACCGCAGGAGTACGTGACAGCTCCATCATTTCCTCACCCCTTTCAACCTTTCTAACTCCTCATCAACCCGCTGCTTTTCCATCATAAGCTCCTGCATAGACCCGCACTCCTCACCCGAAGATGCATCCCCAAATCGACGCAGCCGCCCTACGAGCGATTCTCGCTCCTTCAGCAGTCTATTACGACGCACGAGCGCAACACCGTCACGCACAATCTGCGGCGCATTGCAAGAGAACTCACCACAGACAATTGCCTCGCTCACGAGTTTCCTTAACTCGTCGGTTGTACAACACGAAAGAACATGCGGACTTGCACGCGTGTCTGCACGATAACACTCCTCTAGGATTATGAATAACTCTTTTGCCATGGGATCTTCAAAGTCATCTGCACACACACTCTCCCGCAAGAGCTCAAATAACTCAGGATTTGCTACCACCGCTAGTACCAAACGCAGCTGCGCAGTGCGTACTCCTGTAGCAGGCTCCTTCACCTGTATCGCTGTTCCCTGTACAGACAGAACACTATTCCCTGTTGTCCCTTTCTGCGTGGTACGGGACACATAACGCAGGTAATCTGCGTGCACCGCCTGTATGCGAATGCCAAACGCCATCGCAATATCCTGCATGACTTGCTCACGCTGAATGGCAGAGTCCAAGACACTCAGATAAGGGAATAAAAAGGACACCGCACGTGATGTGTCATCTGCACCAAGGTGACTGTGCTCATGGCGCGCACACCGTATCAAATACTGCGCGTCAGTAGTGCTCCGTTCTACGCTTTTTCTCAAAGCGTCCTCTCCTTCTATACACGCACATTCTGCAGGATCAGTACCTCCATTCAATTCTACTATCCGTACCTCAAAACCCAAGGAACGACACAACAAAATCGCCTTGTACGTTGCCGCTCTGCCTGCTCCGTCGGCATCAAAACACATATATATTCGATCGACAAACGAACGCACCAAACGTGCCTGGCTTTTCGTCAGCAATGCGCCTAAAGGCGCAACAGCATACGTCAACTGCGCCTGATGAAACGCGATAACATCCATGTATCCTTCACATATAAGCGCCGCGCGCGTCTTTCTCATCTGAGAAAGAGCACAGTGAAACGCAAACAAGTGCTCACCCTTTTTATACTGTGGCATATCTGCCGTGTTCAAATACTTTGCAGGTGCAGCCCCCAAGGCGCGCGCTCCGAATGCGATAACCTGACCGTAGCGGTCGGCAATCGGATACATGATCCGATCTGAAAAAACGGCGATACGCTCGCTTTTTTTTGCAAACAACCCAGAACGGGCCAGAAACTCGGGGGAGTATCCCTTGTGCCTTAAAAATTGAAACAACCATACCGGATCCGGCGGAGCGTACCCGAGCTTAAAGGTGCGTATTGAATCATCCGTTACCTTGCGCGAGGCTAGGTACGCGCGCGCACGCGCTCCTTGCGCGGTGTGCATAAGTACGTGATGGAACGTCTCTGCAATGCGCTGATACACTTCACACAGCTGCATTGTAAAGGAAGCATGAGCAGAAGGAGCGTGCACCCCGTCCTCAAAGGACATCTCGATTCCTGCACGCTTTGCAAGACGCACTGCCGCTTCGTGGAAATCTATTTTCTCGATTTCCATAAAAAACTTAATAGTGGATCCACCAACCCCACACCCAAAGCAATAGTACATCTTTTTATCCGGCACCACATGGAACGAAGGCGTACGCTCATGATGAAATGGACAGCGACCCCACCAGTCATCCCCACGCCGCTCCAGATGCGTGTAATTTCCCACCAGCGAAACCAAATCCACACGATCAGCAATCGCATCAATAACGTGCGCAGAAATCCGAGCCACTGCCTACATTCCCGTATTTTTCTTTAGCAGCATGAGCCCAGCTTGATCATGCTCGTCCAACGTCTTGGTGAACGTGTGCGTGCCCGCCTGCGGATCGGTGAGCCTAAAATAGAAAAAGTCATGCACTTCAGGATGCAGCGCAGCATTCAACGCGGTGAGCCCAGGATTTGAGATAGGAGCTGGGGGCAGCCCAGCACATTTGTACGTATTAAATGGACTGTCTATTTCAAGGTCTTTAAAGAACAAGCGCTCGGGGTGCGCTTTCCCCTCAATTTCAGTAATGACATATTCGACTGTCGCGCAAGATTGCAGTCCCATGTTCACCTTCATCCGGTTATAAAAAACACCTGCGATGCGTGCTGCCTCAGAAGCCACGCGGTACTCGCGTTCCACGATTGAAGCGAGTATGACGGTTTTAAACCGCGCAACCGGATCACCAGGAAACGACGGCAACTGGCTAGTCTTGGCCAGAAAGTTTTCGATCATGGTTCCCACCACATTGGCCGCGCGTTCCTGGTAACTAAAAAAATACGTATCAGGATAGAGAAAACCCTCCACTGAAGGAGCAGGGATCTTATAGCGCGTTCGCAATGCAGCGCTCGTGCAAGCTTCCACAAACGCCGCTGCACTTACCACTGTAGCGTCTTGCAACAGTACAGCAATTTTCTTTACCGTCAGTCCCTCGGGGACGGTGACCTTAATAAAGCGTTGTTGTTCGACATCGTCGAGCATAGTTAAAATGCGCACCGCACTCATTGCAGGAGAAACTGCGTAGCTACCCGCCTTAAAATTAAGCGCGCGCGCGAACACGTACAACCGCGCAGCCCACTCGGATCGAATAAGCCGTGCGTTCCTCAGTTCGTGAATGACCTTCCGCGCGCCCACACCGGACTGCACAGTGAACATATGCTCCTTTTTCACAAAAGGACGCACCGGGGCAAGGCCAACTAAAAGACACAGACACAGCAGACAAAGAACACCCGCACAGAACAAACTGCCCCAGAGAACAATGCGCCTCAGCCGAACGCTGGGAGTAAAAGAAAAGGTCCGGATACTCACGACTGCCTAGCGCTCTGCACTACCGAAAAAATCCTCAGCCTCCTCAACCGTCATATGGCGACAAACAGTGCGATCGACAAACAGCGCAAGACGGCGCAGCGCCGGCGCCAATGTCTGCCCACACCGACGAAACAGAAGCGCGAGTTCCTTGATTTCTTCACCGCTAAAGCTATACATGCGCTCCTCCTCACTCATACAAAGATATCCTTTCCTTCCTGTGCGAGAAGTATTTCAAGATCGTGCGCACCAACGTACTTGCGATACCAGCAGGCATTCTGCAAAATGCTAAACAACTTTTTATCATCATACGTAGGTTCATGGTGGAACAGTGCCAGTCTTCTCACCCCCCAACTTACTGCAAAATCAACCACTATAGAGAACGTGGAGTGGCCCCACCCTTCTTTTTTGATGGATTCAGTCATGGTGTACTGCGAATCAATTATGAGCAGACTTGCGGCATCGTAAAAGCAGACATTACGCTCACTTCTATCAAAATCCTTCTGCCGTAACTCGGTGTCGGTAGAAAAAATCACCTTCTTCCCACCAGCCTCGCTCACCGCATACGATACACATCCGCCTGGATGACGCACCCGGTTCCAAGTTATCTTCGTCTTCCCAATAGTAAAGCACTCCTCATGGTTACCTATCAGGCGAAATTCAAACTTTGCGTTAAAACCGTCGCGTCCAAACATAGATATTGGAAAGTAAGGATACCTCATCTGATCTTCAAGGAATTCCTTCATTTTCTTGCGAGTGCTATAGACGATAATGGTATTACGAGGATCAAAGGCAGGATTGAAAAAGGGTAGTCCCTGGATGTGATCCCAATGAAAATGCGTAAACAGGAGGTGATATACATGCCCCTGCGCCCTGTAGCCTGGACGGCTCATAAGATCAATACCCAGATCACGAATGCCCGTCCCCGCGTCAAAGATGAGGGTTTCCCCGCAATCAGTCTCCATCTCCACGCACGTAGTATTCCCACCCGTAGTCCCAAAGAGCCAGGCAGGCAGGTCAGAAATAAAACGCTCCTTGGATCTCTGATTCCTGACATCCTTTGCACTTATGCGCTGAACGACAGCCGCTATCTTTGACTGGACCTGTCGAGGTGTCACAGGAGTAGGCACAGACCCCCGCACCCCCCAGAAGTGCACACGCACACCCCCCCCTCCGCCACTGAAATCCTTCCGCACCGCGCGCACGCGCGCGAAAAGAACATCCTGCACTCAAGAAAGTGACAAGAGGCACAGCAGCTAGCAAAAACGCCTGGAACGAAACGCCAGGAAAAGACAAGTCAGACACTACCCAAAAGATCACCCAAAAGCAAACGGAAGACGAAAGTGGGGAGTCAAGGATTCGAACCTTGGAAGACAACGCCAACAGATTTACAGTCTGCTCCCTTTGACCACTCGGGAAACTCCCCAGACGAACAAGCCAACTTAGGGATTCGAACCCTAGACCTCGAGATTACAAATCACGCGCTCTAGACCGACTGAGCTAAGTTGGCGATGACTACGCGCCCCGGACTGTACGCGCGAACCCACGGCTTTGTCAAGCCGTTCTCACTGCACTAAGAAAAACTACACGCGCAGAACAGCAGAGCACGTACAATGCGGACTCTATACCTTGAATTTCTCCACCTCATCTGCAAGACTGCTGATGCTCTGCTTGCTACGCTGTGTTATCTCATTAACCTCGTGTACTGCGTTATTGATCTCGATGGCACCAGCTGCCATCTCATTCATACTTCCGGCAATTTCACTAGTTAAGTCGTCCAAGCGTTGCATCTCGCGTGCAATAACCTCGCCCCCTTTGAGCATATCCGCAGACCCCTCCTTCACGTCTACGGTGGCGGCATTGATGCTCTTAATCGCAGCTAGGACCTCACGGCTTCCATCCGACTGCTCTTTCATCGCCTCTGTCAGCGACCGGCTCATTGTACGCACCTGATCGGACAAACGGAAGATGGTATCAAACTGCTCCTCAACCGCTCTTGAAGACGTGGAAAGCGTATCTATTTCCACACTGAGCGTCTTGAGCGTCTCAGTGATGGTCTTTCCTTGGGTGCTAGACTCTTCCGCAAGCTTACGGATCTCATCCGCAACCACCGCAAAACCCTTTCCTGCCTCGCCCGCATGCGCCGCCTCGATAGCGGCGTTCATTGCAAGCAGGTTCGTCTGACTTGCAATGTGCTGAATAACACTGCTCGCCTCAAGCAAGCTTCCCGATTCCTCACTGATCTTTTGCGTAATACCGATAGAGCTAACCAGCGTGTCACGCCCGTCAGCGGTGGCAATAGCAAGACTGTGCACCGCCTCATCACTCCGTTCAAGTGTCTGCGTAATAGACACAATGTTGGCAACCATTTGCTCAACTGAGGAGGAAGACTGTGCGACGTTCACCGCCTGCGTCTCAATGCTACTGTTCAGCCCCTTAATTGTCTTGATGATACGTTCCACCGTGTCCGTGGCCTCAGACACCCCACTCACCTGCAAGTCAACTTGGTGCTTGACACCATCGATATTGGCGGTAATCTCGTTTACCGCACTGGCTGTTTCAGTCATGTTGCTGGCAAGCTCGTCCCCGATGCGCCGCATGTCGTCAGAGCTCGACCCCACCGTGGCGATAGCGAAGCGAATTTTCTCCATCGTCTGGTTAAAGTACTGGCAAAGCAGCGATACCTCGTCCCCTCCAACCACTGGCAAACGCACGGTCAGGTCACCTTCACCGTACGCGGTGTCTTCTAACACCCTGACGGTAGAGCGTAGCGGGCGCACAATCTTGCGCGCAACGGCATACACCACAATGAGGGAGAAGAGTACCACAATGATACCCACCGCAAGCAGGTAGTTCTGCAGGGTGTACACAGGCCCCATAAACTCGGAGACAGTCGCAAACACCACGACGGTCCATCCTGTGCTCTTCATCTTGGCATACGAACCGATTTTCTCTGAGCCTTCATGCGAGAACGCGTGAGAGCCAACAGAGTCTGACTTGATAATCTTCTCAACGAACTCTGAGACGGACGCGTACGTGGCCGGGTCTTCCTTTGCCAGGCGGATATAATTTGTCTGCTGCTCCACTACCTCGTGACGTGGGTGCGCGACAATGGTACCAACCTCGTCAAAAATGGCGCTTTTCCCCGTCCCCCCTACAGAAAAATCCCCCGTGATATCACACAGCCACGTCCAAATCACATCCGCTGCGAGCACGGCAATAATCTGCCGATCCTCGCCATATACCGGGACGGAAAAGGTAATGACCATGTCATTCGACGAACGCGAGCGATAGGGCGCAGAGACGTAACGACGGCCTTTAACCGCCTGCTGAAAGTACTTTCGATCTTGTACGTAATGCGTGCTCCCGTCCTCCGCGTACAACACGCCCGCGCGATCTACCACCGCAAGACGCGTGATATCCCGGTTAAAAAACGCTTCCCTCCCTAGCCTGTCCACCTGAGCACGGCGCCTGTCGGACGAGCCTTGCAAAACTTCAAGACGTGCCAAACCTTCCAAAAACTGGAACAGCGCGCCGATCCGCCCTTCCGCGACGGCGGAGGTATCCCGAGCACGGTCAGCAAGGTGGCTAGAAATCTCCCTAATTATAGAGCTACGCGCAAGAACGACCAATATACCGCCCTGGACCAGACCAGACACGAACGCGAGCAGCCCAAACACCAGCGCGAGCTTGGTGCGCAGGGACAGAAAACCAACCTTCCTTTGGCCTGACGCATGCGGTGTAGAAGACGTTTCCTCAGCTGATGAACCGTATCCCATAAGCCACTCCCTCAGTACAATGATGTGAGAATGAAACGTCACAAGACCCTTCACCCAGCGCGGGCCGATTCTACCACAGGCGTTCTTTCGTTTGCAAGGTTTTACGGGAAAAAGCTCCGCCCCACAGGGCGCGTGGGCTCCGCGCAGGCACATACGCAGCGCATCCGGCGCCGCACGCTTGAGGCATCTCCCATTCGACCCTACACAAAGCTCGCTACGGAGGCAACCACAGTGGGTAAAGGGATACACACCCTCCCTCAAAGAAACCAGAACCAGTACCGTGCAGAAAGGGTGCGCATACCCGTACGGTACCGCGCCCTCACAGTGTTCCTGGCGTTCTGCCTTGCAGATCCTTGCGCCGCACGCAGTGGCGCCGCACACGCCGGAAACAAGGATCCCTCCTGGAGTGTGGTCCTTGCAGGGCAGAACGTAACACAGCCGGTGCGCTACGATTCGCTCATCTACACATTTAGCGCAGACCGCGCCCTCAACTGCGTAAACTCCAAAGGATCCTTCGTGTGGCGCAGAAACTGCCCCGTAGTCGGCACTCCCTTTCTCAGCGTTTCTGACGATGGACTCGTGTACGTAAGCGAGGTTAGCGGACGCGTATGGGTTTTCTCCAGCCAGGGCATACCCGTCCGAGAATTTGCTGTCCTGCCTGCTGCCACGCGCGGTGCAAAGCGTGCGGTGAACGCGGCGAACGGGGGGCTGTGCACCGCGCCTGTAATTTTAAGAGACGGACGGCTGCTGTACACCACCGCACACGCCCTGCTGTGCTTCAGCAGTACCGGCCAGCGCCTGTGGAGTCAGAAGCTTGGCGCAAAGCCCCTCCTTCCTCCGACAGATGCAAAAACGCGCGAATTTTTCATCACGGGCCCGCAGGGAACCGTGGAGTACTGGTCCATATTTGGAGAAAAAAAAGGCGCCCTGCGCGCATCAGGGTCCGTACGTGCGCTGACGAGCACCCCACGCGGGTACGTCGTTGCCACAGATCAGGGCCTGTGGCGCGTGCGCACTGACACGCTAAGCAGTACGACTGATAAGACTCAGGCGGGAAAGACCGCGAAGCAGCACCAGGCGCCGGTGCCGGTGCGTATCAGCACACAGCGCTCTTGTGTCGCTCTTTTTGCTACTGAAAACATGCTCATCGCCCTTTTTGCAGACGGTGCGGTGCGTGCCTACGACGCAGATGGGGAAAATGAGCTTTTCTCGCTCACACTTCCGTGTACCTTTTCCTCGGCTGCCCAGTGCCGCGTACAGGGGGACGAAATAGTGCTCAGCGATACAGCGCGGGCGATTACCCTCAGCGCAGGAGGCGCGCTGAAGTGGAACATTTCGCTGTACGAAACACCGTTTACTCCGCTTATCACCACGGACGGGCTCGTAGTATCTGCAGGCGGTTGGGTACTCAACGCATACCGTGCAGAAACAAGACTCATTGACCACACGCCCATATACAACCGCGATAGCTATTTTCACGTGCTCGGTTCTTCACGCCGTGCACACGTGCAAGAGGCTCCCCCTTCTCGCCCTGCTGCCCCTGCTAAGCGGTCGCCTTATGACTCAATCTTCTCCTCCGACCCGTTCTTCTCCTCTGCAAAGGAGTCTTTCCGCTCCTTCTCCCCCGAGTCAGCCTTCTCCTCCGACCCGTTCTTCTCTTCCCCCACTCCTGCAAAAAACAGCGGAAAGACAGACAACGCGCAAAAGACGCACACAACGTCGCCGCCCGGACCGTACGCCACCCCTGAGCTTCTCTTTCAGGCAGTGCAAACATCCCTGAAGGAAGGAAATGTAGGACCTCGAGAACCGGCCTATGCCCGCTCGTTGCACGCGCTTCTTACTTCACCGCATCACGCCCGCGCACGGGCGCCTGCAGTGACCTCTGCCAGGAGAGCGCAGGCAGCAACGCTGTTAGGAGCCTTAGGCGCACACGAATACCGAGACGCGCTCCTTGAGCTTCTCAAAGAGCAGGACTACACCGTGCTCGAAGGTATCCTCAAAGGGCTCACCCGCTGCACGTTCGGCCCCGATGATCGGGCACTACTTGCGCTGTACCGAGTCACGCGTGCTAAGGACGCACGCGCCGAGTCGCTGATGCGTGCAGCGTGCGATGCACTCGCTGCATGCGCGCGCAGTGCACCGCGCACCCTTTCTGAAAAGGCAGTCTCAGAACTCTCCCGCATCTCCACGGGGGCCTTCCCGTACGCCATACGGGCCTATGCAAGAACTCTCGTTCAGAGTATGCTACGCTGATGGGGCTTTGATGACGCAGGAAGGTTGGGATCTCAGGTGTCTAGGCGTGCGGTATTCAAAAACAAAGGTGTAGAAGGGGGAGAGGGTCATGAAGAACGTGCTGCCCATGTGTGCCGTGTTGGGCGCAGGCTGTCTTTTTGCACTCGAGGTGGATCGCCGTGAGCTTGAGCGTGCAAACGCCACGGTAGAGTTTGAAAATTTTGCAGGAACCCACACGGACGTAGATAGCGCCGCCGCTATCAGGCGCATCGGGGAGGGCTTGGCCTCTGCACTGCGCGGCGGTGTTGCGGGGGATCGTGCGCGTTACGCGCTTATTCACGCAGTAGATCCC
Source organism: Treponema paraluiscuniculi Cuniculi A (assembly GCF_000217655.1). Taxonomy (NCBI): domain Bacteria; kingdom Pseudomonadati; phylum Spirochaetota; class Spirochaetia; order Treponematales; family Treponemataceae; genus Treponema; species Treponema paraluiscuniculi. Next base: position 516,195 of record NC_015714.1, on the reverse strand, counting down.
CACACGACCAATGGCTTTGATGCAGACATCCTCATCATTGGCGCACAGGCACGGGTGGACCATATCGACAATATACGCGCGATCGTCGCCGCCTATCTTTCTGCCGCCTATGGCTATCGCCTGCAGGACGCACGCACGATAGCAACCTTTGCAACGGTGTACAACGCGGTGTATCGTGCAGACCTTCCCACATTCAAGGCGCGCTACAAGGGGGTGGTAACGGCGCATCTCTCCCCCGAGCACGTCGGTATTGCGCGCCGTTTCGATCAGTGGCCGGGAAAAACGCAGCTCGTCATTCCCCTTTCCGGGCACTCTGACGCACTCAGCGCAGTGGACACCGGCGCCATTTCTGACAAGCGGGTGGTAGAGCGGCTGCGTGAAGATCCGGACAAGAACATTGATTTGCGCAAGGACATGATTGACCTCAAAGAGCGGGAGGCGCAGGAAGGAACGCGCCGGGCCCAACAACTAGCACAGCAGTCACAGCAGGCGCAGGAGCGCGCGGCGGAGCTGTCCACTCAGGCTCAGCGCGCCCAGGCACACGCGGACAAGACACGCCGAGAAGCTCAGCAAGCTCAGCAGGCGGCGCAGAACTCACCGGACCCGGCGCGTACGCAGGAAGCAGAAGAGAAGGAGCGCGTCGCCGAGCGTGCGCAGCAGGAAGCTCAGCAGGCGGCTCACACTGCGCAGAAGGCGGCCGAACAGGCCGAGAGCCTCGCGCGTGAAGCGCGCAGTCAGGAGCAGCGAGCACAGCAGAAAAGTGCAGAAGCACAACGGGAGCGGTTGGAGGTTGCCGGTGACATGCAGCGCATGATGAATGCAGGGCGCGCGAAAGCGACGCACGGCGCACAGGAAGCGCGTGAGAGTGTCGCGCCCTGCTACGGCCTCAAGGTGGTGGATGCCCAGCACTTGTTATCGGAAATCGTGCTCGTTGATCCAAAGACTGAGGCGCCTTTGCGTTCTTCTTCCCTACGGACCGTCCGCAACCGGCTCCTGTACAGCGAGCCTCACGCGCTCGTCGCCATTGCTGACACGACAGGGAACGGCACCGTCCGCCTCGTGCACATAGACCCAAAGACGCTGGAGGTAACCAAAGAGAGTACCCAGCGTATAGCTGCGCAAAGTTTTCTCTTGAGGGAAGAGGAGCACTACTATGCGGTGATCGACGAAAATGGCAGCCACTTCCTGGGACGCTTTACCAAAAATCTTGAGCTGACTGCTCGTTCTGCAGCGCAGGTGACGCCTTATACCGCCGTCACCGTCACTCCGCGCGGAATTATGGTGCAAACAAAAGAGAAAGGTATGGCCCTATTGCACACACGGACGCTCGCCGACGCGGTACCCAGAACATGAGCAGAAAGAACGCGAATCAGAAAATTGTGTGGCCGCTTACGACGAAACTCATCGGTATTATCAGCACGGTGGTGGTGCTTGCCACCATTGCGGTTACGGCCATGGCTTCCTGGTTCTTCGCTTCGAGTCTGCACAGTAATGCTGAGCTTAATAATCTTGCCGCTGCGGAGAACTTTGCTGCGCAAATCAAAGGGGAATTCGAAGCCATTGCCACAAGCGCCAAGTCCTTCGTTTCCCTTGGCCTCAGAAGTGGCACGCGCATGCACTCGCGGTCCGCACTTTCTAAAGATTTTTTTTCCTTTTACCCGCGCATCGGCTACATCGGAGTCGGCGGTGTAGCCGAGCTGTGGAACGGCGACTTCTTCAAGCAAAATCAGCTGCGGGTGGCAGACGCTCGTCGCTTCCTAGCTGACAACGCACAGGTTATTTCCACACTTCAAACTGCCCCAGCCACGCTCAACGCCGCCCCCTGGTTTAAAGCGCAGATCATTGCTATCGTCGCGCCCTTTGAAGTTGACGGCGCTACGCGTAACGTTGTGGTTATCTTCTCAGCGGATGTCATTCAGCACCTGCTAGAATCTGGAGCCTCCTCCGGAACCATGTATGCCGTCACCTGGGCGGGGAACTCCCTGTACCACCCGGAATACTCTCTCAATTACAGCAACGTTAACTTGCAGGACTCGCCCGTTGTGCGCGATTTGCGCGAATCTACACAGCTGACCAAACAAATCAGCTTCATCGGCACGGACAACAAGCGCTACTTCGGCGCGTTTGCCAAGCAAACCTTTGGAAAGTTCGCCATAGTCCTAGAAACGCCTATGAGTGTGGTGTACCAGGCAGTATATTACGCGATTATCCTCGACGGTATCCTCACCGGCATGGTGCTCCTCGCCTCTATCTTGCTTGTCTGGTTCATTGCGCAGTCTATCACCCGTCCTATCCTTACCCTCGTCGGCGCAACGCACGCTATCAGCTCAGGACAGTTCCTCCTGGATATCAAGCCTTCAAGCAAAGACGAAATTGGCCTCCTCACCGAAACATTCGTGAGTATGGGGCGTGGTCTGGCAGAACGGGAACGCATGAAAGAAGCGTTTGGCAAATTTGTAAATAGAGACATCGCAGAGAAGGCCATGAAGGGAGAGCTCGCACTGGGAGGGGAACGGAAAACCGCTACCATTTTTTTCTCAGACGTGCGCTCCTTTACTGAGATGTCAGAGAAGCTTCCCCCTGAGGACGTAGTAGAGTTTCTCAACGAGTACATGAGCTGTATGGTAGACTGCATCGAGCAGACAGGCGGCGTGGTGGACAAGTTTATTGGAGATGCGATTATGGCGATATGGGGAGCGCCAGTTTCCCTCGGCTCTGCACGCTTAGACGCATTGCAGAGCATGAAAGCGGTCTTCCTCATGCGCGAAAGCCTTATTCAACTGAACGAAAAGCGCGTCGCATGCTCAAAGCCTCGCATTGGCATCGGATGCGGCGTAAACACAGGCTCCTGCGTTGCAGGTCAAATCGGCTCCTCCAAACGTATGGAATACACCGTCATCGGAGACGCGGTGAACACCGCAAGCAGGATCGAAGCACTGAATAAGCCGTTCGGCACTGACTTTCTTATCTCCGAAAACACATATGAGCTCGTTAAAGATATGCTTATAGTGGAGAAAATGCCCCCCATAAAGGTGAAAGGAAAACGAGAACCGCTGAATGTGTACGCTGCTATCAATCTAAAGGGGCATGACGGACCGCAGACGCTCGATGAGCTGCGTGCACTTCTTTCCATTGAAAAGCCGGGGCTTTCTGCCGACCCTGACTTTGAAGAAAAGAAGTATGAAGTTATCTAAGCAGGATACCACGGTTACGGTCGTTATTCTCCTCCTTATCCTGCCTCTCGGCTGGGGCTACTCCCGCGCGCTCCGTCTGTCCCAGGGGAAGGGAAATCCAATCGGACGGGTTTTTTTTTATAAAAAAACCGCAACCCGCAAAAAAAACAACCAAGCCCTATGGCTCAAACTCAAAGATGGGGCGCCCGTCTACCATCGGGACGTGCTGCGCACCACCACCGGTTCTGAAGCTGTCATTGTGTTCACTGATAACAGCAGGCTCGACATTGCAGAAAATACCATGGTGCGCATCAGTCACACGGGAATGAAAAAGAAGGATGTACGTTTGGTCACAGGAGCGATGCGCTACGCACGCGCCGCTGGGAATCCAACAGCGCATACCGTACATGTAGGAAAGACAACCATCTCGCTTTCTGGGGACGGTCAGGTGAATGTGCGCGGAGGCGAACGCGATTCAACTGTCGAGATAGCACGCGGTGAGGCACTCCTTCACGATGCGCAGGGACAGACACTCCCCCTTCAGACGTTCACCCAACTTGCTGCTTCCCGAGAGGATGGCACTGTGCGCATTCTGCACCCCACCTTTGTCCCTCTCCTACCCGACCAGGATGCACTTCTCCTAACCGCCGAGCACACCAGATCTGTGGGCTTTGTCTGGCTCGGCGATGCCACGACGGTACAGCCGAGCGTCCGTCTCCAAATTAGCCGATACGCGGACTTCTCGGTTATTGAAACGGAAAGAAAACTTACCCTTCCGCATGAGGCAAACGCCTCGAGGACAACATTCAAAACCAGCGAACGACTCGGGGAAGGACGCTGGTTTTGGCGCCTGGTCCCGCAGAACGGCATGGCGTCAGCGCCCCGTTCCTTTTCTGTGCGTCGCGCGCGTAAGGTGATGCTGCACACGCCGCGTGCTCAGGCAGTACTCTCCTATCGGGATGCGATCCCTCCTACCCTTTTTTCCTGGACGTCTGTAGAAGACGTGGAACAGTACCGGCTGCTGCTTTCTTCTCGGGCCGACTTTAGCACGGATGTGAAGACATTCTCTTTGCGTACGCCGGAGATCTCGGTACCCGGGCTCGGTGAGGGAACGTATTTCTGGAAGGTGGTACCTCGCTTTGATGAGGGAATAGAAGACCCAGCCTTTGCTTCTGAGGTAGGAACCTTCTCCATCAAACAGGGAAAGGAGCTGCATGCGCCCGTTGCGCTCTTTCCCGCCGAGGACGAGGTGCTCGAACACGCGGATCGGGAGAATCGCATGGTAATCTTTACCTGCGAGCCAATACCAGAAGCACGGCGCTATGTCTGGACGGTTAAAAACATGGATGCAAACGCGTCCCCGCTTGTGACTACCACGTCGGTACCCTTTCTTACCGTTCCCATGCGGAGCCTGCGTGCACGATTGCAGGAAGGAACATATCAGTGGCAGGTAGCGTGGGAAACGCGTCGGAGCGATCGCTCCCCCTACTCTGCACTGCGCGCGTTCACGGTCATTGAAGGAATGCACGCGTGGGAAGAGGAGCCAGAGACGCGTGACTTGATTGCGCTCCGCGCTCCTTCCTTTGTGCTGCGCGACATGCCAGCACTCATTACTGAAAAATACCTTTTGCAGCATCGCGCGTTGCGTTGTAAGTGGACGGCGGTGCATAACGCACAGCGGTATACGGTGACGTTAAAAAACAAGAAGACAGATGCGGTACTGCAAACGGCAACTACCACAGGGGTGGAGTTCTCATTTACCAACTTAGCGCACCTTGAGGAAGGGTCATTTCATTGGGTCATACAGGCACACACAGAGCAGGAAGGCTATGAGCCTGCAAGTGCACAGACGGTGCGCGCGTTCACCATACGGGTGTCTGAACTTGAAAGGCCGCGCGCAAAAGAAATTGTCCGTTATGAGTATCATTAGCCGCGTGTGTATACCGTGTGCGGTGCTGCTATTTGCGCAACTGCACGCGAAGGAACTCGTCCACGTATCTCAGTTAAAAGAACAGGAAGCGCGTATCAGCTGGCAGGAAGTGCCGGGGGCGGTGAGCTACCGAGTGCTTATTCGCAATGCCCACGGCAGAATAGTGACGAACGCGGTTGCCACAACGCGCAGTTATAGTTTTTCCCAACTCAGACCGGGGTCGTACCAATACCAGATTATTGCTTACGACGTGTTGCATCGCGCGTCTGCAAGCGCGTGGACCAGCTTATCCATTGAGAAAGTACACAAACCAAAAACAGGGGGGATTACGCCAAGCACCATAGAGCACGTAGTTGGCGGAGAGGCATACACCGTGGTGCTCGACCGCTCGTGGACGTATGAAAAGGGCTGGACCATTGCGCTGTTCCCCGATGATAAGGCGGATGAGGCTGGAGCGTATGTAAAACCCCTTTCGGTTTCAAAAAACAAAGAGGGAAATTGGATGGTTGCCATTCCCAACGCGGCGCTCAAAACCGGGTCATACACGCTGCGCGCAATAACGCCGCGGAATATTTACGCAGAGGTGCGGGGGATACTGCGTGTAATGCTCTGGCGCAGGCCCATCTTCTTCTATTATGACCTGAGTGTGGGGTACGCGCCGGTGTATCGGCCACAAGACCACGCCGCGACAATCAACGGTGTTTCTGACTTTTTCAAAATCTGTTCTCCCATCGGGTTTGTCGGCACGTTTGAGATGTGCTTTTTCAAGCGCAACAGCAGCACCATCAGCGCTGGTTTTAACGCGCAAATGCACTCCGATTCAAAACAAGTGGACGTGAAGCTCGATGGAAACTTTGCGTATCTATACGAACTTTACCCGCGCATCGAGGTAGGCGGCATGCTTGGGTTGGGGTACTCGCTGCCATTCGGACAGCGCAGTAGCGACGACAGCATGTACACCTACGTGACAGGAACGATGAAGTATTTTTTTACTAACAGCATTTACCTGCGCGTTCAACAGCAGCACATGTTGACCGTAAAGCCGAGTTTCCAAGGAGTGAGCCTGCAGCAAACGCCCAGCCTCTCGTTCGGCTATCGCTTTCATAACTGACCAAAGCGCCCGCGCCGGCTCCGCCGAACCCTGAAGCCGCACCGAAAAGGGGCGGCCGCCACTCCCCTAGAAAAAGGAGCGGAATGCATCTCGCGCCTTGTTCTGCAGCTCGTCTGCGGCACGCTTAGTCACCTCCCCCAGTGCCTTGCGCGCTGCAGCTTCCAGAAGGCGCTCCGCCTCAGCCCGTTTCTGCTGTATCACGCGAGAAGACACCCCCAGCTGGGCAATTGCGTCCTCCGCACGGGAAACGAGCTGCGTTACCTGCGCAATTTCCTGTGCGTACACGCGGCGTTGCTGAGCAAGAAATCGCTCCCCTTCTGCAATGACCGCGCGGCGCAATGCGTCCACCTGCTGCGCAAATGCACGGGAAAGAGCGCGCACAAACGCGCCATCTGCGTCACTCTCTACCGAAATACTCAACGCACCCTCTGCAGAGACGCGCACCGTAGCTTCAAACGCAATCTGCTGTATCTGGCGCAACACATCCGCGTACACGTCAAACAGCACGCGCGGCTCAAAAGGCGCAGCGCGCAATACGCTGTCTGAAATACGTGCCCCCATCTTGAGTTCCACCGAGTGATCTTTGCGCACAAACACCTGCGTATGCAGTCCAAGCACGCCAGAAAGCTCAGGGAATCCTTCTGCAGGTGCCGGGACAGCGAGCGGAATACCCCGCGCAGTGCACGAGACGTCTACTAAGTCCGGATGCGCCCGGCGCAGATCCACCACGCCGCGCAGCGAGGCGTCCTGTGCGCCTGCAGCCACGTCCAGGAGGAACGAAATCGGTTCGCCAAACCCGTGCGCGTCGTTTGACGCATTGCGCACACGGGCTGCAACAGAAAATCTTGTCTGCGGATCTGCGGCAGACACCCCAATGTTTCTCAGCAGCACGGAAGGGACGTTGCGCTCAAACAAAAAATTACTCCCTGCAAGGCGCTTGCGCGTCGTAAGGCTCTGAGCCGTCTTTTCTGCCTCCGCAGACGGCGATCCATCAGACGGTGTTCGCTGCGACCCCCGGACATAATCAAGCATCTGCGCCACATAGGGGTAATAATGGCTAAAGCTCCGCGCCAAAAAGACGGTGCAAAGACCAGAGATAAATTTCTTTCCTCCATCTGCCTGGATATCACGGATAGCCGCCGCGGCACGGGCGATGCGCGCACCGTCTGCCTTTACCGCCGCGGTGAACTCGCGCGCAAGACCCAATGTCGAATGCACATCCTGCTGCAATTCGTGGGAGATAGTGCGCGCAGTAGCGAGGGCTTCCTCAGTGGATCGGCGCGCTCTATCGAGCGTCTCGATACCTTGTTTTATTGCCGACACGTCTTTTAAAGCGTGAAAGTCAAGCTCAGTCACCGCACGGATCGCCGCCACCGTTTTTTCCGCACGGGCGTGTGCGTCAAACACACGCTGCGTCCAGCGCTCTGCAAGTTTGGGCGCCTGCGCACCCACGTGCTGTACGAGGGTGGGAGTTTTTAACGCCTTCACCTCGCGTTCAAGGAGAATGCGCGGGTCCACTTGCGCTTTGAGCGCAGAAAACCCTGCGCCAAAAGACACGGGGGCGGCCAGCTCCGCCGCTTTTTCCTGTATTTTTGCAATAAGCGGGTTACTACTGCGCACACGTTGACGTTTTGCGCGGCGCGGGGGCAAAGCACCAGACGTTTTGCGCGGCGTGTTCCACGTCACGCCCTCTACAACCATCGTGTGTGAGACGAACTTACCCCGCGAAAGCTCCAGGAGGTCAAAGTGGATATCGATATTTTCAATTTCAAACAGATTCCACATGGGATGATGCTTGTTTGCCACCGCATAGTTCTTCAGGCGGAAGCGCGCGTTGAATAGATCAAGATCTACCACTGCCGCTTCGCACCGCGCACCAAAGACGGCCTCAGAACCACCGATAACGACACGCCGAGCAATGACATTCCGGATCAAGTACACGAGTCCGAGAAGCGCGAGGACGCTCGCACAAGCCATGGAAAGGGACCAAAAATTAACCCGCCCCCTTTGCTTTGCTATTGACGCTGCAATGGCATTGAGCCGCTTCAGGTCCGCTGAGTGCGCGATAGCCTGCTGATCGAAGCGAACATACGTGCGAGAAAGGAGCGTGCGGCCAAACACACGGACAGGGGTGGATACGGGGTCTGCAAGGTAACGCATGCAGTACGCGCGGTCAGCAGGGATATGGATTCGGCGCAGGAACCGCTTGAGAGAACGGGGAGTGTACCGTTTGCAGAAGAACCGATGCAGCGTGCGCCTCCTTCCTGTATGCCGAATCCGGCGCGAAGGCGTCTTGGGTGTAGAATCATCGCTCATGAAAACCTCTCCCTGACGCTGAGTATCTTCTTTACCTTTTGCACAACGGGGCGTTCCGGACAAGAAAGAAAATCGTCGCATGGTGAATTTTAGGGTACAGGTATGTACGGTACGCCGTCACCGCGCAGCGTGCAAGAGCATAGCACGGCAAATAGCACAGCGCACCTGCCACCAGACCGCCGGCAATCATAGTGTTGTAAAAGCGCGCAAGCCCTACGAAGGGAATCTCAATCAGGGCGCGGTAGACGGGTTGCAGCCGTGGTAAACACAGCGCCCAATTGCCGAGGCTGTCGAGCCAGGGATCGAACGAAGGAACGACAAAACCAAACAGCACGAGCGATAGCAAGAGCAGACCACGGTTCAGCCGTATAAAAAAGCAGACGGCAAACAGTAGGTACCACAGGAGAGAACTCCGAGGAAGCAACGCGAGGGCCAGTGCCAACGCTGCCGCATGCGCGAGGTCTGCCGGGTGCGTGTTTGCATGGAGGGACCGAAAGAGGGAAAAGAGGGCGCGAATCACGAGCTACTCCTTTTTCTAAAGGCTGCGAGGCGATTATTAGGCGTTTAGCGCGCGCCGTCAAGTTTTTCTCACCGTTTGGCATACTCCTCTTCGCAAGGAAGGGGGGAGGGCTTGACACTCTCACACCCCACGCGGGAAGATCGGCCCAGTAGGGCGTGTCCTACAGCTGGGGTTAGATCGTATGGGTATACAGTGGCACACGGCGAGGGGGGGGGTACGGGCGCGGTGCGTGGTGCGCGTAGGTTCTTTGCTCGCTGTGCTCGGGATGGGGGCAGGCGTTTTTGCGGCGGAGGTATTTGTTTCTCCGAAGGTAGGACAGGTAGGGGCGCATCCCTGGGGAAAGGAACCGGCCAGCAGGACCGAGGTTCTTCCATACACCCCGACGCTCGGTTTGGCAGTGGGGGTAATAGCGCACAACGGCTTCGCGTTCACGACAGAATTAGACGCGGGGCTCTCCTCTCTTATGTTCCGTGCGCAGTTCTTGGTGGGCTGGGCAATACGCAGCGGCAAGAATTTTGCATTTATTCCGTCTCTGGGCGTGGATGTCCTTTCTACGCGGGACGACAAACTGGTGGGGATACCGATAAATTTGGATTTCCTCATTTTCTTTACCAAGCACGTTGGGTTGGATTTCACCTTCGGCAGCGGAGTGAACGTGCCGCTCACCAAGAATTTGAAAAAGGGCGCAAATGGGAATGGACAGGACCTGACGTGGTCGAGCATATGGACCGGGTATTGCTGCACCTCGCTGGTCATGGTAAAAATAGGGCCGGTGTTCCGCATTTAGTGCCTTAGGGAGCGGAGGGTCTGCCTGCGGCACATCCGGTGTGGTGCGCACCGTTGAAAGAAGGGGCGGTTATGGGGAAAATCAGTGGCAGCGGCACGGTCGCGCCGCACATCCTGGTTATCTTTGGCGCTTCAGGCGACCTTGCCGCGCGGAAGCTTATCCCCTCGCTTTGGGATCTCTTTGAGCAGGAGCTCCTGCCCCGTACATTCGGTATACTCGGCGCAGGGCGTACGGCTCTGTCTACAGAGTCTTTTCGCGCACGGCTTGCAGAGGCGGTCACAAAGCATGCGGTGCGTACACCGCACGACCCGGCGCGCCTCACCGAATTCCTGCAGAAAATCCACTACTTCTCGTTCGATCCCACTGACTCTGTCGCCTTTGCCAACTTTGCCACGTACGTGCGCACCCTCGACCAGTCGCTGCACACCGAGGGCAACTTTATCTTCTATCTTGCCACTCCCCCTAGCCTGTACGAAACTATCCCCACGCAGCTTGCTATGCACCACCTGAACCGGGAACAGGGTAATTTTCGCAGGGTAGTTATTGAAAAACCCTTTGGCTACAACCTAGAAACCGCGCAGCACCTTAATGCGAGCTTGCGTGCCCACTTTCAGGAAAACCAAACCTATCGCATCGATCACTATCTGGGTAAGGAAACGGTCCAAAACATCCTGGTCACTCGCTTTGCCAATCCCCTTTTTGAGCCCACATGGAACCGGACCCATATCGATTACGTTGAAATTACTGCAAGCGAATCACTGGGTGTCGAAAACCGCGGCGGTTACTACGACCAGTCCGGTGCATTGCGCGATATGATCCAAAACCACTTGTTACTCCTCTTGGGTATTATCGCGATGGAGGCGCCCGCCGTCGTGAGTTCAAGTCGTCTACGGGATGAAATCGTAAAGGTCTTTGACTGCCTGCGCCCTATGGGAGAACGCGACGTCATGCAGCATACGGTGCGTGCCCAATACGTCGCCGGCAAGATACGCGGTGTAGCCGTCCCCGGCTACCTTGAGGAGTCAGGCGTTGACCCTCGCTCGTGCACTGAAACCTTTGCCGCACTCAAGTGCTACATCGACAATTGGCGGTGGATGGACGTTCCCTTCTACCTGCGGACGGGTAAGCGTTTGCCCACGCGCGTTACTGAGGTGATCGTCCATTACCGAACGCTCCCCATCGCGCTTTTCGAGCGCATCGAACGCCCGTGCGCACGCGAGGGCAACGCGCTTGTCATTCGCATTCAACCCGACGAAGGAATTCAGCTTAAAATCGACCTCAAAGAGCCCGGCGCGGGGTTCAAGACTATTCCCGTCAGTGTTGATTTTCAGTATTCGGCTCTTACCTATTCGCACTTACCCAGCGCGTATGAGCGGCTATTGCTTGACTGCATGAATGGAGACAACACGCTCTATCATCGAGATGACGCGGTGGAGTCTGCATGGCGCTTCATAGATCCTATTCTTGCCGCATGGAAATCAAACAAGAGTCCTCTACTTACGTACCCTGCAGGAAGCTGGGGTCCGAAGGCTGCAGACGACCTGATCAAAGGGAGTGCTCTACGGTGGCATCACCCCTCTTCTACGCTGCTCAGCGATGATTTTGCCTGCCGACTCTAGCGGTAATGCCGAGCCTTGAACGACACTAGAACGTAGCGGGAGAGAGGAGGATGTTCGCCCATGAAGAAGCATATTTTTGAGGATGCGCGTGCCATCGCGGCGTTCCTCGTTTCGGTGTTTGATTCTCGACTCAAAACACAAGAGATTCTCTGGTTGGCCCTGTCGGGGGGTTCCACTCCAAGGGAGATTTTCAGAACCTGGGCGCACGAGTTTCGACACCACCTTGATTGGAAGCGCCTCCGCTTCTTCTGGAGCGATGAGCGTTGCGTACCACCCACGGATGCGCAGAGTAACTTCAACATGACCCATAGTGCGCTCCTTGAGCCTCTGGAAATAAATCCTGACGCGGTGTTTCGCGTCAGGGGAGAAGACGCCCCGGAGAGCGCCTGCGCCGCATACTCACAGGAAATTGAAGCACGGCTCCCAAGGCAGCGTGGCGTGCCGTGCTTTGATATTATACTCCTGGGTATGGGGGCGGATGGACACACCGCGTCTATTTTCCCTCATGAAATAGAGCTGTGGGACCACAGCGGCTGTTGCGTCGTGGCAACTCACCCAGACACCGGTCAGAAACGTGTGAGTTTCACTGGGCAGCTTATCAATAATGCACACGAAATTTACGTCGTAGTTACCGGGCGTGAAAAGCAGGACATGCTCGCGTCAGTCGCGTCAGATCCCCACGCGTCCGTGCCCGTTGCACGCGTGGACACTGCCAAAGCGCAGTGGTTGCTGGATACCGCTGCTGCGGGGGCTATATCCGCGTAAGCAGTGTAAGCCAACGGTGTAGGAAAGTGGCGCATTTTGCGTGTATGCTACGGTGTCCGAGAAATTACCAAAACGGTGGAGGTGTATTATGATTATCCTCACGCTAAACTGCGGCAGTTCATCTGTAAAATACCAGGTGTATAACTGGACAGAGCGTGCGGTGATTGCCGTCGGCGTGGTAGAGCGTGTTACTCAGGCAGGATCTGTTATCACGCATGAGGTGCACGGCCGAGAGAACCACGTTCGGGAAAGTCCCTGCCCTACCCATACCGAAGCGGTGCAGCTTATCATCAGCACCCTCACCGATGCGCACGTCGGTGTTATCAGCGACATGAGTCTTATCAAGGCAGTTGGACACCGCGTCCTACACGCAGCAGATCGCTTTGTAAAGTCTGTCGTTGTGACTCCTGACGTGCTAGAAACGTTTCGCTCTGTTCAAGACCTTGGCCCTCTCCACAACCCCGCAAACATCCGTGGTATTGAGGCTGCCCAGGCGGTCATCCCCTCAGTTCCTCACTGTGCCATTATGGATACTGCGTGGCATCAAACCATGCCAGAAGCTAGCTTCATGTACGCAGTGCCCCGGCAGTGGTACGAAGAATATGCGGTACGTCGCTACGGCTTTCACGGCACGAGTTTTCTTTATACTGCAAAGCGCGCCTCTGTCATTCTCAAAAAAAGGGCTGAGGACACAAACATAATCATTGCGCATATTGGAAACGGCGCTTCCATGTGTTGTGTCAAAAATGGTGTCAGCTTTGACACTTCCATGGGCATCACCCCGCTAGAAGGCCTGATTATGGGAACACGCTGCGGGGACTGCGACCCTGCGCTTGCCTTTTACATTATGAGAAAAACAGGCATGTCTGTCTCAGACATCGACACCACTCTCAATAAACAGTCCGGTTTGCTAGGTATCACCGGAAAATACGTGGATCGACGCGATGTGTGTGCTGCCATGAAAAATGGAGACGCGCTTGCACGCCTTGCCTTTGACATGGAGGTACACCGCATCCGGAAATACTTCGGCGCATACGTTGCAGCTTTGGGTAAACAGCCGGACGCGCTTGTCTTTACCGCAGGCGTTGGAGAGATGTGCTGCGACGTACGCGCAGCAGCGTGCGCAGGACTCGAACACCTAGGCATCCGACTTGATGCGCGAAAAAATGAACTCGCCCGCACGCGCAATGCAGAAACTGAAATTAGTACAGACGATTCACCCGTCCGCATTCTGGTAATCCCAACAGATGAAGAATTGGTCATGACCGAGGACACGTATGCACTCATGCAGGGAACATACGACGTGCACACGCGTTTTACCTACTCGTTCCAGGATCCAACCTATGTCAATAAGGCGCGGGCAGCAGGATTAAAAAGAGATTTAGAAAAGAACCCGGCACTCGCGACGATTGTCGTGCCGCGTCTTGATACATAGAACAGCCGGCGATATGTCTGTAGGTAAACCCTACGGGGGTAGAACGATAAAAGGAGACGCGCAGTGAATTGGAGAAATCTTGACGAGTGCGCCGCATACGCCCGCCTGCAGGCGATTCGTGCGCCGTCGCTGAAGACAGTACTCTGTGGACCAGAGGGGATAGAACGTGTGCGGCGCTATTGTACCGACGCGGGAGCTGGGCTGCGCTATCACTACGCAGCGAAAACAGTGAATGAAGAAATTCTCACGGCGCTTGCTGCTCTTGCAGACGAGCAGGAATTGGTCGCAAAGTACGACGCCCTGCGCGCAGGAACACAGATAAACACGGGGGAAAAACGTAAGGTGCTGCATCACCTAACGCGCCTCGGCGTGCAGGGGTCATCGCTTGCCTCGTTGCCGTGCGAAGTGCGCGATATGCACGCCTTTTATACAAAAGAATACGAAAGAGTATGTGCGTTCGCACGGCAAGTACACGAAGGGGGGCTGCGCACGTCTCGCGGCGCACCGTTTACCGACGTTGTACAAATTGGAATTGGTGGATCAGATCTCGGTCCACGGGCGTTGTATCTCGCGCTGGAAGGTTGGGCACAGAGGCACCAGGCGGTTAAGATGCGCGCACACTTTATCTCCAACGTGGACCCAGACGACGCAGCGCTTGTACTCTCAAAACTACCGCTTGAGACCACGCTTTTTATTTTGGTATCAAAGAGTGGCACGACGCTTGAAACACTCAGTAATGAGCTTTTCGTCGCACACGTCCTTCGTCAAGCAGGTCTGGAACCGCACACACAGTTCGTGGCAGTTACCAGCGAGACCAGTCCACTTGCAAATAATCCCCAGTACCTTGCTTCCTTCTACATGGATGATTTTATCGGTGGACGCTACTCTAGTTCCTCTGTCTGTGGCGCTGTGGTACTCACGCTTGCGTTTGGACCGCAGGTGTTTGGGCACTTCCTCTCCGGTGCGGCAGAGGCGGACCGAGCAGCACAGGAACAGGACATACGGCGTAATGCGGCACTTCTTGACGCGCTCATCGGTGTGTACGAGCGCACTATTCTGGGACACGAGCACACCGCGGTGTTGCCCTATAGCCAGGCGTTGGCTCGCTTTCCTGCACATTTGCAACAACTGGATATGGAATCTAACGGCAAGAGTGTTAACCGCTTCGGCATTCCGATAACGTATAAGACCGGCCCGGTGATCTTTGGAGAGCCTGGGACAAACGGTCAGCACTCGTTCTACCAACATCTGCATCAAGGAACATCGGTGGTGCCGCTTCAGTTCATTGCCTTTCAACATAGTCAGCTCGGGCAGGATCCGATAATCCGTGGATCTACCGGTCAGCAGAAGCTCCTTGCAAATGTCGTTGCACAAATTGTCGCGTTCGCCAGGGGAAAAGAGCACGCGGATGCAAATAAAACGTTTTCCGGGGAGCGTCCATCCAGTCTGCTATACGCTAAAGCGCTTACCCCACAAACGCTCGGCGCACTTCTTGCACACTTTGAAAACAAGATTATGTTTCAAGGATTTGCGTGGAACTTGAACAGCTTTGATCAAGAAGGAGTGCAGCTGGGCAAGACGCTTGCACAACACATATTAGCAGGAGAGGTGGAAGGCGTGTTGCGCGCCTACGCAGATCTGTTTGATTTAGCACACGCGCCGACGTGCTAGGTCTGTGCTTCTTAAGCCCGCGGTAATTACGCGGGCCGTGCAATATGCGTCAGCGGGACTTGGAGAAAAGCGCACACCGTGCTAGCATCAGGCGCCCGCGTTCCGGTACGTACATTTTCGGGCATTAGGGGAAAGATCTCATGTCTGGACATAGTAAATGGGCCACTATCAAGCATGCTAAGGGAGCTGCGGACGCAAAGCGTGGGCAGTTGTTCACTAAGTTTATCAAGGAAATATCTGTTGCTGCCCGCATGGCAGGCGGTGACCCACAGGCTAATCCACGTCTGAGGACTGCAATCCTTAAGGCACGTGCCGCTAATATGCCTAAAGATAACATTGAGCGGGCTATTAAGAAGGGTACGGGGGAATTGTCTGGCAGTAGCTATGAGGAGCTCGTTTATGAAGGTTATGCGCCGGGCGGTGTTGCCGTTTTGGTCGAGGTGCTCACCGATAACAAAAACCGCGCGGCCGCGAACGTGCGCAATTTGTTTTCCCGTAATGGAGGTAATTTAGGTTCGGCAGGATCTGTTTCCTATATGTTCAATCGCAAAGGAGTTATAGAGTACGATTCCGAACAGGTTGACGAAGAGGCTCTCATGGAGCTTGCCCTCGAAGCGGGTGCTGAGGACATACAGAACGCCGGTGGTGTCCTCACCGTCACCACGGTTCCCGGTACGTTTGAGACGGTCCTCGAATCCCTTCAGGCCAAGGGGTGGGAATCACTATCTGCCGGTATATCTATGGTTCCCGACACGTACCTGGCGCTTGATGAGGAGACTGCGCGTAAGGTATTGAAGATGATTGACCGGCTCGAAGAAGAAGAGGATGTTCAGGCCGTCTACAGTAACGCTGATATTCCAAGCGAGCTTGTGCTGTAAAGCGGCGCACTTTTGATGGGCGAACGCATACCCGCGGTGATCTTTCGCCGTATGCGGTGTCCCGTTGGTTACGGTATCGATAGTGGAAATATTTCTCATTATTTCGTTGCCTCTTTTGTTCTTTTCCTCTTTCGCGGACGCTGGGGACCCACTTCAGGAACTTATTTCGTTTGTGCACGGCGCCGTGCTCGCTGTGCCTCTCCTCCTACTTCGTTCATTTTTTCTCGGGTACTATCCGCCGGATTCCGCCCTTGTGGAAGAGCAGTGGATGCGCTTTTTTCTTTTTGATTATGTTTTTCCTCTCTTTTGCCTGCCGTTTTTCCTCTTTACTTCTCGCTCACTTGAGCGTGTATCCCTCGTATCGGGCGTGTCTGCGCTCTTCGGCGCGTATACGTCGTTTTTCTTTGTGCACGTGTATACACAACTTAATGATCCTGACCTTCTGGCGCGTGTCATGACACTCGTGCTGTACATGACTAACCTGCTGCAGTTACACGCGCATGTTTCTTTTTCTATGCGCACGCGCTTGCCACTCCTCGGGTTAATCGCTGCGTTGTGTATATTCCTCCTCATGGGTGCTTTTTCTGCAACAGTCATGACACTTTATTTTTTCAATGCGCGTACAGTGGTATACACTTCCATGCTGGCAGGAGCGGGAGGTGTGGCACTGCTCACCCACTTCTTTGCCGTGCGTATGAATGTTTGTTAGAACCAAAATAAGCCGGCATACTTCTGCGCGTGACGGGAAAAACAGTTTCACGATTCTTGGTGGGGGCATGACTCGTGCGTCCTTCTGAATCTCTCGTGGAGACGTTGCGCATTCAGGCACTCAGTGCCCCGTCTACAAGCGGTGTGTATCTATGGAAAGACGTACACGGCGTTGTCATCTATGTCGGTAAAGCAAAATCACTCAGGACAAGACTCACTTCTTACTTTCGCTGCAGGCACGACCCAAAGACACGCGTGCTGATGTCGCGCGCCGCTGCACTTGAATATCTACAAACACAACACGAATACGAGGCGCTGCTCCTTGAGAACACACTCATAAAAAAACATACTCCGCGCTACAATATCTGTCTCAAAGACGGGAAAACCTATCCTCTGCTCAAGCTAACCTGCGAGCCATTTCCGCGTATTTTTCGCACACGCCAATTCTGTCAAGACGGTGCACGGTACTTTGGTCCCTTCCCTGACGTGCAAATCCTCGATTCTTTTCTTAAACTCATTTTACGCACCTATAAAATCCGTACGTGCACCACCTTGCGGAAGAGAAAAAATCCTTGCCTCTACTATCACCTGAAGCGCTGCGATGCCCCGTGTTGTGGATGGGTCTCTCCACGCACATATCAAAAGGACATACATGAGATTACCCTGCTGCTCGAGGGGAATATTGACGCGACTGCAGCGCGTCTAGAAAAGCGCATGAAACGAGCAGTCCGCCAAGAAGCATTCGAAGCTGCCGCGCGCATACGCGATGATATCCAGGCAATCCGCTGTATTACACACAAAAGTCTTGTTCAAGACATGGACGAACGTGCACGCGATTACATCGCCTGGTCGAGCACGGGAGCAATCGTCACCTTCGCCGTTCTACGCATGCGGGGAGGAAAATTAAACGGTAGAGAACTTTTTCGCACACGTTCATTAAAAAATGAAGAGGAAATCCTTTCAGAATTTCTCATCACTTACTACTCCGACCATACCATACCCCCACATCTATTTGTACACTCGTCTGCAGGGTTAGCAGAACACTGGCTCAGCCATAAAGCAGGTACACAATGTACCGTCACGCTCATCCCTTTGCATACCTTTCCTACGCCGCAGACCCCTTCTTCCACTGTCACCACAAACGCTCCTACCCTTGCAGCTTCGCAAAATAGCAATGCAGTACAAGATTCAGGGTTACGTTCTTGCAACGAAACGTCTACCATGCATACGTTTCAAAAAGCACACGACGCCTGCACTGCAAGCGAAGGCACACGAGAAAACACACCGCACGAGAGTGCGCACACTCCCCATCACCGCGCCATTTTAGCCATGGCGCAGTTAAACGCTCATGAAGATATTACTCGGTATCTGAAAAATCGCGGCGCTGACGATGCACTCAAGGAATTGCAAAAGCAACTGCATCTTGCACGCATTCCAACGCTCATTGAAGGATTTGACATTTCCCATTTGGGTGGAAAGTACACTGTCGCAAGTCTCATTTGCTTCAAAAATGGGGCCCCCGACACAAAGAACTACCGATTGTTTAATTTACGTGCGCACGACACCCGTATTGACGATTTTGCATCGATGCGCGAAGCAATTGCCCGCCGTTATACCCACACACCAGAGGGCTACACTCTGCCCGATCTTATCCTTGTCGATGGGGGAATCGGTCACGTTTCTGCTGCACAGCATGTCCTCGACGCTCTTGGTCTTAGCATCCCGCTTGTAGGTCTTGCAAAACGCGCAGAAGAGCTATTTATCCCCAATTCTCCTACACCACTAGTTCTGGATCGTCGCAACCCTGCACTGCATATGCTGCAACGCATCCGAGACGAAGCACACCGCTTTGCAATCACACGGAATCGGCATCTACGCACAAAGAAAGAGCTAGTCTTAAGCTTTGAGCGTCTCCCCCATGTGGGCAAAGTGCGCGCACACAGACTGCTTGCTCACTTCGGTTCGTTCCGTAGCCTGCAGAGCGCAACTCCCCAGGACATAGCGACAGCCATTCATATACCGCTCACCCAAGCACACACCATCCTGCACGCGGCAACCCGCTCAACAACCACCCCTGTACGAGAAAAATATAAAGAACACGAGCACGACCCCCAGGGAGAATCACCTGGACCAGGTCGGAAAACAGACTAACGCGCACCCGGCCTACGACGACGCATCCAGGAGTCGCTCAAGCTCACTCTTTCCTAGAAGCTCGAGCGGACGATTTTCTGCAAACGAAAGCGCAGCGCGTGAAAACGAAGAAGACGTCACCACCACCCCACGCGCTATACCACGCTCCTTCATGCGCTCCAAAATAGCGCGCAGGAAACTGTCATCGAGCACCCGCGCTTCCCGGTAAAAAACAACGACTTTTGGCTGCGTACGCACGTTGCTCCAACCCTTCTCGTCCCTTTCTGTGGCCACTATTTCACAACACCCGCGCACGTCCTGCACCGAGTCTATGGACAAGCGAAGCGCCTTACTCACAATTCGCTGACACAGATCAAAAAAGGAATCGCCATCGAGGGTCAAATACTCCTTCATCCGGTCGTTCAAACGTATATCCTGATATTGCGCGAGCTTTATGGTCACATCCTTAAAACCCGCAGACCGTGCGTTGATAGCCTCCCACTGCTCAATTGCCTTTTCCACATCCCGCTTTTTTTCGTAACAGGAGGCTAAGAGATAACGTATCTGCAAATCCTCATTTGCACCCGACTGCGACTTGCAGCGCAGCGCACGGTCAAACTCAACAATGGCCCGATCCACATCCTTCGCATCCATGTAGCAACAGCCACGCTCGGTAAAACACTTCTGCCGCAGCACAGGACTCTTCGACGCCTGCTCAAAGGAGCGAAGTGCCGCCGCATACTCCCTTTCTTTCCGCAAGAGCTGCCCCTGGCAAAAGAGAGCCTCCGCATTTGCAGGTTCCAAGGCTAGCACGGTATCGAGCTCTGCCCTTGCTTCTGCAAGATGACCAGACCGAAGAAACAACGAACCGAGCGCAGCATGCGCTGCAGGATGCGCAGCGTCCATACCGATGCACTGGCGATAGTATGCCGCAGCCCGATCGGTCACATTCTTGCGTTCAAACAGCTGCCCAATACGGTAGTGATAATCTGCACACGTAGGGTCCAAGCGAATAAGAAGGGTATACTCCTTCAGAGCCTCCTCGATTTGGTCAAACTGGAGGTAAAGCTGCGCAATAGTCTTGCGAAACTCAACCTCATCTACCACCTTTCCGAACGCAGCTCTGCTGCTGGCAGCGCGCAGCTCCATAAGCGCGACGTCGCGCTTCCCTTCCGCAAGATGCGCACGACCGAGCAATACACGCACTGCCCAGTTATGGGGATCTTTAGCCAAAACCGCATGGGCATGCTTGATAGCAAGCGCGTACTTGCCGTCTCGAAAACTTTTTTCCACCAAAAGTTGTCTGCGCGAGATGGAAAAACCTCTCATCAAAAAAACGAGCAAAAAGACGATACTTGACGAGAGCGCCGCTGCCAGCAGTGCCATGTACGCGGACACGCCGCCCATGGTAGCGCACCCTAGAAGGAATGTCAAATGTGCCAAAAATCCTCACCGTGCACCTACGCACGCGTACGCTCCCTTCCATCCGTTCGCTTATTCTCCTTTCTTGCGCTCGCGTTTGCGTCCTTCCTGCGGGCAGAGGACGCCTTTGACCACTTTCGTGAAGGAGAGCGCCTCCTCTCCTTACAGCAGGCACAGCAGGCCATCGGTCCACTTCACAAAGCAGCACAGCAAAAACCCGCCCACCCGAAAGCAGCACTCTACTTGGGAATGGCGTACCTACAGACAGGACGCTACACGCAGGCAATCCAGTGGCTGCAAAACCCACCAGTACACAGTCAGGAATATGCGCACCTATACGCCTACAATCTCGGGAACGTATACTTCGTGCAACATCGCTACGAGGAAGCACAGCATGCGTATGAACAGGCCCTCGCCCTCAAGCACGATTACCCTCCTGCCTTGCTCAATCGCGCAAACACTGCCATGAAGCGACAAGCCTACGCACACGCACTGGCTGACTATAAAAAGTACGTGTCCCAAAACCCGACTGCTTCACAACACTACGAAGTGCAGCGTATGATAGCGGCGCTTGAGCAGTGGCTGCAGCGCAAGGAGGCGGAGGAAGCCCGGCGCAAGGAGGCGGAGGAAGCCCGGCGCAAGGAGGCGGAGGAAGCCCGGCGCAAGGAGGCGGAGGAAGCCCGGCGCAAGGAGGCGGAGGAAGCCCGGCGCAAGGAGGCGGAGGAAGCCCGGCGCAAGGAGGCGGAGTTTGAAGCTCTCAAGCGCGCGCTTAGACTGAAACAAGCGGAGGACGCGCGTACCCTCTCCACTGGATCGGAGGACACCGTCCCCTATCAGGAGGAACGCAACCTTGAATAATGTGCACAAGACGTTCATTGCACTCGCCGCGGGGCTGGTGCTGCTTCTTGCGGTAGTTGCCGGGTTCAGTCTCTTTTCCCGGGGGGTGGTGCGCGCACGCCTACCTCGTGCAGCGGGCGAGACTCTCCTTGAGGAGGAGGGCGTTTCTGAGCAAGAACTCGCCTGGCTGGAGACGAACCAGCTGCTGCAAGAGCAAGGGGAGGAACCCGGCGTGCTTGTGGACCATCACGTCCAGCTCTCAGGGAATAGTGATGAAGAACAGTTCCTACAGACCCTTTCAGAGGAGTTGGCTCCCCAGCGCCCAGTTCCCTACGCGCCTACGCCGAGAGAGCGTATGCAAGAACAAGACACGCGGCAAAAGGGCGCGCGTGTTCTCACCCCGCCCCGGGGGGTGTCTCGCACGGCGTCTTTTTCTCCTGAAAAATCGATAAAGCGGGCCGTGCAGATTGCAACGCGCCCAGAGGTGCGCGCACCTGCAGAAACTGCCACGCCACAGCACCACGTGCACGCGTTGCTTTCCGAAGGAAAAGAATTGACGGAACGACGTGATTATCCAGGAGCGGTGCGTGTGTTTAACAAAGCAATACGTGCACTCCCTGCCGGGGACGCGGTGTTCGCAGCAGACGCATACACCCGTATGGGAGAAGCTATGTACGCGCTTTCACAGCACGATAACCGTGACGGTTTTGAGCGGACACGGGCACTTGAAACGGCAACCGTGTATGTGAAGGAAGCCTTGAGGCTCAACCCACGCTCCGCAGCTGCACACTACCTTGCCGCGTGCATTGCAGATGCGCAGCCTGATGACGACCAAACAACGGCTCTCACGTTGCTTGAACGCGCCGCGGCGCTTGACCGGCGCGAATATCGCTACAGCTATGAGTTGGGTAAGCGTCTTTTCGCAGTGCGCAGGTTTGCTGAGGCACAGGAAGCGTTCAATGCGGCGACGGTTGCGAATCCAAAGTTCGAGCCTGCATTTTTTAATCTGGGGCTCACCTGTAGGGTGCGTGCAAAACATGATCTAGCCCTGCAGGCGTTTGGGGCGGTCATCCGATTGAACCCAACGCACACGCGTGCGTGGATAGAGCTTGGACGTGTGCACGATGCACAAGGAGAAGTGTCTGCTGCGCTTGCCGACTATCAAAAGGCGCAAGAATGCGCGGCTGCTGCGGAAGCGCATGATCTATACCTGACAGCCGCGCGTGAACGCGCACGTGTCCTGGCAAAAAGTGGTGCGAAGGAAGAGGCTGTGCGTCTGTTTCAAGAAATCCTAGAGCAGGATTCTGAGGACGCGCTTACTTTGTACAACCTCGCAACCGTGCTGCTTGATCTCGATAGGAACGAAGAAGCGTTAAAGCACGCGCAGCAGGCCGTCTACGCGAATGGATCGCAGGCACGCTTCCTCTACGCGTATGCACTTGCAGCGCAAAAAACAGGGCGTGTGGATCTTGCCTTAACACAGTATCAGCTGGCTGCAGCACGGGACCCTGCACACGTGAAGGCTCACAACAATTTGGGCAAACTGTATTTGGACAAGGGAGCATTGCAAGAGGCGGAAACACACCTGCAGGCGGCTCTTGCCCACGATGCGCAAAACTTTGAGGTAAACAGCAATCTAGGGAAGTTGTACGTCCTGCGCGCGCAGTGGGAGACGGCAATAGCGCACTCCCGCCGCGCCGCCACCGCACAGCCTCAAGACCGAGAGGCACAGTGCCAAGTGGCACGCGTGTATGTGGCGGCTGGACAGCCGCATGAAGCACTCCGCGCGTACCGTGCCGTGCTCGCTCAGGACGCACGCGCGTGGGACGTGTACCTAGAGGCTGGGAAACTAGCAATCAAAGTGAACGAAAAAGAGTATGCACAAGAGGTACTAACGCAGCTTTTGGATCGCAATCCCGATTATGCACAGGCGCCTCACGTGCGGCAGCTCCTATCCTCTTTGTAGCGGTCAGCACTCCGGATGCTTTTGCGCAGAACATCAGCCTTTCTCGGGGTTATTTCTGATTCCCCACCGCCCCTCCTGACTCCTTCCTGCATGCACAGGAAGGATCGGTGCGGTTCGTCTGCTACGTAGAATCTCTTTATCCCCCACCCCTCATTCCTTGATAGAATGAAAGGACGGCGGACACACTTCAACGGGAGCGCAGAAAAGTATGAGTTCAAGACATAAACGACGCATCCTGAACCTCCCACTCAAGCTCGTACTCACGCAAGAGGGCAGCGAGTTTTTTATAAAACAAAACAGGAAGCTCATGAAATTAAAACTCGCTGAGCATGTCGAGGATTATGGTATCGCACTCGATGCCTTTGCACCTAAAACGGTGCAAGGTCTTTTGCTCTCTGGATACGTTTCCCTCATTGAGGTTTCACCGCCTGAGTTTGCTTCCTCACGTCAAGAAATTATTGATCTTTCAAAGCTCATCGTGCATTCCATCCTCTACCGTCAATATGATTGCTACGTGTTCAGACAGATTCTGAACTCTGAAGTAATTAAAAAGTGGAATCGCAGTAACCCGGGGAGCAGCATTGACGAACACGCAAATCTCAATGCTCCTTTCATCTATAATCATTTAAAACAGCATGAAGCACACGTCACGCAGATTAAGCATCATATTCTTCGTTTGCTTCACGCTTCGCTCGCTGCGTGCGAAGAACGTACTCCAAAGGAGAAAAATACGCTTCTTTTCCTCGGCGAAAAGTTTTTGGATACCCTGCGCCCCTTTACGTGGTTTATCATCAGTAAGTTTCAGCACGCACCGGACATGGGGTCTGTGCTCAGTAGCATTCACACCAGCCTTGCGCAATATTTGAATAAGGCGCGCATTGCTGAGTATATTGCATTAGTCCTTGTAGAGCTCCTCATCAATGAGGAGAATACGAATTTAAAAAAAGAGGTGCAAAAGCTCTTTCCAGACCTTGAAGACACGCAAGAGGCGCTCTGCGACGAAGGTATCCGCAGGCGTATTGTTGCAGAACTCAAACACAACGCTGAGTCTCTCTTTATTTCGTGGAAACTTGAGGGGAGGAGCGTGTCTACTGCCGGTACCCGCAGTAAGCTAAAAATTACCGTGTATGGGAGGAATGATTACCCACAAGAAATGCGCAATTGCTTACAGGATGCAAAAGTGGTAAATGCGGACACTGACACGCTTGTTGACTACTGCCAGCAAACTATAGATACTGCCAAGCACGCCAACTTGGGCGTGTACTACATTTCGTATTTGAGCGAAGCGTGCAAAGAAGCAAACGTGCGCTTTGAGTCAAGTCTTAACCGTTTTACACGCTCTGAGTTCACCACCGTGGATTTGTCTTTTGCGTTTTAATCGCATGGTTCTCGCTCGCCAGTGCGCGTTTGTACTGGTTTCTTGTGTGGTGCCGTGTATAGCGGGCGCAGTGCTTTCTTCCTGTATGCCCTTTTATGCACGCACAGAGGGGCTAACCCTAAAACGAGTGTATTTCGAAAAAGCAGGAAAGACAGACGCAACGCTGGCACTGCACGTGACGCTTGAGTACCCTGCTCCTCCTGAGGAGTACTTTTACCTTGAAGTAGAGGAGCTGCGCACCGGAATGCGGTGGGTCTTTGGGGAAAAAGACACGCGCGTGTACATTGCCACTGACGAACTCCATCCTGGACGCCGTATGCTGCGTGTGGGGGGGATGCAGTATCCGTGGGGAGATTTTCCTGCCGGAACGTACGTGGTGTACGTGCGCGACAGCACAGGCACATATGCACAGCAGCGCGTTACCCTAGGCGCAGGCTACCCAGCACACGAACCCTTTCCGTTTTCCTTTTCTGTAGACGCGCAACGCTGGACGCTATCGACGCCTGCGCAGCCGGCACTGGTCGGTCCCTTTACTGCGCACACGCACACTTCCCTGGTGCTGCTGACGCGCGACTACCGCACTGTGGCACAGCATCCCCTTTCGTTAACTTCTTTGCCCAATGCGCGCCTTTCCTCTCCCCGAGTACACACCTTCGAGGCGTCCATGGACGCACTGAAAACGACACACCAGGACGCATACTACCTGCAGTGCGTGGTTGAGGACTTTCAGCGCTCCTGGCGCTTTATCTCACAACCTCACCGTTTATATCCTGAAGACGCCCTGTCTGAGCAAGCGCCATGACAAACGACAGTGCACGCATGCGGAAAGTTCTCACCTTTACGCGCAGATCAAACCGCATGACCGCATGCCAAAAACGCGACTACCAGCACCTTGCGCCCCGCTGGATCATCCCGTATCAGAACACGGTGCTCGACTACGCTGCCGTATTCTGTTCACCGGCGGCACCTTCTGCGCCTGCCGGTGCTTTTCCCGCTCCGCAGGGGGAAACGAACGCAGTCGCTCCGGCCTGCGCGCCTGCACCGCTGGTAGTAGAAATTGGCTTTGGTATGGGGAGCGCAACTGCGGCAATCGCGGCACGCAACCCGCACCTTTCCTACCTCGGCATCGAGGTGTACCGCGCAGGAATCGGACGACTGCTGAGAAAAATTGAAGCCGAACGTTTACACAACCTGCGCATCATCGAGCACGATGCACTCGACGTGCTGCGCACCATGATCGCACCGCAGACACTTGCAGGCCTGCACATTTTCTTTCCAGACCCGTGGCCAAAAACGCGGCACCACAAGCGGCGCCTGCTGTACCGTCCGCGCACAGACCTACTCGCGCGCGCCCTTGCGCCGGGTGGCTACCTATACGCGGTCACCGACTGGGCCGAGTACGCACGGCGCGCGCAGGAAGAGCTTGCGCGCACGCCCTCGCTCACGTGGGCACCGCAGGGTGCGCGCCCCTGGCGCCCCGCCACGGAATTTGAACGCAAGGCGCAGACGCAGGGGCGCGCCATTCACGAACTGTTTTTTATCAAAGCGTAAAGATGACCGGCGTGCGGCCTCCCGCCCCGCGCCTCCCTGCAGCACGCATCCGCCCGGGCTACTCCCGATTCCACTCCTTTTTCTGGGCGTCAAATCTCCACAGGCCCGTATACCCGTCTTGTGAATCCCCCACCACCACATACACATCTGGCTTACCACTACTGCCGCTGCTGGCGCCACAAGCTCCACTCGTGGAATCAACGGTGTAAATGTCGCTGATTGCAAAACGGCCGATGGTGCCTTCATATTGGCTTACGCTTCCCTTGGGGGTGACACTGCATTCCTCCCACTGTTCCGGACCGCGCACGTTCCCTGGCCTCAGGCAGCCGGTACTGCCGCCGCTCCCCGTTTCCAGTTTTATTTCCTTGTACCCCCGGCTGCCCCCAATGAGCAAAAACTCAGTGTTGCCGTTTTTGACGTGCGCGATGCACAGGGGATTGGTGACGGTGTGCGCTACTTTGCAAGAATCTACCGACCTAGACGCCACGGCGCAGTGGGCGACACCGCCGCTTCTCCCACTCGCTTGGACCGTACGACAGTGGACGTCCGTGCCGTCCAACACGTAGAAGCACCCCTCTCTATCGCTCGTGCAGCCGAGGATGGGGGACGTAGCAGTGTCAAACGTGCCGTCCTTTGCGTAGGTGCAGCCACTCCCTGAACCACTGCTTTTGGTGTACACGGCCTTGGTGGTTACCACGTACCCGGTTCCGGAGCCCAGGATGTTCTCATCATTTTCGTTATTGATACCATCATCGGAGAGGACGACACATCCGCCTCCACCGCCGCCTGAGGACTCAGAGTCGGGTTTACTGGGCATTTGCAAAAAGGGATTTTTTGACCCGACAATGCGGGTTGCCCCATTTGTTTTTCCTAAAACGACCGGACTCCTTCCGGTACCTCCGTTGCCTTTGCTGCAGTACCCGTACAGACCTTCCCCCGAAACACAGGCGTACACGACACTGCCGTTCGAAACAATGCTGGTAATCTTTTTGCCCGGCAAAAAATCTACTGCCTTCCACTCCCCCTCAGACATGTTCGCGTTCTTTTCCCACAGCTGACCGGCGCAGGCGTACAGCTTGTCATTGCACTTTACCAAACCCGTCACTACCCCGCGGATGCTCGGTATTTTTAACGGTACTTCTGACTGGATGGAGGCAAAAATGCCAGAAAAATCGCAGCCGGTTAAGAAACTTGCGCTTAAAAATAACACCGGCGGACAGACTATGCGGCGCACTACGCGGCTTGCGCCGTCTGCTGTGCGCGCGGCACGCCCTCGCCGCGCGCACAGCCTGCACCTGCTTGGACTACAGCTCTTTCCAATCCTTTCCATTGTTCCCCCCTATTACTGCCCTCATGCAGACGTGGCATGTCCCCGCTCCTATCACAGGCACAGAGACCACCCTGCCAAAAACAAAGCACACTGCAGACCCCCGAGGCCGCTATCCGCGCCACCGGGGGGGGGTATCGGAGGTTCGCGCGCTCTCTCCTCCGGTTGTACCGTTTCCTGAGGAGAGACGGCAGATGCTGAAAAGGGTTCCCCTTCCCCGCTTTCTAACCAGAGACGGTTGACCGCAAACACCACACACAACAGCAACGTCAAATCACGACTGAGCGGCATCGTGCCGCGCTCAATCGCGTCGAGCTCTTCAACACCAATCCCAAGTTCCCGCGCAAAAGCCGTCTTACTTAAGTTTTGCTCACAGCGAACGCGCTCAACACGCACACCTATGCCTTCCATCTTCCCAGTATACTCTAAAACACCGCCGCGCATAGCCCCGCGCGCCGCAGCTTGCAACACCTACGGGTACAGGGCAAAAGGAGTAATGGGACCGGGCTTTTTCTCTCCCGCCGGCATCTGGGCAAGGATACGACGGCACACCGCCGCCTTGCGCGCATCACCGAGTGCATGATACGTCCTGCTTAAGTTGTACAAGGCACTCCCCGACCGCGGCAGCAAGCTCAGCGCCGTCTCAAAGGCACGCTGCGCCTGATCGTACTTTTGCTCGGTGTGCAATAGCAGTCCGTAATTGTTCCAGGTAGCACCGTTCTTCGTTTCCAAGCGGATGGCGTGCTCGTACGCATTGCGCGAAGCCTCAGTGTCCCCCATATCGTGGAGCACCACCCCAAGCATGTTCCACACCGCCGCGTGATGAGGGGTGCACCGCAACGCATGATACAGCGCACCTGCTGAATCAACCGTACGCTTGAGCGCATAATAGCCAAGCGCCAGGTTCAACCACAGAAGCCCGTTGAAAGGACTGAGCCCCAATCCCTTGCGTAAACAGGCAACGGTTTCCTCATACCACCCCTTGCGCGCGCAGGAAAGCGCAAGACAGTTCAAAGACTCGGCCGTCTCCTGAACCCCACGGGGCTGCCGCCCGTGCTCAGGGCATTCAAACTCTTCAAAAAACTGATTCACGAGTCGTCCTCCTCCCCTTCTCGAGCGGGTATGCGCGCGCAGTATACCAACAGCACCCGCAAAATACGAGCACCGCGCACACCCCACCTTCAGTCACCCTCCCCCCAGCCAGTCAAAACCACGTCCCTGCTATCGCGCACACCCTGCGCACTGCAAGAGCTGCGCAACTTCCTGCAGGCTCATGGTGCGAAATGCTCCGGGCCTCAGCGGTCCTAGACGCACCCTGCCAATGCGCACCCGCACTAAACGCACGATATCCTGTCCCCACGCCTCGAATACCACACGGATCTCGCGCTTTTTCCCCTCAACCAGTACAAGCTGTACACACTGCGCTGCAAGATACCGCGCGCGCACGCACCGATACCGGCACCCTTCCACCCACACCCCGCGCACAAAAGAGCTCAACAGCGCTGCAGGGACTGGCTCACGCGTTTCTACAATGTACTCTTTCTCTATTCCCGAACGCGGATGGCCAAGAGCCTGCGCGAACGAACCATCATTTGTGAACAGCAGCGCGCCTTCAGACCGCACGTCCAGCCGGCCGATGTGATATAGGCGCTCCTGATACGCAGGCTGTACTAAATCGATTGCACGCGCGTATTCCTGTCTGGACGGGCCTGCCCGCACCTGCGTGTGTGCATACCCGGCAGGAAACTGCGGCGCGAGGGAACAGATGTATCCAACCGGCTTATACAGGAGCACGTAGCGCTGAACTCGTTCAAGCTGCACGACGGTGCCGTCCACACACACCACATTCTGCGCACAAACGGTCCGTCCCTGCGTCGTAACCGTCTGACCATCAACGGTCACACGCCCTGAAGCAATCAAGGCCTCACAGGCACGCCGGGAGGCACAGCCACTCCTGGCTAAATAGACCTGCAACCTGAGGCGAAAAAACGGCTGCAGGCGGCACACCCTCCCCTGCACCCTCTGTTCACCCGGCTTAACGGGTAAGCTCAAAGCGCCGCTGCTCTTCTTCATCAAGTTTGGGCAAGTCCGCAATGCTGCGCAACCGGAACGCAGTCAAAAACTCCTCAGTCGTGCCATACTGTGCCGGCTTGCCGGGTATGTCCTTTTTCCCCACCTCGCAAATCAGACGGCGCTCACTCAAAAGGCGGATCATTGTATCTGCACCTACCCCTCGGATTGCCTCTATTTCAGCACGCGTCACCGGCTGCGCATAGGCCACAATAGACAGCGTTTCCATTGCCGCGCGCGAAAGGCGCCCTTCGCTCCGCTTCCCATAGAGGGTTGCAAGACGCTCCCGTACGGTCGCCGCAGGCAGCAACGCCACACCCTGCTCATTGCAGTGAAGCTCCAGTCCACCACCACCACGCGCGCCAGAAGCGAGAGCTTCACCCAAACGCGCAACATACTCACCCACTGCCTGTTCGCTCAAACCGAGCTTTCGTGCAAGACACGCATAACTGAGCCGCACGCCTTCGACAAACAAAATAGCCTCCAGAAGCGCAAGGTCCGGTGCGGGTGCTCCGTGTAGCGTGCAAGGCTCTGCTTGGTCCATCCTGCCGATGCTACGCTCTTTCCCTCCCTCCTACAAGCACCCAATGCAATCTAACGACAGGGAAGACGGCACCCGCCTGTCTGACTTCCGTTACGGATTAAAATGACCGATCTCCGGCGCACGCACCCGCACCAACGCAAGCATCTGCTGGGGATACTGCGCTACAAACTCTTCAAGAGTGCTCAAACGCGCCGCTTCAAAAACCTCTACCTGAAATCTCCCTGACCGATCGAAATACGGCAAAAACACTGCCGCACGCTGGTATTCACGCAAACGCGGTACGCCACGCTCCTCATTGAGCACGCCAAGATAGAAGTGGCCTGGTTCCATAACTGCAAGATAGTAAAAGAGCGCACGCACATACCCGGTCTGGTATCCTGCATGCGGCAAGTACCCTAGGTACCGCGACGGCCCAGCCGCAGTTTCACCCTGCGTCACACGGGGAGGAACAGCACCCGCAGGCGTCGACGGGGGCGCAATACCCGGATGCCGCGCCTCCTGCTTTATCCTCCCTTTGGGGACACCCTCCACTGCAAAGGGTTCTACCGTTACGTCCACGCCTCCCTGTGCAGGGTACACCGTGCGCCGCACATTAAGACTCAACGCTGCCGCTGCCAGGTTGCGTATCCAGTCAATGCCAAAAAAGGGTGCGCGTGTGCGCTCATGCGCCGCGTTAAAATGAGTACGCGGCATAGTCGTCTGCTTTTTTAGCGCAGACAGGTACACTCCCTGACCGGCAACCGGCGCAATGATCCCGTCTACCACCCACTTCGCAAACCCAAGAGATCCCACTCCCCCGATAATCTCCCGCGGCACTTGGTCCACACGCAGGGCACGGATAATCTCTTGGTCACTTTGACTGCTCCCGTCAGAAATGTGGACCGGGCGTCCCCATTCGTTAAAACATCCATCCTCAAGTGGAGCGAGCCGGTAACTCCTGCGCTTAATGATACTCGCCATTGACTCTACTGCGCTGTACGTGCGCGGCGGATCAAAAATACGCCACGGCACCGCATGCTCCGTAAGCGCCCGCAGCTGCAAAAGCGAGTAGGTATACAACTGTTCAAAGGACAACCCAAGCGCCACGTGCTTGCGCACGTGCACGTTAAAAAGACACACATCAAGATGCGTCTTTCCCTGCATTTCTACTGCAGTGGGCGCAGAAAGTTGTACATACAGCGACGCACTTTCGCGCGGGTATACCCGTATGCACACCGGCGCGCCGGTGTGCATGTGCCGATACAGCACCCATGTGCCTTGCGCCACAGCTTGACTAGGCGCAGCGTCTGTCACAGGTGATTGCGGGGTATCTGCGCCTGTCCTTCCCGCCCGACTTGTTCCTGTGGGCGCCTCGAGCGCGAGGTGCAGCCGAGGCGCCGCTGCCACTGGCGCAGAATGCACACCATCCCTTGGGGCACGATCAGCTAAAAGAGGCGTAACGCGCACTGCAAGGTGTTCGGTTGCGGCAATCACGTACGCCTCAACGCGAAAGCTATTGCCCGTTTCGTCCGTGTAACTACGAGGTGCACGCAGCGCAACACGAGACGGCTCATCCAAAAACCAATCCTGCGCGATAACACGCCGCACATGGTGCGAGTCGGGGATGCGCTCAAAGGGCAACAGCGGCAAACGCTCCCCTCTCTCTGAAACGCCGGAGTCAACCATGATTTCTATGGAGTATTTCTTGCTCAGCTCCTCATCCACCTCACTCGCGCGCAGCAGCCCCTGCAGCATTATCACCAAACTTATGCGTAACACACCGCGCGCACGCGCACCCAGACAGCTCATACGGCCCCATATCGGCGCACGCGTGGGCGGGAAAAAGCAAGATCTAACCGTTCCCATTGCCCACAAACCCCTTGGCAGGTGCATCCTGCTGTGCTAGGGTGCGCCCGCCTTGCACCCTGCAGCTGTCCTGTGTTAAGGAGGTCAAGATACCATGAACACGCGCCTCGCTCTTGTCCTGTGTGCGGTGGGATCTGGCGTGCTGTCTTTCTCCTGTGCACGCACTGCCGAACCGGCCCCCGCAGCTTCCACACACGTCCCTGTCACCACCGCCGGCGCACTCAGTGTCACACCGCCTTCGAGTACTGACCGCTGGTACCAGTTCTCACGCACGGACGGACGAGTGCACCTGCGCGCGTGCCCCGCGCCGTCTCAGCCTTCTGCACCCGAACACTTTGTACCCTGGACTGAGGCTGTACGCCTGTCGGCAGTGGATGCACAGCAAGAACTCTTGCTCATCAATCGCGCCGGAGTACTCCCAGCCACGCAGTTAGCCCGCATGCAGGCCGCACCGGTTCCACGCAAAGCACCCTCCACACCCGCTGCGGAGACGACGTCGCTCACTCTGACGCCCCCCGCACTCTTGGCCACACAGAGCGCTGAGGGCTTTTACTCAGAGCCAATCCCCAGCAGTTCCCCCCACCCTTGCCAGGGTACCGGCGCAGTGTTTGTTCGTCTCTACACCGATCCCCTTTTTACCACTTCACCACAAGACTCTGCAGCTCCTTTTCTGGTGCGTTACGATGTGCGCACCGCTCGCTGGACTTCTGTCGCATACACGCGCGCTCTGGGATTGCCCCGGAACGCCCAATGCACCGCCCTCACCCATACTCGCGGCACCTGGTACGCTTCCTTTAAGTCCTCAGAAGCAGAACGCGTTTCCTTTGCACACTTCTCCTTTCCCTCCCTTTCTTCCCTTGAGAATTTAGAACCTACCCAGCGCAGGGAGCATCCAATAGGGAGAAAAGTGCAGGTGCCCCGTCCTATCTCCGCGGCCGCCTTTCGTGCCGCGTGCACTCCCCAGCGCCTGCACCTTCCGACGGCGTCCACTTCCTCTGATCATCACAGCGACCTGCACGAATTGCTTGTGCATCGCTTGCTTGCGCGCGTACCTCTCTCTCCCCTGTACCTTTCTGCGCGAAGCCCGTGTTGGGCAAGCGATCGCTCCTTTTTAAAGACTGCCCACCGCACTGCTGATGAGCGTGCACACCACGCGAACGCGCTCATTTTTCATCCACCGCGCGCACGGCTTTCTGCCGCACTCTTAACAGATTCAGGCCACCTCTACTTTGTAAGAGAAGACGGCTCTGAAGGCCACGCACGACTGTCCGCCTTACCCCCGCAATTCGTGTACACTTCCTTCACTCTCTCCGGCCCCTCCCTCATTGCAGGGTGGGAAGAACAAGATTTCTTTCAGGTAGGTAGTACAGGTCTTTTATGCACCGAGGTAGAATCCCTTACAGGAACATAAACGCTCCCGGGAGCCTGCTCTATGTCCTATAAATTCTGTAAGGACCCCCACGTCAGGTGCCGACACTACGTTGGCAGGGGTGGCGGATGAAGCTAAAGCGCTCATTAATAGTCGGGGGAGGCCTGTTGCTTTGCTGTGCGCACGGATATGCGCAGGCGAAGGAGACACGGGCGTCTGTGCATATTGCGTACCATAATCGCACGATTTACTTCCCCGGCACCCACGAATCTGAACCCATTTGGGTGAAAGTTTCACTTACAAATACGGGAAAGGACACGTTGCGCTTCAAGCTGGCGGACGACCGTACCTTTAGTGTTGATTTTTCTATACGGACGATGAAGAACCGCGCGCTTGCGCACACGGACGAATGGATACGCAAGCGGAGCACTCATCGTCCTGTGTATTTTAGAGAGATCAGCCTTGAGCCGGGGGAAAGCTACTCTTTTGTGGAAAATGTGAAGCATTACCTTGATGTGCAGTCGGCAGGGTTGTACTTTCTAACCCTTCTCTTCTACCCCGAACTGAAAAGGGAGCGCACCGGTGACGAGGACCATCTGGCATCTAATACGCTAACTCTCGAGGTACAGCCTGCCCCTGCTGCGGCGGCGCTCGGCGCGTTGCCGGTTTCTCCCCCCGTGGGTGAAGTTCTGCAACCGCAACGTCTTTCCCCGGATAGGGTTATCGAGTACGTGCTGAATGCACGGCAAAAATCTCACTGGGAACGCTTTTTTCTGTATCTTGACTTGGCAAAAATGCTTTCTCGGGATGCGGGGCGCAGTCGCCGCTTTAACGCAGAGTCTGAGGCAGGACGCTACAACATGATTGATACCTATAAGCACGAGCTACGCCAGGAGCGTGTGGATAAGGATATTGCTGCCATACCCGTTGAATTCCGTATTGAAAAAACCGTGTATACTGCTACGGACGCGGAGGTTCGCGTGCTTGAGTGGTTTGCGTACCGGGATTTCCGGGAAAAGAAGCGCTTTACCTATCACCTGTCCTCCCGCGACGGCATCTGGTATGTACACGATTACGTAGTTGAGAATTTGGGAACAGAATGATGAAGGCACTTTTAGTCGCAGATGATCCCGTTTCGGTGAATCTAGTATTTGAAAACCACACGCAGTGCGGTTATGAGGTGATCCACTACCGTTCTGCGCTGAAAGCCTTGGATAATATGGAAGAGATTCAGCCACAGCTGCTCTTCATCAACGCCAGCGACTTTCCGCGACACTGGAAGGTCCTCACTCAGTTTTTTAAACATCAGTCGGTGTGCGGAGCGCGCGTAATCCTGCTAGTGAACACTCCATCCTCCTCTCTCAGCGCGCGGCAGGTGGCGCAGGCAGGGGTACACGCGCTTATCGATTACACTCTATCTCCAGAGGAGGGACGAAAGGCTTTATGCGGCGTGCTCACGCCCTCCGCGTGCGCAGGCTCTGTCGACGTGGATCATGCGCATGCCTGCCAGGCAGATTTCGTGTTCACAAACCCCTGTAGCGGCTCTATTGTCACCGGGACCGTGCGGGAAGTGAGCGAAGAGGGCGTAGACTTCATCCCCGACTTTCCCGCGAGCGTCAACAATCTGCAAGAGCAGGATGTACTCGAGCACTGTGCGCTAAAGGTAGCACACGACATTCTCGGTGTTCGCTGCTCGTTCCATTCATCGGACGGGCGCATCCTGCTACGTTTTATAGACCCCGATGCGTCACTGGTACATGCAGTACGCAGCGTCACAGGTACCACATAGCAACGGTACCCACACACACCCCAAGCAAGCAAATGGCTGCGTAGACCCAGGCGGGCAGGGCCTCTTCGGCACGGCGGGGGGCTCCCTTCGGTGCCGGGGGGCTGCCCTTTCTCCGGGTCTCGTTCCCGAACGCATACCCACAGGAAGGACAGCCCTTTTCGAAGTCTCTAGCGTTTCCTGCGTGTTTGCACGAGGGGCACCGGATTGAAGAAAAGAAACTCCCGCAATGCACGCACAGGCGTGCGTCCCGCTTTACCTCAGAGCCACAACTTTCACAAAAGAATCTCACTCCCACTCTCGTAGTTCGGCCATGGTCCACATCAGTTGCGGGCATGACTCCGCTCCGTGCTTACGAGCTTCCCTTTTCGGAGTACAACGACGAGATCACCGACGCAAGACGCTCAGCAGAAATTGTGCCATCTTCAATAATTAACCTGTCCCCCTCCACGTGAATGTGCGCGTTAAGCACACGAGAGATTAAAAACTGTATGGGAAAATTTATCTTTGCATTCCCCAGCTGCAAGCTCAACGTGTAAAGATACTCATTCCTCCGCGCGGTCAAGTACAGTTCCATTGCCCCAAGTGGTAAATTAAGCTGCGGAAAATTCAACAGTTTGGTAATAAAGTGTCCCCCGTTTTTTATATAGAGTGCAACAGTCTGGCTCGTACCTTCCGACGTACATTCTTTTTCAAAGCGAGGCGGTAACTGTGGTCGATCGGAGTTAACGAGCCGAGACAGCATTTTGCTCATCCGCTCCCTTTTGGAGGAACCAAAAATCACACAGGAAAAATGCGGCGCAGGAATCGAAACGTCCGTATGTTCACTTTCATAGTACGTGATTCCGTGTTCCGTTTTCGTAGATGCCCAGCCATCGGATCGAGAAAAAATCAAATTAGTAAAGGCGTATGGATACGAACCGCTTCCGAACAAACGAAACTCTTTTGATCGGGCAAAAAAAGCACCGTATACCGCGGTAGTCCTGTCCACTATTTTTTTAATATTTGCCTTTGACTCATGGTTCTCGATAATACGAGAAATCAAATTCTCGTTCCCCGCTACAGGGAAATACAGGTACACATCTGCACCAGATCCCACAACCCCCAACGGATCTACTGATGCCCTCCACGCCCCTGAAGTGCACGATGCAAATAGCATACCGACACTTACTATCCACGCTCCCTGCGTACAACCACAATATCTACGCCTTATCAATGCTCACCTCCCATAGTACTGCGTCCGATTTAACGTACACTGCAGAAGCACCGTCGCGCACGCGTGCCCATTGCACATGCGCTGCCAGCGTCTCGCCAACGATATATGACTTATGCAGATCATACGCCTTGCGGGCACACACTATATCCTGATCTGAAGAAAAAACGCGCAGACAAATACGATCCACTAAGGAAAACCCACGCTCCTTGCGCAAATTTTGAACTCCGCGCACCAAGTCCCTAATTGCTCCTTCCAGGAGCAACTCTTCCGTTAAGGTGGTGTCAAGCGCGACCGTAAGTGTCCCTTCATTTATCGCTTTCAAAGACTCGCGCTCAATTCTTTGCACCAGGATCTTTTCCTCAGTCAACTCCAAACGATCTCCATCTACATCCAGATACAGCGTCGTCCCCTCGAGTATCTCCTGAATTTCTGCAGAAGACAACCGCTCAATGCTGAGCGCTGCACGCTTTGTCTTCGATCCAAGCTCTTTTCCGAGCACTCTAAAATTCGCTTTTGCACGGTACTCTACTATCTCGTCTTCTTTCTCATGAAACACGAGCTCTTTTACATTAAGCTCATCAAGCACATCTTCTTCCATTTCAAGAAGTGCTGAGCGCTCCATCGGGTTACGCGTAATAACCTGCATAGCTTTAAGTGGCTGGCGTACTTTGAGGTTACACTGCGCTCGGATCGCACGCGCCATAGAAACAACTCGCTGCACTGTTTCCATTTTAAACTCGAGTGCATCGTCTCGCACCATTGGTGTACAAACAGGATAGTCTGCAAGATGCACAGACTGCACATCATCCGCGGCGCGGATATTCTGCCATATACTCTCGGTGATGAATGGCACCACGGGAGCAATAGCGAGCACACATCTTTTCAGCACGCAATACAACGTGTTGTACGCGCATCGTTTATCTTCATCGTTGATGCTTTTCCAAAATCTCCTTCGAGATCGGCGAATGTACCAGTTGTTCAGCTGATCTACATACGAAACGATAGGATCTGCAACTTTCGATACATCGTAAGCATCAAGTGCACAGGCAATGTCTTGCACCAATTTTTCTGTCAGCGACAAGATCCAACGATCTAACGGGTTATTCAAATGCGTCGCTAAACGCGTGACCGCCTGACCCATTCCGTCAACTTCTGCACATACAGGAGGATCGATACCATCGATGTTCGCATACGTAACGTAAAAACTGTAACTATTCCACAATGGGATAATCACAGTCTTCAAAATATCTTTCACCCCTTCGTCAGAATATTTTAAATCATCCGCACGGACAACTGCAGAACGAACAAGAAAGAGGCGGAGCGCGTCAGCACCGTAGCGATCCATGACTTCATTTGGATCCGCATAATTGCGCAGGGCCTTGGACATCTTCTTTCCATCAGACGCAAGTACCAACCCCGTAACGATACAGTTTTCAAACGCAGGACGCTCAAAGAGTGCCACAGCCAAGATGGTAAGGGTGTAAAACCACCCTCGCGTTTGATCTAACCCTTCAGAGATAAAATGAGCAGGGAAATACCGCTCAAAGTCAGTTGCATGTTCAAACGGATAGTGCTGCTGCGCATAAGGCATTGCACCAGACTCAAACCAACAATCTAGCACCTCAGGAACGCGTCGCATCACACTCCCACAGGCGCAAGGAATTGTTACCATATCTACAACGTGCTTATGCAAATCTTCAAGCAACATGCCGGAACGTTCATATAATTGCGTACGACTGCCAATGCAATCTGTTGCACCGCAGTGCACACACCGCCAA
Source organism: Treponema paraluiscuniculi Cuniculi A (assembly GCF_000217655.1). Lineage (NCBI taxonomy): Bacteria > Pseudomonadati > Spirochaetota > Spirochaetia > Treponematales > Treponemataceae > Treponema > Treponema paraluiscuniculi. The sequence goes on along the minus strand of NC_015714.1, from coordinate 478,063 downwards.
ATAGGAAGCGGATTCCCCCAATAACGATCCCGACTAATTGCCCAATCTCTTGCACACACAAGCCACTTACCAAAACGGCCATCACGTATGTGCGATGGCTGCCAGCAGATGGATGCATTCGCCGCAAGCATTTTATCCTTTATCTTCTCAACTGCAACAAACCAACTGTGCACCGCACGGTAAATAAGTGGACTCGCACAACGCCAGCAGTGTGGATATGCGTGCGAAATCTGTTCGCGTCTAAATAACGCTCCCTGTTTCTGCACACGTGCAATAATAGCCTTATCAGCAGCTTTTACAAAAAGCCCCTGATAATCTGCAACCTCTGCGGTAAAGCGACACTCTGCATCAAGAGGACACTGAATCGAAATACCCGCATCCTTAAATACTTCATAATCATCCTCTCCGAACGCAGGTGCGACGTGTACAACACCAGTGCCGTCTTCAGTAGAAACAAAATCCGCAACTCGCGTACAGAACAATCCCTCCTCTGAATCTCCTTGTACAGAAGGATCCGGTCCCTGCCCAAACACAGGATAAGAAAAAAGCGGCCGATAGCGAATCCCCGCAAGATGTGCACCTCTTTTTTCCCACACTACGCGGTACGCAGACGAATCTGGATAATAGAATTCAAGACGAGAACGAGCCAAAATATAGTGCTCATCATTCGCCTCTATTAGCACGTACAAAATTTGTGGTCCCAGCGCAAGCGCTGCGTTGCACGGAAGCGTCCAAGGCGTGGTGGTCCATGCAAGAAAGCACGTATGCGCAGGAAGTGATGCACTTCCCCAAGACGCTGCCGCACAAAACTCCCGTGCAGCAGGACTACCAGGAACAACAGATGTGCACTCAAAACGCACAGTAATGGCAGGATCAGACACATCCTGATATCCACCTAAATTCAATTCGTGATTAGAAAGTGCTGTCGCACACCGTGGACAGTACGGGAGTATTTTATAACCTTCATACAGCAGTTTTCGCTGCCATAGCTGCGCCACAACCCACCACACGGACTCCATGTAGCAGACATCCATGGTTTTATAGTCATTATCGAAGTCAACCCAGCGCCCAAGACGCGTGAGTGTGCGCTGCCACTCCTTCACATATCGCAGCACACTGGAGCGACATGCCGCGTTAAACGCACTGACACCATACGACTCAACATCACTTTTTGAATTCAAATTGAGCTCTTGCTCAATCAGGTGTTCAATGGGCAGACCATGACAATCCCATCCAAAGCGACGCGGCACGTACGCACCACGCATTGTCTGATAGCGCGGAATAATATCCTTAATCGTGCTGGGCACAAAGTGACCAAAATGTGGCAGTCCAGTTGCAAAAGGAGGACCGTCAAAGAAAACATAAGACTTCCCCTGCGCACGCTGCGCCACAGACTGCTCAAACACCCGGCGTTCCCGCCAAAAGGCGAGAATACGCCGCTCCTGCGCGACAAAATCAACCTTTGGGTCCACAGGCGTATACATACAACCTCCGTTGCTCAGAATCGCATAAGGAGCGTAAGGCATTATATCATTTTCGTCCTTCCTTTTCCCCATACGTCTTATGACCGGCGACACACCTTTCCCCACCTGCACCAGATACCCCACGTGTGCGTAATCGCACGTGCTCTGCCGATTACTGCATTGAGTATTACGTATGCAATAATGCCCCACATTACACCTTCTGCAATCGAATACGAAAAAGGCATCATCAGAACTGCGACGAAGGCAGGAAACCCTTCCCCACGTCTTGAAAATCCACATTGCTTTCCATGCAGCTCGTTACCGTAACAGTGCAGGGAGCGATGGTAGCCGACATTGCAGCTGCAGTGAAAACCGCACCCCATCCATTCCTGTATGCGAGCGTATTGCAGGATTCGCCGCAAGCACGTAAGCCAGTGCGAGAAACGAGGTATCAAAAAATGAGCGCATTCTTATGCACATGATTCAAAATGACTAAACCTCATAGTAAATGAGGCGCCACCACGGGATGCAGAACGTACATCGGTAGAAAAACCAAACATTTTCTTCATCGGAGCCTGTGCATGCACAAGCTCCCGTCCGTGTTTTGAATCCATGCCCAGAATTATTCCCCCCCGCTGTATGATCACATTCATCACATCTCCTACATTTTCTTGCGCACACGAAAGCTCCACGCTCATGATAGGCTCAAGCACGTATGGCTCAGCGGCTACACACGCCTCACCAAATGCTTGCACCGCTGCAGCTTCAAATATAAAAGGCGAAGACGTCAGTTCCTGATACTCCACCGACAGGAGATGCACCCCCACGTCTACACACGGATACCCACTCTGAATACCTCCATCCCACGCGCCGCGGATAGCATGCTCTACCGCTCCGATAATTCCTGCCGGAGTAGCATGCGCCGTGCACACTGTGCCCCGCAACTCTTTCACCTGACAAAAAAACTCATTTCCCGCACCACGCTTCCGCGCCTCCACACGCAAGGTTAACCCTGCCATATATTCTTTGCCACCGATTACTCGCTGTACTCGCAGCGTATGCTCAACTGTTTTACGAATAGATTCACGGTACGTCACGTGCGGCTTACCAACACGCACCTGCACATTAAAATCCTCGCGCATCCGGGTGGTGAGCACATCAAGATGCAACTCCCCCATACCGGAAATTAAAAGCTGCCCTGTCTCTGCATCTTCCCGAACCGAGAAAGTTGGATCCTCTCGCGAAAGAATACCAAGTGTCTCCTGTAACTTATCGCGCGATGATGCGTCCATTGGCTCAAGCGACACAGAAATAACCGGTTCAGGAAAATGCATAGACTCCAGCACTACCGGACACGAACCATCCCCCACGCTGTCCCCTGTTTGTGCAGATTTTAGTCCCACAATTACCGCAATATCCCCCGCCTGTATGCATTCAACGGTTTCAGACTTATTCGAATGCATACGCAAAATGCGATACACCCGTTCACGTTTCTTTTTCCCAATGTTAACGATACTGTCCCCCGTACGCAGTTTTCCCGAATACATGCGCACGTAGCAGAGTAAACCCGCTTCACGTTCGTACTGAATTTTAAATACAAGTGCCAGCAACGGTCCTTCAGCAGTAGGAGCGATAAAAACAGGCTCCTTTTTCTGTACGTGAAAACCTTCTACTGCTTTACGCTCCTGCGGCGCAGGCAAATACTCTACCACTGCATCGAGCAGTGGTTGCACACCCAAGTTATGACGAGAAGAACCGCACAAAAAAGGAACATATCGCCGCTCGCGCACAGCCTTTCTAATTTCTGCGTGCAGTAACTGCACTGGAACGTGCTCCCCTGCAAGCACACACTCGGTTACCTCATCCGAATATATGGAAATGACATCAAGCATTTTTTCTCGCGCTTCGCGCGCCTGGGCAATACGTGCGCTTTGAATAGGCCGGTACTCCATCTGTTCGCCACTACTTGCCGCATCCCAGAAAATCTCTTTCATGGTGATCAAATCAATTACCCCCTCAAAAGAGGTACCAGAACCAATGGGTATCTGCAACGCGACTGCATCTATACCGAATTTATTGTGGACTTGGTCCAATACTGAGAAAAAGTCAGCACCGATCCGATCCATTTTGTTAACAAAACAAACACGCGGGATATCATAACGATCTGCCTGATACCATACGGTTTCTGTCTGTGGCTGTACTCTTCCTACCGCACACAATACCACCACTACCCCATCTAACACGCGCAACGCACGTTCGACTTCTGCAGTAAAATCTACATGTCCCGGCGTATCAATAATGGTAATGTCTACTTCACGCCACCGCACCGTCGTTGCAGCACTCTGAATGGTGATACCGCGTTCCTGTTCCTGTACCATCCAATCCATCGTTGTCGCACCATCATCAATTTCCCCCATGCGGTGGATCTTGCCCGTGTAAAAAAGCATACGTTCAGTGGTAGTAGTCTTACCAGCGTCAACATGTGCCATAATGCCAATATTCCTCATCTGCTGTTGTCTCATATCTTCCTCTTTATCACGTACCTGTACGGATAAAAAACAGCGCACAGGACTACTCCCCACCATCATAGCAGCGGGAAAGAGAATACCTAAAACGTAAAACAGTGCACGCTACACCGCACGCGCATTCAGTGACAAATCACAAATCGTCTGTGGAAACAAAATCTGCAATTAAATGGGGTGGTACCGAATCTTTCAGTTTCTTTACAATAGACTGCAGCACACGCACATCTTCGGCTTCACTTAACAGAGACTTTTTTTGACGCAAAAATTCAACCGCCTGAATATATTTTTTCGCGTGCACCAATACGTTTGCATACTCAAGAATACGTTGAGTATTTTTCTGATCACGCTCATACAACTGTTGATAAAGAAGTAGCGCGCGAGCTGTTTCACCAAAAGAAAGCAACGCATACGCGTACGCAGCAGCAATGGTTGCATTGGCAGAATCCGCATCGTATAACGGTTGCAGTGCATGAACAGCAGTTTTCCAATCATTCTGCAATCCACACACACGCGCAAAATTATACTGCGCTGCATGATAGTACGCAGGGTCACGCGCTGCACGCATATAATAATCACGTGCCTCGTCATAACGATGCAGCTGCACATACGCATGGGCAAGATCAAAATACTCTGGCGCAAGAGACGACTCAGGCTTTCCGCATGCGAATAGTCCTGTATAAAACAGGTGAAACAAAAAAAAGCAAAAACACTGCTTACCGTTCATCAGTCAGCGAGAACCTAATACCGTTTCCTCTATCTTGCGGAGCTGGGACCGGTACAGGCCAGAAATATTTGAACCATAGTCTGCCAAAAGCTGGATAATATTCCGCGGATGGTCTTCAACATCAACCCCGTTAACTCGATCACCAGCATCGCCAAGACCAGGCATAATATACGCACGCGCGTTGAGTACAGGATCCATCCACAGCGTATACACCGTGCAATTCTCTAGGGAACGCACTACACGAATCGCACCTTTCAGTGCAGAAATCATATGAAAACAGCTGATAGATTTTGGTTTCACACCGAGATCTTGCAAATAACGCACTATGGTAACCAAACTACCACCGGTGGCGTTCATAGGATCGGCGAAAACCAGATCCTTACCATCCAACTCTCGTGCAGAAAAGTATGATTTATCCAGATCAAACACATACTGCATATCGCGCTCATCACGGAGATCATCCCGCTTGATTTTAAAAAGCGCAAACGGCGTTACGTACCCATGCGAAGAATATTCTTCTATCTCCTTAGAAACAATCATCGAAGGTAACAGCGCTCCTCGTAACATGACACACATCACCGTGTTCTCAATTTTATAATCCACGTTTGCAATTTTATGTACTGCATAGTTTTGTACAGGAAAAGCAACCGGTGTTTTTGTAATAAGATATGTTTTATGCTCTTCATGAGAGCCGCCGTAGGCAAGCCTAAATAGCATTTCAAACGCACGCTGTGTGTAGTAGATGAATTCACTATATCCGGTATGAATATTACGCAGCTTTGAAACAACTCGAGAAACTTCTGCATGGTTCTCTCGTTGCGTTTCAAACGAATATACCTTCAGCGCGGGTAATTCTTTACAGATCTCCTGCATCAGATTCCCGATACTGTCATATGTAGCGATGATATTTTCTTCAGCGCGTGCGCTACGCGCTCCATTCTGCTGATCTTCAAACTGCGCAAAAGAACTCATCGCAGATGAGTACAACTCGTCCAATTTACTCAGATAATAGTTGTCACGTTCTGTCAAACAGTCATCAAGAAACTTTGCCTCTGTGATCACTCTGCGCGCCGTCTGCCCTTCCATACAAACTCCTCATCCCCCAATTCACGTTCCTTGCGCGTGTGCTACACCCTACACCACTTACAGCGTGAGAGAAAGCTTATACGCAGCACGCCGCGCGTACTCAAACGCAGGACACTTTTCTGCAAGGTTGTAATACATATCACGCGCCTGGGCGTGCAAACCCTTTTTGTATAAGAGATCTGCAAAATGGAGCAGTGTCTGCCACACTCCATGCTCATTCGCCCACTTCGAAATAGTCGGATGAGATCCAGTTCGCAAAAATAAATCAGCAAGATCCTTATACTGATACGTGAGTTCTATTTTCCGCAAAAAAGAATCGAGCGCACTGATTGCAATATCGGCTGCAAGCACCGAAACAGGCAAAGCGCGTTCTATGTTATCTGTCCGCACGTACATTTCTGTAAGCTCTTGATATGCGCGCAGTGCAAGAACATTTCGATGACGATATAATTTAAAAAATTTCTCTACCGTATTGGAGGAGCGGATAGTGCGAAGCATTGCGTGCAGCGTCTTGCCCCGCACCTCACGTGCACTGTACAGAGGATCTTCGCTCAGCACAAGGAGCAAGTACTTCTCCCGTTCATCCTGCTGACTGAGCAGACGAGACACATTCGCCATTGCGTAGATAATATCAAAGCGAGCGTCGGGAACTACAAGCTGCGCTCGCGTATCCCACGCATTTCGATAATGCTGCAAAGCCTGGGCGTACTCTCCTTCACCCTCGAATACCTTTCCCAAGAGCAACTCCGCTTCTGGAAAAGCGGCTGAATCCTTCAGCCACTGGAGCAGTTTGGAAACGGAGTTTTGAAAAACGTGCGGCGCATGAGTGAGAAAAATAGCATCAAGCACTTCGCAGGCATCTGTCTCTCCTCGACTTTTTAAAAGTGCATATAAATCAGACAGTGTTTCGGGTATCCCCGCTGACTCAGCCCGTGTGCGTGCACGCAGTAGCACTCGGCACTGGTGCTCCACCTGCTCCCGCCGAAGCGCCCGTGCCCGCTGCGCATAGCGCAACGTATCGCCAAATTCCTCTCGCTCATAGACAACCTGTGCCCACTGTAACAGATGCCACGGATCCTCCCCACGCACCCGATCGGATTCACTGCGCACCTGCCCCTCTGACCCAAAAAGAAACGCAGCACTCATGACACCCGCCGCATATGCTTTGATCAGGTTATTCATAAACTTGACAATTCCTCTTTAAACGCTGCGTCTATTACGCGCGTGCGCTCGTCTGCGCAAAGATCACGTACCTGAATGCGACGCACTATCTTTCCCCGCTTAAAAAAAATCACCGAATCCTCCGCACCGCTGATACCGAGATCCGCATGCTTTCCTTCTCCAGGACCATTCACTACACAGCCCATAACCGCAACCGTGATATCCTTTTTCAAACTGAACAGTTCCTTTTGCCACCTCCGCACAAATGCGTGTACGTCAAAACCAATCCTGCCACAGCGCGGACATGACACCAAACGAACCCCACCAGCCCGTTTACCGCATTCAGCAAGAATTTCTCGCGCAGCCAGCACCTCATGCTCCATGCTATCTGAAAGACTCACCCGCACCGTGGCACCAATATTGCGTGACAGTAATTGGGAAAATGCAAGTGTACTTTTGACAATACCGGAAACAAGCGGGCCTGCTTCTGTTACCCCAAGGTGCAAGGGAATATCAGACTGCTGCGCAAAAAGTTCGTTGGCACGTACCGTCTCTGCAACCGTAGAAGCCTTCAGAGAAAGGACAACCCGATCAAAGTGTAACTGATCTAGATACGCAGTTTCTGCAAAGGCAGTTTGCACCAACGCTTCTGCACGCGCATTCACTGACTGCATCCCATCCGCGTAACGCGCCGCAACTGCGCGCTTCACCACACCCGGCAGAGAGCCGGTATTCACCCCAATACGCAAAGCAGTGCCGGTTGCTCGAGCCTTTTCTACCACCGCACGCACGCGCTCACGCACACCGATATTCCCCGGGTTAATACGCACCTTCGCTACCGGTCCGTCCATACACCGCAGCGCAAGCCGGTAATCAAAGTGAATGTCTGCAACAAGCGGCATACGCGTGCGCGCGCAAAGCGCCACAAAAAGCTCAGCTGATTCCTTGTCAGGAACGGCAAAACGCACAACGTCACATCCTAATTGTTCAAGTTCCAAAAGACGGTCCACAATGGACTGGAGATCTGCACCAATGAGCGGTTCTTTCCACATTGTTTGGATAGGAATCGGTGCGTCACCCCCAAGAGGCAACGCACGCACGCGTTCCTTTCCTCCAATTACCAATGATCGTGCACGGTAGTGGGACGCACGCGGTCTTAATTTTAATGGAACATCCAAAAGTCCACTCCCATACGGACTATTGCAGGGAGATACACCGGCAGATGAATCCACCTTTTCCTCTGGCTGCCGCGCAGCACGCTCGTCCCTCTGATTCACCGGGCCACCACTTGCGCACGCACACTTTGCGCAACTTCCACTCCACAGAGTGCTTCGATAACTGCGAAAGAAAACTCTTCTGCCGCACCTGCCGCACACGCGGTCAAAAGATTTCCATCACGTACCACCCGCGCGCGCTCAGGTTTACGAAGCGCACGCGATTCCTCCTCTTCCGTCCTTTTCCCAACCCCATCGTCATGTGCGGAGAACACCGCCGGATCCATACCCGGATAGCAGGTATAGCGACGTGACCCCAGGAGATTCCACGCAGAGAGCACTCGCGCCGGGGCAGCACACAGCGCAGCGACGAGTCCTCCGCGCAGGTGCACGCGCATGACAAAATCACGCACCGCCGCACAGGCGGCAAGCGTATGACAGTTTTCCAACCCCCCGGGAAGAAGAACCGCATCTGCGGCGCACGCGGCATCCGCGATGCCCGGAGAAGCACAAAGCGCCTCAAGACTGCAGTCGCAGCTCACACGCAAGCCACGCGGAGAAACAACCTGCTCTGCCCCAACACCCACGAGCGTTAACGCTATCCCCGCACGTCTGAGATAATCCAACGGGGTGATAGTCTCCACTTCCTCAAATCCGTGTGCAACAAAAAGGTATACCCGTACGCTCACCGCAACACCCCCGTACCTGTTCTTACAGCAACAGTGCAACCCCGCGCACACAGACTACGGATAATCGTCCTCCGTTCAAAAGCGACGTACTGGCCGTGCGCCCCGCGCGCGCAGCACTACCTTAGGATAGAAGAACTAAAAACCACGCGGAGCCTGTGCCGGATCTATTGGTTTATTTTTTTTATATACCATAAAGTACAATCGTGATCGCGCCGCTGCTGCGTCAAACCCCAAATTACCGAGCACGTCGCCGGCAGAAACATAATCTCCTGACTTTGGCAAAATACGCTCAAGTCCTCCATACACGTACACGTGCTTTCCCGCCGACTCTACAAAGAGCACCTGACCATAACCCCGATGGGTCCCCCTGGAGATTACCTTACCAGACATGAGTGCACGCACGGCAGCATTTCTTTCCGAATCAATAACAACCCCGTAGGTCTTGCCCCGCACGTACGCAAGCGAAGTCGGGCTCACCGGCCAGCGCGCATTCTTATCAACTTTCTTACTGATATACTGACGCGGATCACGCAGAGAAATTTCTCTCCTCTCGGGGGCCGGCACAGCAGCGGGGGGAGAAACAGGAGTCTGTACGGGATCGGCACGGGCACGCGCCCACTGATCCCCATCGGGCAAAGAAGACACAGATAAGATGCGGTCCGCGCCCGCCACGGTAGGAGGCGACTTTTCACGCGGAGGAATCACGAGCACATCACCTGGGTGAATAGTGTGCGCAGCAGAGATTCCGTTGGCTGCAAGAAGCGCAGCAAGTGAACAGTTTAGCATACGGGCAATCGAAAAGAGGGTGTCACCCCGGCGCACCGTGTATCCTCGTGGAACTACTACGCGCTGCCCAGGCACAAGCTGGTGTACGTTTGCCAGATTATTTGCCTGCGCAAGCGCAGAAAGGGGCACGCCATAGCGACGCGAAAGTGAAAAGAGGGTCTCGCCCTTAGCAATCACGTGCACCGTCTGCGCCGCGCCGTAGGCTGCTGCCAACAAAAAACACCCCGCAAGCGACAGAAAAAAACCGCCCATACCCGCCCCCTTCTCGGCAGATAAAAAAAAAGCATGAGCGTCACCTATGCGCGCCCGTTCCCCCTGTCGTAAATAACAAACGTTCACCCGCAGCCGAGACACTCCACAGCCGGCAGGAGCACGCACTAACCCTACTTGTCGCTTCGATCTCTCTTACGCTGATCCTTTTCCATACGCTCGCTCCACACCTTTGCTTTCTTTTTTACCTCCTCTGCGTCCTGTCGCTCGTTGAGCAACAGGTGGACCCTGCGCAGCGCGTGCAGGTAGCAGACAGCCAGTTTAAAATCTTCAAAACTGGAAGACGTCATCTCATACTTTTCCCGGTAACGCTCAGCTGCCTGCAGGAGTAATTTCTTTACCAAACGCAGGTGATAGACCACTATCTCGTACTCGTCAGCCTGTGGATTCAATCCAATCTCAGAAGAATTCGCTAAATCCAGAATATTCTTCGCCACCGTTGCGTAGCGCGCCTGGAGCTCTACAAAAGACCAATACCATTTAGTATTCGTCCCATAGGCGCTAATAATGGAATCAATGGCGAGTCCCATCTTACGGATAAGATAATAACGCTGCTGCTGACTTACGTTCGCTATCTGCGCCACCTGTTCCTGGTAATCGGAAAACGGCGCGTCAATTAAATTGGTAACAATTTCTTCAAGATAGATGAGCGCCTTATAAAGCGTTTTCCGCGCCTCATTCAGCAGATCCTCCTGCTTGCCGCCTACTACTACAACCTGTGTCTGATATTTAGCAGCGTACAGCGTACTGAGGTAAATCATGTCATCTACCAACGCGAGCTTCTTGTACGCCGCGCCCGTCCCATCCCGCCTGATCAGTTCTAAAATGTTTTTTTCACGCGTAAAGATTTGATCAATAGTCCCTTGGTATACGTTCAACTTTTTCTGGTACAGAGCATTCTGCTCTTCCTCAGTCACCGCACTCCCCCCTTCTCTGCCGCGCGCCTGCGCGCAACAACTCCTGCGCATGCGCCAGGGAGGTTGCACTGTGCGTGTCCCCTGCTAGCATGCGCGCAACTTCTTGAACCCGTCGTTCCCCCACTACATGCGCCGCGCTCGTATTCGTGTGTTCTCCACTCGACTCTTTTTTCACACACACGTGCGCATCCGCGTGCGCCGCTATCATAGCCAAATGCGTAATGCACACAACCTGCTTGTGCTCAGACAACGCTTGCAAATGCTCTGCAACCGCACGCGCCGTTTCACCTCCAATTCCCACATCAATCTCATCAAAAATCAACGTGCCCGCTTCATCGACCGATGAAAGCACAGTCTTTAAAGCAAGCATCACGCGGGAGAGTTCCCCCCCTGAAGCAATCTTTGCTAGCGGACGCGCAGGCTCTCCTGCGTTGGCGCTAATTAAAAACTCAACGTCATCAAAGCCATACGGACCCGTGCGTTGTTTCGCGCATTGCTCATCGCGCGTGCATATCTGTACGTGAAACCGCGTACTCGCCATCCCCAAACGGTGTAGCACTCCCTCCACCCGCGTACGAAACGCTTCTGCCACTGCATGACGCTTAAGCGATAAGGCACGTCCCGCGTGTAATACCTGAGCCATCAGACGCTGAACATCTTGCTCAAGCGCCTCTTTATCACCCACCGCCTGTGAAAGATCCTGCATCTCTTGCTGCGCACGCGCACGGTATTCTAAAACCTGCGCAACTGTTCCTCCATATTTTTTCTTCAGCCGGTATATGAGCGCAAGACGCTCCTGAACGTGCTGCAAACGGTCAGGGCAAAACTGAATACCGTCTGCATACGTACGCAGAACATGCGCTACGTCTTCGATTTCATAGTACGCACTTTCTAAACGGGCACGCGCCGGCTCAAGACTCCCATCAATCCCACAGGCGCTTTCAAGTGCACCAAGCGCTTTCTTTAAGGAAGAAAGCAGCGCGCCCTCTTGCAGGTCCACCCCCCTAATTGCAGCGTCAACCCTTTGCATCACATCACAGAGTTTTTCGTGCTGGCAGAGCTTTTGCTCTTCTCCTTCCAACGCACGCTCCTCATGCACGTCCAACGCTGCGTGCTCCAGTTCCTCAAGGGCAAAGGAGAGGAATTCTAGCCGCTCCTGCCGGTTGTGTTCACAGGAAGCGAGCCGCTGCAGCTGCGCGCGTCGCTCTGCAAGAGCCGCATAGCACGCAGTAAACGCATCAACTTCTTGCTGGAGTCCTCCGTAGGTATCCAGAAAGCGGCGATGCTCTGCAACACGAAACAGCGATTGGTGTTCATGCTGTCCGTGGAGGTCTATGAAAAATGACGTGAAAAACTCCAAATCTGCGCGAGAGACCGGGACGTTTTGAATCCACGCCGTGCCACGACCGGTACGCCGCATCACCCGACGGAGGAGCACGCGGTGGTGCTCAGGCTCAATACTCCGTTCTGCCAACCATGTGTGCACCGCACGCGGTGCGTGATCACAGCGAAACACCGCAGAAACCCATGCCTCGTTCTCATCCTTGCGAATAAGATCAGGCCCTACCTTTTGCCCACAGAGAAAGGACAGCGCGCCGAGTATCATTGACTTACCCGCACCCGTCTCCCCTGAGAGAGCAGTAAACTGCGCACCAAACTCCAACGCCAAAGATTGAATGAGCGCAACGTTGCGCACCGAAAGTTGCTCAATCATCGTGACGTTTTCCCCTGCGAGAAAAAATACTCCCTGACCACGCCAGTTTCGAGCACAGTGCACGGTAGAACACGTGTGGTGTACAGAAAACCAATCGTGCGCTGCACGATGACCTGCTTGCAAGCAGCTGATCTTCTTCCTGCAACGTGCACAATTCATGTCCGTCCACAGACAGCACCGTTTCTTTGTGTCGCATAGACAACACCTTGATACGCACCACCCCTGAGGAGGGAACTACCACGGGACGATTAGAAAGGCACAGTGCGCTTATGGGAGTGAGGACAAACGCATCAAGGTCCGGATCGAGGATGGGACCGCCACAGGCCGCCGAGTACGCAGTAGATCCTGTAGGCGTCGCAAGAATAATGCCATCAGCTTCATACACGCCAAAAGAAATGTCGTTGAAGCACACCTCTGCCCGGGTAAGACGCGCGACGCGTCCACTTGAAAGGACAACATCGTTTAACGCCAGACACGAAGCAATCTCTTTACCCGCACGTGTGACGGTGCACGATATGAGCGCACGCTCAGCAGGGCGCACCCCCCCTGCCAAATAATCGCTCAACGCCTGTTGCCAATACCGTGGCTCAATAGGAGCGATAAAGCCGAAACGCCCTAAATTTATGGCAAGTATGGGAATACCAGAAGGAGAAGCACAGCGCGCGGCAAACAGTGTAGTACCATCCCCCCCAATACTGACTGCAAACATATAGCCTGCGCGAGCACAGCTTTCTTTATTCAATCCATCATACTCAATGGTGTGGCACTGGAATCCACGTACGCTCAGAAAGTTCACAACGTCCGCAGCGAGCACCGCAGCGCGCGGTTTGTACGTGCTGACAATAAGCAACACCTTCGCGTCCCCCGATGATTTTGCAACAGGCCGCTGAGGACACACGCAGCTGCTCACGGCAGTGTCCCAAGGATGCGCGCAATTTCCTGTGCGTGTGCAGGCGCAAGACGCGGGTACAACGGAAAGCGCACGCAGCGCAACAAAAGCGCAGATGCATGTGGCCAACATATCTCAGGCGTAATCTCAGACGCACGCACTTCCTTTTCCCAGCTAGAGTCCTGACAGGTTTTTTCCGCGCCCTGCGTGGTCTCTAGTACCTCCCTGTCCTCACCCTGAAAAGGTGCCGTGTGCGATGCAGAAGTAGGAAGAAACTGCGGAAAAGGCCACCGTCTGCGCATAGCAGGTAATTGAAACGCTGCCACAATGGAATGTTCAAAGGCAGGAGAAATCTCAATGGACGCCTGCCGCACGTAACGCGTCACTTCCTTCAGACCAGAAGCAAGGACAACAGGAAAAGCGTAGGCACTGTGTTCCAATTGCTCACACCGGTGAAGCGTACCGTGACGCGTACGCAAAAGCGCAGAGGAGTATCGGTCGTAGATTGCGCGCCTGAGGGCAATATTTTTTTCTTGCTGCTTTACTTGGACACACGCGAGCGCCGCGTTCATATCCGGCAGCATATCAACGGCAAGCGCTTCTGGCACAAGCGCCTGAAGCCGACGCGCGCAGGCGGCCTCAAAGGCCATGAGTACCGCGCCGCCGCCTGCGGTAAGCATATCGTGTGCCTCCAATCCCACGATGACACACGAGCCAAAGGTTCCCACCTTCTTTTCTCCCAATACTGCACCGACACTCTGAGAGCTGTCTTCGATGACGGGTATCCCCAGTTCCAAAAACACCGCTGCAGGAGGCACATTTCCAAGTGTTTCAGGCACAAGAAGCGCACGAGCGCCACGCGCGATGCCAGTTTCCACCACATCACGGGACAACAAACCGCTGTGAATGTCTACGTCAAGGACAAGCGGCTGCAGCCCCTGGTGAAGCACCTCACGGTAGTGCCAGAAGGGCGCAAGCGCAGAAAGAAGTACAGGGGAAGCAGGAGGCAATTTCAGTGCACGGAGTGCAAAGGAAAGTGCGATAGCGGGGCTGCGCAGCACGTATGCATCGATTGGAGAAAACACCTCGCGCACCAACTGGATGAGGGTGCTGCCAAGCGAACCAGGGCCAATTTTTTCATCCACCAAGCAGGTGAGCACCGCGTCCATTTCGGACCTTCGGATGGCGGGGCTGTGGACGGGGATGGACCCCACACGGCGCTTGGAGCTGCAGGCAGGAGACAGACAGCGGTGGGGCACTAGAGGTTCGCGAGCTTTTGCAACTCTTTGGAGCTAAACAGCTTGTGGATATCCAGAACAATAAGATAACTCGTCCCCTGGCGCACGACCCCATGAATGTACTCCGCCCCGATGCCGGTGATAACCTGGGGGGGGGGCTGCACGTCCTCCTGCGAGACAGCGATAACACGCGCGATGCGGTCGATGATAATGCCGAGTTTACTGTCCTCCACATTGAGAATGACAAAGCCGCCGAGATACTCGTCACCCGACTCGAGCGTAGCCTCGCGTAGGTGAAAGCGCTTGTGCAGGTTAATAATAGGGATAATCTCGCTGCGCAGATTAAAAATGCCCTCGACGTAAGCAGGCGCACAGGGAATAGGACGAACGTCCTGAACCTTCACAATCTCCTTGACACCCATAATGTCGATGCCATAAAGCTCCTCCCCGAGCTGGAAGGTAACGAGTTGAAACTGTTCGTCGTTTACCGCCATGGGGACCCTCCGATGGTGCAGCGTGGGGCCATGGTACAAAAAACATCGTCTTCGTACAATCCCTCCTCTCAGCTGCAGTCAAGCGCGTGTCCTGCGCTCCGTTCGCTCATGCACCTTGCAGAGCACTAGGCACGATGTATGCGACGGGCACACCTCCGAGCGCGTGCATAAAATTTGTGTCTTCGGGCAGTCTGCGCGGTCTGTCCCTTACGTTGCGCACAGGGGGCGCCAGGCCGCAGCACGCCTCCGCGCGTCATACGACGAGCACCACGCAAAAGCTTTAACTCGTAGCGCAGCGCACGGGGTAGCTGCATCATGGCCAACACCTGTGCGAGGCGCAGCGCCGCAAGTGCCCGGTGAGAGACGCGGTTCTTCTCCTCAATGCTGAGCTGAGCGAACGTCCTGCCCAGGTGTGGCAACAGGAAAATCGGGTCATAGCCAAAACCTTCTACCCCAGACATTTCTGTAGTCAACACTCCCCGGCACACCCCCCGCCCAACGCACAACGGCACCGATCCCAACTTCAGTACCGCCACACACACAAAGGAACAGGCACGGTCCTGCCGTCCGTGCATACGTTCCAGAAGGAGCTGCATACGCGCAGTGTCTGTGTGTACCCCATGCTGTGCACCAAAACGCGCCGAATGCACCCCTGGGTCCCCGTCTAAAGCATCCACACAGAGACCTGAGTCATCGGCGAGCACAGGCGCATGTACCACGTCATAGAGGGCGTCAGCCTTCTGCCTTGCATTAGCAAAGAAAGTAGACCCGTCCTCAGGCGCGAAAAAATCGATACCCTCGTCTTTCGGCAGGAGAATCGTGTGCATGGGGAAAAGTGAGGAGAACTCCGCGTGCTTGTGCGCGTTGTTTGACGCAAGATAAATGCGCATGTACCAGCATACTGTAGCTCTACGCAAGAAATCAACCGCGCGCATTTTTCACGGCGCGGTTACCTGCAAGGAGCGTGATACAGACGCTTGTATTAAGGGACACACCTAGGCTAGAATCCCGCCGCCGCGGAGGTTTTGCTATGAAATTTTCAACTCGTTGTCTACGCCTTGTGCTGTGCGCTTCTGCTATCGCTCTGAGTGCGCAGGATGCATCTGATACTGCTGAGCGTGTGTTAGAGCCCCCTCCCCCAGGGCTCATTGAGAGCAACTCTTCTCGTATGTACTACGTCAATCTTCCTGTGGTGAAAGTCTTCTCTCACCGCTTGGGTTATCGGGTTATTTACCGGCGTGCTAACTTCGAAATGGCCGAGATCTATCTGCCGTCCGCCTGGTTCTCGCCCAGGGTGGGTAAGGTGCTCTTGCGGCACGCTCCAGTGCGCGTCGATCCCTACCTTTCGTTTTTTATGGAAGGGAACACACTTACCTACGTAAAGCTCACACTCCCTCGCAGCCTGAGCAGCCCGGTGTGGGGAACGCTGAAAAGTCCTTCTGAGTACGACGATAAGTTTGATGTTCAGTTCCAGTCCCCCGAGTTCTCTTCCTAAGTCCGTTTCCTCCCCCTCTTCGTGCGCGGCGCGTACAGGGGATCGGGGGAGGGGTCTTTCCGGGCTCATCGAGTTCATTGACGCGCATCGCGCGTTTGCGGTCGTGGGGCATGAGAAGCCGGATGGGGACTGTGTAGGTTCCAGTCTTGCGCTTGCCTCATTCCTAAGACGCATAGGGAAAGAGGTTGAGCTTTTGTCTGCGGGTCCTTTCAAGCGTAGAGAGATCGCTGCGTACGCGACACTCTTCCGTCCAAGTCTCTCTGCGCAGATACGGCCGTCTGATCAGACGGCCGTCATCGTGGTCGACTGCTCTGAGCTCAGCCGCGTTGGCGCTGAGCTCGCCTCGCAGCTTGCCCCCTTTGCGCGCGCGTTCATAGACCATCACGAAACGTGCGGCGACCACTGCGCGCACTCGTTCGTCGTAAAAACAGCTCCGTCCACCACTACATTGGTGCAAACGTTAATCGAGACGATGGCCGGATCTCTTGAAGCAGCCGAGGCGCGCGCACTTTTTTTGGGATTGGCTACGGACACAGGTTTTTTTCGCCACCTCGACGAGCACAGTGCGGACACGTTCGCTTCTGCTGCGCGTCTTGTACGTGCAGGCGCCAATCCGAAGGACACGTTTCTTGCCATGAACGGTGGGAGATCCCTTGCTTCGCGCATGTTGATTGCGCGCGTGCTTTCTCGACTGACGCCGTATTATGGTGGCGCGCTCATGACCTCGTACGAAACTTGCGAAGACGCGGTCCAGTTGGGGCTTGATGTGCGGGACTCCGATGCTCTGTATCAGCTCATCCAGAGCATCCAGGGCGTCGAGGCAATTGTGGTGGTACGTCAGGAATCTCCCACACATTGTTCGGTGGGGTTTCGATCGCGAGGATCGATTGACGTAAGCGTTATCGCCGCTCGCTTCGGGGGTGGAGGTCATCGCTGCGCTGCTGGCCTTCGTATCGAGGGCACCGTTGATGAACTGTTACCCCGCTTTGTTGCTGCCTTTGAGGCTCAGATGCGTGCACCCGCGGCCGGGGCGCAGGTGCGCTCCTAAACCCCACGTTTGCCCCGCGTGCGCGGTGGCCTGCGCTCTTCTCTCACTTTTGGCAAGAGGGAGCGTAACTTTTGCATTGTTGGGCTTTTCTCCCCCGAGTCTTACAGACGTGACAAGGGGGGTTTTCTGTGATGAAAGGATCTGTCCGCGCGCTGTGCGCGTTCCTTGGTGTTGGAGCGCTCGGTAGCGCTTTGTGTGTCTCGTGCACAACCGTGTGTCCGCACGCCGGGAAGGCTAAAGCGGAAAAGGTAGAGTGCGCGTTGAAGGGAGGTATCTTTCGGGGTACGCTACCTGCGGCCGATTGCCCGGGAATCGATACGACTGTGACGTTCAACGCGGATGGCACTGCGCAAAAGGTAGAGCTTGCCCTTGAGAAGAAGTCGGCACCTTCTCCTCTTACGTATCGCGGTACGTGGATGGTACGTGAAGACGGAATTGTCGAACTCTCGCTTGTGTCCTCGGAGCAATCGAAGGCGCCGCACGAGAAAGAGCTGTACGAGCTGATAGACGGTAACTCCGTTCGCTACATGGGCGCTCCCGGCGCAGGAAAGCCTTCAAAGGAGATGGCACCGTTCTACGTGCTCAAAAAAACAAAGAAATAGTTAAGTCTGCCCCTTCCCTTCCGTTCCTTTGGGCTCTGTGCGCCCCCTTCGGGGCGACTTACCACGGTCACGAGGGGAGGAGGAGGGCCGACCCTGATCATCGCGCCTTTTTCAGAAAGGCGTCCTTGAATCCAAACCTTTGGAAGTTCTCTAGTACCGCGCCGCGTTCGTCTTTTTGGACAGGACCGACGCATACGGTGAAACGCGCTTTACCTTCATGGATGTCCTGCTCCACTGCGATGGGGTATTCTACCCCGTAACGGTGGACAATGCTCTGCACCTGGATAGTGTCATGAAAGACTGCAATCTGTACGTAGTATTCACCAGGTTGCAGTCCACGTGGCGCACCCTCGGGTATCACCTGGGGATGCGCACGTCCTTTCTGTTCCTCCGGAACCACAATTTCTGACTCGGATAGGTCAGGGAGCGTAAAGGGGAGTTCCCCCTCAGGGTTCCGAAACTGATTGGGAGCTGAGTTGGAAACCGAGTGGGATGGCTGCTTCGTATGCTGAGAAGCGACCCCACGCTCAGAGGCCGGCTCCACTACCCCCGGCGCGTCCTCCACCTCACGCTCCCTTCCCCCACGCTCAGAGGCCGGCTCCACTACCCCCGGCACGTCCTCCACCTCACGCTCCCTTCCCCCACGCTCAGAGGCCGGCTCCACTACCTTCGGCACGTCCTCCACCTCACGCTCCCTTCCCCCACGCTCAGAGGCCGGCTCCACTACCCCCGGCGCGTCCTCCACCTCACGCTCCCTTCCCCCACGCTCAGAGGCCGGCTCCACTACCCCCGGCGCGTCCTCCACCTCACGCTCCCTTCCCCCACGCTCAGAGGCCGGCTCCACTACCCCCGGCGCGTCCTCCACCTCACGCTCCCTTCCCCCACGCTCAGAGGCCGGCTCCACTACCCCCGGCGCGTCCTCCACCTCACGCTCCCTTCCCCCACGCTCAGAGGCCGGCTCCACTACCCCCGGCGCGTCCTCCACCTCACGCTCCCTTCCCCCACGCTCAGAGGCCGGCTCCACTACCCCCGGCGCGTCCTCCACCTCACGCTCCCTTCCCCCACGCTCAGAGGCCGGCTCCACTACCTTCGGCGCGTCCTCCACCTCACGCTCCCTTCCCCCACGCTCAGAGGCCGGCTCCACTACCCCCGGCGCGTCCTCCACCTCACGCTCCCTTCCCCCACGCTCAGAGGCCGGCTCCACTACCCCCGGCGCGTCCTCCACCTCACGCTCCCTTCCCCCACGCTCAGAGGCCGGCTCCACTACCCCCGGCGCGTCCTCCACCTCACGCTCCCTTCCCCCACGCTCAGAGGCCGGCTCCACTACCCCCGGCACGTCCTCCACCTCACGCTCCCTTCCCCCACGCTCAGAGGCCGGCTCCACTACCCCCGGCGCGTCCTCCACCTCACGCTCCCTTCCCCCACGCTCAGAGGCCGGCTCCACTACCCCCGGCGCGTCCTCCACCTCACGCTCCCTTCCCCCACGCTCAGAGGCCGGCTCCACTACCCCCGGCGCGTCCTCCACCTCACGCTCCCTTCCCCCACGCTCGGAGGCCGGCTCCACTACCCCCGGCGCGTCCTCCACCTCACGCTCCCTTCCCCCACGCTCAGAGGCCGGCTCCACTACCCCCGGCACGTCCTCCACCTCACGCTCCCTTCCCCCACGCTCAGAGGCCGGCTCCACTACCCCCGGCGCGTCCTCCACCTCACGCTCCCTTCCCCCACGCTCAGAGGCCGGCTCCACTACCCCCGGCGCGTCCTCCACCTCACGCTCCCTTCCCCCACGCTCAGAGGCCGGCTCCACTACCTTCGGCACGTCCTCCACCTCACGAGACAAAGGGGAAACCAAACGCGGGTCATCGAAAATAACCGTATCGCGATATTCCGGCACAGTGTGACCTGCCGGCGGGGATGACAGAGGATCACGCTGCGCGGGGCGCGCAGGCACACGGGACGGCAAAGATGCAAGGGGCAGTCCGTCCTGACTTGTTTGAGACCCACCGCGCACGGTACCCAAGGTACGTACGCGTACACGCACAGCTTGGTATACGCCAATCCCAAGCTGTGCTGCAGCAGCGGGTGCAAGGCTAACTAGAAGACCGGGGATCCCTGCGTGCCCAATAACCACTGCCTGGGCCTTGGCATTCTTTTCTAAGTTGCTAATTTCAACAGCAGTGTTTTTGGGGAACATGTCACTGCGCACAAACATGCCGTCCTGCAGAAAACTTCCCTGGGGGCCAATTTCTGCATTCCCTTCCCACACAGCCCAAAGCGGCGTGACAGAAGCAATACAAAGCACTAAGAACGCAGTGTTCACCCTAACCAGGTAAGATCTTCCTTTGATACCCCTTTTTGCGAACATGTGGCGTTTAATCATAAGACTCCTCCCAGCTGAAGCGATGCTGCAGACACCTTACGTATTCCCTATTTTCTATAACTGAACTCCGGCTGTATCGGTGCTCGTGCCCACCCGTATGTACGAAATTGCCTGCTCCGCAATACAACGGGTAACGACGTCAACACACTCAGAAACGGGAATACTCTCCCTGTATGGGGCGACACACGCATAGACACACGCGCGCTGCGTATGCAAATCCACTAATGTCCACACAGCACGGAACCTATCTGAAGACCAAGCGCCGCGGGCACGGGAGGTAGGGCCTTCCCCACCAGGGAGACGAGCGGAATGAAACTGCACCAACAACGCGTAATCGGGCATTACTTCAAAACACGCAGCAATTTCTGCTATAGTCTGGCCGTCGTGTACACCCGGCGGTACTGCCGTAACCACCATTCCCTCGTCGAAGAAGGCGTTAAGGAGCGTATCGCCCACTGCTGTGCTCATGCTCGAATCTTGAGAACCCTCACTGCGATGAACGGGCACGTAAGCGATACTGACTCCCTTCGCACTGAGGTACCAGAACGCGCGCATCACCAGCGCGATACAGCACAGACGCTTCCCCACTCCTACTCCTCCCGACACCGATCCAGTATCGGAAGATGGGGAGCGCGGATAACAGTTTCCTCAATTCCCCGATAAACCTGACACTGTAGCAGGTGGCAGGAGAGATGTCGGTACCAACCGCGCAATATGTGCAAGACCTGAGAGCGTCAGCTGTGCATCGATAGGAGGAAAGTCCACCTCTGACGAGAAAAGACGCGAAAGCCCCCCCGTTATCACCGCTGCACAGCGGCACCCTAACTCTTTCTGACACTGTGCAATCATAGCGCGAATAACAAAGAGCGTGCCCCGCACCACACCCGCCTGCACCGCATGCGTAGTATCCTTGCCCAGAACGGAATCAGGCAGGGCAAGAGGAACAAGTGGTAATTGTGCCGTTCCTGTATGGAGAGACTGCACCGCAGTGCGCAGACCAGGCGCAATTGCCACCCCTTGAATCAACCCCGTGCCATCCACCGCCGTAAAGGTGAGCGCTGTTCCACAATCCACTACCACGCAAGCAGAACGGAAATGCACATAGGCCGCCACCGCGTTGGCTACCAAGTCAGTGCCAATTTCCGCGCGCACTGGCTCTGGTATGCGCACCGGCAAGTGCTCGTACGCCCACGGGCCAAAGACAACCGGCTGGACGCCGCTAACCTGAGCGACCGCATCTGCAATGGTCTTTGTCAACACAGGCACGACGGAGGAAATAAACGCATCACGGAGAGAAGCACGGCCGACCCCCGCACGCTCGCAAAGCGCATGGATGAGAAGCGAATACTCATCTTGGGTTTTACGCGCGTCAGGCGCAAGGCGAAACAACTCACGCACGCACACACGGCCACCATTCTCGCCTTGGATTCCGAACACTACGTGCGAGTTCCCTACGTCTATCAAAAGCATGGTCGAAGCGCTATACCACAACGTTCACCACATCTAGCAGTTGATAATACCAAAAACCATCACCAGAAGCGCCACCGTCTCACACAAACCAACGATAGTCAAATACTGGCTAAATCCTTTACCCGTTTCTGCAAGCGCATCGGCGCCGGCTGCGGCAGCCCGCCCTTGAGAAAGCGCCGAAGCGGCAATTCCCAAACCGCACGCAACCCCCGCGCCGAGTAGGTACCACGGGTCCTTTTCAGAAGAAAGCATCGCCTTCATTAGCAAAAAACCATAAATAGTCTGCGTAAGGGGAGCCCCCGCAAAGGCAAGCAAGATAAAGGGAGCGGGCTTATTATTCAGATAACAGCGCTTCCACGAACCAATCGTTCCCTGCCCTGCCAAAGCCAAGCCGAGCGCAGAACCCACCGCAGAGATCCCCAGCACCGCCGCGGCGCCAAACATACCAAAATTCATAACGAGCCCTCCACTCTCTTTCTACCTCTTTCTATGCTAACGCTCCCTAAAGGGAGTATATCGTATGCCTGTCCACATCAGACCCACATGATTAGAAAACTCCAAGGTATTCAAGCGCACACCGTGCACAATCACCGACAGTATGCTCATTACGTAATTCAGCCCGTGTCCAAACAGCAGTAGCACTATCCCAAGGAACGCCAGGAAATTGGCAAACAGAGGGTGTGTCATTTCATTAACTGTCGCACTGATTGCCCCTCCGGCCAATCCCACCGCCCAAAGCCGAATATAACTCATGACATCTGCAAATACATTTACAATGCCCAGCAACGCATTAATTACGTTTTTCATACTGTCTGCAACACTCTGCCGCACACTCACCCGATAATTCACAAAGATAAAATTCAGCACAAAACCCGCTATTATAGACCCGACAACCATGCCGGTAAGCGGATAGCGCTCTTTGTCAACAATCAAGTTGAGCACTACCACGTACATACCACCCAACATGAGAAGAGAACCAAACTCTGCAAGCACCCTCAGGGAACGGAAGGTGCGCCGCACGACGATCAAATGACCGAGACACAGGTGCAATAAACCGAGAAAGAAACACACGTGCATCTGATTCTTATTCCGCTGGGCGGCATCCGCAAAGCCTGAAATCTCCCAAACTGCAATACGCGCGAGCGACGCCGGCACATACTGGACAGGCACACCAAACCAGTTACACACGAGCGCACCCCACACCATCGTGAGCGTTCCTAAGTATAGTCCCAAGCACCATGCTGGACTCACCACTGCATGTTTTCTCTTGCTGAGAACAATCCCTCCCAAGGACACAAGCGTGAGGACTGCGCCGTAGCCTGCGTCCGCAAAGATGATTGAGAAGAACACGCCAAAAAAGAGCAAAAAGAAGCCAGAAATGTCTACCTCCCAATAGCCGGGCACAGTGCCGAGGAAATTCATCAACGGGGAAATCAAATTTACCCAACGGTTATTTCTCAGCTGTGTAGGTACTGGATCCTCAGGCATAGGGTCTACACAGCAATACGCCCACGCTTCCTTCCGCGCACACTCAGAAAAGGCACGCACCCGGGAAACAGGCAGGTACCCACTGACGTGCGCAATGCGCAACGTCTCTCCTGTTTCACGCCACTGACTGACGTCTACCGAAACCATACTGAGATGCACGCGCTCAAACTCGATATCTGCGGCAATCTTCTGCCGCAAGGCGCGAATCGCCCCTTGGTATTCCGAATAAGCAAGAAGCCGTTGTGTTAGCGTAGCGCACTCCTCACGCAACTGCCTGAGCCGTACAAACATGTCAGCGGGAGAAACGTCTGGCAATTCCAGCGCGCGCGCATCGGCAGGAAGAGATGGCGGCAGCCCCGGTCTATCTGCCACAAGCACACAGCGCACCAAGCCCCCGCGACGAGCAAGACAAAGCGTCTGCAACTCATCGGGCAAGCAGCGGTATGAACGCTCAGAAAGCTCCACGGGGATAAGATGTATCCCCCACTGTGCGAGTGCCCTCACATCCGCCGGATCGAAATCCCCCCACGGCTCACAGCGTTCCAGATGCGCAATGCACTGCGCAATGCGCTGAGCAAGTTCCACGCGGTCTGAATGAGTACGTACGATCTGTTCCACGGCCTCTGCTGCTTCTACCACCTGACCTGCAACGCGACACTCCTCTCCTCGGGTAACATTCTTTGTCTGAGCGTCAGTGACGAGCGCAATGGCCTGCACGCACCGAGCGTCCAACGCGTGCAAGTCTGTAAGTCGCTCACTTGCACACTCCCGCAACTGCACATGCACAGCACCAAAGGAACGCAACGCCTGCAGCGAACGCTCTTGCTCAGAACCGAGCACCAGAAGCGTTACCTTTTTCATAGGAACTATCACCGTGTATCCTCTTGTTCCATCCGACTCACGTCTACCAGATTCTTCTTAGACATCTTCCCCCGCACTACTGCAGCAACCTGCTGATCACCGAGGTACACCGTTATTTTCCGTATGCATGCCCGCGTCTCAGGAATCTTAACTTTTTCAAAGAGGTTAACACGCTGCGTTGTAGTCCGCAACTCTGCACCCAGGAGAAGCGCCTGTTCGTCGAGAACATGCGCCTCCAAGTCTAAGCTTAGCACTTCCTGCATTTTGCGCACTGCAGTATCCACCCACAGAGGAACACGATATAAGTCATAGGGAGGACAAGCAAAGTGCACTTCTAAAAAGCAGGGAATACGCACACCTGCAATGCTAGCATACGTTTTCTTTACCTCTTGCACGCGGAGCAAACGCGCGTCGAACACACCGCTTTCAGAAAAAACTGCAACCCACTGCTGAACATCCTGACGCAGGGCATCTGCACGGGAACGTACCTCAGAAGCGCGCGCCTCAACGGCACGGATCTCAGCATACAACTGCTGCTTTTTAAGCTGAAGCGTAGGGAGAAAACGGCGAAACGTCTTGAGCGTCTCTTTTTGACGTTTCAGTTCATTTTTGGTTAAGCGCACCGCCATCGGTCACCACCCTACGCGGGCCAATACGTGTTAATCAAATCAGAGCGAATCCCCGTCTCCTCTGGGGTGAAACACCGGCCCAGAATTTTCCACCCCGTATCGAGCGCCTCTTCAAGCGGAATATTCACCGAAAGATCCATGAGCTGCGCTTCAAACAGCCCACCGTATGTGAGCAGTTTTTCATCCCACTCGCTCATGGCAAAACCCATAGATCTTTTCTCAAGCGCATCACGATAGGCGGCATACAACTTAATCATATTATCCATAAGCGCGCGATGATCCGCACGCGTACGCCCGTTTACGTTCTGCTTAAGACGGGATAGACTCCCGAAGGGCTCAATGCGCCCGTTCTTCAGATAAAACTGACCCTCAGTAATGTACCCCGTGTTATCAGGAACCGGATGCGTAACATCATCCCCTGGCATGGTGGTAACGGCAAGGATAGTCACTGACCCTGCATCATCAAAATCGACCGCCTTTTCATAGCGCGACGCAAGCTGGCTGTACAAGTCACCCGGATACCCACGATTCGAGGGAACTTGTTCCTGAGTAATCGCAATTTCCTTCATAGCATCAGCAAAATTAGTCATGTCGGTTAAGAGCACCAACACATCCCTACCCTTCAAGGCAAACTGCTCGGCAACTGCAAGACACATATCAGGGACCATCAAACATTCTACGGTAGGATCTGAGGCAGTGTGCACGAACAGGACTGCCCTACTCAACGCTCCTGCCTCTTCCAATGCACTTTTAAAATACAGGTAATCGTCATGCTTCAGCCCCATACCCCCGAGGACGATGACATCAACCTCCGCTTGCATTGCAATACGGGCCAGCAGTTCGTTGTACGGTTCCCCTGAGCTAGAAAAAATAGGCAACTTCTGAGAAACAACCAGCGTATTAAACACATCAATCATGGGAATACCCGTGCGAATCATACGCCGCGCGATAATCCTCTTTGCCGGATTAACCGAAGGACCGCCGATTTCCACCCTCCCTTCCTTTAAGGCCGGACCACCGTCTCGGGGAACGCCAGAGCCATTAAAAATTCTCCCCAACAAATAATCTGAGAAACTCACGAGCATACCCCTCCCCAGAAAGCGCACCTCGCTCCCGGTGGAAATACCCCGGCCTCCCGCAAACACCTGCAGGGAAACTACATCCCCTTCAAGCTTATTCACCTCAGCAAGCGAATCGCCAAACGCCGTTTTTACCCGGGCCAACTCCCCGTAATGCACCCCCTTTGCCCGCACCGTGATGACAGAACCGTTGATCGACTCAATCTTCTCGTACACCTTGTACATCGTCTACTCCATCCCCCGTATAATTCCCTCTGCTTTGCTGTCGATTTTCGTCGATTCTCCCTGGAGAAAGGCACGTATCTCCTTTTCTTTCTCCACAAACGCCTCAGAATTCCAGGCGCAACAGTTGTAATCGATAAACATATGCCCAAGCTTGCTGAAGTATGCCCGCGCGTCATCTTTTGATTCAAACGCTAAAACACTGCCAAGAACCCGCATGACGATGGCATAGCAGTGCTTTTGACGTGCAACAGGTACTGCACTATCGACTGTGTCAAAAGAATTCTGCTGCAGATACACCGAATCGAGAAACGAGCCTTTCAGATATACGAGAAAGTCCTCCATACTTGTGCCTTCTTCGCCGACGACCCTCATCATCTGCTCCACCTCTGCCCCACGGCGCAGAAAAGAGCGACCGTACGCAACAGCCCGCGCGTCAAGCACACTTGGATACTTAGACCATGAATCAAGCGGATGCACCGCAGGATACCTGCGCGCGTCAGAGCGCTCTCGAGAAAGTCCGTGAAACGCCCCAACCACTTTCAATGTAGCCTGCGTTACCGGTTCTTCGAAATTACCACCTGCCGGAGAAACCGTCCCTCCAATAGTTACCGATCCTTTCTCTCCACTCCTCAGCCGGACCACACCAGCCCGCTCATAAAAGGCTGCGATACAAGACTCCAGGTACGCAGGAAAGGCCTCCTCCCCCGGAATCTCTTCCAAACGCCCAGACATCTCACGCAGGGCCTGTGCCCAACGGCTCGTAGAGTCCGCCAGCAAAAGAACATCCAACCCCATCTGACGGTAATATTCTGCAAGCGTCACTCCCGTGTACACTGAAGCCTCACGAGAGGCAACGGGCATAGAAGAAGTGTTGCACACTATAACCGTCCGCTCCATAAGCGACCGACCAGTGCGAGGATCCGTAAGATCAGGAAACTCCCGCAGGGTCTCAACCACCTCCCCTGCACGCTCCCCACACGCGGCAATCACCACTACGTCCACATCCGCATTGCGACTGGTAGAATGCTGCAGCACCGTCTTTCCCGCACCAAAGGGACCGGGAATACAGTACGCCCCCCCCTTGGCCACCGGGAAAAAGGTATCTATCGTCCTAATGCTCGTTACCAATGGCTCAGTCGGTTTCAAACGCTCTGCGTAACAATGGACGGGTCGCTTCACTGGCCAACGAAATGCCATGGTCAGTTCGTGCTCATGTCCCTGCGCGTCACGGACCCGCGCAATCACATCGTGCACGCGGTACGTCCCTGCAGTCTGGATGAAGACAACCTCATAGGAATCCCCCATATGAAAGGGAACCATAATGCGGTGTTTGAGCGCACCCTCTGGGGTATACCCGAGCACGTCCCCACGCACCACGCGCTCACCCACTGAAACATGCGGGGTAAACACCCATTCACTTGTCCGAGAGAGGGCGGGCAAATACACCCCGCGCTCCAAGAAATACCCAACCTTTTCTGCAAGCAGCGGCAACGGATTCTGTAAACCGTCGTACACCTGACCGAGCAAACCAGGACCTAGCTCAACAGACAGCAAATCGCCTGTAAACTCAACACGGTCCCCAACGGAAACCCCTCTTGTGATCTCAAACACTTGCAACTGTGCCTCACGACCACGAACACGAATAATCTCCGCCTTCAAACGCGCATTTCCAACATGCACGTATCCGACCTCGTTGAGCGAAACGACACCCTCGAACGTAACGCTCACCATATTGCCGTTGACCGCAGACACGATACCCTTCGTTTGCGTCATGTATATGCTCCAAGAATTGTATAATAAAGAGCTGCGTATGCTTTAGACCCCGCCTGCATTGTGAAACGCGACCGATGCGTAAGCAACATCAGCTGCAGCCCGTACAAAAACACCGCCTCTGAGGAAAACGGGTCAAGCGGCCTACACCCCTCGACAAAGGAAAAGCGCGCGTCGTTCAAAAAATACTCCGCTTCGAGCGGATCGTCCAAAGAGACCGCAACACGAGCCGCACGAGCTACCGACTCCTGCGCCATAGGACACTGCCTCACTTCAACAGGAATATCCCACCGCAGACGGTCCGCGCGCTCACGCGCAAGCGCACAGCGTAACGCGTACTCAAACTCGCCCCATCTATCTAAAACACGCGATCCCGTGGAGTCACGCGCCGGCACGGGACACAACGAGATATTTCCAAGCACCGCAGCATCCTGCCGACCCAAGAAACGTAGCGCACAGTCCAAAAAATCCTGATAACGCAAAGGAGGAACCGCGCCGCATAGAAGAGACGGTAGCTGCGTTATAAGGTAGCAATGGGAAGACATCACAGCTCCTGCGCAGCAGACCTGAGCACCTCGGCAACACGCGCAGAAACATACGAAGAGAACAACTGAGCAACCGCGGCGGCGGAAAAATCATAGTACGACCCGCCCTCGGCAGGGACTATCCTAAACCCCGCCGTAAGGCAATCGTCAGACCTCAACTCTACCCCTGCCGAAAGCTGCTCCTGCAACGCAGCACAAAACACCCCCTCAAGCGTCCGAAGATCAGCAGGAGAGAGGATGAGCTCTAGCTTATCACCCTCCGCTTGAACCCAGGCAGAAACGACACGAGGAATAAGCTCACGCAAAACACCCGCATCGTAGGCTTGCGCCGTCTCCATCGAAATAATAGCCCGAAGAGAGCGAGTCACCGAATCTTGAAAGGATAATAAAACGTTGCGACTCGCCTGCGACAGCGCCGCAAGAGACGACGACTCGATCCGCTCTGCCTCCTCACGCGCAGCGCGGACAATCCGCTCTGCCTCCTCACGCGCAGCGCGGACAATCCGCTCTGCCTCCTCACGCGACTCACCAAGCAAACGAGACGCCTGCTCCTCGGAAGAGGCAACCGCTTCGCGCTTAATTCGGTCAACCAGATCTTGCAGTTGAATCTCCACTATACGCTCTCCTCGCAGCCCTCCGAGTATACTAAAAAGTCCCCACCGGGACAAGCATAACACACTTCGACCATCCGGCTCCACACGCTACGGGACAAACTACTGCCTCTCCTGTCATCGCTCTCCTACTGCTGGAGAGCGAGCTCCTCGTGAGGCGGCACCACAACAGGCGACGCATCCTGTGTACCCCCTGTCACCGCCACCACGCGCAGATTGCATGAGAAAGGTGGACGCACTATTGATTTTTCAAATACATGCGCGTGCGCGCCGCTGCACGCACGCTTGAGCCCCTCATGCCATATGGCGTGCGCCCACCGTCCTATTCGTTCCGCACCTGCCTCTCTACGCAGCAAGAGTTTTATCCTTTCATAAAAAATCTTAGGATAGCTCTTGCGTACCTCCCCAGAGGGAACTGGAATGACGTGCGTGCCCTCCACGTGCCGTGTGCGCAGCGCGCAGGCAATTTCTTCGCTCGAGGCAATATCCTCGATGCGGATGATATGCCCAGGTTCAGGAAGTCCCACACGAAGGGCTATTCTGCGCACCATCTTCTCTGAAGTCCCCAGAATGAGCACCTTTTTGTTCTGTGACCCACACAGAAAATACGTCAACACACGGGCAACCACGCGACGGTGCATCGTGTTTTCAAAGAGCGCAACCCGTATGGCCGCAAGCAGCGTCCTTTCCTGCTTTGCCGAGCGACCTGCAATAATCTTATCCTCACGAATAAGCAATCCATCGTCTATAACGAACGCTATATCAAAACGCCGCATCACTATCTGCGCGCGAAAACTCTTTCCGCTGCCACTTCTTCCTACCAGCGCAAAAACCTGGCGGTGCTCAGGCGTACTTATGCACGCTCCCTGCAGCGCACCTGCGCGTTCGCGCTCCCCCTTATCCTTTTGCTTATGCCAAGACACGAATACGCGCATATAAATTCGCTTTCCTCATGACAGCTAAAAGTCCGGAACCAATAGCGGGGCACGCGGCGCCCTTTTGCGCGCATTGTGCGCATCAATGAACGCTGTCACATCGTGCACCACACTCTTGCGTAAAAAGGGCTCGCCAATCGCCAGAAACTGTCCATCAACACGCAATGCCAGCGCAGACTCATCCAAAAAACCCTGTCGGGGATACACCGCACCCACCGCGTACGAGCCTGGTCCTGCACCGCGCCGCCTGAGCATGAGCCTTTTGCTGCCGTCAGAGGACGTGCGAACTTCATAGGTGCCCGTTTGGAAATTACGTACCACACGTGAACGACCGGTGGTGCAGCTGTAAACTGCAGCACCACGCTGTACGTACTGAGGGATTTCGTACGTCACACCGTCATCAGCGGTAAAATACGCACGCTGCGCTGCAAATGCCAGCGCGTCATCACGCCAGTACCGAAAGCGGTAAAAATTCGCCTCGGTGAAGAAAAAGGCATTCAGTTCTCCAGGCGCCTGGCTAGAATACGCACGCAACGCCTCAGCAGACCCCTCCTCAATCCAAAAACCAAAAAGAGGATCGTCTGTTCTCACGGGAATCTGCTCGGACGAGACGGACCCGGAACGGGTACCATACGATACCCGCTGAAAAAAAGAGCAGAACAGCGCGTCCCCCCAGCGACACAGAACGAGCGGCTGCACACGCACACGCCCCTCAAACGACAAGACAAGATCCACCCGTTCTGCCTTTTGCGCCGCAGGGGGCGGCAGCACATCAGCACGAGCATCAGACAAAGATGAAAGGGAAAAGACAGCCACGCGTTCATACACGTACGCATAATACGGCTTGTGCACAAGCATGAGTGAAAAACGCATCGCATCAGCAGTAGGAGCGATAGCAACGATACGCGTGGCGTTCTCCCACACCCCTGCCAAACGCGCCAGAGCAGGCTCAGCTGCCAACCCCACCTGAGTACTGAGCACGCACAGACGCACCCACGCGCTCCACCCTTTTCCTGTCATACCGCGTAACCGGTCACTCAAGCGGCGCAAAATACCCTGTCTCGTCCCGCCCCGAACGGCTCAAGACGCGCACTTCTGCCTCCACCGGCATATATGCACGACCAAAATCCGTCGGCAACCGCGATCGATACGACAATGCATAGGTGCCCGCTGCGCCTGAGCGCACGTGCGCCACAAGAGCCCCTAACCCTTCTTGCGCATACACTGAATACACCGCACCCCTTGTCTTTTGAACCAGATATCCAAGCTCCACGGGCAATACCGTACGCTGAAGCTGTATTACGTAAAAGCTCGTTTCATTATTCGTCAAATATGCAGCCAAGTCCGTCACCCCATATTGTGCAAAATCCTGTGTCTGCAATTCACCAAGAGACAAGAATACCACTGCGCGCTTGTAATCTGCGTTCACCAGCGTGCCTGCCGCAAGACGCAGACCCAGATCAAAACGCCACTGCGAAGAACTCTTTGCTCTTAGGCGAAGCGGTTGCGCCTGCAGCTGCGCCGCAGTGAAGGTGCCTTCCAGCACTGGTGACTGTGCCGCAGAAACTACCGACAGCGTCCCCTGTTCCCCCACCGCTTGTGCAAGCTCACCAATCACCCGTGTAACCAAGCGCATCTCCTGCTCCGTCGCAGGAGAGCGGTCCACCAGTATACTGAGCGAACACGTATCGTTCAAATACGCTGCCCCCTGCAGACGCATCTCACTTACCGGCCGGTGCTCTTCGGTAAGAAAAAAGTTGGAAACGTCCAATCCCACTACCGGCGTCCCCTCACGCGTGTGTACCGACACATTCACAGTAACGGAGGGAAACCGGTCGGCGTGCACCCGCTCAAAATGCACAAACAGACCGCCGGCAAGCTCAGAGATACGCGAAACAATCTCAATCCTTTCGTTTTTATAATCGGCAAGGAGCACATTGCCATTTGCATCCGGAACTGCCGCCGTTAAGCGAATAGGCGCATTTCCCAAACGAGCAATCGTGTGCAAGGACGCGAGTCCTACATCCACCACCATGACCTCATTCGGGAGAGACACCAACAAGCGTCCATTCCACGCCCGCACAGATTCAACGTGCTTGAGCGTCCCCTCCGCAACGAGGGTACGCACATAATTTCCCGCCGTATCAAACACGTAAATGGCGCCCTTCAGAGCATCTGCCACGTACACTAGCTCATCGAGAATGGCAATGCCGCCCGGAGCAGAAAACCCAAAGAAGCGTGCAGACTTCTGCCCAAAATGGAAGAGAGGAGCACCATCAGGTGCAAACACCGCCACGCGCGCATTCCCAAAATCTGTCACGTAAATGTTATCGTAGCGATCAGTGGCCAAAAACTGGGGGCCGATGAGTTGTCCGACGCCTCTCCCCTTTCCCCCAAATGACTTGAGGAACCTGCCTTCCTTCGTAAGACGACAAATGCGATCAGAGGCAAATTCAGAAACGAGCAGATCGCCTGAGCGCGTCTGAATAACATCAAAAGGACGGTCAAAACCCTCAACGGGCCCACGCGTACGCGCAATAACACGTCCGTTCACGTCAAAGCGCAGCAGCTCGTTAGAACCGTATGCGCTCATCCAAAACGTACCGTCGGCTAACGCACACAAAGATAGTGGTCTGCGGAAAAGAACCGTTCCCCGGCGTACAGCATGAAACGATTCACTTTCGCTAAAGTGCAACGCGTCTGCTGAATCAGGCGCAAAGTCACGCCGCTGCTGAACCACTTCTATCTTGTTCCGAAGCAACGCGCCGCCGTAACCTAGATCCCGCGCCGCGCCCCACTGGTGCAGCGCTGCGCCTTCAATCCCACTGCGGTAGTACGCATTCCCCAACCACTCAAGAATGAGCGGATTACGGGGAGCAGCAGAAAGCGCACGCTCAAACAGCTGGATAGCATCATTGAACGCACCCCGGTAATAGGCCAAAACTCCGCGGCGAAACTCCCCTGCTGCAAGTGCAGTATCACGCACAACCGGCGGCGCATGCTCCTGCGCCCCCACTGCAAAAAGCAACAGCAGCGCGCCTGCGCACCCCACAGATCGTCTACTCAAACACCAACCCCCTCTCACTGCCTTTCAGCGCAGTCTCTTCTTTCTCCAGAAAGCTCACAAAAGGTGCACAAACAAAAAGCAGAGAGAAAAAAGGAGCACGCAGGCCAAGACAAAGAGACTACCTCGAACAGACGCACACCACGCCCCATCCTCAGTACAAGCAGCAAGCCTAGAACGCAAAATCCGGCAACGGCAACACAGGAGGCATTGAAACCGGCTGCGCATACACAAGCGTAATCGCAATGTCACCACGCATTACAACCGCCCAATCGCTGTCCTGCACCGCGCCTGTATGCGCCGCTCCACCCTGGTACTCAAACACGTGAGCAAGGCCCGCCTGGCGCACCGCCCCACGTTCCTCATATATCCGACGCGCAACGCGCGCGTAACAAGCACGCGCATACGCCTGTGCCGATCGCGCGTTTATGTTCACCAACACGTCCTCGGAGGAAAGTGCAGCCAACGCTCGTACGTGACGCGCCACAAAGCGGGCAAGCGCCTGGAAACGGCAGCCTGTTCCAAAATCAGAAACGGGCAACAGGCTCGCTGCAATCCCCGCAATCCCATACATCACCGCCTGTCGTGCTGCAGCAACCGTTCCCGAGAACACAATATCAGTCCCCAGATTCTCCCCTTCGTTAATTCCTGACACCACCACATCCGGCGGTGTACCCACGCACACCTGGCGTAACGCGCGATTCACACAATCCACCGGCGTCCCTGAGCACGACCAAATACCTGGCTCCACTTCCTTTACGGTCACCGGCTCGAGCGTAGTAATCCCATGCGAAACTGCAGAACGATCTCTGTCCGGCGCAACTACCGTCACCCCATACCCCTCAGGCGCTGCTTTCAGCGCCGCATGCAGCGCGCGAATGCCTGCTGCTTGATACCCATCATCGTTTGTCAGTAGTATCCTCATAACACCCGGGCCCCTTCAGAGCACTGTACCTCATACGCCGCTGCTTTGAAACCGAAGATGCGCTCGTACTCGTCGAGCCTTTCTAGGTACGGCTCAAAGTCTTGATCGCGCAAAATCGCATAGGTGCACCCACCAAAGCCCCGACCCGTGAGGCGCGAGCAGACCACATCCGGCGCATCAGGATCTACAAATTCAAGCGCACGCTTCACCAACCAATCGAGTTCTGGACAAGAAATTTCAAAGCGGTCCCGCAGGCGCTCATGAGAGCGGTTCACCACTCTTGAGAACGCAGCAAAATCCCGCTTACGCAGGGCTTCAATCGCCTCATCAACGCCCAGCGACTCGCGCACCAAACTGATCACTCGCCTCCGTATTCCCTCAGGCACATCTATTTCCTCCAACGCTGCTGCCATGAGCTTAGACATAGCGCGAGGCATATCGGGATTGCGCTTCACCAATTCATAGGCATCCACGCAACGCTTCAAACGCGCGGTGAACTCTTCACGCGCGATGAAACGGGGAACACGCGAGTCAGTAAGCACAATACGCTTCCCCTCCGAGGGAAATTGACACAGTTCCGCCTGCTTCTTGCGGTGATCAGTGCGCACGCAGCTACCCTGCTTTGCAAACAACACGCACAGAATATCCGCGCGATGTGCGTGGGTCTTGAGATAGCGCTCATTTGCGTGTTCCACGATCGAAACAACACTTTCCTTTGGCAGCGTAGCGGCAAACAACCTTCCAAGCACAAGGGCCATGGCAACCTTCAGCGCATTGGGAGTACCCAGCCCCGCATCAGGAGGAATCTGAGAAAGGATAGTGCAGTTCAACCCCGTCAGGTGATACCCACCATCCATGAAGGAGAGAATGACCGCCTTTACCGAATTAGCCCAGCGATCCTCCTTACGATAGCGTAAATTGGCGGTGGAAATCTTCCTCCGCTCCCCAAGCGTCAAGGAGAAAAGGCGAAAGGTGCTATCCTTTCGGCGCGAGACACACAGCGTAAGGGTTTGATCGATAGCCATCGACAGGGTGTTGCCCTGAGCAAACCACAGATACTCTCCCAACAGGTGAAAACGACCCGGAACGACTGCAATCGCCTCAGGCTCGTCGCCGTACTCCTCTGTATGGCAGGACTCTATCCGCCGCATGCGCAGCATCATAGCCAGTGTATTGAAATAATACAACAAAAATGCTTTTCTGGCAGGGGAAAGTTATGCTTTGCACAGCGCCTCTTGTTTCAAGCGCCGCCTCAGCGGTGCTCTTGGCATTTGCGATTCCCAACGAGTTTTGGCTCGCCGGTTCCTCCGTGCTAGGGTTGGGGGCGCTCGTTCCCTTGTACGTTGGATTCCTCCTCTCCCCTGCAAAAAAACACGTCGCCTGTTCTTATGGGCTGTTCGTCGCACTCGTGCACGTGTGTTCTAGCTTTTGGCTCAAAAACTTTCAGGGCTTCGCGCTCTTCACCCTCGGCGCATCAACTGTCGGTTACTTCTTCTATGCGCTTCCTTTCGGCGTAGCGTTCGCATGCATCCTGCGCAAGCAGGCGCCCGCGCGTGCCTGCGCTTTTGCGCTTGTGTGGACCCTCTGGGAATGGGTAAAGTCAACCGGTATACTCGCTTACCCGTGGGGTACGGTCCCTATGACCGCGCACAACCTCTCATACCTCATACAGATAGCTGATATCACCGGCGTCTGGGGGCTTTCCTTCCTCATCCCGCTCGCAAACGCGTGCGTTGCAGAAAGTCTCCACTTCTTCATAAAAAAGAGAGACGGCGTCCCTGTGTTCCGTCTCTGGCTCCTCACCGGCTGCTTGTACTGCCTGTGCAGTCTCTACGGTGCCTACCGCATCGCCACCCTTGGGGCTCCACGTACCACGCTCGCGTTGGCAATCGTACAGCAAAATGCAGATCCGTGGGATACAACTTCCTTCGAAAAAAACCTCACCACCGCCATACATCTGACTGAGACAGCCCTTCGTACGCAAACAGCTCCCCCCCTGCCGACTACTCCCTACAGAAAAGAAAAAACACTCACACACGCTTCTGCGCGCGCACCTGTCGACATGGTGGTTTGGAGCGAGTCCAGCCTGCGCTATCCGTACGAACAGTACCGTCACGTGTATAACGCATTGCCAGCGGCACGACCTTTCTCGGCGTTCTTGCGCACGCTCGGCGCGCCCCTTCTGGTGGGAACCCCCTTGAGACTGTCTGGTAACTCCACTAAAGGTGGATACGCCAATGCAGTGGCCTTGCTCCGCCCAGATGGGCACGTGGCGCAGGTATATGGCAAAATGCAGATGGTGCCATTTGCAGAATTCATTCCCTGGGGACACATGACATCTGTACAAAGACTGGCGCAGATGCTCGCCGGCTTTTCCGAAAGCTGGACGCCAGGGCCAGGGCCGCGCTTGTTTCGTGTGCCGTGCGCCGCAGGAGGCAGCGTGCGTTTCGCAACTCCCATCTGTTACGAAGATGCCTTTCCTTCCCTCTGCGCCGCTTTGCACACACAGGGGAGTGAGCTCCTCATTAATCTTACGAACGACTCTTGGTCAAAAACTGCCAGCGCAGAGTGGCAGCACTATGTTGTCTCTCTTTTTCGGGCCATAGAGCTGCGTACCACCCTCGTGCGCTCTACAAATTCTGGCTTTACCGTTGTCATCGGCCCAGAGGGAAAAACGCGCGCCGCGTTTCCGTTGTTTCAGGCCACCAGCGCGGTGCTCCACGTTCCAGTGTACCCGGTAGTGCGCACGTACTATGCGCGCATGAGAGATTGGGTGATCGTGCTGTGCGCGCTCATCCTTTTTGCAGAAGGAGTGCGCATGGCCGTGCACACCCGCCGGCACAGCACCACGCAGGCGGAAAACTCACTGCAGCAGATAAGGGGGGAACATGTTTGAGCAACTGAGCGCGAGCTTTAAACGTATCGTAGGAGCGCTGGGAGGACGCGCAACTATCAGCGAACGGAATATTCAAGAAGCAGTAGAATCAATTAAGCGCGCACTGTTAGACGCCGACGTGCACGTTCGCGTAGTGCGTCGCTTTGTGAATCAGACCATGCAACACGCGCAGGGACAGACGGTGCTTGCGTCGGTTAGCCCTGCGCAGCAATTCATAAAAATTGTACACGAAAGACTAACTGCCTTCCTCGGTGAACATACGCGGTCGCTGCATCTTAAGGGGCCCGATACGCAGTCGATTATTCTCTTGCTTGGGCTCCAAGGATCGGGGAAAACTACCAGCGCAGCAAAGCTTGCTGCGTACCTGAAGAATGCAGGTCGCTCCCCTCTCCTGGCCGCTTGCGATCACGTTCGTGCCGCAGCGAGTGCTCAGCTGGCCGTTCTCGGCACGCACATTGGCGTTCCCGTGTACCAGCATGCGCTGCCGCACGAACAGCAGCCGTGTGCTCTTGATACGGCGCGCGGTGCGCTTCAGTACGCGCGCTCACACGGCAATGACGTACTTATCATTGACACTGCTGGCCGTCTCCACGTGGATGCCGCGCTCATGCAGGAGTTAATCCTTCTCAAAGAAACACTGGTTCCTGTGGAAACACTCCTTGTTGCAGACGCTCTAACCGGTCAGACTGTGGTGCGCATTGCAGAAGAGTTCCATGCCGCGGTGGGTATTTCAGGCGTTGTGCTCAGTAAGTTTGATTCAGACACCCGCGGCGGAGCTGCACTGTCTTTGAAAAGTATTACCGGTCAGCCACTGCTGTTTGTTGGAACCGGTGAACGACCGCAGGACTTTGAACCGTTCCATCCCGAGCGAGCCGCCGGAAGAATTCTGGGTATGGGGGACGTCGTTTCTCTCGTGGAAAAGGCGCAAAAAGCCTTTGATGCACAGGAACGTGCGCGTGCACAGAAGAAAACGCAATCGCACGAGCGTTTCACGCTCAGCGATATGCTCGACCACCTGCAAACTATAGAAAAAATGGGACCGCTGCACTCGTTGGTGGAGATGATTCCCGGTTTAGCGGGAGCCGTTTCTGCCGATGCTCTTGACGCGCGCGCGTTCAAGCGTCAAAAGGCGATTATTCAATCGATGACCGTGCAAGAGTGTGACAATTCTCTCATTATTGGCCCCTCAAGGAGGCGGCGCATCGCGGCAGGGTCAGGCACTTCGGTGGCTGATGTTAACCGTTTAATTAAGAATTTCGAGAGGATGCGCACGCTCATGCGCAAGACTGCATGGCAGTCACGCCGGGCGGCGCACCCCAAAGGAGATACACCCTATGGATGGCCACATCGCTAGATACACCGCCTGCGCCCTTTTCGCATTCAGTGCGCTGTGCGCTCCCGCTTCGCGCGCAGAAGACGCGGACCACTCCTGGTCCCCCGTACACACCCCACCCTACGATCCTACACTTTTCCAGTCGGACGCGCAGCGTGCCGCCTTCCACACCTTGGCGGCGGAACACCTTTCCTTCCTTACCGATCACATGTGCTTCTTCCGTCCTATCCCTACCCGCGATCCTTTCCTCACCCGTGCCTACGAAATCTCCCCACATCCCCGCACACAGAAACCCACCGTGCTGCTCGCCTTTGACTCGGATATCATCTACCTTCTCTTCTACGATCACCGACCAACAGATTTCCCCGCCCTCCGCTTCTTTCAAAACGCACCTACTTTCCAAGAACTTCCGAGCACCTTCTACCCCTACATTACCATGCACAGCGACGCCGTTCTCGTGCGACATCCAACGCCGCGCCCCCCTACCCTTCCTGCTGCGCAAAAAACTCCTCGCGTAGACGCATCCCCTGACGAGCCAAAAATAACAGCCCCACCAGGTTCGGCAACGCCATCAGCCCATTGAACGCATCCGAGATATTCCACACGCTACTCAAACTCCCCACGGCACCCACGTACACAAACGGTAACCACACGGCCCGGTACAGCGGACATACGCGCGGTCCACACAAAAATTCCGCACACCGCTCCCCATAGTACAACCAACCTAGCATCGTCGTGAACGCAAACAACGGCACGCTCACACCCACCACGTACTGTCCAATCCCAAACGGAAGCCCACGCTCAAACGACTGCACCGTCAACGCCGCTCCAGACGCACCCCCTTGCCAGACACCAGTTAGCAGTATCGCAAATGCCGTCACCGAAGACACCACCATTGTCCCCACAAATACTTCAAAGATACCCCACAAGCCCTGCCGCACTGGATGGTCTGTAATAGCCGCCGCATGCGCAATAGGAGCAGTCCCAAGCCCCGCCTCGTTCACCGCTACCCCCCGGCTAATACCTACCGCTATCGCTTGACGCACCACACTCCCTGCAAACCCCCCAACTGCTGCAGTCCCGGCAAACGCCCCAGACACGATATCCCAGCACACTGGCACCAGCTGTCGCATATTGCAACACACCAGCACTACGCCCACACATACATACAAAATCGCCATCCCAGGCACCATTACCCCAGTTACCCAACTGATACTCTTTAACCCACCCACGCTCACTAAGCCTACCAAGACCATCAGCACTGCCCCAGTCACCCGCACGTCCACACAAAACACATCTTCAAACACTAGAGCCACCGAGTTCGACTGCGTCATATTTCCTATCCCAAAGGACGCGATAACACTGAATATGCAGAACAAACTCGCAAGTACCCCAGCCCCTGGAACTCCCACTCCGTCTTTCAGATAATACATCGGCCCCCCCACAAAACGCCCATCACCAGTCTGACGCCGATAGTACACCGCCAACACCACTTCCACGAACTTCGTTCCCATCCCGAATACCCCCGTCACCCATATCCAAAATATCGCCCCAGGCCCCCCAATCGCAATCGCCGTCGCAACCCCTACAATATTTCCAGACCCCAACGTCGCTGCAAGCGCAGTGGACACTGCACGGAACGCACTCACCTCACCACTGCCGCCCTTCTTACCTCCGCGACCCCCAATAGTTTGTCTCAATACATACCACAGCCGCACCACAGGAAAAAACTTCATACACACCGTCACGTAGCACCCCGTTCCCAGCAACAGCACCACCATCGGGAAGCTCCACACCACCGCGTGCATCCACTCACCTACCCATTCCACTACTCCCATTCCTACCTCTCCCCCGCCCCTACACCCGACCACACCTGATTTCATCCTGTCAAGACCACCACCTCCCTTGCACTTCCTTCACCCGCGCCCTATCCTCCGCGCATGTCCCTGCTCAACTCACTCATCACCTCCCTCACCTTGCCGCAGCCTGCGCAGCCGCTTCATCTATCGCTCACCCGGTCGCCCTCAGGATGGCGCAAGGTTT
This sequence comes from Treponema paraluiscuniculi Cuniculi A, assembly GCF_000217655.1. Lineage (NCBI taxonomy): Bacteria > Pseudomonadati > Spirochaetota > Spirochaetia > Treponematales > Treponemataceae > Treponema > Treponema paraluiscuniculi. The sequence goes on along the minus strand of NC_015714.1, from coordinate 437,497 downwards.
TCCCCTACGCTTTTACCCCTGAGCGCACCGTCACCCTCACGCAAAAGGCTGACGCTGTACTCAGCGCACAGGTAGCACTCAGCTACGCCCGATTCTTGAAAAAAAAGGTCCCAAAACCACGTGTTGTCATCGCGCGCGACTCGCGCCCTACTGGAGAGATTATCAGTGCTATCTGCACCGCTATCCTCCATCTGGAAGGCTGCTCGCTGCGTTGTGTCGGAGTCGGACCAATACCCGAAATTGCAAGCTACGCGAGGAACTACGACGCTTTCCTCTACATCTCCGCAAGTCACAATCCTATCGAATACAATGGCTTTAAATTTGGCCTAAATGACGGCGGCGTGCTCAGTCCTACTCAGGCACAACAGCTGAGCGAAGACTTCGTCGCACAGTGTTTACGGCCCGCCTCTTTCCAGAAAATACGAGAGCATTGTGCCACGCTCAACGCCTCTATACTCGAACCGCTGCTGTACAACAAAACACACAAACAAGAAAGCCTGCACAGCTATGATCTCTTCATAAGGGAAGTGATCGCAAATTCCCCTAAAGAAACTGAGCACCGTGCCTTTTTCCATCGCTTTACCCAGCAGCGTGCCGCCTACAGCGAACAGGGAACACCCCTGTCTATCCTCATTGATTTCAATGGAAGTGCGCGTGCAGCTTCCATAGATAGGCGCCTCCTAGAATCACTCGGTGTCGCCCTTTTTAGTATCGCCGAAACGCCAGGGGATATTCGCCATCGCATAGTTCCCGAAGGGTCCTCTCTTACCGCGTGCGCGCAGGCACTGACCGAGGCAGCCACGCGAGGTTCATCCCCAGAAGAACGCTCCATTGCCTTCGGCTTTGTGCCAGATTGTGACGGAGATCGGGGAAATATTGTCTATTACGACCAAACCCTTAATCGCGCTGTCATTCCGCACGAACAGGCAGTCTTTGCTCTTTCGGTTGTGTCGGAGATCTGTGAACTCAGTCGCAACCTCCATATGCAGCCACACCGCGCGCCGCCTATCGCGCTGGTTACCAATGGTCCCACCTCGCTGCGTGTAGAAGCTATCGCGCAGCTCTTAGACGTACACGTTTTTCGCACGGAGGTAGGAGAGGCGCACCTCATTGAGAAAGCACACCTCCTACGGAAAGAAGGCTACTGCGTGCGCATTCTAGGGGAAGGATCAAACGGGGGCAGCATTCTCCATCCGGCGGCAGTACGTGATCCTTTGCATACTGTTTTTGCACTCTTAAAGCTCTTGCTCCTGCGGGGGGATGGGAAACAGCCAGGACTCTTTGCCTGGTGGTGCGCGCACTCACACCAAACAGAACGCGCGCAGCATGCCTTCACGATATCGGATCTATTTGCCAGCCTACCTGCGTACACGACTACACCAACGCACGATACGCGCGCGCTCCTGCAAATACGAACGACTGACCATGCACTCCTCAAGAGCGCATATCAGCGGGTATTTGAACGCAGGTGGGCGCAGGAGAAAGACACGTTAAAAAAACGCTTCGGCATTTGTTCGTACCGCCCGATATTGTACCGCGGGAGGGAGCAGCAGGACGCGGCGGGGGATTTTAGCCGGTCGGCTAACGGAGGATTGAAAATCCAATTTTACAACGAGCACCAAGAAGCGGTGGCGTTCGTGTGGATGCGCGGTTCAAAGACAGAACCAATATTTAGAATTTCTGCGGATCTGAAAGGTAATGACGAGGCGGGGGAGGCTGCGCTTTTGCAGCTGCACGCGGACATGGTGCGCGAGGCAGATCGCTGTGCGCTTTCGTGTGCGGATACGACTTCATAAGCAGAAGGAAGGTACAGCATGGGGATACGCGGTGAGCTGTTTACTACAGAGGTGCAAGCGGAAAATCGGACCTACTTTTTCAATGTGAAGGAAAATAGGGTCGGAGATGTATTTCTGCAGGTAGTAGAGAGCAAAAACGTCGACGGTGCCGGGTTTGACCGGCACGCGGTTGTGGTGTTTGAAGAAGAGATGCAGAAATTTCTGCAAGGTTTTAATAGGTCACTTGACTTTCTGGAAAAGAACAGAAAAGAACGGCTCCACCTTAGGCAAGCGCGCAGCCTGCACGCCCGCGGGGAAAGAAAAACGATTGTAAGGAAGAAATAGCAAAGTCGGCAGCGCCGAGTCCCCTCTCCTCCCTCTCTCCCTTCCTTTCCTACACCCAGCCGCGCGTGCAGGGTTTCAGAGTCCGAGCAGCTGACCTCCGCTCTTCCCCCGGCTGATCAGGGCGATACAGCCACCGGCGATGTAAATGGTCGAGTACACGCCGCTGACCATCCCCACCATTAGCGCGAGTGAGAAATCCCGACTACCTCCCTCGGTAAACACATACAACATCAGCGCTGCAAGCAGCGTCGTCACCGTTGTCACTACAGTGCGCGTGAGCATGTCTGTTTGCGATCGGTCAAGTACTGTCGTCACTGACGCGATCGGGTCCAGGAGAATGGTCTGTCTCACCCGATCAAAAACTACCACCGTGTCGTTGATCGAGTACCCGATAATCGTCAGAATCGCCGCGATACTCGCAGAGTTAAACTCCAAGCCAAACCACACCATGAATGACACCATAATGCACGCATCATGCACGAGCGCGACTATCGCTCCAAGCGCAAAGAACCACCGAAAACGAAGCGCCACATACAAAAAAATCAACACCAAGGCACCCAAAACCAACAACAACGCCTGACGCACCAACAGATGAGAAAAACGAGATCCGACAAAATCCATTGCTAAACGGACCACATGATCTGCTCCATACGCGCGCACGAGCGCCGCGTACACCACGCTTTCCACCGCACCTTGAGGGGTAACAAGATCGGGAGTATCGGACTGTGCCGGAGCAGTTCCTCCCTGCTCTGGCAAAAGGGAGGACGGGAAGGCAGTTTCAGCTGCAACGCGAACTTGAAAGGTATGCTCAGCGCGCACCCCTACCTGCTGTACCACCGCAGACGGTACATCCTTCAGCACACGGCGCAACTCCTCCACCCCTGGCGCACGAAAGTCCTCCGAGAAGTAATGCACAAAACACGAAGCACTCGACAACGTGGAGCCCTCCGCCCCGGAGAATGTATCACGCATGTACACGGTCTCAGGGGCATGGAGCGTAACACTGAGGTGCTCCACCTTCTTTGCTCCCTCGGAGAAGGCACGAAGGGTTGGATACTCCGTATACAAAAATTCATAACGCTCACCGAGCACCCCAGGCGAAGAGACAGTAAACACAACCTTCTGTTCATCCTGAAAAAACTGCATCGACTGCGTTCCGGTGTACACGAGAGAGAAAGCAGGAGGTGCTATCCTCAGCCGTTCAATCAAACCAGACTGAAAGTCGACACCAAAGCTCATCCCCCGCAATGCCCAACGGAGCACTCCCGCGCCAATGAGAACCACACTGAGTATCGCGCATGGCAGGAACAGCAAACTGAAACGCACCACCTGTCTCATACGCGAGCAATCCTCCATCCAATGCGCACGGTCTTTTTGTGCAAAACCTCCGTCCCGTAGTCAAACATCAGACGGGAAACGAACAATGCCGTAAATACGGAGGACACCACCCCGATAGCCAAACTGTATGCGAAACCCTTAATAGGACCGGTACCGAGCACCGAAAGGAAAAGCGCTGCTATAAACGTCGTCACGTTTGAATCCATAATTGCCCAAAACGCACGCTCAAAGCCGCTACACACAGCAGCCCCGCGGCTTTTGCCCAGCGCAAGTTCTTCCCGTATACGCTCAAAGACAACGACATTCGCATCCACTGCCATACCAATAGTGAGAATCATCCCCGCGATACTCGAAAGCGTAAGCGTCAAATTAAACGCTGAAAGCACACCGAACATGATATACAGATTCAAAAGCTGCGCGACACAAGCGTTTACGCCCGCTTCTTGATACCACACCAGCATAAATAAGAGCACCGCGCATAGCCCCCACACCAGCGCGCGCGTGCCTTGCCGAATACTCTCTTCCCCCATACTTGCCCCGACAACCTGCTGATTTTCTATTTCAAGCGCAACGTTTAACCAGGCGCTGCGCAGCGCGGTTTTCAGATTTTGCGCCTCTTCTGCACTGAATCCACTGATACTCCCTGAGCCCGCTGTTATCGGCTCCCGGATAGCAGGGGCAGACCTAATTTTACCGTCAGAGACAATTGCAAGGCGACGCCCTATCTCCTTAGTGGTAAGTTCCGAAAAAATACGCGCTCCTTCATGGTCCAGGTCAAACAGCACCAACGGCTCGTTCGCGCGACCTGAGCTCACCGTTGCATCACGAATATGTCTTCCTTCAAGCGCAGGCTCCTTCTTAACAACCAGAAACCCGTCGCGCACATCAAGTCCGTAGGAATCCTTGCGATATACTCCGAGCACACTGGTGTGCTCAGGAACCAGAGACAGATCGTGCAACTGATGCGCAGCGTCGAAGGTACCCTGCGGGTTATTGCGATAGTGATCGAGAAGCTTTTGAGTCGCATCATCATCCACGAGATGAAACGCCAGGACACCACGACCCATGACGATAGAATGAACACGGTCACGGTCAGTAAGACCAGGAATCTCCACATACACGCGATCTTCCCCTTGCCTCCGAATAACGGGCTCAGAAAGACCAAAGCGATTAATACGATTCTCAAGGGTACTCAGCACCAGCGCCATCGCTTCGCTGCGTATTGCGGCGCGCTCTGCATCCGGAACTCCCTTGGTAACTTCGCTCAAATCAGCTTTAATCACCACGCTAGTGCCGCCGGAAAGATCAAGCCCGAGCTTGACAGCTTGGGCCTGTCTCCTTTTCATCTTCAGGACGGCTTCCCGGTACGTCTGCTCCATCAACGGTCGCGCGTAAAGAACAAAACCCTGCTCGCTTTTTACGGGGAATGCAGAAACGAGTGCCGCAGCGGTCCAGCGAGAAGGGGCCGGTCTGCCCGAATAAGAAAGATTCTGGCGCGCAGCGGCAACAAGCGGTGCATAACGCGCTGAGATATCCTCATCCGACCCCGCACGCGCAAGACGGGTTAAATCCGCAAGATCACGCTCAGCACTCTGCACAGCGTACTCTTTTATCTGCTCGCGCGAGCTGAGCGCACGCTGCCGCGTTTGTGCGTCGGTCAGAAAATACCACTGGAGTGTAGGGAACAAAAACCCAGAGCACGCAGCAAGAACAACAAGCACGACCCCAAACCGAGCCTTCTTACTCACCTGGCGATCTCCTTGTCCACACCTGTCAGGGGCACGCCGGGCTTCGAATCGCAATCTGTCTTAGGATTCGAAACACCTCTCCTGTCGTTTATGCGCGCAATCGCACTGCGGCTGACTTCGAGCGTGCCATGCTCATTCACCTTTATGACAAGGCTGTGCTCCCGCACCACGCTTACCACCCCGTGGATACCGCCGATAGTAACGACAGGATCACCCTTTTTTATGTTCTTAATAAGAGCCTGCGTCCTTTTCTGTTCCCGCAGATTAGGCGCAAAAACAAAAAGGTAAAAGATCAGACATACGACGCCGATAGCGAGCGGTGGGATCCAGCCACCGTTCGCCGTAGTGATTTGCAAAAGAGTTCGATGGGGCATTGTTTTCATCCTTGAGCGCGCAGGACACACGAGCGCGCCCCCAGGCTAGCGCAAAAAAGACAATCCAGTCAATCACATCTCTTCTTTACCAACGCGCGCGTGCGCGCTGCATTAATCTCAAAACGAATCCATATCGGGCAATTCTAAAATCAGCTGGACTTCACCCTTAGAAATCTTCAGTGCGTGCGCAATAGCGTCGTCAGACCAGCCACTTTTGTGCAGCTTCACCACATTCTGACGTGTAGCCAGGGGCGGCGCTCCCGCACCGGGTATTTTGTTTGCTGGATCCTGACGCATCAAATCACCCAGCAAGCGCAACTGCCCCTCAGACACCTTAGAAATTTCTTGCAGACGAGTTTCAGTACCCGCAAGCCACTCACGCGCGTGCTGCATCTTTTCAATACGACTCTCCATTTCTCCCAGCAACGCATCTGCGCACTCTATGCGCGAGCGCACACGCTCTGCCTTTTCCTGGTTATCCAACAATACGGCAATTTCTGCACGCACACGCTGCAATTGAGGATCTACTGTCTCCAATTCTCCCCTAAAATTTTTAAGCGTCTTTTCAAGTTCCTTCAAGTTTTCAAACGCTCTATCCACGTCCTGCACCGTCTGATCCAACACCGCACCTTTCTTATCCAAACGCTCATAACGCGTACTGATATCGCCAAGCCCTTCTTTGACCTTTCGAATTTGCACCTGATAGCGCTGCAGATCGTCATTCGCTAACGTGAGCTCAACAATCTTCTTGTCCATAGCATCAGAAAGAGCAGCAAGTTTTGAAAACTCTCCCTCCAAGAGATCAATATTCTTTCGCTCCTGCATAAACTTCTCAACACGCTGCTCCGCCTCCTCTCCAAAGTGTTTCACTTTTTCATACTGGAGACTAAGCTTATCCATTGCCTCTCGATACACTTCGAAACGGGTCACCGTCTCAGTCAGCCGCTCGATATCCTTTTCAAGATTCTCCCGCAACTCGTCCGCCCGATCAAAAATACGAGTCTGGCCGATAAACTCATGCTGTTTACGTTCAATCTCCTGCAGCACTTGCGAAAAGCGGTCACTTTCTCCCTGTAATTTAGTGAGAAGACCTACCTGCGCCTCCCCAAACTCCGCGCGCAAATCCTGCACAAGGTCTCGTGTCTCCTGCAAGGTGCGGTCCACCTGAGCACGTGCTTCTTTTACTGTCCTGTGCAGTGCCTCACTTTCGCGCCGACCATCTGCATGGAGCTGTCCTGTCACAGTATTTACATAGCCACCCAGTTCCTCTTTGACCGTCCGCATCGTGTCACACATCTTGCCTATTTCATCACGCAGACTTTGCAAAGACTCACCATTCTTCTGAGAAAAATCTTCATACTGCATATCATAGCGCGCACTCAGGTTTTCAATCGCCCGCTCAGAAAGATTCACCAAATGCGCAATTTTTCCTTCAAACAACTGCTTTGCATCCGCAAACTGCTTGTCGGTGTGTGCCTTCCATGCCTCGATATCCCGTTTGACCGACCCACAGCCCCCCTGCGCCTCCTGCTTTATCTCCTGCACGAGCACATTCATATCCCGAACTTCGGTTTCAATCATACTTGAGTGAACATGCAAAGAGTCACGCAGGCGTTGCCGCACTGCTTCCAATTCTCTCTCAATGAGATTATGCGCCTTATCGTGCAAGGCCGCGACATCTATGGTAAATTTCTCCGCGTGCCGTTGAAACAGGTCATCGTTTGCGCGCATGTGCTGCTTCACGTTTGATTCAATCGCGAGGATTTGCTCTCCCAGTTTTGTACACTGCCCCTTGTATTCTTCCACAAAATCCTTGAGCCGCGTGTGCAACTCTCTGCGGTACGTATCCTCAAGATCCTTTCGCGCAGACTCACTCTCTAGAGCAAGTTGCGTCAAACGACCCTCAATCCCTTCACTCCACTCGGAAAAGCGCGCGTGCAACGAGTCGCTGCGCTTGGTAAGTACCTCAAAAAAGTTATCCTCCACCGACTGCAGTTTCTCGGATGCATTTGCATACGCACTTGCCTTCAGCTCACGCAGCTCGTCATTCAGCTGCTTCATACGGTGCTCAACCGTATCCATACTGTGCTGCAACTGTGCCTCAAACGCTAACTGCTTCCGCTCACGATCCTGCGCATACGCTTCAAATTCTTCGCGCACCTTCTGTTCTGTACGCTCACGCGCAAGCTGCAACTGAGACTCAAGGACATCAATACCCTCAAGCTCTCTGTCAAACTTGCTACAGCGTCCATCCATCTCCTTCCTGTACTGCTGTAACTGCGCATCAGAAGCCTCTGCAATCTTATTTAAGTTTTCGTGAAAACTTGTCACACTCTTGTGCACGCGCTCGCGTAAACCGGATTCTGCTCCTGAAAGCGACTGTTCGATCCCTTCCAGGTGCGCACGCACCTCACGCTCCTGTGTAGTAATCTGTTCCTTCAGTTGCGCCACGCTTTCATCCACACACGCCGTAACGTCCGCAAGACGTATACTCAAATCAGACTCACATGTCTGCGCCCGAACAGACCACTGGGATGCACAATCCTGGATGTGCTGGTCCGTTTGTTCGACACGCTGCATAACGTGCTGCTGCAAAGAAAGGAGTCTCCCTTCAAACTCCTCCTGCAACTGGAGAAGGCGATTTTCCGCCTGTACTTTCAACTGACCGAATCCATTTTCTTCCAGCACCTGTGCACGCACAGTTGCTTCAGAAAATGCCCCTTCATACAACTCACGCAATTTAACTGCAGAAACTTCAAAAAGAGACTGGCTTTCCCCCTGCGCTTTTTCCAGCCTTGTTTGCAACACCGCTAATTCCTTATGTACGTCTGCAAGTACTCCATCTCGCACCCGGTGGAGAAGCGCGGTATTCTCGCGCGTAAATGCATTTTGCATATCAGGAATCGCAGCGGACACTTGCTGCAGCTGCGTCTTTGCAGCCGCAACGCGTTTACTCAGCGAGTCGACGAAAGAAGACTCCTTATTAACCTCAGCAATCAGACCCTGCGCCACGGCAACCTGTTCCCTGAGTGTACAGACGTCCTTCTCTGATGCCTGAACCTCCCTGTGGATTTTCTCCACCGCCATGTTTGCAGCCGCAAGCGCAGTAGACTTCTTCATAAACTGGTCGTAGAGGTGATCCATTTTTTTCACTGAGGCAATCGCCTGCTCTTGCTTTACATTTAACTCGATGGCCGCATCCTTGAGCATCGCAATCTTCTCTGCGCTGAATGACTCAAGATCTTCCTTTATGTAGTCCGCGTAGCGCTTGACCTTTTCAAGAGAACGGTTACCCTTGTCCAGCTGGCGGGAGAACGCAACCATCACGAGGGAAATCGCGCAGGCAATGACAACCGTCAGAAAGTACTCCATGCTCCATTCACCTTCGTCTTCACGCGACGCACAGCGGGTACCCGCGGGCGCCACGCTGGACGTGTGGGGTTCGGCAGACTACCCTGCGCCGGCGCTCATGCTATCACATATGCGCACAATGTGCGATAGTCGGAAAAGAGCCAGTCCGCGCTGCGCCGAACGCGAAGACTCGTAAAGGGCCTGCGCACACAGGCAATCCTCATACCTGCTGCGTGCGCGCCTTCCACGTCATGAACACTGTTCCCCACGTAAAGAATTTCTTCACAGCGCAGATTCAGTCTCTGCGCCAGCGCGTAAAAGGCCCGGGGAGAAGGCTTGAGGGACCCAATCTCCTCTGTGCCCAACGTTACATCGCACAACGCGCGCACCCCCCATAGACAGCCTTTCTGACTCGGAGGGAAATCCGACAAAAGCGCTATCTTCAGCCCATGCCGCCTCAGCTCCAACACCGAGGAAAGCACGTGAGGAAATGGCTTTATATGTAAAAAGTGACGCCTCCACCCCCGATACAGCGCTGTGTCGAGAAAGGCTCGCACTTCTTCTGCAGATAAACCCACGCGCGGCGCGATGCGCGTAGCTTGCGCAAAAAAAAAGTCTTCAAAAGGAATAAGTGCCGTACGTTGCTCACGACGTAGCTCCTGACGCACCGCACGGAACGCACGCATCAAGCGCGCATTGCGAATCATAAAGGGCATAACACGCAGTGCAAGGCGCCATCCAGGGTACAGTGTCCCATCAATGTCAAAGGCCACTGCACGAAACCTCGGCTTCCCCATGGCCCATTGTACGCACGCAGCACCGCGCTGTCTATCAGCCTCTCTTATCTACCGCCTCCACACAAACACACACAGTGCACGCACCCGATATCCAGTGCCGTGTTCATACGTCCAAAAAACCCGCCCAGCGCAATCCAAAGTGCTGCGCATACCGTGCGTATCGTGCCGCGCACCCTGCATCGCGCGCACCAGTTACGTAACAGGCGGCGTTCCCACGCAATTGAGATTGCGGTGGACACAGACGTAATGTCCTGCGTACTACACCTTCTAGCGAATCTACCACCGTACACGAGGTACCAACACAGTCCTGAAAAAGATGACGCACGTGCACAAAATGGGTGCACGCGAGCACGAGCGCATCCACCCCCGCTTTCTGGAAGGGCATAACTGAGCGCGCCACTGCCTCCCGCTGCATGTCTTCGACTTCAAAAATTAACCCGCGCTCAAGACACTCAATAAGGCGTGCATCCGCACGCATCTGAAACACACACCCTGCACCAAACTGTGCTCTCAAACACGCTGTGTACGGATGCGTAATCGTGCATTGTGTAGCTAAGACACCAATGTGCTTTTTATGACTGCACGCCACCGCCTGCTTAATTGCAGGCACCACCCCCACCACTGGAATCGAAACCTGCGCACGCAAAAACTCAAGTGCATTGACAGACATGCTGTTACACGCGAGTACCACTATGTGTGGTGAAAAATTCGTCTGCACTTTCTGCAAAACTGCAGACGCACGCGCAATAATCTGTGCAGAACTTTTATTCCCATAAGGAAAGTATACACGGTCCGCCACGTACACCAGTGAGGCCTCAGGCACACGCACGCGTAAGGCGTGTGCGTAGGGCAATCCTCCTATACCTGAATCCAAAAATGCGTATTGAAATTGCTCACGTCGGTCCGACATAGACATCATCCTAGCCTGTTCTTTGAAAAATTTCACAGGAACCGTGTTATCTCCAGGTCCTGCACACCGCATACATTGACACCACACCCGTCCAGCCCGTATAAGCTTTGCGCGCATGTTCGAACCCACACCGTATTGCTCTACGTCGGACTTTGCTAAGCTCATGCATACGTCAACACACATACACGGCGTGTACGCTCCACGCATGCGCCTGAACCGCGTAGACTTTTCGGGTTTTCATTTCGTCGGCTGCAATTTTTTTAATACCGTATTTAATGCATGTGTGTTCGCGAATGTAGTGATGCGTATGTGTTTTTTTGAGCGTTGCTATCTGGTCAATAGCTCTTTCACTGAAGCTGACATTCAGTTCTCCTCTTTTGAGGGGAGCATCCTGCACACGGTGAGCTTCGCACATGCAGTACTCTTATCTGACAACTTCAACCGTATCCACGCGCAGGATGTTTCTTTTCAGGAGAGCGATCTTTCTCACACCCGTTTCTTACACGCTACGCTTGCAACAGTGCGTTTTGAAAATTGCACCGTGCAACACACGCACTTTATGCCCTCGCACACTACGCACTGCACATTCAAAGGATCTAGTACCGAACACGCCCACATATACCTGAGCGACCTGCCATGAAAGTTTACATACACCCTGCAGAGCAGCATACCCAGCGCACGAGTTATCTGCTGTGCAACCTGTCCTTAAACGAAGCGCTCCTAATCGATGCCGGGCACGTGAGCACTCACTTGATCCACACCATTGAAAAGAATTCCTGCACCCTGACGGCTGTTTTTCTTACCCGCACAGATGACGCAACCCAAGCGGGCGTGCGCACGCTTTTGCGCGTATACTCCCCGCACATCTTTTGCGGGGAAAAGTGCTGGAATGCCCACGAGAGCACCCTGTTACAGGGAGACTGTTCCCTCAATTGCGCAGGTTTTACCGTTACCTGTTTTGCATCCCCTGCGTATGGCTGTTACCTATACCGTATTGCACACCTTGCGTTCACGGGGGATCTGTGTTCTGCAGGGTACGAAGAAGCGGGAAATGAGGCAGACACCATCTTGGAACGAGCGTGCACGGCACACGAAACGCTCATACTCTTCCACGGACATGGACCGCCTTCCTCATACACCCGAGCGCGCACGCAGCGCGCCAGCCGTTAATGCTTGCTGGGTGCACCAGGTACGCGTGCGCTGACCAGGTCGTCACACGCTCGGTCCTCAGCGCGCAGTCGCTGCTCTCGCCAGCGTGTTTTCTCCTTTTCTTCAAGCATGAGCAAAGCCTCGTGTGCACGGCGCGCGTGCGCGTATCGTTCTCGCAATTGCTCAAGAGTAAAAGAAAGGTGCGCCTGCTTATGGAGCAGCTGTTCTCGGCGCAATTGCAACACGTCAATTTGATCCTGCACAGCGCTCACCGACGCAGCAGAAAAAACTGCTCCACGCTTTGGCGCTACGTCCTGCATCCGCGCACGATACTCGCCAGCAATCGATCGAATCTGTGTATCTATGCTTCCGTATTCTGCAAGAACTTTGCTTAACTCAACTTCCAGCTCGCGTACACGAAACGCTCTCAAGCGTCGCACACGCTCAAGAGAAAAACAAAACCTTTTCACACGTGCTATCTCCTCTGCTCTTGCAGATTCACACACCTGAAGGCGGCTGTGCTATACTGGGCCCTGTCAGCATGGACAGCGACGTTACAGTATCCTGAAAACGCACGCGCTCCTGGGATCCTTGCGTTAGGAACCGTTCAATCTCTGCGCGCATCGCAATAGCTCGATCAAGTTCTGCATCACTCCCCTGCTGGTACGCACCAACTCGTACCAAATCCTCTACTTCTGCGTACACTGCAAGCGCACGACGCACTATGCGCACTGCCTCTTTCATGTCTGCACCCAGCACGCGGTGCGCCAAGCGAGAAACGCTTTGCAACACGTCTATTGCAGGATAGTGATTGCGCTGCGCAAGCGCGCGACTGAGTACAATGTGCCCGTCTACAATTCCACGCACGGCGTCTGATATCGGCTCATCGAGATCGTCCCCATCTACCAAAACAGTATAAAAAGCGGTGACGCTCCCCATGGAAAAAGAACCTGCACGCTCAAGCAGTTTCGGTAACGTTTCGAATACCCCCGGGGTATATCCACGCGTTGCAGGGAGCTCCCCCGACGCTAACCCAATCTCACGCTGAGCTTTTGCAAAGCGCGTCAGAGAATCAAACAGCAGCAGCACCTGTTTGCCTTGATCCCGAAAGTACTCTGCAATCGCTGTCGCCGTGTACGCACCTCGTACCCGCGCAAGCGGACTTTCATCAGACGTCGCACTAACTATTACCGAGCGCTTCAAACCCTCAGGACCCAAATCATGCGCAACAAAATCCATCACTTCACGGCCACGCTCCCCGATAAGGGCAATGACCGACACATCTGCGTCTGTATTGCGCGCGATCATCCCCATCAGCGTCGACTTCCCAACCCCCGAACCGGAAAAAATACCCAGACGTTGTCCGCAACCAACTGCCAGCAACGAATCAAGCACCCGCACTCCTGTTACCATTTGACGCGTAATCGGAAGACGCTCCATAGGATTAGAAGACGCGCGCAACACCTCGGAGCGGAGCGGCGCATATATCTCCCCCTTCCCGTCAATTGCCTTCCCAAACGCGTTCAAAACGCGTCCGAGTAAAGCATCTCCTACGGGGACTGAAAGTGCCGCCCCTTCTGCTACCACCGCACAGCCAACTTCAACCCCGTGCGTATCTGTGTAGCTCATCAGTTTTACCGTCGATCCTGCAAGTCCTACTACCTCTGCTATCAACGGTCGCCCCTGGCGGCGCAACACAACCCGACACAATTCACCAACTACCGCGTGAGGGCCACGACTTTCAATCAATAAACCCCTCACTGCTGTCACATGCCCAACGTACTTTACCGGCTCACTCTCGCGGAGCGCCACCTCATACTTGCACAACAGGTCTGCTTCCATACACGCACACCCACGCCTCTTTCTCTATCAAGAACCCTTAGATGCTGGCATTGATGACACTACAATGGGGGCAACTTCCAAAACACGCTGCTCAAGCTCATGGAGCTGACTTGCAACCCGCGCGTCAATCTCTCCAAAATCCGTTTCCACCACGCAACCGCCCCTACCCACTGACGTGTCCTCCACTACCGTTAGATCATCCACACGCTCCACTGCAGCGATAAACTCCTGCTTGTGCTGGGTAACGAGCTCCACATCCGCAAGGTTTACCCGCAGCGTCACCGCTCCGCGCGTTCGCACCTTACGCAACGCATGCACCACATTTGCGCTGATAACAGCGCGTTGGTTTTCAGAAATGACCTTTACCACCTTCCTTGTCATCAACAACACCAGATCAACAATCTGTCTTTCGGTTTCCCGCAAAATACCCTGACGCCGCCCCATCACTTCTTCGATCATCTTATGCAAACGCTCAGTTAAATACCGCACCTCTTCCTGTCCCGCACGAAACCCTTCTTCCTTGCCAAGACGAATACCTTCTGCCTTACTGTGATCACATATTTTCTGACGAGACGTCTCTGCCTCAGCAATCATGCGTTCAGCTTGCTGTTGCGCCTCGCTAATTTGTAGCTCAGACTGTTCCTTTGCCTGAGCAAGGATACGATCCGCCTCCTGCGTACACTGTTCGCGATATGCTGTGATTTCCTCCTCTACACGCTCCTTTAGATCTTGTGCCTCACGCTCTGCACGCGCGCGCAGCTGCACCTGCTCTTCTTCCCAACTTTTTCGAAACAGCTCAACTTCCTCTTGCACTTCACGCATATCAGGAACTGGACACACAGGTTCGCTTTGCACCTCCTCAATCTGAGGCTCGACACCAAAAGACCTGCTCAGATCAAGCAGCAAGAACTGATCAAGATTCTTCACTTCATGGTTCCGAAATATCATCTTTGGCATACTGTCTGCTTCCTTTCGAACCCCATATCGCTTATCAGGAACAACATTTACACAATCATCTCGTCTTCTTCTGAACGCGCGATGACAATGTCACCACTATCTTCAAGGTGTCTGATGATAGAAACAACCTTCTGCTGGGCTTCCTCCACATCTTTCAAACGGGTCGGCCCCATGTATTCCATTTCTTCCTTCAGCATACTCCCTGCCCGCTTCGACATATTCCTAAAAATTTTATCTTGTACTTCAGTGTCGACAACCTTGAGTGCCTTTGCGAGTTCTTCCATATTCACCTCCCGCAGCACCTTTTGAATGGCCCGATCGTCGAGCATTACAATATCCTCAAACACGAACATACGTTTTTTAATTTCCTCTGCAAGATCTGGATCTTCATCTTCCAATGCTTCAACAATAGATTTTTCAGAAGAACGATCGACCAAATTCAAGATGTCCACGATGTTCTCGACACCTCCTGCGGCCGTATAATCCTCGCTAGAAAGCGTTGACAATTTTTTCTCAAGTACTCGTTCAACCTCGCGCAACACATCAGGGGACGTCCGATCCATCGTGGCTATGCGCCGAGCCACATCACTCTGAATCTCATCAGGGAGGTTCTGCAAAATAACAGAAGCTTTATTTGGCTCAAGGTACGCCAAAATAAGCGCAATTGTCTGCGGATGCTCTTGCTGAATAAAATTTAACAGGTGTGTGGGATCAGTTCTGCGAATAAAGTCAAAGGGACGCACCTGCAAGGAGCTTGTCAGCCGATTTATAATCTCGATTGCTTTTTGACTTCCCAACGACTTCTCCAACAATCCCCGCGCGTAATCGATACCTCCTGAGGTGATAAAGTTTTGTGCGGTCATCAGTTCCTGGAATTCTTCTAAAACTGCATCCTTGAGTTCTGCATCAACTGACTCTGTACGCGCTATTTCAAACACCAACTTTTCAATCTCGTCTTCCTTAAGTTCTCCCATGACCTTAGCGGATATTTCCTCCCCAATAGAAACTAGAAATATCGCTGCCTTTTGCCGACCATTGAGAGACTTGATATCCCGTTGCTTTTTTTCTCCCGTGGCGAGCTTATCCTTCACGGATGTAACGGCCATAGTACTACTCCTCCATCAACCACGTTCTCACAAGCAACGCAACATCTTCCGGATGCTCCCGCGCCATATTCAACACATTCTCTTGCAATTCAAGCCGCTTACGCTCTTCCACCGACATGGAAACATTCATCCCCGCCTGTTCAGCCTCCCACAGGGCACGCTCCCTCATCAGTTGCTGCTGCCTTAAAAGCTCCTCTTCCCGCAGACGACGGCGACGCTCCACCTCTTTGCTGATAACCTTGTATACCATGAAGATAAATAAAACGATTGCCACACTGGCAAGGGAGTATAAGATGATCATGTTCCTCTGCTGGACGCGCAGGTAATGCTCATCTTCTCTATCAAATTCTGACGTCCGGTCAAATTTGATATTTAAAACACTTACCGAATCCTTACGCCCCGCATCAAAGCCGATTGCATCCTGCACTGCCTTCGTTGCCTCCCGCAGCTCCTCAGCAGAGATGGGGATATACTCACGTTCAATGTGTCCTTCCTTCACAATGAATCTTCCGTGCTCGTCTCTCTTTTTGCGCCATTCTCCATCGATATTGACCGACACCGTCCTGCGGCCGAGCACCGGGCTCACTACTTCGTTGATCTCACTCTTGCTAATCGCCTCTTGCTTCTTAACGACCGACTGGTTAGAAAGTCCCACCTGGTTGCTCATGTCTTTGTATGCAGGAGGTGTTTGACCCTCAACTCCCGGCGGTCCTTCAGGGTTAAGCCCCGTACCCTGCCACGTAGTGGTTGCCGTTTCAGATATCGAAGTGACAGAGGGCACAACCTGAGAATCATCCCACGGGGTATCCGGATTGTCCTGACGGATTTCTGTAGGCAGATACTTGGTAGTCTGCGACGTCTTTTCAGAAAGATCCATTTCAATTTTGATATTTAAGTCGCGCACCCGGTCTTTACCGTACGTCTTTTGCAAGAGAGCCAGCACTTTTGCCTCATACTGGGATTCCAGCTTCGCAATCATTTTCTGTTGCTTTTCAATGAGACTCAGCCGATCAGCGTCCTTGAACCCTTCAAAATCATTTAGGACGGTAGCATCACTATCTACAATCGTGATGTTTTCATCCTTCAGTCCAGGAACTGCAAGCTTTAATAGTTTCTGAATGCCTTCTATTTTTTTTCTTTCTGAGGCGATCGTGCTCGACGGTTTAGGGAAAATGACAACGCTCGCAGTAATAGGTTTCTGGTCTGCCTGAAAAAGCGCATCCTCAGGCACGTTTATTACTACATGGGCATCATCGATGTCGTCGAGCGCTTTGATATGATTGGTAACGGTATTATTAATTGCACGCCGCACGTCCACCCTGCGCTCAAAGTCAGTACGCGTCCATCGCTCGACATCGAATATGGCCCACGGGTCCACATTTTTTGGGATCAAATCTTCGCGAATTAAGATGCTGCGCATACGACGCGCTGTCTTCTCATCCGAGACAGAAATCAACCCAACGCTTGAGACGGTTGCACGCACATTCTCTTCGTTAAGGCGCAGGATAATCTTTTCCCGCACCGTCTCATCAGTGATAGGAGTGTCGATAAGTGGCACGAGCGTCGGCTTCGCCGACCACGTGAGCAAGACAACAACCCCCATGACAGACACGAGCGCCGCGCCGGCAAGCACAGACTTCTGCACGAGCGTCCACTTCTTCCACTGTGTTTTGAGTTTGACTCCGAGCTGCCCCAACCATTCGCCCACGCGTGTCCCCTCCCCTCACTATAGAACGAGCCAATGCGCACTAAGCGCGTCCCACCCTCTTTTCACCTGATATACCGTCGGTACTCTTTTTGCAGAACAGCCCGGCCTTGTAAACCTTACCGAGCAGTGGTGACATCGTTCCAGCTCTTAAGGACTTTATCAATGACAGTCTGCGCGATTTTCAAGGACATACTAGCCTCCGCCATCGCCACTGTTACATCATGCACGTCAACAGACTCAGGATCTACTATCATTTGCTCGGTCAACTCAGCAGTCTTCTGCTGCTTTTGATTTACCTGATCAAAAGCGCGCAGCAACGTTTGCTCAAAACTCATCGCCTTTTTGTTCACTGCCTGATCCACCGCGTCAGTATTCCCTTGCATGCGCTGCCTTACGCTTTCTACCGACACTGGACCGATTTCAGGCACCTTCCTCAGAGATGGAACTTTATATACATTCGCACTATTCGTAATGGTACCAACTGGCGTCATTGTATCCTCCCCTCACACAGCACAGACATCTTCACAGACTGTACGCGCAACACACCTAGCGCGCAATCTCCAACGCACGCTGAAACATTTCTTTTGATCCTGAAATAACTGATATGTTTGCCTCATACGCGCGAGAGGCAGAAATAAGATCCACCATCTCTGTCACAATATCCACGTTAGGATACTCCACGTACCCAGCCTTCGGCCCTGATAGAATCGCATCAGGGTGCGTTGGGTCGTACACAAGACGAGAAGGAGCGTTGTCCTTTTCTATGCTTACCACACGAACCCCTGTGCCTACCCCCCGATCCAACTGCTCGGGCACAAAAGGTATACGCCAGTCAATGCCAGGATTCTTCTGCGCCAAAACTACCCTGCTCCTCCGAAACACTCCACCTTCTTGAGTCCTCGTGGAGGAAGCATTAGCAATGTTGTCAGAGATCACATCGGCCCGCAAGCGCTGCGCGCTCATACCCGTCGCGGCAATATTGATACCACTAAACAAACCCATCACGCTTCTCCATACGCTTAACGTAACACGGACTCAACCTGACGATACTGGAACCCTACCATCTGACTCAACATCTGATAGTGCATCTGGATCTTGAGAACATGCATGGCTTCTTGCTCAGCATCCACATTGTTTCCGTTCGCCTTCACATCCGTCAAATAGTCTAACACGCGGCGCGGACGCACCGAGCGGTAGTCGATAACATCACTGGACAACATATTCGTCCCCGCAGTTGCCTGCTTGAAAAAACTTGTCTCATTTCTTTGAGAATCCAGAGCACGCTTGAGCTCTGCTTCAAAGTTTACGTCCGTCCGCTTGAACCCTGGAACCTCTGCGTTCGCAAGATTATTCGCCGTCACTTCATAGCGCAACGCGTTGACATCCAAAGCACGATGCAAAAGATCCACCGTTCTGGTAAAACTATTCACCCGACTACCCCCGACCCATTGTCGACCAAAAAAAAGCGAGCTTAAGAAAGTCTTCTTCAAAAAAGTCTCAGAAAAAAGCACTTCGCACTGGTGTACATTCTCTGCAGCTCGCTTCCCCGCATCGTTTGGACGCTCCGTTCCTACCCCCTATCCACGCGGATGCGCACGGTGATACAAGTCCTGCAGTTGCTCTGAAGTCACATGCACATATCGCTGGGTGGTAGACACACTCGCATGTCCTAACAACTCTTGCGCAACGCGCACATCAGCCCCCCGACGGATCAACGTCGAAGCAAAACTGTGCCGAAACGCGTGGGGAGACAGCGCGTGCACGTCCTGGGCCAAAAGCACGTACCGACTAACAAGGTACTGTATTCCGCGCACAGAAAGCGACCGACCCCGCTGATTCACAAACAGCGCGGGTGTGCAAGAGGCGTAGCGCGCACATCGCTGCGCACGCGCCTGCATATACACGTGCAAAAAATTCTGCGCAAACGGAGCAATAAACACGGTCCGCTCCCGATCACCCTTTCCCCGCACAATCGCAGAACTAAGATGCGGATGCACATCTTTCAATGAGAGCGCCGCTATCTCTGAAACGCGGCATCCTGTTGAATACAACATCGCAAAAAGTGCTGCATCCCGTTCCTGCCACAAAATATCCGTACGACTTGGTAAGGTGTAAAACGCCTTTGCTTGCGGTGGAAACATAAAACGAGGCAACTTTGAAGGACCTTTTATATTCTTCACTAAGCGTGCAGGATTGTCCGCGCACCAATGTTTTTTTTTAGCAAACACATAAAAACCTCGCACCACGGACAAAACTCGGTTAATACTCGCTGCGGAAAGTCCCCGTCTTCCTAACTCACACACAAACAGACGCATATCAGAAACTGTTACGCGCGCGCGCTCTCTCTGCGCGTGTTGCAACCAGCGTTCAAAAAGATTCAAGTCGCGCGCATAGGCAGAAACCGTATGCGCAGACAGCCTGCGTACCCGAAAAAGATATTCAAGATACTGGGTAAACTGCTCATTACTCATAATGTTGCACCGCTCCTTTATCCTGTGCCCCCCTGTGGCTACCATCCAAGACAGCTTCCTTTCCCAGAGAAAGATTTTTTCGAGTAGGAGATACATACCGACACTCAGGGTTCACACACGCAGTATATGTGCCGACTCTGCGATTTGATTTTTCAACCAAAAAGCATCGACACTGAGGACACACTGCAGAGGTCGGTTTAAAGTGAGTGACAAAATCGCAGACAGGGAAACGCGTGCAGCCATAGAATTCCTTTCTTCCCCTTGTTTTTTTCCCCACGATATTCCCATCGCACGCAGGACGCGGACACTTTGCAAGAGGGACAGGCTGAGTATTTCTACACTCAGGAAACTTTCCGCATGCAAGGAAAAATCCAAACCTGCCCAGTTTTTTCACCATCGTATCACCACACTGACTACACACCACATCTGTTTTCTCATCGAACACACCGCGCATGCTGTTAAGATCTTTCATCACCGTTGAAACCTTTTCGCTGAAAGCAGGATAGAAATCCGCAATGACACAATTCCACTTGATTTTATCTTCCTCCACCTCATCGAGTTTACTTTCCATGCGCGCGGTAAAACTTACATCAACAACATCATGAAAATAGGTGGTGAGAAGATCACTAATGACCTTTCCCAATGGGGTCGGCATTAGCTGTTTTTGAATACGAGTTACATAATAGCGATCCAGCAGTACTGAAATAGTCGGTGCATACGTTGAAGGGCGCCCAATTCCCTTTTCCTCCAACATTTTTACGATACTTGCATCCGTGTACCGAACAGGACCCTGCGTAAAGTGCTGTACGGACTGCACGTTATGTAGTGCAACTACCTCACCTTCCTTCGTAGGGGGAAGTACAGCTTTAGAGAGATCTTTGGGGGATAACATTTTCAGTACACGGTAGAATCCCTGTTCAATAACCTGCGTTTCAGTTGCACTGAAAACCGCCGGGCCAGCGGTAATTTCAAACGTCAAACTGCGCACTCTTGCATCTGTCATCTGACTTGCAACAAAACGCTCCCAAATCAACGTGTACAGACGTATTTGATCACGCGTAAGGTGCGCTTTAATCCGCTCAGGAGTGTGAGCAACATATGTTGGTCGAATCGCCTCATGCGCGTCCTGAGACTTTCCCTTTGCAGCGTACCGATTGGGAGTACCCGGCAGTGCGTCAGAAAAATGCGTTGCTATCCACGCGCGCACTTCCTTTACAGCAGCTTCAGAAACGCGCACCGAATCTGTACGCATATATGTAATGAGCCCCACGCGGTGGGTACCAAGAGATACGCCTTCATAGAGCTGCTGCGCAACCTGCATCGTTTTACGCGAGGTAAACCCGAGCCTATTGGCAGCGCATTGCTGCAACGTAGAGGTAGTAAAGGGCTGCTTCGGTCGAACATTTTTTTCGAAACTGCGTATTTGAGAAACTCGTGCCTCACTCTGAGAAAAAAGACCGATAGCGCTTGTAGCCTCCTGTTTGCTTTTGAATACAGCCTTTTTCCCTTGAATCAGTATTAGTAGTGCAGAAAATGACTTTTTATCCTTTTCAAACGTTCCTTCAACCGTCCAGTATTCTTCTGGAACAAAGCGCTCTACTTCAACTTCTCGTTCGCAGATAAGACGAAGTGCAACCGACTGCACACGTCCTGCAGACAACCCGTTTTTCACCTTATGCCACAGGAGCGGACACAGGTGGTATCCTACCAAACGGTCCAGTACGCGCCGTGCCTTTTGTGCATTGACCTTTGCGGTATCTATTGGAACCGGATGGCCAATTGCCGCCCTAATCGCGTGCGGTGTAATTTCATTAAACACGATCCTTTTGATCGGCGTATCACAATACGCCTGGATAGACTGTGCAAGGTGGTACGCAATCGCCTCCCCCTCTCGGTCACGATCGCTGGCAAGAAACACTTGCAGCGACTGCTTAGATAGGGTGCGCAACTCTTTTAAACACTGCGCACGACCACGAACTGTAATGTACTCAGGCTGGAAATCGTGCTCAATATCAATAGCTAAACGAGACTTTGGCAAGTCAATAACGTGGCCCATGGACGCTCGCACCACGTACTGCGTTCCCAGATATTTTTCGATGGTCTGCGCCTTCGCAGGAGATTCCACAATAACCAAATGCTTCCGCGCAAATGTCTTCTGCCTTTTCGGTTGTAGCCCACGCACTTCCATGTTTTCCGCCCCCTATGCTTACCGAAACTGTCCTACGTCCGACCCGTACATGCGTATTCCCAATCGTCAAACATATCCTGCACGCACGTCAGCGCGCGTGCACCTTCTGCATGCAGAAGTCTTCCTCCCTCATTTTGAAGACTTTCAAGCAAGGGTTCATACACGTACACATCACGTCCCTGTTCCAAGGCACACAATGCGGTAATCAACGCGCCTGACTTCTTTGGTGCTTCCATAACAACGAGCGATCGTGCCAAACCTGAAATGAGCCTATTGCGTTCAGGAAAACGATAGCGCATCACATGCTCAGATGGCGCATATTCACTCAGAATGCATCCTCCGGTTTCTATAATCCGTGCAGCAAGCGCGCTATTTGAGCGTGGATATAACTGGTCTACACCACAGGCAAGTACTGCGAGGGTGTACCCACCACCTGCTAATGCTCCTTTGTGACAAAATCCGTCTATTCCACGTGCAAGTCCTGAAACAACGGCAATGCCCGATTCAGCACACGCCTTGGAAAAGGCCAAACTGTTCCGAACTCCTTCACCGGTTGGAGTACGTGTGCCAACCATCCCCACAATAGGTTGGGTTGCACACGGCAAAGTGCCCCGATAGAACAGCACAAACGGTACATCACTTATTTCTCTTAACCAGGAGGGAAACGCATCATCGTCTTTGAACACCATTTTTATCTGATAACACCGCATGGTTTGTATACCGTGCCGAACGAGGTGAGGCAACGCAGAAAGTTGCGCACCCGCAGTGCGTATGTGCCTTTCTACAACACGCTCAAAATCACGCACCTTCCATGCAGTAAGCTCCTGAAAAGAACCTACAGCTTTTGAAACGCGCAACCGCTCCCTACCTTTTAAAAAGTGACAGTAAGAGAGCGCAAGAGCAATCTTGTGCGTTTCAGTGAGTACAGTATCCGTGTTCATCCACGGTCCCCACGCGTAGCACGCTGCGATACATTCGTGACTAATTCTTTATTCTGTCGCGCACGATCTCTCTGATGGGAGTCACTGCTTTGGACAAGGATGCGATCGTAACACTCTATTGCCTGAGCATATCGTCCAAGTGTGTAGTATGCGCGCGCAAGAACGAACAAAGCTGCTTCTGTATTTTCTTTCAATTCAAGGAGCTTTTGCAAATGAGGAACCGCGTTCTGTGGCTGATTCAGTTCAAATACATACAATACAGAAAGACCGTACAACGCGTGGGAATACTGCGCGTCCAACGAGAGCGCACGCACATACGCAGAGACTGCTAACGCGCGATAAGCAGCTTGCTGCTGCATTTTCTTCTCAGGATCAATAGGAGCGACGTACTTAGCCGCATATGCGGCACACAACGCCTGGTAAAAAAAAAGATGCTTATTTTCGGGAGCAAAGGTAATGGCCTGGGTAAACGCATCAAGCGCGTGCGTATACATCTTACGATCGAAGTAGCGCAACGCGAGCATCTTGTACCAAACACCCACCTGATCCTGCACTGCGTGCAAACGCTCGAGGCGCTGTTCGTGCAGCTTTACTGCCCTCCGCAGTTCTTCAATAGAGGTTGGATGGGGCACTCCTTTCTCTAAATCCTGAACACGTTGCACGGTGCGACGCTCCTTACAGGAATGAAAAAAAAAGAACGCCGCGCACAGTGCACCGCCCACATATGACGCACACCGCCTAGTTTTCATCACGAAGACCTTCTGAAGAAAAACACGCGCGGTGACACGCTTCGAGCTGTCCATTTTCCACGTGTGTGTACACCTGGGTAGTTGCAATATCTGCATGGCCGAGCAGACACTGAACCGAATGTAAATCGACACCGCCTGCAAGCAAATGCGTCGCATATGAATGGCGAAACGTATGAACGTGCGTCTCCACCCCTGAGCGGATTTCAATATCCTGCAGGCGCTTCCATATACCTTTACGACTCAGACGACCCCCCTGCCTGTTTAAAAAGACAGCTCCTTTTTTTTCACTATTCTCCGGATGCTTCGCGCTCGTAAAACGAACACGCGCCTCACGTATATACTGCATGAGAAAGTAACACGCCTGTTCTCCAAAGGGAGCCATACGCTCTCTGTTCCCCTTACCTGTCACTTTTAGCAGACGTTCTGCAAAAAAAATGTCAGAAAGGGAAAGAGAAACTGCCTCACTGACCCGCAAACCTGCAGCATAAATAAGTTCAAAGAGCGCGCGATCACGCACGCCACCTGGTGTGCACAGTGGAATGGATTGCAGAAAAGTGTTGACCTGTTCGGGAGACAGCACGCGCGGCAGTGAATACGCACGACGCGGTGCATCAACGTCTTGCATTGGGTTATCAGGACGCACCTGCTCCAAAATGAGAAACTGATAGAACGCGTGCAGCGCCGCCATGTCCTTCGCAATCGTTTTGCCTGAGACACCCGCAGCACTCCGCTTTTCGATAAAACGTACACAATCGTGCGCATTGGCGCTTTCAATGTTACACGGCGGATCAAGGCTTTTCTGAAAAAGCATCAACGTAGTCACGTACGTCTGCGCGGTCAAAAGCGCGTGCGCCTCTGCCGAAATTAAGTACGCGTAAAAGGATTGCACACGGATATCGACGTCTTTCACAGACCCTTGTTCCTATTTCTCAAAAAGGTCGGTTCATCCAAATCTTCATTTACCGAGGGGAGCGGAACGCCAAACGTGTGGCCCTTCACTCCGTTCTTTTCCATACGCGTTTCTTGAACAGCGCTATTACGTGTAGCCAGACCAGGTAAGTTTGGCTGTTTAGAGCTTTTGGCTCTGTTCCATTCGTCAGAACTAATATACACACCGGTACTCACCGCACCGTACGATGATGTTTTTATCTTTTGAGAACTGTGCGTATCTCCCGCTATCGAAATACTCGCTTGCGGTACACCCGTTGCGATAACCGTAACCCTCACCCTATCCTGCATACTCGCGTCGATGGACGTGCCATGGATGATAATCGCATCCGGATCAATGGTCTTTGCAACCACAGACATCACGCCATCGACTTCTCCCATGCTCAAGTTTTCTGAGCCACGTACCGCAACCAGCAGTCTGGTAGCACCTTCTATCCGCGTCTCTTCCAAAAGCGGATTATTAATTGCAGCGGTTGCCGCATCTACTGCGCGGTTTTCCCCTTCTCCCTCTCCCACACCGATAAGCGCGTACCCCTGCCCTTCCATGGTGTTTTTTACATCCATGAAATCTAAATTCACTTCTCCAGGAAGGGTAATTAAATCAGAAATACTTTGCACCGACTTGCGCAGCAGATCATCTGCAACCAGA
This sequence comes from Treponema paraluiscuniculi Cuniculi A, assembly GCF_000217655.1. Lineage (NCBI taxonomy): Bacteria > Pseudomonadati > Spirochaetota > Spirochaetia > Treponematales > Treponemataceae > Treponema > Treponema paraluiscuniculi. The sequence continues at coordinate 412,151 of NC_015714.1, read as the reverse complement.
TACGTCTCTTTAATCGGGCAGCGCTTATCTACCACACTGAGTAAATTCTGATTAGGGATCACAATCACGGTGTCCGAGTGCGTGCGCAATTTTTCGATCCCTCGCTCAGCGAGCATCATCTTTGCTCTGCCTTCAAAGCGAAACGGCTTCGTGACTACGGCAACTGTCAAAGCACCAAGTTCCCGTGCAATCTTTGCAATAACTGGGGCAGCACCTGTTCCCGTACCTCCTCCCATCCCTGCGGTGATGAACACCATGTTCGCGCCCTGCAACGCACTTGCAATGGCTTCAGCATCTTCCATTGCAGCCTTCTCGCCAATCTCAGGATCACCGCCTGCACCCAACCCCCTTGTCACCTTGGTGCCAATGGCAAGCTTTTTAGGCGCGGTAGAATAGCTCAACGCCTGCACATCTGTATTTGCTGCAATAAACTCGACGCACTGCAAACCGCAGCTCATCATCCTATTTACCGCGTTTGACCCACCACCACCGGCACCGATGACCTTTATGACCGTTGGACTTAGGGTAAACTCTTCGCCTGAAGGTGCAAGCTCTATATTCATCATTCCCCTCCCATTCCCCTACACCGCGTGCCGCATGCTGTGCGCGGTTTAAAACAAGTTCCTCCAGATATCCTTCACTTTAGTAAACACTCCCGCACGCTCCATCTCAGCACGGCCCTGATAAGCGCGCTGTCCCTGCTTATAGGTATATTCTAAAATCAGTCCTAACACCACTGCAAACTCAGGACTGCGATATTCCCCTGCCAATCCTCCCAAAGTACCTGGTATTCCAAGATGCACGCGCGGTGTATCAAAAATTGCTGACGCAAGCTCTACCGCACCGGTAAGCTGCGCGCCACCGCCGCAGAGAATAATATTTTCAATGATACCACGACCGCTTTGCGTCTCCACCGTCGAAAGACGATCGCGCACTATCGTAAAAACCTCACACATGCGCGCTTCAATTATTTCGGCGATTTCTCGTTTAGAAATTTCTACAGGAATCCGATTTCCCTGGCTGGAGATGAGAACACTCCCTTCTCCCTCAAGCAGGGGGATCCAGCAACATCCATCTTTAATTTTAATGCGCTCTGCAGTTTCAAGCGGGAGGTTTTTTACCTTTGCAAGATCAGAAGTTACCTGACTGCCCCCAACAGGAATCGAAGTGATAAGCACCGGGGAACCCTTGTACATTGCAATAACATCCGTAGTTCCCCCACCAATATTAATGAGCACACACCCTACATTTCGCTCGTCATCGTTTAACACAGAACGAACAGCAGCGAGCCCGTTATGCATTAAAAAATCGATGTGCAAGTTCGCCCGTTTCACGCAATCGATTACACTGCGCATACACGTTGCAGAACCGGTTATCATATGCACCTCGCCTTCCAGGCGAACCCCAATGATATTGCGCGGATCGGTGATGCCGTGCTGATCATCCACCGAATAAACTTTGGGAATAACATGAAGAATTTTACGATCGGGAGGAAGAGAAACTGCACAGGCAACTTCAAGCACCCGATCAATATCGCTTTGATCAACTTCGCGGTGCCCCTTCCCCTTATCTGCAACCGCCACAACACCTTTTAAATTTCTACCCTCGATGTGGGTACCTCCAAGCCCCACAACGCAGTGCGCAATTTCGATACCGGACATCATCTCCGCAGCTTCAACCGCGTGGTGGATACCCACAACCGTATTCTCAATATTGACTACTACACCCCGCCTCAAACCCTTTGAATGACCGACGCCTACACCTACAACCTGTAACGCACCACCTTCCAACCGCTCGGCCACTACCGCCCTGATCGATTCGGTACCGATATCTAAGCCGACAATAACCTCACCCATAACTTTCCTCTTCTAGCGATACACCGCCGTCCCACCTCTCACGTCAAGCTCCTTAATGCGCCTCTGCGTTTGCCACTCCCGCAGCGCATCAACGAGCAATATGACATACCGCAACTTTTCTTCGCTAAGGTTTTTGTCCATGCGCACTCTGATAGGTGCACGCACCAGGTAAAGCGCCAAATCATATCCCCCGTGTCTTTTTTGTTCAATGCTTATCTCAGAAATTTCACCGAGCAAAAGAGGGTTCCGCTTGCTCAAATTATCTAACTGCACAAAAAGAGGAACAAGCTGATCGTGCACGCGCAGCCCCACGCGCGGATTACGAAATTCAAGACCACTTACTACCGGCAATACTGTATCAAGAGGTGCCGTCCCAACACTAAAAACTGTTCCTGTCTTGTCAATCTGCACCGGCATCGCACGGCCTTGAACGTGCACAAAACCAAGTGCAATAGCAACACGCTCTACCACATGAACATGTACCGTATCTGGAAATTTCTTTAACACCTCTACCTGAGCAAGTAACGGAACAGATGCCAGTCGTTCCGAAATTGTAAAACCGTTCAAACTCATCCATTTCTCTTTACCAGTGAGCCCTGCAGCCTTCATCAAATATTCCGGAGACATCGTCATATTTCCTGAAAATTCTACCTTTGCAAAAGAAGTTGCCGGAACAACAAAAAGATAAAATACAAACTCCACACACAACACGAGCAGCAATATAACAATTACCACCTTCAGTACTGCAACTCTCACCCGCATAGACATATACCCTACCAGAGGGTACTTGCACGCTTCAGTATTTCTACACAAAAACTGTTTCTTCACGCTCCCTCCTTATCTTCTCATCCCCTGAAACATTGATGATCAATCCACATAAAGAAAGCGTTACCACAATAGATGAACCTCCTGAAGAAAAAAAGGGAAGAGGAATACCAGTGGCTGGAACTAGACGTACCACCACTGCAACATTCAAAATTGACTGTAAAACAATTGCCGCCGACGCGCCGAAAGCCAAAAAAGTATTAAAGCGATTAGCACATCTGAGTGCGATAGAAATGCCAGTGAGGGTAAACGCAAACAACAACATTAAATATAAACACACACCAATGAATCCCATCTCTTCTCCAATAACGACAAAAATAAAATCCGAATATACTTCGGGCACGCTCGCAATTTTCCTCACCCCATTTCCAATACCACGCCCCCACAACCCTCCATCCATCAGTGCCTCGAGCGCCGCGTTTACTTGGTATCCTGCGCCAAGCGGGTCTCTATCTGGATACAAAAATGAAAGCACTCGACGCAAACGATTGGTGGACGTGACGATCATAAGCACTGCTATCGGCGCAAGAACCACTATGCCTCTTAAAAACCACCACAGAGGCGCACCTGCAATGAAGAACATAACCACTGTGATAAAAAGCAAAAACATAGCGGTAGAAAAATCGTTTTGAAAAAAAACTACTGACACAAAAATCGCGCTCACAACAAAGGGAGGAAAAATTGATCGTATAGGTGTATCGAAATGCTCCCGGTGCTTATCAAAAAAGTTTGCAAGAAAAACAATGAGTACCAGCTTCACAAATTCAGATGGCTGAAAATTAATATCAAACACCTTAATCCAACGCGTCGCTCCATTGCGCGTTGAACCAATACCAGGAAAAAACGTGCACACACAGAGCGCAAATGCAACGAGAATCAAAGGAGACAATGCTTTTCTTAAAGAAGCTAAACGAACAAAGGTAAAAAACAATAAACACACAAGACCGATGCCTATACTCACTCCCTGTCTTACTAAAAAATAACCAGGATAACGAAAAAAGCGCTGCGCATAATGCACCGACCCTGAATAAAGCGTTACAAAACCTACTCCTACCATAAGGGCGACAAGCAGTATGAATACAAAACTGTAACGCTCTTGATGTACATTTTTCTCGATGGAAATCATCGGTCTCATCGCTCTTTCCTCAAAAGAGGTTCGAGCCGCTCGAGCGCAACACTGCGTGAACCTTTCACCAGAACAAAATCACCCCGCCGTAATTGCGCGTCTAACGTTTCTTGCAGCGCAGACAGTTCCTCTAGTGCAAAGGCGTACACGCGCTTCCTCCCCCAGGAAACTTTTCTTACCGCACGACAAAATTCGGGACCAAACACATACACTGCACGCGCGTCAGAAGCGGCTGCCAAAACACACACCCGATAGTGAGCTTCGGCAGCGGTAACTCCTAGCTCTCCCATGTCACCGAGCACATATACTTTTGATACTGCAGAAATACGCGCACACAAATGAAGCGCCGCAGCCATTGAATCAGGATTCGCATTGTAACAATCGAGCAAAAAGGTCAGCGACGCACACACCACATGAGAGCGGCCAAAGGGCGGTTTTACCCGCTCCATCCCCCGCTGTATTTCCTCAGCAGGAAGTCCTACCTGTGCGGCAAGCGCAATCACTGCAAGCGCATTCTTTGCGTTATGCACCCCAGGTAGTGGCACGCGAATCCATCGTCCTTGATATAACACGCGAGAACCACGTAAACCCTCATCTATCACCTCAGTTGCTAGACCACGCCCCCCCTGATCGTAAACTACAACCCTACCGTACGGGATATTAGACAGGAATACACGGTATGCATCGTCGGGGACAAAACCCACGCTGTGTTCAGTAAATTGAGAAAAAATCTCTTTTTTCTCTTCCGCGATTGCCTGCTGCGTGCCCAGAATACCTACGTGCGCACAACCTACGTTGGTAATGATCGCGTAATGAGGAACAAGTATCTGAGCGAGCGTACGCATCTCCCCCCGACGATTCATCCCCAGCTCAAAGATTCCTACCTCATGTTCTGCACGCACAAAAAACAGCGACTGCGGTAAACCTATCTCTGAATTTAAATTTCCTGGCGTCGCAACCACCCGATACCGTTCACTGAACACCGCGCGAGCCATTTCTTTTACGGTTGTCTTTCCGCTTGATCCGGTAATGCCAATCCTAATAAGCGCAGGAAACTTTTTGCAGTAAAAGGAGGCAAGATCTTGCAGCGCTCTGAGCGTGTCGTGCACCGCAATACAGGCAGCTCCAAAGCGAGTGCACCAAGCAACATATTCCCCAGCATGGGGGTACCTTTGATCTATAAGCGTTGCAACTGCGCCTTTCTGCAGCGCTTCTTCAATAAACGTATGTCCATCTACGTGCACACCACGGAGCGGAATAAACAAATCACGCGGCACAACCGCACGACTGTCAAAGGAAACCCCGTCAAAACCGCGCGCCCCTCGTGCATCGCACACGCGAGCCCCTTGCACTGCCGCACATACCTCATCAAAACTCAGAAGCATGAGGGGAGGAGTCCTTGTGCGCAGGACGCAGCTTAATGCGCACAATTTCGGCGTGCGACGCCCGGTGTAAGTGCAGTTTCTCTACCGCGAGCTTTTCAATACGATCCGGCTTAGACAGGATCGCGATCCCAGAAATCTTACGCTTATTTTCTGCGATAACACGGTGTTGCTCTGCGTCGTACTCACGCACCACACGCTCAACCGCCTGATAGCGCGAAGCCTGCCACACCCCCGCACACAGCAACACGGGGATACTCACCGTAAAGAACAACGCGCTCACCTTTTGCACCGTCATCCCTCTTTGCCGGCGAGGTATTCCCCTTCGCTGCTTTTCTCTCATCGCCCCTTTCTCACGCATCAGTCCAGTCTCCTACCGTTTCTCAATGACGCGTAACGTAGCACTCCGCGAAGCGGCATTCGCAGCACGCTCCACACACGAAGGTACAAGCGGCTTCTTGGTAATCAGCGATGCACGCGCCACACCGCCGCAGCTGCATATCGGCACACGAGCCGGACAGCTGCAGCGTTTCGCCCAGTGCCGGAAATGTACCTTAACAATCCTATCCTCACGCGAGTGAAAACTAATAACCGCAAGTCGACCACCAGGCGCAAGCGCCGTAAACGCTGCCGTAAGAAGGCGTGGCAAACGCTCAAGCTCCCTGTTCACCGCAATGCGCAACGCTTGAAACGCCTTGGTTGCCGGATGGAGCTTCGGCAAAACCCCAAGAACACCGCGCCGCTTCCCAAACCGCGCCGTCCGCATCGGCGGCACCACGCGCGCAACGACTTCTGCAAATGCGCGCGCAGAGCAAAAGGGCGCCTGCCGACGCTGCGCGCACACCGCCTGCGCAATCCGACGCGCGTAACGTTCCTCTCCCCCTTCAAAAAACAATTGTGCCAAACGTGCCTGCGGCAGCCGATTCAGGAGGTCTGCGGCGGTCTGGGAGTCTTGAGGATCCAGACGCATGTCCAACATATGTTCTTCTGCGAAGGAAAAGCCCCGCATCGCCCCCCTGTAATGGAAAAAAGAAATACCAAGGTCTAACAATACTGCCTGCGGCGCCGGATACGCACCCGGCACACCTGCGGCGCCAGCTGCAGTCCTTCCCGTTGCAAGAGAAGCAGGAGCTGATGCATATGCAGAGGCAAAAAAGACATCAGACCACCCCAGGACATAGCGAAGCCGCTTGCCAAACGGCGTCAAGCGTGCTCGCGCCCGTGCGAGCATTGACGGATCTATTTCAACACCGAGCGCACGGAGCGCAGGGTACGCGTGCAAAAACGCCTGTGTGTGTCCCCCATCCCCCAGTGTCCCGTCAATAAAAAACGCCCCCGCCCCATCTCTCGTGCTGTCTGCACCTTGCGAGATACCCACAATTGCAGGTTCCAACAACGTCAGGCATTCCTGCACGAGTACCGGCTGATGGCAAAGCGCTGGGCACTGAACCTCTCCTGCCTCCACCTCAGCCTGCACCTCCTCTTTTGTGTGCGTATGCCCGGAAAGACTCACAGACAAAGGTCCTGCAGTGTTTCGGTTCCTGCACGGAAGTCCGCCTCACTTTCTGCAAGATAGGCGCGGTAGCGCGCGCGGTCCCAAATCTCAAGGCAGTGACTGAGCCCCAGAATAAGACAATCCTTTTCCAAGGCGGCATACTCGCGCAAGGAAGGGGGAATAAAGAGGCGCCATGCGCGATCAAGCTCAACTTCCTGGGCAGGAGCAATAAGGCGACGCAGCACTGCACGAGACGGCGCGTGGAACAGCGAAGCACGCGCACTAATCTGGGAAGAAAAGCGGTCCCACTGCGCACGGGGAAACACCCACAGGCAGGACTCAATCGCGCAAGTGAGCACCAAGCGGGTATCACTCAGCGCAACACGCAAGCGCGCAGGAAGCATGAGACGCCCCTTTTCATCGAGATTGTACGAGTACGCTCCAGTAAAGGCGCTATCCTCCACGATTTCCTACCTTCCCCTATATTTTTCCTAAATCCTCCCACAAACTCCCCCGGATTCTAGCACATCCGCCTGCATTGTCAACCTGTGCCGGACCAGCTCACATACATCCCCTCCCTGACACTGTGCTCCTTCTTTCCCCGCAGTCCCCACCCTATCGCAAAAATTTACTGGACAACCGGCAACGGTATGGGTGACAATGTTCTTTCCCTCGTCGGGGGGGGTGGACGTATGCTGGGTGCAGAGCTGGCGGATGCGGGTCTTTTTGTGCGGTTTGGTGCGTTGCACTTTGCAATTGCGTCGGTCGCCGTTCTTCTCAGTGCCTTGTTCGTGCTGCTTCCGTTTGCGCTGCCGCGGCTGCTTGCGCACAAGAACCTAGCGCGCGCGGGGGTTGCAATCCTTTTTTTGCGTCTGGGTCTCATGCTGTGTAGTACGCTCTTAGACGGGCGTTCGTGGCGTAACGAGCTTCCCTTTCACCTGTGCACCGCAGCGCTCATTTCAGGATCGCTGTATTTCATCACCCGCCGACCTATCTTTTTCAATCTGCTGTACTTTTGGCATCTTGGCTCTTTCGTTGCGGTAATCTATCCGGATTTCACTCGGGTGCACACCATCTTGTACGCATACTTATTCATGCTCACCCATTGCCTTGAGCCTGCGATGGTCGTGTTCAGCCTGCTCCACTTGCGCGAGCGCATTAGCAAGCGTGGCCTGCAATGCGCAGTGCTTGGCTTTCTTCTGCTTGCAACAAACGCACTCTTTTGGAATCGGAGACTCGGCGCCAATTACCTTTTCATTAGCAGATACCAGCTTGAGATCCTTCGGGTAATCCGTCCTTTTTTTGTGTATCAGCTGCTGTTTGTCAGTGCACTGTGCCTGTTAATGCTGGTACTCTACCTACCCTTCCGGCCAAGACAACACGGAAGAAACCAGCTCTTCGTCATTTAGCTGCTCGCTGTGCGTTCCATCGGACCCTTCTGACAAGGTAGAGGGCACGCGTGCCCGTTGGGACATCGTGGTGGAGTTGCAGCGCGCTTGCGTCACACGGCCTTACTCCGCGGTCAACGCGAACGTATAATGGTGCGCTGTGACTTCTGTACCAAAACCGCTTATCATCCAAGCAGACCGCTCCATTTTACTTGATGTGCACGCTCCTGAGGCGGTAGCAGCACGCAAGGCGCTCGTTTCCTTTGCAGAACTGGAAAAATCTCCAGAGCATCTACACAGCTACCGACTCACTCCTCTTTCTCTGTGGAACGCCGCGAGCGCAGGATTCAGCCCCCAGATGATTGCACAAACACTGACGCGTTTCTCACGCTTCACTCCCCCGCAAACAGTACTCGACTGGGTAGTGGATATCATGAGCCGCTATGGCAAAATTCGCCTTCGCGAAGATGCGACGCACAGCACCCTACTGCGCCTTCAGGTACGCGACGCACACATCGCAAGAGAAATTGCCGCCTCAAAAAGTCTTGCATCGCACCTTTCCCCCACAACCGCTTGCCTGCAGGACGGTCCGCTGCCCACACCGGACACTGTGCGCACTGCCCAGCCGGATACGACACCTCAGGTGCAGGGTGCACAGACTGGATGCAGTTGTGACTTTCTATTGCCACGTCTCCACCGAGGCACCGTTAAACAATTACTCTTGCGCCACGGATGGCCGGTGCATGATGAAGTGCCTCTCCGCGAAGGAACTCCCCTATCCTTGCGCCTACGCATCTCTCCGGCTTCGTGTCTTCCTCCTTCTACTGCGTATCCGTGTTGTCACACGCCAGGGACACCCTCGTTTGTGCCACGTGACTACCAGTGGGAAGCAGCCGATGCCTTCGTCGGGAATCGCACACAAGGGAGCGGATTTGGTGTGGTAGTTTTGCCGTGTGGCGCGGGAAAAACGGTTGTCGGTTTACTCGTTATGGGTCTGTTGCAAACGGATACCCTGATTCTGACTCCTAATAGCGCAGCTGCACAGCAATGGAAACGTGAATTGTGTGAAAAAACCGACCTGGACGGGACATCCATCGGTATCTATTCAGGAGAATGCAAGGAAATCAGACCAGTGACTATCGCAACTTACCAGATACTCACCTGGCGTGCGCATGCAGACGCTCCCTTTTCCCATTTCCGTCTCTTTATGGAACGCAGTTGGGGTTTGATTATTTACGATGAGGTGCACTTGCTCCCTGCACCGCTTTTCCGTATCACCGCAGAACTTCAGGTGGTACGACGCTTGGGATTAACTGCAACGCTCGTGCGAGAAGATGGCTGTGCGCAGGATGTGTTCAGCCTCGTAGGACCGAAGCGGTATGACGTGCCGTGGAAGGATTTAGAAGCACGCGGCTGGATCGCACGGGTGCGGTGCGTAGAAGTTCGGGTAACGATGGACCAGTCACTCCAGTACCAGTACATGACAGCTCCTGTGCGCCTGCGACATCGCCTTGCCAGCGAGAACGAAGCAAAAGTAGCGGTGGTACAGCGTCTATTGCGCGCACATGCAGGTGCGCCTACACTGATTATTGGGCAATACGTGCAGCAGTTATTACATCTCGCACACGTACTGCAGGTGCCACTGGTGAGCGGAAGACAAACTTATGCGGCGCGTGAAGCCATCTATCAGCGTTTTCGCGAGGGCACACTCCAGGTGCTCGTTGTATCAAAGGTGGCAAATTGTGCGCTTGATCTTCCTGACGCGTCGGTTGCAATTCAAGTTTCCGGGACATTTGGCAGCCGTCAGGAGGAGGCGCAACGCCTCGGACGCCTCTTACGGCCAAAGATCTGCGACGCCCATTTTTACTCGTTAATTACAGAACAAACGGTGGAAGAAGACTGTGCACTGCGTCGCCAGCGGTTTTTGGTAGAGCAGGGTTACACGTACGAAACCCTTCGCGTAAGCGAAGTACACGAATAAAGGATACTCCGTGCAGAGTCCTCCCTGTGTGTGTAGGGGGAGGAGGAGGGGGTGACCGTGCGGTCTCCCTTGTTTTTTTGGTTCAAGACCGCTACAGTACTCCATGCTCGTACGCACTGCACTCAGGCTCATCTTTGGCTCCCAGCACGAGCGCGATCTGAAAAATCTCCTGCCTCTTTTGAATGCCGTCAACGCCCAGGAGTCCTGGGTACTTCCTCTCCAGGAGTCTGAGTTCAAACAAAAAACAGCTGAGTTTAAAGCGCGTGCCGCTGCAGGAGAAGCGCTTGACGCTTTTTTACCTCAGGCATTTGCGCTTGCGCGCGAGGCAGCTCGTCGTGTTTTAGGCGAGCGTCCCTATGACGTGCAGATCCTCGGTTCCCTCGTCCTCCACCACGGCAAAATCGTGGAAATGAAAACGGGCGAAGGCAAAACGCTCATGAGCGTGGCAGCGGCGTATCTGAACAGTCTTTCGGGGAGGGGTGTGCATATTGTCACGGTCAACGACTATCTTGCTGAGCGCGACGCGCGATGGATGCGTCCAGTATATGATTATTTAGGCGTTTCCGTCGGCGTCATCCTCTCTTCCATGGGCAGTCAGGAGCGGCGGTGTGCGTACGCGTGCGATATTACCTACGGTACCAACAATGAACTGGGCTTTGATTATCTGCGCGACAACATGCAATTTTTAACGGAAGAAAAAACGCAGCGTGATTTTTACTTTGCCATTATTGACGAGATTGACTCCATTCTCATCGACGAGGCGCGCACACCGCTTATTATCTCAGGGCCTGCAGAAAATGATACCCAGCATTACGCCGAGGTTGACAGACTCGTCGGGCAGTTACAGGAAGTGGAGCGAAATCCTGCCACAGGTGACTACCCCAACGAAGTGGACGGAGAGGAGGTTCGCGGCGATTATATCGTTGATGAAAAGAATCGCAAGGTTTCCTTCAGTGGTCCGGGGATGCTGCACATTCAGGATGTGCTCACGCACGCTGGGCTTATCCAAGGGAGTCTATTTGATGAAGAGAACTTCAAGTATATCCACTACTTTACGCAGGCACTCCGTGCGCACTTACTTTACCGCGCAGACGTTGATTACGTAGTAAAAGACGGACAAGTACAGATCGTAGACGAGTTTACCGGTCGCATCTTGGAAGGTCGGCGGTATTCTGACGGATTACATCAGGCAATTGAGGCAAAAGAACACATCCGCATTGCGCAACGTAATCGCACTATGGCGACTATCACGTTTCAGAACTTTTTTAGAATGTATAAAAAGCTTTCTGGAATGACGGGAACTGCGGATACCGAGGCGTTGGAGCTCAATAAAATTTATAAACTTGAGGTAGTAGTTTTGCCGACGAATCTTCCTGTAGCGCGGGTGGATGAGCATGACGTGGTATACCTGAGTGAAGAAGAAAAGTGGAGTGCCATTTGTGATGAAATAAAGGAGGCACACACACGGGGACAGCCGGTACTCGTGGGCACTATTTCTATAGAAAAGTCCGAAAAACTCTCTGCTCTGCTGAGAACACGCGGTGTAAAACACGAAGTTCTCAACGCTAAAAGTCACGCGCGCGAGGCACTGATTATCGCCGAAGCGGGGGCGAAGGGTTCGGTGACCATCGCAACCAACATGGCCGGGCGCGGCACGGATATCAAGCTAGGGGGTAATCCTGAATTTCGTGCACGACAGAGCGCAGCTGCCATAGCATCGAAGCACGGTTCCTCCTCTGTCACTGTGCGGGAATATATGCAAGCGTGCTATGAGGCGGAATACACACGGTGGCGCGCAGATTACGAAGAGGTTAAGCAGCTCGGCGGTTTGTACGTCATTGGCACAGAGCGGCATGAAAGTAGGCGCATTGATAACCAACTTCGGGGGCGTTCGGGGCGTCAAGGGGATCCAGGCCGCTCAAAATTTTTTCTCTCTCTGGATGATGATCTTATGCGCATTTTTGGGGGGGAGCGGCTGAAGCGTTTTATGAGCCGTGTGGGTATGGAACCAGGAGAACCTATCACGCATTCCTGGTTGAATAAGAGTATTGAGCGCGCGCAGACGAAGGTCGAAGCACGCAACTTTGATGTCCGTAAGCACTTGCTTGAATACGATGATGTGCTCAACGAACAGCGCTCCTTCATATACGCGCAGCGAGCACAAATTTTGATAGACGAGCATGTGGTAGAGCGCGTGTATACCACAATCGAGGAGTATCTTAACCGAGAAATAACCGCACTTCGGCAAGAATTGAAGCGGCGTGGGCGGCTTTCCCTCGGGGCGTTTCAACAAAACCTGAGCACCCTGTTCGATTACGCACTGGGAGGTGAGGACGCATCTGGCTGGAACGAAACGCGTCTTGGAACGCTGAAGCAAGAAATCCTAGCGCATTTAAAAAAGAATATTGAATCAAAGTATCTGCTTGCAGGGGCGCAGAACATGGATACGTTCATCCGCTACCAGTATGTGCAGGCGATCGATAAAAAATGGCTGGACCATTTGGAACTTCTTGAATCCCTCCGGGAATCGGTGTACTTGCGTTCATATGGGCAAAAGAACCCGCTTACCGAATACAAGCTTGAAGGGTTCGACCTATTTTACACCATGTTAGACGACATTCGCCTTTCGATCGCCTCGCAGGTTGTGCGCGTAACGGTTCACATGGAAGAGCAGCGCGTCCCGAGGCCACCACACGTTGCACAGGCGGCACACGAATTTCAAGCACTGGGGCAGCCTGGCAGAGGGCACGGAGCGCTATCTGCTCTCCCGATTCAAGCCGGCGCAAAGGTGGGGCGCAACACCCCCTGCCCCTGTGGAAGTAGCAAAAAGTACAAACACTGCTGTGGCCGCTGAAGGGCAATCTCATTATTTTGCTTGATGGGCAGGACCGTCCAGATGTCCATCCTGTTCCAGGTAAAGACCGCCGCTCAGAACAGAATGATAAATTCTTCAAGAAAGACACGGGTAACTCTCCCGAGACTCAGCTGTGTGTTGAGCGCATCGCGCAAGGCAATTTTTAGCTGCTCGGGGCCAAGCATATGCAATTCTTGCGCGGTGTGCTGTGCACACCACGCAAGAGACGCACGTCTCAGTTGTTCTTTTTTCTGAACGAGCTCCTCATACAGGGCGTGATCTGCGGCAGGATATTGCAAAAGTGGGGTAATGATGACACTCACAGGCTGCTTATCCGCACTCAGCGCGCGCAAGCGTCCAAGTTCTGCATAGACTGCATGGGCAGATTCCCGCTGGGCAATCCCCCGGGTTGTACGCCTAGTCTGCGTCTCCCTTGGAGCACTGTGTGTCCTCACACGGAACGCCCCGCAGGTGCCGAGAAGTAACACACAGACGATGAGCGCTGCGATAGTTCTCAATGCACGGATAACACGTTGTGCAGTCTCCTCAGTCATGGGGCATTGTAGCACGCACAACACTCACTGCACAGCGATAAAGACTTGCTTGACAGCACCCTTGTACCCTCGTACACTGGGGGCGGGCATGGGTGTTCTTTCGTGAAGACAAGTCTGTTGCTTTCCGTTTGCGCGGCGGCTGCGCTGTCCGGTTGTGCCACGGGTCAGAGTGATGCAGTCACAGACCCGCTCTCGGTTCTGGAGGTTTCTCAGACAGAGACGAGAGAGGCGCTGATGCTATTTGTCCCTTACAACGAGACGGGTGCATCTGTCACCATCTTTACCCCTGAATTGGTTGCGCGTCTTTCCAAATCGTATCGCTTTCTTCGCGTCGAGGCTCCTCACAGCGCATACACCCTTTCCCCTGAGGCGCGCGAACGTAATCGCTTGTTGTTTTCGGAGTATGAGGTTGATGGCCTTCCGTTCCTTGTTCTCCAAAGCGCACAAGGGGACGCTTACTTTGCGCAGCGCATACATTCGACGCTGTCGAGCGAGCAGGAGCTGTGGGCGCTAATACGGTCTGCGGACGCTTCGAGAAAAAAAGTGCTAGCGGCGCGTGACCGTATCGCTCAGACCGAAGCTGCTGAAAAAGCAATTGCCATCGATGCATTTCTTAAGACGGTGCGTTACCCACGCTCTGCGCGGTACGACGCCCTCCGAAAAGAAGCACTCCAGGCTGATCACGAAAATGTCTCAGGTCTCCACGGGGATTACATGTTTCACCTGGCACGGCGGCGCGCGGAGAAATTTATCAAGCAAGAAAACCTTGTAGCAGCGGGGAATGCTTACAAGGATTTAGCGCAGTCACCGTTTCTGAGTGCATCTCAAAAACAGGAAGCGTGGTACCTGACCGCATACACCTATGCTCTTTCAGAAAAAGTATCTACAGAGGACGTAGTCGCGTGCTTGCGAAAAGCTGTTGCAGCCCATCCGCATGCTGCGCGGGTTGCACAGATCAAGCAAACCATAAAGAAACTACTTACCGAGAGAGGCATATGAACGAAGTCGATGCGGTAAAAAAGGGATAGACAGTGCAAATCCTGCAGCAAGTTGCTCAGGGGATCGCGTCTCATTTCGGGCATGACTGTGAGGTGGTTGTGTACGGCGTCAGTAGCGATGGTAAAAGCTGCGCGGTTGATTTTATCACAAATGGACGCGCTACCAGTAGCAGGGTTGGAGACAGACCCCGCCTGTCGCTTTTCAAGAATTACGGAATAGAGACAGGCGAGGGCGGCTCAACTACCTCATTCGCATGGAGAACTGCCGCTCCCTTAAGTCGAGCATGTTGTATATTCGTGACGAACATAGCACGGCTCAGGCGATTCTAGCGATAAACTTTGATATTGCTGCTTTGCAGGTTACGCAGTTTGCGCTTGGCCGGCTCACCGGCACTACTGCGGAGACCGCCTCGCATATCCACCTTAAGAGCGTCAGTGCGTTCCTTGACGACCTGACGGAAGAGTCTGTAGAAAGAGTAGGAAAACCTGTAGCGCTCATGAGTAAAAGGGAAGAAACAGATGCCATCCACCTTCTCAGCCAGATGGGGACGTTTCTCATTACACGCGCGGAAGACAGGGTCTCCCACTACTTCGGCATTTCAAAGTACACACTCTACAGCTGTATCGAAACTGGCAAATCGTGATTGCCCCGGACTGAGTCCCCAGCAGAGGGCTCGCCGGGCCCTACTCCTTCCCTGGTTCAAGCTCCTCGGCGAAGACAACTCCTCCGGAGCGGACCGCGCGCACCACGCTCCCACCCGTCCTGAAATACTCGGACACCACCGGTGAGGTCGCCGCGCGGAAAGATTCAACTATTCTTTGTCCCACTTCGTCCCCGTTCCGCGGGATCCGCCGCACCCAATATAACGCAGCGTTACGCGGGTCTTTGGTAAGCGTGTGCACCTCCCCATCCACTAGCAGCCTTTTAGGCACCCCCTGCACAAAATCTACTGTCACGTGTCTACCTGTCACCGGGTGCAACCACTCAGTACGCGCATGACCGGTAGGTAGTTCTGTGTGCGAAATCGTCACACGTCCACGACCATACCATTTTTGCACCTTCTGTCCCTTCGCTCCATACTCTTCTTGATAGGCAAAACTTCGATCCTTGTGCACGTCAACTGACAACGCACGTACCGCCCCTTGAGCATTGTAGTATTCCCGCGTTTCAAAAAATCCATCATCGTCCCGATCGCTATCCCGTCGCGTTGCGCGTCCATCCACATAGTGCGTACGCGCACGAAAACGCGATCCAACATGAGTTTCAGAAAATAAAGGCAGCCCTTCATCAAGGTACGTCCTTACGCGGGCACGCTCAAACAGGGAATCAGGCTTTTCGTAATAAAGGGAAGAAACTGTGATCTGCTGCTCAGTAGGGAGCGGCTCATTTGTCAATATCATTGTGAAAAAATCGTGCGACCGCACACCTTCTAAATCTCGCGCAAGATCTAAGGACTGCATGCGTACCGGCTGCCACCGAAGTGCACGAGGACGCAATACGTACGTTTTATCCTCCCACCCCACCTGGTGTACTTCAGGGTAGCGATCGTAACACACTCTGTAGCCTTGCTGCGTCAAAGGAACATGCGCCTGAGTTTCTCCCTCCACCCCATTATCTGCAGGAAGCGACACGCGCGGGGCAATCCAGCGCTCAGCAGCACGCTCATGGTCGTGCGCGGCAATATTCTGGGGTATGGGGAACACAGAAGCGCGCGACAATTCCGTCTTTTGCGTACTGTGCATCGTGTGCACGCACGTTGGCGCACCGTCATTCGCATAGACTTCATACTCGAGGATGCCATCCTGGTTTGTATCGAACTGTGCCCGGCGCGGCCTTCCTGCTTTAAAAAACACACGCGCAGAAACAATGCCGTCCCGATTTTCATCGGTATACAGCACACCTTCGAACTCCGCAAGAAACCGCACAAAACGTGCGCGAATCGGCCGACTTGCAAGCAAACGACTGAACTCATGCAGCAGATCCGCATACAAAACCACCACGCGCTGCAAGGGAGTGGATGAAGACACAGACGACGCATGCACACCGAAGCTTGAAACATCATCGGTCGGGTCAACCGCAGGAACTGCCAGAGGGGAATTCAGCGTACAGAACATCTCCATCGCGCGTTGTTCATCCAGCACTCCATACTGCAATCCCAACACAATTGACTGGGCACGCGCGTACAGCTCCTGCTCAGGAGCAGAATCCCCTGCGCGCGTGCTTTGCTCATATGAGGATTGAGCAGAACTCTCTCCAGGAGCATCTAACGGACGCAAGGTAAAATACGTTTGCAGATATCGAAATGCCATGTTCGTTCGAGGTTCAAATAGAGCCGCCTCTACAAGCAGCGATGGGTCCTGCTCCTGCCATACAGAAAGACGTGACAGGATGGAATCTGCTATCTTTTTTGACCGCGACGAGGGACGTCGTGAACGCTCTTGCGCAAAAAACAACTTTGCAAAGCGCGCGTCAAGCGCCCAACGTTCCAACGCTTTTTCGATCAGCTCCTGCGCGTGCTCAACTTGTCCGAGCCCGTAACGTGCCCGGGCACGCAACCAATCTGCATCTGCAGACACCTGCTCAGCCGTTGCAAGAAGTTCCAGTGCACGGGCGTGCTGTAACGTATCCACACACAGACGAGCATAAAAAAGCCGCACCTCTTCTATATCGTACACACACCATTGCATATCCTTTGCCACGGCACGGGCCATCCACTGTAACGCACGTGCGCGCGGCTGCCGCAGCGCGTAAGAGGCCCGTGCAGCAATAAATAAAAAGTCTGCTATTTGCGGAGCAGAAGCGACTCCTTGCTCTGCCTGGGACAAAGCTTCCTGCCATCGCCCTTCCTGCAGATACCGAGCCGCAACACCTGGATGATTACGTTCTAGATCCTGTGGAGGTGCAGGTTCAGACACGCACGAGGCATCTTGGATGCCAGAAAATGCACAAAAGATACTCACTGCACAGAGTCTTCCCATACGTGGGCACATTCCCTTACTCATGAGGAGTCCTCTCCGCGTAACGATTTTGGTAACCAAGTGCTGCGCCATAGAGCGCACGCAACACACCATCCTGCTCTATCATCGGTAACACCGTGCGGTCCGATAAAGGTACGTGCCACTCTGAGAACATCTTTCGGATCCCCTTATGACCACCGCGGATGGAGATGGTGTCTCCCGTGCGATGGGTTCTGATATAAAAGGGAAAAGAAAACGGACCTACACCCACGCGGTCCTGTGCGCAACAGACAAACACGCCGGCAGGACGTACTTCCACAAGAAGCGTTCCGCACGCACAGAGGTAGGCACCAGGACGCGCCACGTAGATTGCACTCACTCCTTGCTTTTCAGAGGAGGGAGGTGATCCTGTATCCTGTTTCTTTGTCTCACGTGCTATGTCCGACGCATGTATGCAGGAAAAAAGCACATATGCACCGGCACGCTCTAACTGCAGCCCTGAAACGTGTATCCGACGCACACCATCAAAACGCGCACACCGTTCAAGCGCCCCGCGTGGCACCCGGTGCGAAACTCCCAAACGAACGCAAGCCTCCTGCAAAAGAAAGAAGCGCAATATAAATTCAGCGGCGAGAAAGTCCGACCGAGGCATCCGCAGACGCGTGCCCAACGCACGTGGTACTGGTTCCCACGCATGCGAACAACCTTCACGCCACCGCGTCAAGGCAGCAACACAAAAGCTGTGTTCTGCACTAATCCCCGCAAACGTTTTATCTAAGCCGGAGCGCCACCCTGCAAGCACTGCATCAAGTGCAGGGATAAGTTCATGACGGATACGGTTACGCACATATTTCCTGCACGTATTTGATGTGTCTTCGCGCCAACGCACACCACGCGTCTGCAAGAAATCTTCAACACACGTGCGGCTCACCTTTAGCAGCGGACGCACGTACCGT
Organism: Treponema paraluiscuniculi Cuniculi A; assembly: GCF_000217655.1. NCBI lineage: Bacteria > Pseudomonadati > Spirochaetota > Spirochaetia > Treponematales > Treponemataceae > Treponema > Treponema paraluiscuniculi. The sequence continues at coordinate 393,778 of NC_015714.1, read as the reverse complement.
CCACGCGCAGCTCGTATACCTTGCAACGCGGACGCGGCCGCTCCCTGGAATAAGCGCATGAGCAGTGTTTCGTACTGATCATCACGGGTGTGCGCGGTTAGAACCACCTGTGCTCCGCAGCGAGCAGCCACGTGGTCAAAGACCTTATAGCGCAGTGCACGCGCCGCATCCTGCACACCGCGGCCACGAATTTTAGCACACGCGTGCACCGCACCGGCAGAAATCTGCTGCACGAAACACGGAAGGGGAGGAGAAAAACGAGCACACAGCGCACGCACAAAACGCGCATCGAGCGCACCTTCCTGAGCGCGCAGACTGTGATCAACCGTGACCGCGCACGCACACACCCCAAAGTCAGGAGCGAGCTCGTGCGCCGCATAAAGAAGCGCAAGCGAATCGGCACCTCCTGAAACCGCCACGAGCAAGCAAGAAGGCTTTCTCGGCACAAGGAAATGCCCAAAGCTACGCGCCACGTGGACGAGCAGCGGGTGAAGCTTCTGCCTAGACTCACTCACCTATAAAGACGGGCACGCTGCACAGTGTGCCGCACCGCGCGCGTTACACCGCGCACCATCTAGCCGGTCCTCGCGCCAGCGGGTGAACCCGCTTCGGAAGCAGAAGAACTGAGTGCCACAATCACCGCATCAGGATCGCTGAGAACCGCCACCGACGCGGGCAGAGGAACATCACGCACACGGCGCACGTCGCCGGCCCCGAGCCCACTGATATCAAGCACAACACGGTCGGGCAAGTTGCGCGGCAAAGACTCTACCTCGATATATGAGAGCCCCTTTTCCAAGCGAGCCCCATAGCGCACTCCTTCAGGAGAACCACACAACTGCAGCCGGATTCGCATTCGCAACGGAACACTCTCTTCAACTGCGTAGAAATCCACATGCTCCACACGGTCACTGACCATGTTATGCTGATAGTCCTTAACAAAAACGCAAAAGACCTCGCCACCATCCAGTTCCAAAGACAGAACGGTACTCCTGGTTAAGGCACGAAACAATCTATCGAAGTCTTGCTGCGCAAGTTCAAGGGGAACGGACACGCCCCGATGGTCATACATAACCGCAGGCAAACGCCCTTCCTTTCTGCCACGCACAGCGGCATACTTCCCCAACTGGACGCGCCTTTTCCCCTTCAAACGCCTTTCATCCACAATCCAATCCTCCATGCACAGAAAGCGAACACGCCGCAAACTGGGACGGTAGGATTCGAACCTACGGAATGACGGTACCAAAAACCGTTGGCTTACCACTTGCCGACGTCCCAAAGTTATCCTACCTACATAACCGGACACGCACACACCAACACCACCGCTTTGCAAGCAGCTTATGCGCGCGCCGAAGCTCCTCCTCATCCCGATACAGACCAAAAACCGCGCTCCCGCTTCCACTCATCGCTGTAAAGCACGCACCCGCACGGGCCAGATCCCAACGCGCAAGGGCGATTACAGGGTACCGACGCTGTACAGGGGTATCTAAGCTATTAAAAAACCGCCACCGCGCACAATCCTGTGCATAGTGCGCAGAAAGCGCGGTAGCCCCACGCAGAGAGTACTGCTCGCCGTCGGCAGCATGTACGCCGCACGCACGCAACCTGTCCAAATCCTCATAGGCCTGTGCAGAACCGCTGTGCAATCCCGGCCAGACCAAAAGCCCCAGATAGCCAGTCTTTGGAACGAGGGGAACGAGCTGCTCACCACCACCTAGCACGCACGCAGCCTGGGAAGCCAGGAAAAAAGGGACATCACTGCCGACACTATACGCCACTTCTCGTAGAACCCGAGCAGAAAGGGTCGTCCCAAACAACGTATCAAGGCCACACAAAAGCGCGGCAGCATCAGCAGACCCCCCACCAAGGCCAGACCCTGCAGGGATACGCTTCACTACGCGCACGCGCACACCATCGTGAACGCCAGTTACCTGACAAAACCGCGCATACGCACGGGTCAGCGTGTTTTCTCGAGGCAGAGCCATATAAGGCGAACACACCTCACACCGGCCAGGGATATCCAGGCGCGAAAGAGACAAAGAATCCGCAAGCGTAATGCGCTGCATTACACTCTCAATCGAGTGAAGACCATCGGCCCGACGTGCACCAACCCACAGATGCATGTTCACCTTTGCGTGAGCGCGCAAACTCAGCGACTGCACCCGCCATTCTATGACAAGCGGACACAGCGTGTCAATTCCCCCTTCTCTCTACCTGCACCCAAAACACAAGAGAAAAAATACCTGTGCCTATTAGGCACAGTTGACAGCGTGTGCGCTCCCCTCTACGATCCACCCCTAGCTTTCACCATACCACAAGCAGAGGTCAGCCATATGAACGAGAGAAACAAGTTACTCGCACGCGCCCTGTATTCCTGCGTTCCACACGTCCAAGGCTCGGACGACTACGAGGACGACTTTGAAGACAGCGACTTCCAGGACGGGGATTTCGATGATTTTGAAGACGAGGATGGCTTTGACGATGACGATGACTTTGAAGACAGTGACGACGATAAGGTTGATTTCGAAGATGATGACTTTGAGGACGACGATTTTGAATATGAAGATGAGGACAATGACCTAGACTTTGACGAATAGGACGCACGCGCGGGTGTGGTTGTCGAGGCGACATGATCGCATTCTTGTTGCCTGTGATGCGAGACTGCTAAGAAATCTTAATAAAAAAGTTTTTGATAAAGCGTGCGCGTTCGTCTGCCTTTTTCCAGTATGGGCTGTGGGGGAAGCGTTCCAGTATTGTCTTGTATGCTTCGAGCGCGAGGCGTACGTTTCTCTGTGCGCCGTTGATCTCATAGGCTTGTCCACGCAGGAACCACGCTTCGTCCATTCGTTCGTGAGAAGGGAACTGCGCAAAGAAATCGCCGAGCGAAGCGAGGGCATCTCGCGCGTTTCCCTGTGCACAAAACTGGCGCGCTTCTGCTAGGTGATCGCGTTTTTCTTGACCCTCTTTGTGAGCAGATGCCGGGACATGCGCCTCAATAGGCGCAGCTGAGGGAGCAGAAGGTTGAGACGCTGGTGAAATCTTCCGCGGAGAGTACCGCTCCGACACACCCTGTGCTACTGCATCCGACGGCACAGGGTCACGTCCTCCTACGGTGGGTTCCCGATCTTTTTTTTCATCAGGACGGGGCGTACCGTGCTGAGCTTTCTCTGCAACAGCAGTATCCGTCTGATCCTGCCGGACAGGCGCTCCAGTATGGGCAGCGGCGCGCTGAGAACCAGAAGTTCCACTCTCTTCTGCTCTGCGCTCGGTACCCGTTCCCGCAGGAGATAACTCAGAAACGACAGTATCAGGAGGAGACGACACCGTACGCCGGTACTCAGGCGCACGCACCACACGCGCGAGCCCTTCCCGCTTCGGTACCACCTTGACCGCAAGTGCGTCGGAGACAAAATCATCCCGAAACACATCAAAATAGGAGAACGCTAAGACAAAATCACCCTCTCGCTCAGCACTAAAGGTAAAAAGCGAATGCGACTCCTCCAACTTGCGCTGGTGATAGCGCAAACCAGGCTGCGCAGTATGCTCGCCCACGTACACCCAGCCTTCGCCCGGATACAAAACCTCAAGTTTTTGCCCCACTGCAAGCTGTACCGCGCGCGAAACGCGCGGCACCTCATCCTCAGGCGGTTCTTCAGGCACCATCGCGCGTGGAGAATCCTCTGCCGGCTCAGGCTCAGCCTGCACCTCCGCCTCACGGGGAGGCTCTGATGCAGGGGGCGGAGAAGCAGGTACAGCGCGCTGCTTTGGTTTGGATGCAGAAGGCGATACAGGCGGAGGGGAGGGACGATGCGGCCGGGGAGCTGTCGGCGCAGGGGGTGCCGGCGGCGCAACGTGCGGCGACGACACTTCAGGTACTGGAAGAACATCAGGTACACTCCCAGTCTCGCGAGGCTTCACCGGAGAGGCAAGCGACACCGGCTCTACCACCTGAGGCTTCGAAGACTCAGGTTTCTGTTCCCGCTCCTGTGAGGACTCAGGAACGCGCTCAGGTGCAGGAGGGAGGCGACCGGCGATTTCTTCCTCCACAGGGGACGGAAGAGGAACTGCTTCTGCAATCGTAGGGCGCGGCGCAGAATCCAACGCTGGAGGCGGCTCCTTTGAAACGATGAGGGCACGAGGCGGAGGCACGTGCGTACACGAAACACACATTCCCAGCAAGGCGAGCGCCACCCACACACTCACGGTACTGCCTCTAGCATCTGCTGTATGCGTTTCTCGTTTGCGTGCTCTAATGCCTGCACCGCCTTTTCCGTCGGATACTCAAGCTGTCGGAGGCACTCCTGCTCACTCCACGCCGACATCCGCTCACGGGAACGCTCGATAGGGGGAAGCGTCAACGGTTCATCAGCTGCCTCCATCTGTGCAGGATCTATGTGCAACAACACTGGCTCGCGAGCCACAGCCGTCCCACGGTCCCCTTTTTTTGGATAGAACACCCACCAGACGCCCATCAGCCCCAATGCCACAAGCACCACCGCACCCAACAGGGCACCTGCCACCCCACGCAGACGCATCAAATGGCTCCTCTTGCCTCGCCGTTAGCCGGTCGCTCAGAAGCAGATTCAAGTGCAATCGAAACCACTTTCGATACCCCCGGCTCTTCCATTGTTACCCCAAGCATGGTGCGTGCACCCAAAACCGTCCGCCGATTGTGCGTGATTACGATATACTGACTGACGTCAGAAAACTCATCAAGCATCCCAACAAAACGAGCTACATTATGCTCATCCAACGCTGCGTCGATTTCATCCAAAAGACAAAACGGCGCAGGCTTCACCATATACGTTGCAAAGAGCAACGCTACTGCAGTCATTGCCTTTTCTCCACCAGAAAGGAGGCCAATATGCTCGAGCTTCTTCCCCGGTGGCTGCGCGAGGATTTCAATTCCACACGAGAGTACCGCTGCAGGATCTGAGAGACGTATCTCTGCGCGACCTCCCCCAAACAGACGACGGAATACCTCGTGAAAATTCTTACGAATCCGTCGGTATGTTGCCAAGAAAAGTTCTGCAGATTCAGCCTTAATTTTATCGGTTACCCGCTGCAGATCTGCGCGCGCCTTTTCAAGGTCCGCAACCTGCGCAACGAGAAACTCGTAGCGCTCCTTTACCTCCTGAAACTCCTCCACCGCCATAAAGTTCACCGCCCCGATTTCCTTCACTCGAGCCTGAAGCTCCCCACGCTCTTGGCGCAGATCACTTGCCGTTTTTTCAATCCCCGGTATTAAATCCTCAAACTCACTCAGATCGCGGGTGTGCTGTTCTCGAAAATGTTCACGTAAATTGCGAATCTCAGTTTCGCACTGCATCAACTCCCGATGTGCCTGCTCAAGCTGCCGCCCCACCTGTGCAAGTTCCACGCGCGCTTCCTGGAGCGCACGTTCTTCAGATGTTACTGCGGCATTCCGCACACGGATCTCTCCTTCGCAGTTCTCAAGACTTTTGGTGAGCAAAACACCGCGCTGTTCTAGCTGTCCTATTTCCCCTTCAATCTCTAGTAAGCGCTCTTCGAGCGCCGCCACCCGCTCCCCCTCGGTAAACAACTCCCCTTCGAGCTCTTCCTGCAGTGTGCGCTGACGTGCCACCTCCCCTCTGGTTCCTGCAGCCTGTTTTTGTCCTGCCTCAGCTTCAGCACGCAGACGCGCCTGATCCACACGCAGGGATTCAAGCGTTTTGCGACAGGCTTCTATCTTCCCAACAAGGAGCTTGTTCTCTTCCTGCAGTGTGCGCTGACGCGCAGCATGCCGCTCAAGCTGTGCATGGTGCTGTTCAAGCTGTCGCTCAAATTCACGTTTCTTGGTCATAATCCCCTGAGGAGCAACAAACTCATCGATAAACCGGGCAGAAACACGCGCATATTCTGCTATGTCTGCCTCAACGCAGTGCACTATCTTTACCGCCTCATTGAACGCGTCCACAACTGTAGTCAGCATCCGGCACAGCTCCCCTTCAGTGTGGGTATCTACCACCAGAAAGTCCGAAACAATACGTGCTCTCCCCTCCACGAAGGTTCGCAGGCGCTGTACCCCCGCTACCAACGTACGCTCAGCCTCTGCTCGATTGCGCGCAGAGTACCCGGCTGCACTCAGGCGCGTGTCAAGCTCTGCAGCAATATCTTCTGCCACGCCACGTAGGGACGCCTCAAGTTCAACACACGCGGCACTTATCTCTTGCATCTGTCCCTGTATGTCGCGAAGCGTTTGATCATTCTCTGAGACGTGCTCACTTGCAACGTGCAAGCTCCGCGCAAACGATTCAATATGCTCTTCAACAGAGGATAGAGCACTGCCTAACTGATACACGTGTGCGTCTTGCTCTGCTACTTCTTCTTCCAAATCCTGCACGCGACTTTCTACACCAATCTTGCGCATTTCTATCTGACCAATCGACTCTTTCAGTTCAGAAAGATGCTTACGATGTAGCGATGCCTCGTTTTGCTTTGCTTTCTGTTCAATTGCAAGGCCATAGATTTCCTTTTGGAGCGCGTCAACGCGCTTTTCCATATCATTGATCTCGCCTATGCGAGCAGAAAGCGTCTGCTGTGCTTCCTCCACCTGTGTTTGCAACGCGTCGCGCCGCGCGCGATTGCGCTGGAGTGCTCCATCCGCTCGGGCTTGGTTTTCTAAAAACCCACGCAGACGCAACAGACCAAGATCGCGATCTCGCGCAAAAATCTCCTCTTTGAGCATGCGGTAACGTTGCGTCTGGGCAGCTTGGAGCTTTGAACTCTCGTAGCTCTTCTCTACTTCTTGCAGAATAACCTCAAGATGACGCAAATTCTCCGCCGTTTTCTCCAATTTCCGTGCTGCTTCCGCGCCACGAACTTTAAAGCGCGTCACCCCTGCTGCTTCTTCAAAAAGGTAGCGACGTTCCTCCGGTTTATTTGAGAGAATCTGGTCTATTTTCCCCTGCTCCATAACGGAGTACGCAACCTTCCCTATTCCCGTATCCCAAAAGAGCTCGCGGATCTCCTTTAGACGGACGGCATTCCCGTTAAGAAAGTACTCACTTTCCCCGGAACGATAGAGTCTGCGTTTAATTAAAATCTCTGGCACATCGAGCGAAAGGATACCAGCTTCATCGCAAACGGTAAGAGAGGCTTCTGCAACGTTCAACGAACGACGCGACTCGGTCCCGTTGAATATAACGTCTTCCATTCTGTCGGCACGCAAGGCCCTAGAGGACTGCTCTCCGAGGACCCACTTTATGGCGTCAACGACATTGCTTTTGCCACAGCCGTTTGGGCCCAACAGCGCAGTGACGCCATCTGCAAACTCAACGCGAACGCGATCTGCAAACGACTTAAAGCCAAATACCTCAAGCGTTTTCAGGAAGAGCACACACCGCTCCCTCTTTCATGCGCACAATACAACGTGTGCACCTCTTCAAAATCGAACCGAACCCTGTCCAACCAAACCAACTAGGAACTACGAAGGAGTATAGAAACTACACCGCAGGAAGGGCACCACAGGGCCCCGAGCAAAGGGCTGAGGGAGAAACCACTTCTCCTTTTGCGGCATACACACAGAAACCACGCACGCAGAGAGACGGGCACTCCGCGCGCGAAGGCAAAAACCTCAAGAAACCATCCACACACGCAAGCAGGCAAACCGTACGAGACAGCCCGCAGGACACACCCGCCCTCACTTTAGTACGCTTGCAATTCGCTCCAACACCTTTTTCCTATCGAGCGGCTTGACAATATAGTTCTTCGCGCCCAGTAACAGTGCCTTCTTCACCAATTCCTCTTTCCCCAACGCCGAAATGATAACTACCTTTGCATTCTTATCAAACTCAAGAATCTTCTCAAGCGCAGTAATCCCGCCCATCTTGGGCATCGTGATATCCATCGTCACCAAATCAACGCCCGGACTCATCGCCTTATACTTTTCAACCCCATCAACGCCGTCCACCGCAGTATCTGCAACCTCGTAGCCTTCACTTGTCAAGATTTGACCAATCTGCTTTGAAACGAACATGGAGTCGTCCACCACCAACACACGATAGGGCGCCCCATTCGGTTTTTGTCCTGCGGGAACCCGATCGTTGATCGTGGGAAAATCCTGCTTGGAAATCATACTTCCTCCCCCTTATACTTTGTCGCGGATGGCAACATTAATTTCCACCTTACCCTGAGGCGTCTCCATGGGCACGATAAGCGCTTCAATATCACTACTAGATATTTCCATGTTGTCCCCAGTAAACAGCGCCGGAGGGGTAAGATCGAACTTAAATCCGAGCTCGTGCAACGTAGTAACCGCCTTTGCGGTGATCAGATTGGCGAGCTCGGTGATCGTCGCACGCGCAAGTTCATCAAACGCCGCTAACTTCTCCTCGTTCATCGAAGAGGCAATCTTCAGCGCCGTATCGAGCGTCATGTCAAACACCACACGCCCCTCTACATCCCCTGCAAGGCCAACGATAGCCGCAACACCCATCACCGGCATGCACGTAGACTTCAAATACAAGTCCCCCCGCTTGGTTTCCCCTGCTAAAACCTCAGACAGAACCACGTACGCCGCCTCACTGAACGGGTTGATATACTCTACACGCATACACTACTCCTCATGCGCTAATTATTCCTTGCTGAACACCGCAACGGTGCCTTCAATCTGCCGCAACCATCCTGTGTCCTTAGGCATCACCTCGTTCTGACCGAGCAGAACAACACCCGTTGCCTTCAACTTCTCAGAAAACTCCTTCAACAGGGTGTGCTGCACCGGAACCGCAAGAGATGACAGTACGTCCCGCGCCACGATAAGATCGACGTCTGGAAGCGCACTCGGATGCGTACAATCGTGGTACTCAAACAGGACCATCTCCTTAATTTCCTGGGAGAAGGTATACGAACCACTCACCCCCTTCACCACATAGGGCTTATACCAATCACCGATCACATGCTCAGGAACAGTGAGCATGGGAGCATTGGAAATGGAGAAGAGATCCGAATCGCTTGCGTGCACCCGAACCACCGCGTCGGGGAAGGTTTTTCTGAGAAGCACCGCAAGACTGTAACTTTCGTGACCCGCACCGCAACCGATATTCCACACCGTCACCACCTTTCCCACCTGCATCCGAGAAAGAACAGATCCCACACTCGCCGCATACTCCCCCGACCAAAACACACCCGTGTCCGGGGAAGGAAACGTACTCAAGAACTCGGCGACATCCTCCTCATGCTGAAGCTGTACCTCAGCTCCAGAGCGCACGTCACGCCACACAAGATACCGGCTGCGCAACCAACCCTCATTCACTGCACTGGTAAAGAAACGGCCAAACGCGGCCAACGTATCGCTAATGAAACCAACATTTAAATTTTCCTCATCCCCCGGCGGCACAGATATGGCAGGAGGTGAAGGAGACGGCACAACACCACGATCGACAACCGCCGTCCGCTCCTCCTCCCCAAGACGGAAGGAAAAAATCCGGTGCACATCAAGTAGGATGTACAGCTTCCCCGCCTCCTCAACCACCCCCCGGATATACTTTATGTTAATGTCCCCAAAGATAGGGTGTGGCGGCTGAATAGTTGTTTTTGACACCCCAATTACCTTATCGATGCCATCTACTACAACCCCGAATGTCTGATCTTCTACTGTGACGATCACCATATTCTCGATCGCTTGCCGGGACTTGCGCGGAGCGGGAATATTAAAAAATCTCCTTAAATCAATTATGGGAATAATATCCCCCCGTAAGTTATACACCCCCAGAACAAACGGAGACGTATTGGGCACATAGGTAAAGCTCCCAGCCTTTGCAATTTCCTTCACCTGCATGATATCTACCGCGTAGTCCTTCCCCGCGAGGGAAAAGGTAACCATCTTGAAGTCTATGACCGCAAGCGGCTCACGTACGCCCCCGTCGAAACTTCCCCGAATGCCGATCTCTGCTTCCATATGCTCTATCATAGTCCCCAATCCGTGCCCCAGATTGCCTACCACACCGTGGCTTCTCGACGCTCACGCGCCAATATTTCCCGCTTCAACCCAAGCTCAAGCAGCTGCCCCACATCGATAATCAACGACACCGAACCGTCACCCAGGATAGATGCCCCTGCAATACCAGGGGAACTAGTGAATTGATCCCGCAGTGGTTTGATGACTACGTCCTCCTCACCAATCAGCGCATCCACCATGAGCCCCACCTTTTTCTCTGCCGCACCAACTATAACCACGTAGTGATACTGACCGGTCACCTCATCATCGCAGCTGATACCGAACAGCCTATCGAGACGCAACAAGCTAATGACCTCGTTCCGCACATTGAACACCTCGTAGTTATCAATCCGGTTAATCTCTTCACTCTTGATACGATGGCTTTCGATGACCGAAGCTATCGGTATCGAGTACACCTCCTGCCCCACCCGTATCAAGAGCCCCTGAATAATTGCCAGTGTAAGCGGCAGCTTTATGACAAAGCGCGTTCCCTTCTGCACTTCCGAAAAGACGGAGACAGTGCCATTGAGCCTCTCAATGTGAGTCTTCACCACATCAAGCCCCACACCCCGACCAGAAACACTAGAAACCGACCGAGAGGTTGAAAAACCGGGAGCAAAAATAAGTTGGAACGCCTCAACCTCAGTGAGGTTCTTGCCTGGGTGCAACACACCTCGCTCAACTGCTTTCGTCTTCACTGCCTCCACGTCGATGCCACGCCCGTCATCGGCAACCTCAATAACGATCATATTTCCTTCGTTGCTTGCGCGCAGGAGAAGCGTACCTTGCGCCGGTTTTCCAGAGCGCGCGCGAACTTCAGGCGCTTCTATGCCGTGGTCGAGAGAATTACGCACGCAGTGCATAATGGGATCGAGCAAATCTTCAACCACAGACTTATCAAGCTCCGTCTCCTCTCCTTGAATGACCAACCGCACCTCTTTACGCAAGTCCCGCGAGAGATCGCGCACCACACGCGGATAACGACTGAAAATCTGGCTAATAGGCACCATGCGGATTTTCATCACACCTTCTTGAAGCTCACCAGAAATACGCCCCAAATTCTGAGCAGAAGACCGAAACTTAGTGACGGACTGTTTCAGTCCATTCTCAAACGAAGAAAAAATGTCAAAGACACCGACAACCTCTGCTATCATCCCCTTGCGCACCGCATCTGCGTCCTGACCGTTCCTTACCTTTTCTAGGTAAGCGGGGACCCTATCAAAAAACTTACGCAAACGCTCCTTGTACGCGCCATTAGCGTTTTGGAATAGGGTGTACACCTCCCCAAATTCAAGCGCACTCTGATTGAGCGAGGCCTTGATAATCACCGTCTCACTTACCAAATTCAGAAGATAATCGATGCGTTTCGCATCTACGCGCAACACGGACCCCGAGCCGTAGCCGCTTGAGGTAGCCTTTGATGAGTCCTTTGCAGAAGGCACCGCGCACCCGGCAACCTGTTTCGGCAGGGAGTTAGGAACGCGTTCCCCTCCGCTGCGCACGGCAGCGCCGCTCCCTTCGGACACACCACCTGTCCCCGCGTCTGCGCAAACACCCAGCTCCCCATGTTCAGAGAGGGGAGTACACAGATCTGCAAGCGCAACTTCCGCTACACTCACCGAAAGCGTAACGTCCGGAATCGAAGCAACCTGCGACACACATACTGAATCCTGCACAGTGGAAACGAAGTACACAACATACTCATGGAACATGTCCTGATACAGTGCGTCGAAATCAGGAACCGTCTTGAGCACGCTTGCGCAGGACTTCAACGCTGTAAACACCTGGATACCGCCGACCGTGTTCATCAAATTACTCTCATCAAAACGCACCGTAAGCGCGTAGACAGAGTGCTCAGGCGGAACGATCTCGCGCAATTCCAACCGATCGTATTCAGAAAGAAGAGACAGCGGCGGCACTCGCCCTACCTGAGGGGCTTCCGTCCCATCTTCACCTACCGCGGTCCCCTTTGCAGCTTCGGCTGCATTTGGCGAAGACACCGACAATCCACGCGCCGCCCCCGGCACAGTCCCAGACGCAGGCAGATACGAGCGCAGACGCGCAACGAGATCCGAGATATCCTCCACGTAGGGACCACCGCCCGCACGGGACTCGAGCATCGCCTTAATTACATCCAACGACGTCAGGAGCAAGTCCACAACCGCCCCGTCAACAGTTACCTTCTCTGAGCGAATCCCATCCAGCAGATCCTCCACCGCATGCGTGAAGCCGGACAACTCGTGCATCTCAACAGTCGCAGCACCCCCCTTAAGGGTGTGTGCCGCACGGAAAATCTCGTCTACAGCGTCCCGATTGGTGGGATCCTGCTCAATGACGAGTATATTGCTTTCGAGCTGCTCAACCTGTTGCTCCGCCTCGCTGAAAAAATCCTTCAGCAACTCTTCGTTGCCCGCGTCGAGGTAATCGCTCATGGGCACAATCTTCCCGCATTCTCAGCCTTTGGTCAAGGCAACGTCCAAAAGACCCCGCCACCCGCTGCATCCCTTGACACTTCCATCAGCCGAGAATAGACTCCGCCATGGCCCGCGCGCAAGTACGTTTGTCAGGTCGGTTTCTCGCCCTCGGTGGTTACTCCTTGTATGCCGTGGGGCTGGTCCTACTCCTCTACCGAGCGGTGGGGGTCTACGTTTGGATCCACTTTTATCAAAACCAGACCCTCTCGCAGCTTTCTACCCACGCGCGGTCGTCTTGGGTATCGATTGGCGGACACGCCAGCCTCTTCCTCGGCGCGATGCTCTTGACCGTTCGGGACGTGCGCACCTTCAGGGACGACAGCACGATGTGGATAGCCCCCGTCGTTCTCTGGTCCGCGGCGAGCTACTCCAGCATGGGAGCCTGCGGCTTCTCTCTCAGGGCCGTAGCCAGCGGCGCATGCGGCGTGCTTCTCTTCGCCGTTTGGTCGCTCGCGTCAGAGCTTGGGCGCCGCCGCCCTTAGCGGCGCGTTCGCCCGCGGCTGAGCCTTTTTCATAAGAGGGTTGCTGCGTAGGCAGCGCGCGCAAATCCGCATGTTCAGCGCAGAGCCATCTACAACTACTCTCACTGCGAGCAGGTTCGGTTTCCACACCCGCTTGCAGTGGTGCATCGACTTACTCACGGCGCACCCGCTGATCGTCCCCTTTCCACACAGTCCACATCTTCTTGCCATCGTTCATGTCTCCGCCGCCGATGATAAAGAAAAGGTCCGCCAGAGTAAAGGCGCGCACGCGCGCTTTATGGCATAATGCTCCCCTGTGCGGTGGTCAACCAACGCAGAAGGAGCGCCCTCATGTGCGGAATTCTCTCCATCGTCGTAAGTATCGCTGTTCTTGCACCGCTGGCAGTTGCAAACACCCTCTGCTACGCACTGTACCGCCCGGGATGCAGATGGGTTAATCACGCGGTATCCACCTGGGGTGCACGGACTATCTTTGCCGTTCTACATACCTACGGAAGACTTAAGTTTTACAGCGACTACACCCACGCTGAGCACCTGCCCACGCAGTACCTTGTAGTCTCAAATCATCAAAGTGTGCTAGACACCCCTGCACTCATGCGTTACTTTGGCTATATTGATGCGCCGAGGTTGCGCTTCGTAGCAAAGCGAGAACTCGCGCGCTTCGTCCCCCTTGTGTCCACCATGCTCAAAAGCGGTCGGCACTGCCTGATAGACCGGCATCAGTCAGGAGCACAGGCGATGCAAGCGCTCGAAACGTTTACACACCACGTCATGCGAGAGCGATGGCTCCCTGTGATCTTCCCTGAAGGGACACGATCAAGAAACGGCGCCCTGCGCATCTTCCACGCCGCAGGCTTCCGTGCGCTCACGGCACGGCTCCCACTCCCCGTAGTTGTATGCGCGTTGGACGGAGGGTGGAACCTACGCCCGTTGCTGAAAATAGGACAGAAGCTTAAAGGAAGCGCTTACCGCGTCAAAGTGCTCGGCGTTTACCCCGCACCCCACAACAAAGACGAACAGCTCTCCCTCCTACGCGAGGCAAAAGCGCTCATTCAAGCGCAGCTAGACGCCTGGCGCTCGGAGACCACCTGTCCTCAAGACGAGTGCCTCACGCGCGCCTCCAAAGACTCCTAGTTAAAGTCACGCGGCCGACGCTCAACACGCCTGCACTTAGGACACTCAGCGATGTTCTTCACCTTTCCGTTATCAACAATAGACTTCAGCACCACCTCTCCCCCGCACGGACAGTTAAAGCGCTGCGTCGCCGCCGCAGTACGCGAATTTTTGCTGGCACCAGCCATTTTCATACCTCCTAGCAGCTCGCTCGCCAGGCTGCATCACATTGTCCTTTTGGTCAAGCGTATAGCGAATTCTAGGGGGAAGACACGACACTCGCCCCGCCTACCGGCGGTACGTACTCTCTGCATCGCGATATAGAACCGTGGAATGAGAAAAAATGGCCTCATATTGACAGAGATTTTTCCTGTTCCCATAATGGCACCCCGGGTGGGGTAGGCGTGGCGCTCACTAAGTCGTTTTTGGAGTCAAGATCAACCGGGGAGCTGTTTGCGCTTGCAGATGAGCTCGGTCTTTGCTTGCCTGAGGACCTTAATCGAAGACTTGTCATTGGCGAGATCCTTGATTGTTACCACAGCGCTCTTGATTTGAACCCTCCATGCGCTCCCCAGTCCCTTGAATCAAAGGGGACTTCGTGTGCCTACAATACCACCGAAATCCATATCCTTGCCCGTGACCCGCTTTGGTTCTTTGTCTTTTGGGATATCCACGAGCAACTCTTTTGCACACTCACCCAGAGTCCTCAATTTAGGTCGTTCTTTCTGCGCGTGCACTCCCTCGGTGGTCATGGCTGGCACACCTCGCTCGATCACTTCGATATTGATGTACCCCTCAAAGACAGGAAGCGTTACGTGCACCTGTCCTTGGCCGACGATACTAATCGCATAGATCTTTGCTGCAAAATGCTCCAACGCGAACGCATCCTTGCTCAATCCAGAGTTGTCACACTCCAGCGCAGCGTCATAGAACGGAGTCTTAACCCCGAGGATCCAACCGGCGCAGAAGTTCTCAGCCTCTGTGGGCTTCCCCTGCTTGAGGAAACCTACCCAAGCACGTCTCTTCCTGTGTGCTCATAAGTGGGACCTTCATGAAGAAAATGCCGGTGCACTCTCTTGCATTTGTTCTCGATTGTAATCTTCCCTTCGTCCGAGGGGCCGGTGCATCTTCTCTCCTCGCTGAATCCCGTTTTTTTCTCGAGATTTCCTATACCTACCTCCCCCTACTCCGCTTATGCGAAACACTCGAACGTGAGCGTGTTCCTTTTAACATCTCCCTCGCTATCGGGCCCGTTCTGTGCGAAATGCTCGCTAACCGCGTGCTTATGGACCGATACCGGCGTGCACTCGACGCACTCATCGAATTCGGAGAACGGGAAGCCATTCGCCTGAGGAACAGTCTCCAAGAGCGCGTGCAAGCTGAAGCGGTGCTTCGGTCTCTTCGCTCTCACCGGGATTATTTTGATCACTGCGATGGGGCGCTCCTTGAGCGCATCAATCACTTTTTCCGCACAGGTTCCATTGAATTACTCGCAACAACGGCAGTTAATTGTTTCTTACCCTTCTACCAAGACATGCCCGAATCTATATCCGCCCAAATCGAAATGGGGCTTATTAATTACCGCAAACATTTTTCCTCAATTCCCCGCGGTTTTTATTTACCTGAACTTGGCTATGCACCAGCGCTTGAGCGCACTATAAAATCATACGGATTCTCGTACACCATATTGGAAACACATAGCTTCCTGTTTGGCACTCGCGTACCCCGACGTGGCATCTTTGAGCCTGCACAGACGTCCAATGGCTTATGGTGCTTAGGAAAGGACCGTGTCGCCACTGCAGAAGTGCATGGCGCCACACATTCCTTCTGTACACAGGCGGTGTACGCAAATACAGAACAAGATGCTGGGTTTATACTGCCTGAAGAGGCTCTGTACCCTTTATTTGAACCACACAAGGAACGCATGGCTACTGGGTATCTGTACCATGCCCGTTCAGGTACGCCGTATGAGCAAGAAAAAGCGCAACGCACGTGTGTCGCTGATGCGCGGGCGTTCGTGCGTAATCGGACAGAAATATTTGAAAAAGTAGTCCACGCAACCGCTCCCTTCGAGGCTATGTCGGTGTGCGTATTCCCTGCATCACTATTTGGAGTTGCATGGGCAGAGGGGATGGATTGGCTTGAAGCCGTATTTCGCACCGTTGCAGAAAGCGCGCAAATGCGCGTGTCCTGTACGGCGGCGCTCACCTGCCCCGCAGTGGGGGTGTCAATCATTGAACCCTTTTTTGGATCTTCACTGGGGGGAGGTTATGCGGATGAGCTTATTAATAGCGCAAACGACTGGATGCATCCTGCAATACAAAAAACCACAGAACGCATGATCGACCTCACAGAGCGCTTTGCACACGACACCGGCTTTCGCGAACGCCTACTGAACATGGCAGCACGTGATGTGCTTTTGTGTCAGTCGCTGTTCTGGCCCCTTTTAGGGAACCATTGTCGCTACCCCGAGTACGCCGCTAGCGAGTGCGCCGACCACCTCAAGGCCTTTACGAGGGTATACGAGGCGCTCGGCTCCGGAGAGGTAAGTGCACAGTGGCTAATGCGGCGCGAACGCGAGCTACCACTGTTCTCTGAAATTAACTTTCGCTTTTTCAGTAAAAAGAAATGACACGTCACCAAAAGGCGATCTCCCCAGAGTAATACGATCGCATCGACCCAGCGCTATCTATGCACAGCGCGCCGTCCGCGGCCAATCCGACAACACGACCCAGAATCGGAGGACGTGTTCCCGCACATTCGCGGAAACAGACGTACTCACCCTGCTTCCACAGACACGACTCAAGCACGCCGATACTCGGCGGCGCCATGACACAGGCATACAGCCGATCCAACAGCACAGGAAGGAAAGCAAACGGATCAGGGCACCGCTCGCCTCCGACAATCTGCGCGAGAGAGCAGGCATGCGACAACTCGGGCGGAAACTTCACCTGCAGGAGGTTACACCCAATACCCACGAGAAGCGCTCCCGCGCGCACCTGGCAGAGCACCCCGGCGATCTTACGATCGCACACCAGGACGTCGTTGGGCCACTTAATGCGCGGTGCGCACACACCTCCGAGGAAGGCCATGTATGCAAGAGCGACCGCATATCCAACACAGAGCGAAAACGCAGGGAAAGCAACACGCCGCAAAACGACAGTACACAAAAGATTCTTTCCCGGCTCCGATTGCCACTTTCTCTGGTCACCACGACCACGTCCAGCAACCTGCTCACCAGCGCAAAAGACGGCACCCTCCTCGCAACC
Organism: Treponema paraluiscuniculi Cuniculi A; assembly: GCF_000217655.1. Taxonomy (NCBI): domain Bacteria; kingdom Pseudomonadati; phylum Spirochaetota; class Spirochaetia; order Treponematales; family Treponemataceae; genus Treponema; species Treponema paraluiscuniculi. Next base: position 376,482 of record NC_015714.1, on the reverse strand, counting down.
CTGGGCGCGAGACGCAGCCTCATCCATAGTACTAGCAGTCTTGGGAGCAAAATAGACAGAAGCCCCGAAGGGGTTCCTAACAGGAACCAAACACACCGCGACGCACACAAACGGGGAGAACCAAAAGACGACGAGAAATGAGATAACGCACGCGAAAGCACCTTACGCCAAAAACATGCGCCACGATGGAAAGTCCTCCCCATCCTCCACTAATTCTTAAAGGGAAAACGCGGCTTCTCCTCCGCATAGTTAACGCGAAGCCTACGCCCTTCAAACTCCTTCTCATTCAACTCGTTAATAACCAACTCGGCTGATTCTGCGCTTTCCATCTCAACAAAACCAAAGCCCTTCGACCGCTGCGTAAGCTTATCCTTGATTACAGCCACGGACAGCACTTCCCCAAACTGAGAAAAAAGGGAGGCCAATCCAGCCTCAGTGGTGGCATAATTTAAATTACCGACGTAAATCTTTGCGGACATAACACAGAACCTTCGCCGTTCCACGGCAATTGGATTACCCCTCTCCATACGGAGGAGGTTTCGCGAGACTCTTAACGGTGCTATGGGAGTGTCTTATGCATCACACGCGGCCAGAAAAGAATAGTCATGCTTGGTGGATCCTAACATGGCAACCAGACCCCGTCAAGCATCTATCTATATGGCCCGTTCACGCGCCGTACACGCAACAGTGAAGACACACAGACAAAAGGAAGCGTCAATAGCCTGTACCCCGTGCAGGGGTCAGTGCAGATACAAAAGGGGAATATATCTTCCTCTTACACACCAGAGAAACACCCGTCACACCCAACGTCTGCCAACGGCAGCATGTCCCCGAAAAGAATATGTGAGTTGAGAAAGGAAGACCCGTCCAGTCTACATAAACAGTTATTGAAAAACAGCCTAGAAAAAGGCACTGAGCACTGTGACCGGACGACAAAAACCTATGGACAAATTTTCCAATTATTTTGCTTATGCTGCGTCGGTGCAGCACCGTTTTACCGAGCACGCGCCCTCCGCTTGCAAAGCACGTTCCTGATATATACCTCCACTGCTCCTCAGATAGTGTATCTACGTCCACACACTATTTTAGACGCCTGTATTCGCGCAGATGGTGAAGAATACGCTCATGCACAACTTCAATTTCCTCGCGCGCGTCTATCTCAATCACTTTCATTGCAGGGTACAAATGACGGCACTTGCGAAATATAGTTTCATACCCCTTGCGCGCCTTTTCTTGAAAAGACGTGTACTCATACAGTTCCGTTTGCAGCCCACGTGCGGTGATACGCTCAACACATACTTCGATAGGCGCGTCAAAATAAAACACAACTTCAGGAAGCGGAAACTCTTTATTTAATTCATACGCGAAACTACCCGACACCGCCATGCCTTGGTACACCAAACTGGAAAAAACATACCGATCGCAGAGCACTATCTTTCCTTCTGCAAGACAATCGTTAATGCCTCCTGCACCTTCCAAGTGCTCGTGTCTATCTGCGGCAAAGAGCAATCCCAATGCCTTAGAGCTCATGATCACACGCTTTTGCAGTACATCCCGAATGAGGGTGCCAATCTCCCCTCCGGTAGGCTCTTGAGTAAAGACCATGTCCTTACGGGCCTGAAAATGGCGTTCGAGCGCACGCAACTGTGTACTCGTGCCTGTGCCATCAATACCTTCGAATACAACAAAGTTATGCAGAATATTCATCTGTGCCCTCTCCGTGTTAGCTTTCCTCTAAAAAAAGTGCAGCATGTACACCCGAGGAGAAAGTGCAACGCGCACGTGTACACCGCCTTGCAGAATAAGACAGCGTACCGCAAAAACCAAACCGTCGTCCTGCGTACCAAAGTTTCCTGCACAATCCGTGCGCGCCTCATTCTCCCTCCTTGCGAAAATATCTTCACTCCATCACCAACTGTCGGACCAATACATTGTCCCCACGGCGCAAAACTGTTACCGTAGGCGCGACTATGAACGCGCACGCTGCACTTACCCTGTACACTGACGGCGCCTGTCTGGGAAACCCGGGTCCGGGCGGGTGGGCGTTTGCTCTGGTGCCCTCAGACGTACCCTTCCTAGAAACCGGACAAACCGCACCGGAAGCTGCCGCATTCACTAGAAGCGGCAGCGCCTACCCGAGCACAAACAATCGCATGGAACTGTGCGCGGTCATCAACGCACTGCAAGAGGCACACGGACGCGCTGCAGAGGCGGTGGTGGTGGTCACCGACTCCCAATACGTACGCAAAGGCATCACCCAGTGGATCCATACCTGGAGACACAACGGCTGGAAAACGGCTGCCAAACAACCGGTCAAGAACAAGGATTTATGGGAAGCGCTCAGCGCACTCGCTGACACCCTATCCGTCGAGTGGCGCTGGGTAAAAGGACATGCAGGAGACCCGTACAACGAACTGTGCGACCGGCTAGCCACCGACGCTGCGCGCCGCGCTGCACAAAGCACTGCGGACCGTCCCTAGTACGGGTCCAGGGACATACTGTTTAGTAAATCGCGCAGGGCTACAATCTCTGCACGCGTAAGCGTTACCCCCTTTCCCATCTTGCTCTTGTCTGGGGACCACGCGCGGATATCATACTTCTCTGGCCGGCCATTCCAAGAAATAGACTTCAGTTCGAGGGACCAACCATTCCCCGATGTGGAAAGCGTGCCCCAGTTGCGCGTCACTTCATAGTGAAAATCGTCGTTCACCACACCTCCTTCCTTTTCTCGCATCGAAACACACCACCGAATTAACAGACAGACGGAGACGTCGCCCCACCGAGAAAAATTACACGTCAGAAATTGACCGCACGCCGTGCATTATAGGGCACAATGCGTGCACTCGCGCATACCCACGTCGCTCTCTAAGAAACAGGCACGAAAAGTGTCCCCCGCGCATCCCCGCGCATAAGGCTCAGGATCGGATCCGGATGGCGCCCGTTTGCCAGCACCAGAGGAATTCCCGCCCTCGTGACAAGACGCGCAGCATCCAGCTTTGTAGCAATCCCACCCGTACCAAAGACATTGGAAGAGCCCATGCTCGTTTTACCCACAAGCGCTGACACGTCCGTCACCAGAGGAACGTGCTGTGCATCTGTGTGTGCCTTTGGGTCTTTGTCATACACGCCGTCAATGTCACTCAACAAAAGCAAAAGATCTGCCTGCCACAACAGCGCTACAAACGCGGACAGACTGTCATTATCTCCAATCCTCTTTTGAGGTGATAGGGACACCCGCCGGTCGGCGGGTACAGAGGGGACGTCGCTGCAACAGAGCGCGTCATTTTCATTAAGGATAGGTACTACCCTGCGCTCGAGCAAAAAGGACAACGTGTAGCGTACCTGCGCCGCGCGGTCCGAGTCAGTAAAATCCTCCTTCGTACACAGAAACTGGCCCACGCACTGCTGGTGCGCTGCAAACGCAGAACGCCAACGACTTATCAACTCCGCCTGACCCACCGCACACAACGCCTGTTTGCAGGACGCACCATCACCCGGAATAACGCCGCGCGATTCGTGACGCTCTAAACCCGCCCCCTGAGGAGGAGATGAAAGGCAATGGAGCGTAGAAATCCCTGCAACCTGAGCGCCAGACGACACCACAACTATCTGCTTGCCGTCACGCATCAGCGCCGCACAGGCGCGAGCACACTCCGCCAAAAACTCCTCATCAGGAGTACCATCTGCCTGCGCAAGCGTATTTGACCCAATCTTTATCACAATTTTTTTTGCCGCAGCAAAAAGCGCACGGATCACGGACGCACCTGCCCCTCTCCATCAATCAGATATTTTGAAGTAGTCAGTGCACACAAACCCATCGGACCGCGCGCGTGCAATTTTTGCGTACTGACCCCAATCTCTGCTCCCATGCCAAACTGCCCTCCGTCGGTAAACCTACTTGAAGCATTGACATATACACAGGCAGCATCTACTTCCTGATGAAAACGACGCGCACGGGCACGATCGCGCGTGACAATAATCTCTGAATGTTTCGTAGAATGACGAGCAATGTGCCTGAGTGCTTCTTCAAAGTTTGGCACCACCCGCACGGATACCTGATAGTCCAGGTATTCCCGATCCCAGGTCTCTGTCTGCGCATGAAAAACATTTTTTCTCGCGCCCCTTTCTGTGAGAAGGGAGAAAGACTCAGCATCACAAAAAAAATCCACACCACCGGTCTTGCGCGTAGTCTCCTCGTAGGTGGCAAAAATCTCCTGTACACGGTGCAAAAAAGGACGCGCAACCGCACAATGCACCAACAGCGTTTCGACTGAATTGCATGCGGCCGGTTTTTGCAACTTCGCGTTTTCTGCAATCTGCAGCGCCACATCGATATTCGCACTCTCATCTACGTATAGGTGGCACACGCCGCATCCGGTTTCAATAACTGGCACGCGGGCGCCTTCCACGACGCGCCGGATAAGCGCTGCCCCCCCACGAGGAAATACCGCATCGATAAAGCCGCGCGCGCGGAGGATATGATCCACATCACCATATTTTTCCTCCAAAACGGGAGGAACAGCCACCGCGTCCACGACACCATGCGCTTTCTTCAAACCCACGTGAATTGCGCGCAAAAGCGCGGCATTTGAATAACTCGCTGCAGAACCTGCGCGCAGGAGCACCGCATTGCCGCTTTTGTACGCAAGTGCAAACGCATCTACGGTCACGTTGGGCCGAGACTCGTAGATGACAGCCACCACCCCTAGAGGAACACGTACCTTCCGGATTTCCAGTCCATTCGCAAGAGTGTACCCTTCTATAATTTCCCCGATAGGATCCCGCTGAAGCGAAAGAACAGTCAAAGACTGCAACATATCCTCAAGAAGGTGTTCACTCAGCGCGAGCCGGGCGACAAGCGGTGCGGCAAGACCCGCCTCACGCGCCCGCGCAAGATCCTGCGCATTTGCACGCAGGATATCCTCCCGCTGCGCATGTAGCGCATCGCGCACAGCGCGCAGGGCACCGTCCTTCTCCGCAGCGCTACAGACCGCCAACCGAGCAGCAGCAGCGCGCAACCGCGCGTAGACCTCTACCATAATGGGGTATCTCACTTAAGGCTTAAGAGAAAATTTTACTCGAACGCGACGCCCCCTCTTTTACCGCACAGCACCGCGCAAGAGGCAAGAAGTGGACCACACGCTCCCAACACCTCGCCCGGCTTATCCCCTATAACGGCGATTCTGTCAAGGGCACACGGCACAGAAACTGCCCTTGCCGTGAGCATCTTGCCTGTGCTAGCATGTCGCGCATGAAAATCGCAAATGAGTGTGTGGTGAACATCGAGTACACCCTGCGAGATGACACGGGGGAGATCATCGATTCTTCCGACGTGATGGGTGCGCTCGAGTATGTTCAGGGGCACGGCATGATCATTCCTGGCCTCGAGACCGCCTTAATTAACCGAGAAGAGGGGGAGGAGTTTTCAATAACCATTCCTCCGGTAGGGGCGTATGGAGAGGTGCAGGAGGACTTGCGCATGACAGTGGGGCGAGATCAATTTCCTCCAAACGTGCCAATAGAGGTGGGCATGCGGTTTGATGCAGGAAGCGGGGGTGACAGTCGACCGGTGACCGTCACTGACGTGCAAGGTGAAACGATTATTGTAGATGCAAATCATCCCCTCGCGGGGAAGACGCTCCACTTTGAGGTGGCTGTGCGCTCTGTGCGAGAGGCGACGGACGATGACTTAGCTGCACTTCTGTTTCGGGAAAGCACCAGCGGCGGTGGCTGTGGGAGCGGCGCGGGAGGGTGCGGCTCGTGCGGAGCAGGCTGCCACTAGACGTACGCGATGAGTTAGTGTCGCTTTTAGGCGGCATGTGTTTTTTTCTCTCTACGGTTGAACACGTCATTCCAAAGCCGCTGCCTTTCTTTCGCGTGGGGCTTGCGAATTTGCCGCTGTTGATCTCGCTGGATCTGCTCCCTTTTTGTGCATACGCGCGTTTAGTGTTCCTGAAGGTAATAGGGCAGGCTCTGGTGAGTGGGACGCTCTTTTCTTATGTATTTGTCCTCTCGCTTGCAGGGAGCACCGCTTCAGGTGCGCTCATGTATGCGCTGCGGTTCGTCCCGTGCCGGTACCTTTCGTGCGTGGGGATAAGCGTGATGGGTGCGTTCTGTTCAAACGTGATACGGCTTACGCTTGCTCGGGTGCTCGTTTTTGGCGCGGGGGTGTGGTACGTACTCCCGCTATTTTGCGCGCTGGGGGCAGTGAGCAGTACCTTACTCGGAGCGCTAACCGGCCACTTTCTTTCCCACTCCCAGTGGTACGCGCACCTGCAGAACGCGGCATACGGACAACAAGACACCGCACCGCCTGCGTCTCTTTTTTTCCCGGTACAGGCGGGGTGTGAATGCACGGCGCCGTGTTCAGAACACGGGCTTAGGCCGCGTGTGCTGCGTTATGTACGGATGGGGACAGGACTCCTGCTCCTGTTGATACTGCTGTGTGTGCCGCGGCTAAGCGTGCAGGCGTCCGTGTGCGGGATCGCACTGCTGCTCTATGCGGCAACAGGGGGGCGCATCCGCTGGATGACCTTGGCAGGGCTGTGGGTGGGAACGCTCGCCTGCTACCTTAGACCGCCGGTTGGACGCGTGTGGGCAACGGTGCTTGGGGTCCCCCTGACGAGCGGTGCGCTTTCGGCAGGAGCGCGCCAGGCCTGCATGGCCTCGGGGATGGTATACCTTTCAAAGTGGATACTGCGCGTGCCGCCGCACCTGCCGGGAAAGTTCGGGCAGACGGTCGTCCACGCGCTTTCGCTCATGCACCGGCTGAGCTCGTTCAAGCTGCGCGGCGCACGACGGAACGCTACACAAGAAATCGACCGCATTCTTCTCGCGCTCTGGGCAACCCGACAGCGAACGCCAACGCGCCGCTAAATCCGCCCCCCCCCCGCACGCTATATTCGAAAGGTAGGACCGGCCCGCAGCGTGACCGGGAGAATGAGACAACGCGTGGTGTCGCTCAAAAAGTAATTCACCGCCTTCTGCGCAATCCAAGCGCTCTGCGACACAATCCAACTGAACCCCTCGGCAACAACGGTCAGAGCGAGGGTAATAAACCAGCCCAAATCCAATGCCTTGATAATCCCTTCGCTAATAAGCTTTTGCCGCAGCGCAACGAGCGCCACGCGCTGCACCGTTTCTGCAGGTAGCTTACCTGCTAAAAAGCGGGTGTTAGGGTTGAGCGGAAAGTCCACCCCGCCGCTCACACTCAAGGCAAAGCCCCACCACTCAGAAATCAAGTGCTGGAACGACACCTGCGCGGCAACACCAAACGCGTGGTCGCTCGACACAATCACATCCATCCCAAGCAAGGGGATGAGGCTGAACGCTCCCCACCGAAAGGCATAGCCAAAGAGCGCCTGAGTTTTCAGCATTATACGGGTCAGGGCCGCGTCCACCGTGCAGGCGAAGGCAAACCCGCCGTCTGCCACCACACATACGCCGCCGCCAATGCTTGGAACGTGTATGTGCTGCCCCTCAATGTCTTTCCCCACGGCGTAGAAACGCCCATACCCCAGATGCGAGGAGAAGAACACGTCCGCGCAAAAACAGCGCGCGGCACAGACCACCACGACAATGCCCAGAAACACACGCCTTCCGTTCATCTGTTCGCACCCCCCTTCTCACCGTACCCCCCCCCCCGTCCGGAGAAAGAGGCAGAGCCCACTCCATTTCATTTCCGCACACGCCCCCCGAATGCCAACTCCCTCACACCTTGTATACCCCCCCCAGGCGAACAACCACCGGGACCAACATGCTGTACTGTGAGCCTTTCAGCAGAAAATTTGCTATCAAACGCGTTACAAATCCAGCCACTTTTCCCACGGTATCCCCGAGCCACGAAGAAAAAGAATTCCACCAGGGGAGACCTGATATCCAGGCATTAGCCAGTCCATGCGTCACTGCATGCGTGATGAGAATCTTCGCTAACTCCGGCGTTCCCACCCGCATCAGGTAACGCAGGTTACTGTTCACCGGAACATCCACCCCCGCGCCTATGTTCAGATCCAACCCGACCCAATCATTGAAGAAATACTGAAAGTCAAGCGACAGAGCCACCCCTGCGGCGTGGTCGTGCGACGCAAGGAAACTGCCGCCAATGGCAGGCGTAAAGCGGAACCTGCCCACCTCAAACGCGTACCCCAGCAGCGCCTGCGCGCGAAACATGAGCTGCGTCAACGCAGTCTCCACATTGAACACCATCGCAACGCCTGAAGACGTTACCACGTCAACCCCTAGTCCCGTCATCGGAACATGTTTGTAGTAGGAGTCCTTTATCTCGTTCCCATATATCCCAAAGTGCCCATACCCGATCCGAGAAGAGATAAACGCTTGAACGCAAAAACACGGCCCGGCACACGCCGCCACCGCACACACTGCCATGAACCTTCTCACCGGCACAATACACACCCCACGCCTTCCGCCCTGTCTCCTCTACCATCATTCCGGAAACGGAAAGCAATTAGGGGCAGGCTAGCAAAAGAAATAAACGCACGTCAAGGCGCCGGATGCTCCGCACCGTCTCCCTCGCTCGGCCCGGCGTGCCCCGCAAGGGGTACCCTCCCTCTACCGCAGTTTGAACAAAACCCCCAAAAGACCAATCGTGAGCAGTCCCTGTAAAATCATAAACCTCAGCAATACCTGCGCCGTAGACCAGTGCCAATTCTCACGCATGTGATCATGGAGCGGAAAGCGCACCCGGCTCAGGATCCGCACATGAAAAAAACGCAACAACACCACTTTTAGAAGCCCCGTACCCCCATTCACCAAAATAACACCGCTTGTCATCAACAGCAAAAATGGATTGCCCGAGATCAACACCAACACCCCAATGAAAAACCCCAGCGCACGGGAGCCTGCGTCTCCCATCAACACCGTACTAGGGTGTGCATTACGCCACACATACCCCATCAGCGCCCCGGCAAGTGCAAAACTCATCAGTGCCCATTGCGCACCATCCACTACAAACGGCACCAGTAGGTACTGCGCCGCACGCACATTTCCCAACAAAAAGTAAAAAATCGTACCCATCGAAAGAAGCGCCATCAACACCAACGCTCCCGAAAGCCCGTCAACCCCGTCTGTGCAATTGGTTGCGTTAATTGACATCCACAAAATCACCACCGAACCGGCAAAAAATAAAAAAGGAGAGACGAGCACCGGATCTGAAAAAAAAGGAAACCACCAGAACACCTGATCGTGAAAATAAAAATGACCCAACAGCGCTGCTGTCAGCACCGCAAACAAAAAGTCCAACGCGCCCTTGCGATACTCCCCCCAGCACACCTGCGCGCAATCGTCTAAGTATCCGGTGAGCATCACCCCCCACGTCAGCAGCAATACAAGCGCATGCACAAAACCCGGACGCATAAGCAGGTACACTAACAACACAAAGACGGACACAAAAATCACTCCCGCCCCTGTGGGTTTACCCGCTGCTTCCTGTGCACACGGCGCAAACGCACGCCCCCTGTCTTGGGGCAAAAAGCGATACGCACTGGGCAACACCCCATACGTAAAAAAGAATCCCGCATACAGGGCAATCCCCATCAACACCGCATAAGATTGCAACAGACGAAACGGCCCAAAGTACACGTGAAGATACGACAACACCGACAACATATAGCAGCGATCATAACGGAAAAAAATTAACCCCATCAACTACTACCGGTGCTCCTTCCTGTTCTCCTCCCTTGCCCTCTCCTGCTGCATCCTTCTCGCTCAGGGACTAGCACAAGGCACAGTGCTCCGTTACACTCGGCCGCGTGTCAACACGCGCTCAAGAAATGCACGCTCGTACCCAGGAGCCTGTGCGTGGCATACTCCATTCTTGGAATGAGCTCCAGCATGCGCTGCGCTCGCTGCGTGCCGCACGCTTCCCCTACCGCGTTGAAGGGTGCACCGGTGGACTGCGGTCCTACTTTTTTGGCGAATACGTGCGCACGTGTTGCGCACACATAGTGCTCGTAGTTCCTACCGAACAGGACGTCGCCGCCGTCTGCACCGACCTTGCACATGCAGCAGTTCCTACGCGCGTGCTGCCCTGGTGGGGGTCGCTGCCCTACCGCCCTGTCTCACCTAACGCACACGTGTTCTCTCACCGGGTAGAGGCGCTGTGCGCACTCGCACAGCGCGATGCAACCGCGCCATGCGCGTTCGTTCTCACCCAGCGTGCACTGCTCACCCCTGTTCCTCCCCTCGATTATGTGCGTACCCTCAAACGCTCCTTCCGTGTGGGAGAGCACATCGAGATCCACACGCTCGCTGCCCAGCTTATGCAATGGGGATATGCACGTGTCGACCACGTCAGCGCTTGCGCAGAGTTTTCTCTCCGGGGAGAAATTCTCGATATCGCTGCCGCAGCGCAGGCTGCTGACAACACACAAGCGTACCGAATCGTGTGTGATTTTAACACCATAGAACGTATCCATATACTGGCGGTGTCCACGTGTGCCGTCCTGCAAGAGGTATCTGCGTGCACACTGTACGCTGCAAAAGAAATTCTTTGGAGTGAGGAGCGTATAGCGTTCCTCCACCAAAATCTCCAAAAACTGTCCGAATGTTCTGCCCACTGCGTCCCGTGTATCGAAGAACTCACCCACAGAAAAACGTATGAAGGGGAGGAAATGTTCTATCCGCTGTGCTTTGAACGTCCCACCTGCGTTCTCGAATATTTTCGCCACAGCCCTTCACCCCCAAGCGTCTTTTATCTTGACTACGAACGCCAGCACAACGGTGCACGCGCGCTCCAAGACGAGTGTCGGAACCTCTACCATAAAATGCAACTCGCGCACGAATACGTACCTGCGCGCTGGTATCCTCAACCAGAACACATAGTGCTCGATTTTTCCGCTGTTTGCGCGCTCCACCTGCACACGGTGTATTTCACTCACTTTTTTCCACAGCTGCCAGCGTGCGAAAGTATATGCTTGGCAAGCGATCCTGCACGCAGTTTCTTCGGTAACATTCCTTACTTCAAAGAAGAGTTACTCCGTCTTTCAAAAGACGGATGGCACGTTTTCATCTTTGCAGAAAGTGAGCAGCAGGCACTGCGCATCAGAGCACTAGTCAAAGGTTGCGACGTCACTGTGCTACCTTGCGCGCTTTCTGCAGGATTTAGCGTTCCTGCTCTCAAAATACTGATCGTTCAAGAAGGCGAAATCTTCGGTCGCCGCAGAAAAACTCCTCAATCAGTGCAACGCGCACGGAGCACGCCTATCGACACATTTGTGGAATTAAATCCCGGGGATTACGTGGTGCATGCGCAGTACGGCATCGGTTTGTTTAAGGGAATAGAGCGCATAAAAACAGCACAGTCAGAACGTGATTACGTAAACCTCCTCTATGCACAGGAAGAAACGATCCTTATCCCTATTGAGCAGGCACATCTGGTGCAACGTTACATTGGAAATGAAGGGAACAAACCTCACCTAGATAGCCTTGGGTCAAAGTCATGGGAAACGAGAAAGGCACGTGTCAAAAAATCTGTTGAAAACATCGCGCAAAAACTAGTGGAACTCTACTCTCTGCGAAAAACTACGCGCGGCCACGCCTTCCCAAAAGATGACGAATGGCAGTATGCGTTTGAAGCAGCATTCCCCTACGAAGAAACAGACGATCAGCGCATATGCATTGAAGAAGTCAAACAGGATATGCAAGAAGCCGTCCCCATGGATCGGCTGGTGTGCGGAGATGTCGGATACGGAAAAACAGAGATAGCAATGCGCGCGGCATTTAAGGCGGTAATGGGAGGAAAACAAGTGGTGTTCCTCACCCCTACCACCTTACTGGTAGAACAACACTTTCGCACAATCTGCAATCGGTTTAAACACTTTCCAGTCAGAATCGAGAAGCTCTCACGCTTTGTTCCTAAATCTGAACAAAAGGACATACTCGCCAAACTCGCGCATGGAGATATCGATCTTATTGTGGGTACCCACCGGCTCATCCAAAAGGACGTGTCCTTCAAAGATCTTGGGTTGATGATCCTCGATGAGGAACAACGTTTCGGTGTGCAGGATAAAGAAAAATTAAAGCAGATGAAAACTAATGTAGATTGTCTCTCCCTCAGTGCAACGCCCATTCCCCGAACGCTTCACATGGGTATGCTCAAAATCAGAGACATGAGCTTGCTCACCACCCCTCCTGAAGGCCGCCTACCTATAGAAACGGTTATCCAGCAGTTTGATCCAAACCTTGTTGCCACTGCAATCAGAAAAGAGCTAGATCGTGAGGGGCAGATTTTTTACCTACACAACAGAATCGAAAACTTAGAATCCGTAAAGTGTATGCTCCAAAAACTCGTGCCTGAGCTATCCATATGCGTTGCCCACAGTCTCATGGGGTCAGAAGAACTGGAAGACATTTTTGAAAGGTTTTATCAAAAAACGTTCCAGCTCCTGCTTTCTACCACCATTATTGAAAATGGTATCGACGTTCCCAATGCAAATACTATCATCATAGATAGAGCTGATATGTACGGGGTTTCCCAGCTCTACCAACTCAGGGGACGCGTTGGTCGGTCTGACAAAAAAGCATATGCGTATCTGCTGTACTATCACGACGTGGCACTTTCAGACCTTGCAATAAAACGTTTACAGGTGATCTCTGACTTTACTGACCTTGGGGCGGGTTTCAAAGTCGCCTTAAAAGATATGGAGATTCGCGGGGTAGGAAATCTATTAGGCAAAGAACAATCAGGAGATATCTATTCAGTCGGATTCGACCTGTATGTACAGCTGTTAGAAGAGGCAATAGAACGCCTCCAACATGCTCCAAACGAGCAAAGGATAGAAACCGTCATCGATCTTAATTACCGAGGGTTCATCCCCCATACGTACATTGCCGCAGATGAAATTAAAATGGAACTGTATAAAAAAATCGCTGCAGCTCATACGCATGAGGAGCTTGAGCGCATACGCACGGAAACTATCACCCGGTTCGGCCCTATCCCTGAGGAAGCAGCTGGGTTGTTTACCGTGGCAGAAATCAAAGTGCGGTGCGAAAAGCTCGCCATTCTCTCACTCAAAGAAACACACGAAAGCTTATTGATTGAGTTTGACAAGGTCTGCGACACTGCCTTCAAAAAGATACTGCGCCTGGTACAGACCTCCAACGATCGCGTTCGCCTTGACGCAAAGCAGCCCAACATGCTGATCCTCACATCAGATGCCATTGAAATAAAAGAGAAAGGCATCTTTATTTGTGAAATACTCAAGCGTCTTGAGTCATAAAGGATCAATCAGCGATGGAATACCCAGCCTCTGTTTTTACTACCAGTCCCTCGCTTACCAGCGAGTCTAGAGCGCGGCTCAATCTTTCGTGCTCAAAGGACAGCTTTGCGAAAAGCGTTTTCTCGCGCACCGCGTGTTGCATGCCGCTTATCTCTCTTAAAACCGCTCCACGCACCTGCCTCAGAGAACCTTCAAACGGTGACTGCTTCACGTAATGCTTGCTGCGACGATTAGGATTTATAATCTTCCTTTTTAGAACTGCCCCATAATCCATCAGTGCGTAGTACCAACGCCGAGGATTTTCCTCATACAGGGTGCACCGGACCAGCGAGAGCAACTCCCGATCACTGACTTGGTGCGTATCGGGAAAGAAAAAGCGTATAAACACTGCACGGATGTTTGTTTCTAAAAACACGGTGGCCTTATTGTACGCAAAGCAAGCAACTGCAGCGGCAGTATAGTCACCGACACCGGGGAGCTTCTTTAGTTCACTCGGGTCATCAGGAACTACTGCACAATACCTTTCAACAATGAGTTTTGCCGACTGATGCAAAAAACGAGCGCGCCTGTTGTATCCTAATCCAATCCACGCTTGGAGCACGTGCGCAAATGGAGCGCACGCAAGAGACTCCAAAGAAGGAAAACGATGAAGCCATTCTGCATACTTCGGACACACCCGCTCCGTCTGTGTCTGTTGTAACATAAACTCAGACACCAGTATCGCATACGCGTCGCAAGTACTTCTCCACGGAAAATCCCTGCCCTGCTGTGCATAAAAATCCAATATGGCGTTTTGAAACTTTTCTATATCACCCGCAGATTGGCTCAGCCCTACCAAGCTATCCCTCTAGCGCATAACATTTCAATAATAATACTCACCACTGTTTCTTGATCGCACCCTTCTGTGTTTAGAACAAGATCTGCAAAACTGTAATTCGTGTTATCAATACGATACAACTTTTTGTAGCGACTCATATCTTCAGCGTCACGCATAGACGTGAATCGCTCAACATCCTGTACGTCCCCTCCCTCCCTTTGGAGAACACGTTTCACCCGCTCTTTTAATGAAGCCAAAAGATATACCTTCAACGCGGCATCTTTCACCAACCAAATGGCCAGGCGCGACCCTACCACGCAGGAAGAACGCATCGCAAGACAGAGCTGCCGCGCATCAACTGCTTTATCAAAACGATTATCCGTCCGCGCACGCTCGAGCACCTCACTAAGAGAGATACCCAACTCCCGGGCAATATTCCTAAACGTATAATTCACTAGGGGAAGTCCCAGTCTTTCCGCAAGCAATGCAGACACGGTGGTATTACCACACCCTGACGCGCCTGAAACTGCTATGCGCACCGCCTTATTTCCAGACACATCGCACCGATTACTCACGCACCCCTCCGCACTCCGCTCTTTGCGTCACCATCCATTCGCAGCCTGTCTCACTTCACCCTATATCCACCAGACCCACAGCCGGCACCACCACCATGTTGGCGAAACCACAACCGAACTTTACACCTCCCCTTTAAAATAATTGAACAACACCTCACCCAATTTGCAATTGTCTCCAGCGCCGAGCGTAACGAACAGGTCGCCCTCTTTCAATTCAGCCTGCAAAAAAGGCACCGCCTGCATGACAGCCTCGTAATAATACACCCGCCGGTGCTTCCGTTTAGTTAATTCAAAAAGATGTTCACCGTTCACCTCGCCCTGATACACTTCCCGAGCAGAGGCGTAAATCTCATGCAAAATAACTACATCCGCATCCTGAAAAGACTCAGCAAATTCGGTGAGGAGGGCTGCGGTACGCGAATATGTATGGGACATAAAATCGACGACAATTCTTCTTTCCGGAAAGAACGTTTTTAACCCGCGGAGCGTCTTTTTAATTGCAGTTGGATGATGTCCATAATCGTCCATGAACAAAATACCGCGCACTTCCCCAAGAATTTCACTCCTCCGCCGGCATCCCTGAAAAAGAGCGAGTACCTTCCGCAGAGTGGTGAGGTGCTCAACGGTAACCTCTCCATACTGCTTCTTTACTAAACTCAGTGCTAATGCGAGCGCACCGGTTGCATTCAAAACACTATGCTCACCGGGGAGCGCAACATAAAACTCACCTGCAAAACCCCGCAACGAGAAGCTTATCTTCCGGTCTTGAACACCGTGAATACTGACCCCATAATCGCCCCACGCACGTTCCCCATAAGGAACATACACCAGGTCCGGTCTACTGAAAAACGCAAGCTGCACTACCTCCCGCACGCCCTGGTCATCCACGCAATAAAATAACTCACCAAATTGAGGAAGCCTATCTATGTAATGAAAGTATGCCGCGAGTATATCCTCGTACGAGGAGTAATAGTCCTGGTGATCGTGCTCAACACTGGTGAGGACAATCTTTTGAGGATGAAAATGCAGGAAATGCCGACGGTACTCGCACGTTTCTGCGATAAAAAAGGTATCTCCGTTGAGAACCACACAAGAATCATTGTTTCCCGAAACAGCGCTCCCCACAAGGACGGACGCATCAAGGCGCAGCTCCTTTACCATTTGAGCAATCATCGCGGTCGTGGTCGTCTTTCCATGAACACCTGCAATACCACACGAAAACCGCGCACAGGAAATGTCCCCCAGCGCTTCTGGGTAGGTAAGGGTAGGAATACCCCGCCGGTACGCCTCTGCCAACTCGTCGTTTTCTTCAGGCACATAGGCTGCAGAGTGGATAACCACATCGGGAGCGTCAGCAAGGTTCTGGCAAGAAAAGGGAGTACGCACGGGAACACCCAAACGGGCGAGAATCCTATCCGTGTAAAACACATCTGCAACATCACTACCTGACACACGGGCACCCCGTGCACACAGTAGCTCTGCAAGCGCAGACATGCCAGTGCCCTTGATACCAATCATGTGAATCTTGATACCTGACACATCTTTTGGTAGAGTCCCCCGCCCCATGGGCGGATTTTAGCTCAAATGTCAGACCTTAGCAATGTACATCAGTTCTCTTTCCCGGCGAGGATTGCTGCCTCTTCCGTACCGCATATTATAGTGCGACCGAGCGCACACGGAGTTTCACATATACCGGTGCATTCTTTTCAAGATTTTTACGCCTGGGTTGAGCGCATTCGCACGCTTGAGAAAATGCCCCCAAGCGGCACACCCCCTCTGCACAGGATGACTGCACTTGCACGCGCGCTTTGTAATCCACACGACGCATATCAGAGCATCCATGTTGCGGGCACGAAGGGAAAAGGTTCCAGCGCGCGTATGCTTGCAGCGATACTCAATGAAATTGGATTCAACACCGGGCTATACGCTTCTCCTCACGTTATGGATCCGAGAGAGAGAATAACACGCGCGGGTGTGTTTTTTTCACCTGCCGAGTATGCAAGCGCGTGCACACACGTATACCACACGGTGAAAAAAACAGAGAACCTGCGCGACTACGGCCAGGCGACGTGGTTTGAGCTTATAACACTACTGGCGTTCGTGCTATTTGCACAACAACGCATGGAATGGTCCGTTTTTGAAGTAGGACTTGGAGGAAGACTAGATGCAACAAACATCATTTGTCCTAGTATCTGTCTCCTTCTCCCCATAGAACAAGAACACACGCGCATATTAGGAACACGTATAAAAAGTATTGCAAAAGAAAAGGGCGGCATTATCAAACCCTATACGCCTATTTTTTGTTTTGATCAGCCAGAAGATGCATTGCACGTTTTTAAACATATCGCGCGAGAAAAACATGCTCCCTTCTTTTACTTACCAGATATGGTCACACATATTGAAAGTTCAATAAAACACTTCACACACACTGCAACTCTCAGTTTTAACGCCGCGCATCCTGTTGGCAGATTATTCGCTCGAAATATACACTGCACACTCGCGTTATGCGATATTGTTCAGGCAAAAAATGCAGCACTGGCTGCGTGCGCGGCAAAATATTTATTTCCTACCGTGAGCGAAACGTTAATCGAGCGGGGACTGTCCCGTGCATACGTGCCAGCACGCTTTGAAATTATGCAGGAAGATCCACTCATAGTGATTGACGGTGCGCACACTACGCAGAGTATACGGTGCGCATGTCGTACGTTCTCTTCTTTACTACCTTCTGCACAATACATTTTACTCTTTGCGTGCGCGGCGGACAAAGCAGTGTCCCAGTTCCCCCCTCTTTTTTCACATGCCGCCAGCGAAATTTTTTTAACCATACCGGGCACATTTAAACATGCAGATATACAAAAAACATACCACGCGTTTCGTACGACATTTCACCAAACAGTCCCAATTTTTTGGAGCGAAGACTTTGCGTCAATTATTTCCCGTGCACTGTATGCCAGTTTTGCGCAACGTAAAGCGCTCCTTGCCATCGGTTCTTTCTATTTAGCTGCTGAAGTAAAACGCATATACGCACGCACCTGCCACACCCTACCTACCCGATAATCGGTGCATCAGTCGAACAAAACGAAGCGGTATGGGCGCTACCAGCGTTATGCGTTTTTTCGTTCTCGGAAGAACAAACCGTACTGCGTACGCATGAAGCATGAGTGTTGTGGGTATGCCACAGATATTCCGGGAACCATACAACGGATCTCCTACAACGGGACATCCTAGGTATCGCGCGTGCACACGTATCTGATGGGTACGACCAGTATCCAATAGAAACTGGACAAAAGCGCACGCCCCACATATTTTCATCACCTTGTATCGCGTACGTGCGTACTTTCCTTTTGAAAAATCTTCAGACGCAACAAACCGCGTGCGTCGTCTTCTATCTCGCACGATTGTTGTTTCAATCACCCCAACCCCGCGTGCAGGAACACCCTGCAATAACGCAAGATATACTTTTCTTACTTGTCTTTTTTTAAACGAACGTACAAGTGCCTCATGAGCATGCATGTTGCGCGAAGTGAGGAGTACGCCCGATGTATCTTTATCCAAACGGTGCACAATACCCTGACGCAGGGTACTGAAAAAATCGGGAAATCCTTTCTGAAATTGACGAGAAAACTCATCCTCAAAACGTGCACGATACACCCGGTAGAAACTGAGCGCCTGAACAAGTGTTCCCGTCCAGTGGCCTGCCCCAGGATGTACTATCATGCCCTGCGCTTTGTTCACCGCAATAATGTCTTCGTTTTCAAACAGAATAGAAAGCGATATATTCTCAGGAATGAGCGCCGGGGGCACTGAGCGTACCCACTCAAAAGACACCCGATCGCGCACGTGAAGAGGTCTTGAAAACTTTGCCGTATGCCCATTCACACACAATGCACGCACGATCCTCTTGAGCTGAGATCGTGCACAAAAAAAAACATGTTCTGCGCAGAACACATCACACCGACACGTCGCGCCCGGTATTCTAAAAACGGAAAAATGAACACTGCACACCGACGCGCTTTCTGCACTGCAAGAATACGACACCCTGTGCACCTTCACATGCTATCGTCAGTCCCCTCAACAAAAGAATCAAGTGGCACCAGTTCTATCGGGTCTGGTACTAACTGAGAACGCTCAAGACTGCGCCGGTGTATTGCACGCTTCACTGCACGATACGTCACGTCAATTAATCCAATCGTCACAGAAATCCCCACTGCCACACCAAAAACTATCGCGCGCTCCTTCGTACTCAGTGGCGGTAGCTCCGCGCCAGGAATAATCAGCGCCCACCATGTCGGAGGCTTTGTCGACCATTGCTGAATAAGACGTATGATGTCATACGTAATAAAAGAGAGCAGCGTTACTATCGGGAATGCACCGATGGACAGCGCTTCAAAACGATACAATTCTTTCTGCCATAAGGAAAATTCTGTGTCCTCATAGGGCACAGGCGCATCGCTAAGTTCCACATCGCGCGCGGCGTCTTCAGAAAAGAGCGGAAAAACAAAAAACACACTGAAAAAAAGAATATAGACACGCGCCATTCAACACCCACACCGGACTACAGTAGCGCGCGCAGCGTATCAGAAAGCGTAATAAAATCATAGATGCTCAGTTGCTCTGCACGCGCACGCGCGTCAATACCTGCACGTGCGCAGAGTTCTTCTACACACACAGCTGCACCGCCTGGCATCCTTTTTTGCCACGTGAGTAAATTATTTCTTACCGTTTTACGCCGCGCAGAAAACAAAGTTTTCGTCACGTGCAGAAAAAGCGCAGGATCCACACAAGAAGGCACCGCATTACGCTTGGTGAGTACCAATGCTTGAGAAACTACATGAGGACGCGGCCAAAAACAGACAGGCGCAACGTTACGAATCACACGCACTTCATACTGCCACTGACAGAGTACTGAAAAGTATGAATACCATTTTTGTGCAGGGAGCGCAGTCATTCTCAACCCGATTTCTTTTTGAACGGTCACCACCATACGCTTAAAAATATAGCCTGATTCGATCGTGTTTCCAATAAAACGGGCAGCAATATTGTAGGGTAAATTTCCTAGAACACACGCAGGTTGTTCCTGTGCTGCTGCAGCATGCCACTGTTGCAACACATCCCCTTCTATCACACGGATGTGTGCATCAAAAAGTTTGCGCAATGTCTGCACAAAGCCGCGATCAATTTCAAACACTGTTAAAAAATCACTGTTTTGCACCAAAAGTGCAGTCATCGCACCAATGCCTGCACCAATTTCCCATACACGTTCCCCACGCTCCGGCGCCAATATCTTGACAAGCTGCGTACGTAACACCGGATCGAGCAGAAAATTCTGCCCCCACTTTTTATGCATCCGCAAACCGCGCTCCGTCAAAAACTGTGCAAGTGCACGTGCCGAATTATAATTCGGGCAACACATATGTATCCTTGTGAACACGCACGCGACGCGCCGCCTCCAGTAGT
Source organism: Treponema paraluiscuniculi Cuniculi A (assembly GCF_000217655.1). Taxonomy (NCBI): domain Bacteria; kingdom Pseudomonadati; phylum Spirochaetota; class Spirochaetia; order Treponematales; family Treponemataceae; genus Treponema; species Treponema paraluiscuniculi. The sequence continues at coordinate 356,398 of NC_015714.1, read as the reverse complement.
CCTCCACCGAGTAAAAAAGAAAATAATGCAGCACACACATGTCCGCAGGCACTCTGTACATACACAAGCGGCGCACACGCAAAAAAACGCACAACCGCACAGAGTCCTTCACCAAAAAAGTACACACCCCAACTTAAAAAAGGCGCAACAGCAGGCACTGCCAAAGAGCAGCACAGCGCCACGCTCCCCCCTATCAAAAATAAGGCGATAAGCGGACTAACCACACACGAGGCAAGTACCCCAATGGGGGCAAAATATCCAATGACCGAAAGCACTATCGGTGCTGTAAAAAACTGCGCACCACAGGACGTTCCAAGCAGCGATGCAAGTGGCCGAGGAATCAAACCCGACATCATTTCAGTAATCTCAGAGCCAAGCAACACAATACCTGCAAGCGCTCCGTATGACAACATGAAACTTAACGTCTGTACATCATGCGGCGCAATGAGCATATGTATGCTAAGTACAGCACACAGTACAGAAAAAAGTCCTACGCGCACGTATGCCATCTGTCCTCCCATCAGCACTAAAGTCATACCAAGTGCACGCGCAAGGGAAGGCGATATACCTGCAAACCACACAAAGACAAGCATCGCAAAAAACGCCCCCTGCATACCTCTGTGCCTTGTGCCGATGAAACGGCCCAAAAACGTTGCACTCGCCCCTACCAAAGACAAGTGCATGCCAGAGAGTGCCAACACGTGAGCAAGTCCTGCATGGCGAAACGCGACACGCATTTCATCTGAAAGAAAAACACTATCTGCAGAAAGGAGCGCGAGTAACAATCCCCCTGCACGCCCCCATGGAGATAAAAACCTCATGAGTGCAACCCGCATCTGTGCGCGCATCTGTGCAAAATAGGAACTCCAGCCAATAAAGCGTGGTGGTGTAGAACTACTGATAAAAAGCTTCGGTGCAGAAGACGCAAAGCGCCCATGAATCTGACAGCGCAACCCACGCGCGTAATACTGACAGACGCGGGCATCCGCGTCGTCCGTCACATCGGTAGCGTACTGCTGCAAAATTACCTCTGCAGGAAATAATACAGTGCACACCCCACGTGCAGAAAAGGAAGCACCGTCTATGTAACCTGCACCCAATACGCGCGCCCGAACACGAAAGCGCGTGCCTGCAGGCTTTGGCTCTTGCAAAAGGTGTATAGTCAAAACGCGCAGTTTTTGGGGTTGTGCAAGTGTTTGCAACGGAGCTTGTTGTGCTATGAGGGAGGTTCGCGCAACGCAGGCAACACACAGACCACAGAACACGAAAAAAAGCGTGTTACAACACCGACATACGCTGGTGTATGCGATTCCCCACCTCCTCCAGATACGGACAGCACCCCAACGAGAAAAGAACCGCACACCACTGCGGACCAACAAACACCCAATACACAGCACACACGCCTGTACTGCACCAAAGAATGCATACGGAAACGGTACCTCATACACGTGAGTCCCATAAAAACCTCCCACCGCAGCAATGGCCATCACCACTGCAGGGGATATATGCGCTCTGTACCCCCTCTGCCCGATTCTGTTACACTGTTCCACGCTGATGCACTCCTCCCCTTTGCGCAACACGCCACACGTACTGCACGCCGCGGCTGTTACCGAATACGCGTTCGTACTCGGCACGCTAGTATTTCCTTCCCTCTGTTTTTCTCTCCCCTCACCGTTTCCCTTCCCAGAAGGGGAAGGGGGGTCTTTTTATGTACGGCTTTTTTTAAATGCTCTGAGCGAAGAAGTACTCTTTCGCGCCTATATACCTGAGCGTCTGTGCCACCATGCCACTTCCTGCACTGCACGCGTCTGTGGCGAGGTACTGTCAGTCCTTCTCTTTGCTCTTGCACACCGGCCCGCAGGCAGCGCCACGCTGTTTGCAGGAGCTGCGGGCGCAGCGCTACGGGTACTTTTTGTAAGAGAGAAAAAAAGAAGCGGCTCCCGCGCGCGCGCAAGCGCACTGTGCGCTGCAGTGCACGCGCTCTGGAACGCGTACGCGATTGCTGCCGCCGCGCGCTAGTCTACTTCCATGACCACGAACTTGAACCGCCCGGCATCCTCATCTTTGATCCACTTGATGTCCTTGACCAGCACTTCCCCCGGACGGCTGAGGCCTACATCCACCGTCTTACCGCCTGCGACAATTTGCAGCTGCACCACATTCCCGTTAGATGCCCACACCCGAATCCCGTTGTTTGCTTGCACCGTCAGCTGCTCGCCCTTTTGGTAATACCGCTCCTCCCGCCGCGTGCGATCTGCTTCGTACCGGAACAAACAGTACGAGCGAAACGTTGCGTTCATTGTCACCGGGTACGCAAAACCGCCTTCAAACAAAACTTGATATCGCGCGCCGGCAGCGACTCCCGTCTGACCAGAGACATTTACCCCACTTGTAGGCACAAAGCTCTGAGCACTGCGATCACGGAGCGTCTGCACCAGACTACCTGTAAACACGCGAACACGCGCGCCCCCGTCCGCCTGATGTGCTTCAATGTCTTCCACACTTATTTCTACGTCCGGCTGCACATCTGTATTCAAATCCATCACTAGGCGCTGACCAAGAGAGATCACCTGTGTACCAATGGGCGTGTCCAGATACAGGTGCGGCGTAGTGCGGCTGACGGTTAGCTCGTACGCATTCCCCCCGGAACTGATAACCAACACATCTCCTGGAAAGACCGTGTGTTCAAACTTTTCCTCAGCAAGCGTATAGCGAGATGCGCTCGAACGCGTGCGTCGCGCACGCTCCTCATGTTGTGCAGAAGACTGCGACACTGTTTCGCGCACCGCCCCCGTTGCATCGGGGGGAGACAGCTCCCTTGGGGTACGCTGTGCTCTGCCAAAGAACACAATACGGGATAGAAAACCCAGCGCGCGGTGCCGCGCGTAATACACACCCAGCACCCCACCCAGGAAGAGCACACAGGCAACTCCCTTTAACAGGGGAAATGAACCCCACCGTTTACTCGGTAGGAGGGTCTCCGTTGGCAGCGACATTTCTTGAATTTTTAAATGTTTATAGCGCGCGATGCACTGCTCCGTATCCAGCTGGAGGTACTCGCAGTAATTGCGCAAAAAGCCAAGGATGTAGGGTTCGCCGGGAAAAACATCATACTCATCGTTCTCGAGCGCCTCCAGGTAACGGCGTGCGATACTCGTCTCGTGCGCAGCCTGTTCGAGACTGAGGTGTTTGCGTTCGCGCGTCGTCTTTAGCAGCTCTCCAATATCTGGCATCGTCACGTCCTTTGGGGGCAGCGGTCAATCAGCAAAGAGAAAATTGTGCACCACATTTGCGGTTGGGGGCACATCGTAGAGGAACCGTGTGTCTGGAATACCGACGTTCAAACGATAGTGGCTGAAATCAAATGTTATTTTTTCCCCCGAAAGAGGCCACGCTTCAATGCGACGGATAAGCTTGGTATGTGCCGAGACAAGCACGCGCAAAGATTTAAATGTTTCTGCTGCAGACTTACGATTGAACACCAGTGCAACGACCATCTCCCCACTGTCCGGACCCAGGGGAACAGGAGAAGAACTCGTCTCGTAGGCTATCGTGTAGAACCGCTTCATAAGCGCAAGGCCATGAGGCGAAGCTAGAGAAGCAGCACTTACTGTGTCATCTTTTGCTACCGATTGCACGAGCGCGACGCGGGAGGTGGGCAAGTAGATGGTCAGGCTATCTCCCGTGAAGACAATAGTTTGTTCAGCAGGGCTTGAGAAATCCAAACGCAGACGGTCTGGATATTTAAAAATAACCTTTGCGCGCATAAGGTGCGCGCGGGTTCCTGACCCGGTGCTCATGGCCAAATCAGCAGCGTAATCCTTTAACCGGGCATAATGCTCAGAAACTGAGGCGAAAAAGACAGAAGCGGTTGTAATCGTCTGAGGGAAAAGAGGAAGAAGGTGCACAGCACACGCGCAAAGAGTGAGAAAGCGCCTCCGTCTTCTCATAGGGGGCAAGCAGAGCACAACGCGCAATAAAAGTCAATTAAAGACTGCAGGAACCCCTCTGTACAGGTTCTAGAAAGACACAAAGAACGCGGATGTACACTGACAGCACCAGGTCCCCATCTCCTTTCAAAAAGTATCTAAACGCGCTACACTCGGCCCGCACGCAGAGGAGGCACGCATGGGCGCAGACATTGGGTTCATTGGACTTGCTGTCATGGGAGAGAATCTGGTTCTCAACATTGAGCGCAACGGTTTTTCCGTCGCAGTTTTCAATCGCACCACCACGGTGGTCGACCGATTTCTTGCAGGGCGCGCTCATGGCAAGCGAATCACCGGCGCTCACTCCATTGCAGAACTTGTTTCACTTTTGGCACGTCCACGCAAAATCATGCTCATGGTCAAAGCAGGCAGCGCAGTCGATGCGGTCATTGACCAGATACTGCCCCTTCTAGAAAAGGGGGACCTCATTATCGACGGTGGCAACTCTTACTACCAGGATACCATCCGGCGCATGCGTGCGCTGGAGGCCGCAGGTATTCATTTCATTGGCACAGGAGTTTCGGGGGGAGAAGAGGGGGCCCTCCGTGGACCGTCCCTCATGCCTGGAGGCTCTGCTCAGGCTTGGCCGTTGGTTTCTTCCATTTTCTGTGCCATTGCCGCCAAAGCCGACGATGGCACCCCGTGCTGCGACTGGGTCGGCAGTGATGGCGCCGGGCACTACGTGAAAATGATTCACAACGGCATTGAGTACGGCGACATGCAGATAATCGCCGAGGGCTACTGGTTTATGAAGCATGCGCTGGGCATGAGCTATGAGCACATGCACCATACGTTTACCCGCTGGAACACGGGCCGCTTACACTCGTACCTGATTGAGATTACCGCGGCTATTCTGGCACATCAGGACACAGACGGCACACCACTTTTAGAGAAAATTCTAGATGCCGCTGGACAGAAGGGGACGGGCAGGTGGACGTGTGTTGCAGCGCTCGAAGAAGGCAGCCCGCTTACACTGATCACAGAGTCAGTGATGGCGCGTAGTCTTTCTGCGCAAAAGCAAGCGCGCTGCAAGGCACATCGCGTTTTTGGTTCTCCCGTGAAAGTCTCCAAAGCAGAAACGCTAAGCGCACAGCAGCGCGAAGAACTGGTGTCTGCACTGGAAGACGCGCTGTATTGCGCGAAAATAGTCTCGTATGCGCAGGGTTTTGAGCTGTTATCGCATACGGCAAAGCGCCGAGGATGGACACTGGATTTTTCCCGGATTGCATCGCTGTGGCGTGGCGGGTGTATTATTCGTTCAGGATTCCTGTCCAAGATCAGTGCGGCGTTTGCTCAGCAGCACGATCTAGAGAATTTGGTACTTGCTCCCTTTTTCGCAGAGGAATTAAAGCGTGCGTGTCCAGGCTGGCGCACCATAGTGGAAGAATCGGTACGGCAGGCGTTGCCAGTTCCGGCCCTCTCTGCTGCGTTAGCCTGGTTTGATGGGTTCACCGGTGCTGCTTTGCCGGCCAACCTCCTTCAGGCACAGCGAGATTATTTTGGTGCGCACACCTACGAGCGCACAGATGCGCCGAGAGGAGAGTTTTTTCACACAAACTGGACAGGCACCGGCGGTGATACCATTGCAGGAACCTACTCGATATAGGGGATCCTCCCGTCGCTTACCTTTCGTTCTATATTTATATTCCCAGGTGATCTTGACACCACCTCGGGTGCTGCGCTAGCATGCGCCCGTCCGGCGGATGTTGTATAACGGCTATTACCCCAGCCTTCCAAGCTGGAGACGTGGGTTCGACTCCCATCATCCGCTTTCCTCCCTACCTCGTTGATTTTTCTGTTCTATACGCGCTACACTCACCCCTCGGAGGGGTGGGGTGCATTCGGGGCAGCAATTACTTGAAAAGAACAGTATTATTATCAGCGGTCTTCCCCCTTGGGCGCAGGAGTTGTCCAAGAAGTATTGCTCTAAAACGGTCAATCTGTACTTCGTACATGGCAATATCCGTGACTTCCTCCCCCATCGCGATATTCAGGGCAGCTTCTCCTTCGTTCGCATTAATGACTACATATCTGAGGTTATCTTCGGTAACCGGGATATCATCGTCTTCTATGACAAATCTGCAGGGATCACATTTTGTCTACAAGAAATGCTGAGCGCTTACTTAGAGCGTATGCATGCCCAGTATCCTACTGAGGCACTTGCTGACTTTCTTTCGCGTGATCCGGTGAAAGCTTTTGCGTACCTTGAGCGCTACTTTATTATGAACATGAAACAGAATAAGCGTATGGTCCTCATCATCGACTATTCTGAATCTCTCGTTCCCTCAGAAGATATTGCAAACTTAAGCGAAACAGATCGCTATTGCTTCGTCACCCTCAATCGCTGGGCAAATGATCCGGTGTTCACAAACGAAGACATATCCGTTGTGATGCTCACGGAGAATATCACTGACATCAACAGTCGGTTCACCGCTTCTCCTTCCACCGTTAAGATTCACATACCCCTGCCAAATGAAGAAACACGGATACGCTTTCTTGAATATCTCAAAACCCAGGAGGAGATTTTAGTACTTGAACGTGGGCTGAATACGGAGAAAATTGGCAAGCTCACTTCCGGTTTGAATTTAGTGAACCTCCACCAGCTTGCGGCAGAGACGTACCAAACGATCGATGCAAATGGGAAGCCAGAGGACAATATCAGTAGACTTTCCCATACGGACTCTGCAACCTTACAATTTCTAAAAAGGAAGAAACAGGAAATTATTGAGCACGAAGCAGGCGGTTTGTTGGAATTTGTCGACACATCCTGCGACCTTTCATACGTTGCAGGAAATGCCTTTGTAAAAAAGAGATTGTATAACGCAGTGCGCGCCATTAAGCAAGGAAGAGCAGATGTGTTGCCAATGGGATACCTTATCTCAGGGCCGATTGGGACAGGCAAATCATTTATGGTTTCCGCATTTGCGGGGGAAATTGGGATTCCCATGGTGCGTTTGTGTAATTTCCAGGCAACGCAGCCTGGCATTACACAGTCGAACCTAGAAAAAACGTTCAACATCCTCAAAGCGCTTACCCCGGTAGCGGTGATGGTGGACGAAGCTGATGCGGTGTTTGGTAGGCGTAACGCGCCGGCAGGTGAATCGCGTATTTTTGCACAAATTGCAGGGTTTATGGGTAACACCCAACACCGGGGCAATATTATTTGGTTCCTGATTACTTCGCGTCCAGACTTGCTACCAATAGATCTGAAACGACAGGGACGCGCAGAAGAGCATCTTGCGCTCTTCTACCCTGAAACCACAAAAGAAAAAACGGAAATTTTTGAAGCACTCAAAAAAAAATTACGTATCAAGCTCAAAGATGTACACGTACCGGCAATCATTCGCAGAATAAAATTCGCTGTTTCCGGTTCGGACTTAGAAGCCATTTTAGTACGCGCCCAGCTAACTGCTGCGATGGAAAGTCGCACGATGGTAACCACACAGGACATCACCCGCACCATTGAAGACTTTATCCCTCCTGCTTATCCGCACGAAATTGAACTGCAAAATTTAGTGGCAGTACTCGAATGCACAGGAAAGGAAATGCTCCCTGCGCGTTATCAGCATTTAGATCGCTCTAAACTGGTGGCAGATATTCGAGAACTAAAACTCCTCATGGGAGAAAAATAACGGCTCCCTCAATGGGAGATACGGGGCCTCACGCAAGAAGACTACATGAACAGCTGTACCTTTTGTTCCTCGTGTGATAGGCTGCGCGCGGGCCGACGTGGTGAAACTGGCAGACACGACAGACTCAAAATCTGTTGGGGTAACCCCGTAAGGGTTCAAGTCCCTTCGTCGGCAGGTGTTTTGTCCGCAGGGCGGCGCGTGAAGTGTGCGCGCAAGAAGGGTTCGTCGAGTTCGGGGTACAACGTGAAGCGTGCGAGCAGCTCCCGCACTTCCGAGCAGACTGAGCTTCTAACCTCGCCGGGCACCTCGGCCGCCGATTTGCTTAGCGCACCTGTCTTTGTCCGCACAGGCGTTGCAGCGCCGAGCACGCGCGCGATCAGGCGCGCTATTCTTTTCATTTCCTCAGGCCCCATTCCAAGGCTCGTTACCGCGGGGGTTCCGATGCGCAGTCCGCTGGTGAGCCATGCGCCGTTTGGGTCAAAGGGGAGCGAGTTACGGTTGAGCGTCACTCCGCAGTCTATCAGCGCGCGCTCTGCCTGACGACCTGTCAGTCCAAACGGACGCACGTCAAGCAATAACAGATGGTTATCCGTCCCTCCTGTCTGCAGCTGCATCCCCTGTTGTATGCAGGCATCTGCCAGCGCACGCGCATTATCACGAACTGCGTGCGCATAGGTTTTAAAAGCAGCATGCCGAGCTTCACGAAACGCAACCGCCTTTGCTGCCATCACATGTGGCAGCGGGCCGCCGAGCACAAGCGGACAGCCCTTATCCACCGCCTCTGCAAATTCTTTTTTACACAAAATAAAGGCACCGCGTGGCCCGCGCAACGTTTTGTGTGTGGTACTGGTCACGATATGAGACCAGCGCACTGGATCCTCGTCTCCCGTAAAAACACCGCCTGCAACCAGTCCAGCAAAGTGAGCCATATCAGCCATGAGTACTGCGCCCACTTTGTCTGCAATTTCCCGAAAGATGCGGAAATTAATGGAACGAGGATACGCGCTGTATCCGGCAAGTAAAATAAGTGGTCTTTCCCGCTTTGCCTGTGCCTCGATTGCAGCGTAATCGAGCAGTCCTGTGTCTCGGTCCACCGCGTAGGACACCACACGAAACATTCGTCCTGAAACATTTTGGCGGTACCCGTGGGTCAGGTGACCGCCTGAAAAATAATCTAACCCCATGAGTTTTTGATTACCCATTTTCTGGCGCAGTACTTCCCACTGTTCCTCACTCAGATGCGTAGCGGCAGTGACACCAAGAGAAGAAAGGGTTGGTATTTCAATTTGCCGCGAAAGGATAGCCCAGAATGCAACAAGATTCGCATCTGCACCGGAGTGCGGCTGGACATATGCGTGCTCAGCACCAAAGAGCGCGCACGCTTCTGCAGCGGCGGCAGACTCAATAGAATCAACATTCTGACACCCGCCATAGTAGCGATGATGGGGGAACCCTTCTGCGTATTTATCAGTCAACAAGTTAGCCATCGCCGCTTGCACCGCAAGAGAGCTGTAATTCTCACTTGCGATTAACTTTACATACGACCGCTGATCTATCAGCTCCTGCACAATATCAGAAGCAATCTGCGGAAACTGGTGCGCAACTAAATCAAGATTGGCCAAATACGCAACAAAAGCACTATGTATCTGGTCAGGAGCACGCGTACTCAGGTATGCACGGAGTGCGGAATTATTCACGTTTTTCTCTCCTCAGGTAGGCAGAATATTGTTCGCTCTGTTTCTAGCGCAAAGAATGGACAAAACGCCTCGCACCGCATGCCCGATACCCGTCGTGCGTAACAGGGGAACGTACCATTACCCCTTCCGTTTTGTCATGGCGCTGCTCTGCTGCGTTGCAGAACCGCGGAGACTGCGTTTCCACCGCGCGATGAGTGTCAGCGCTTCAAGCGGTGTAATGGCGTCTGGATTCAACGATGCAATCTCTGCGCCTATTAACTCTTCTTGAGTAAATAGATCTGCCGACACACGCTGCGCGCACGGTTCAGACGCTGCCTTGTGCGCGTGTACTGCTTCTGTTTGAGCCACTGCATCTGCTGCGTGCGCAGCAGATGCACGCGGAGCAGATCCTGCCCGCTGCTGCAGTTGTTTCAAAAGCTCACACGCGCGTGCCAGTACCGATTCAGGGAGCCCCGCCAGACGCGCAACGTAAATGCCGTACGAACTGCCGCAAGAACCGGGCGTCACTTTTTTCAGAAATACAATGGTATTGTCAGTTTCTAGAACATCAAGCTTGAGGTGTTCTAACCGCGGGTGGGCAAGACGGGACAGTTCATGGTAGTGCGTTGCAAACAGCGTTTTTGCACGCACATGATGCAACAAATATTCACTGACTGCCTGCGCTATGGATAAACCATCTTCGGTTGCCGTTCCCCGTCCTACTTCGTCCATGATAACAAGGCTGTCGCGGGTTGCTGCACGCAGGATGTGTGCCGTTTCACTCATTTCTACCAAGAAGGTAGATTCCCCGCGCGCAAGGTTATCGGCCGCTCCTACCCGACAAAAAATACGATCGACAGGGGTGAGCTCTGCCTTTTCTGCAGGGACAAAGGAGCCAACCTGCGCAATCAGGCAAATGAGCGCAGTCTGACGCAAAAAAGTACTTTTTCCTGCCATATTCGGTCCGGTGATGAGCGCAAAGCGCGGCAACACCGCATGTTCACTTGAAGAAAGTGTCAGATCATTGGGTACAAACTCCCCGGAGGGGAGATGAAGTTCCACCACCGGATGTCTGCCCCCCGTAATACGAAGTGCACCGTCTTTAATAAAGACCGGTTGACTCCAGCCATGCTGGAGTGCAGCGTGCGCAAAAGATTGGAGCACATCCAGCTGTGCCACCCGTGCAGCGTTCGTGCGCAGCAGCTGGGTATGAGAACATACGGTACGGCGGATATCTGCAAAGAGTTCTTGTTCAAAGGAAACGAGGCCCTCACGGGCGCGGGCAAGTTTTGCTTCCAATTCTGACAACTGTTCGGTGGTAAAGCGATCGGCATTGCTCAGCGAACGGCGACGAATAAAGTGCGCAGGGACAGCAGAAAGATGCCCTTTGGATACCTCCAGAAAGTGACCGAGCATGCGATTGTACTTCATTTTTAATGTACCGATACCCGTGCGCTCACGCTCCTCTGCCAAATATTGTTTTAGAATTTCATTTGCATTGTCACGCACGTGGTGCAGTTCATCTAAGGACGCAGAAAAACCACGCTTGATAAGGTTCCCATCGCTTAGCGTTACGGGGCAGTCTTCTTTGATAGACTGTTCTAAAAGACCATACAGTTCCTGCAGCACCGGGGTATCCCCTTCTGAGGGAAGAAGGTCTGGGGGAAAGGGACTTTCGCGCTCGAGGCTGCGGAAGGTAAGGATTGCTCTGAGACTTTCTTTTAAGGCGAGCAAGTCACGTCCGTGCGCCTTTTCTAACGCCACGCGGGCGACTAGGCGCTCCACATCCCGAACACACGAGAGTGTTGCACGCAGTGCCTTGAGGATGTGGGGACGGTGATGAAAAAAGACCACTGCACTGAGGCGTTTTTGAATCTCCTCCTGGGAGCGCAAGGGGTGGTGCAGCCAATAGCGCAGGAGCCTGGTACCCATGGCGGTGTGTGTATAGTTGAGTGTTTCAAAAAGAGAATGCGCATGGGTGCTGTCGTGGAGATTTTGAAGTATCTCTAGATTTTTGCGCGTAGCGTCATCGATTTCTACAAAGTCATGGATATGGTAGCGGGTGATGGCACTGACGTGGGAGAGCGGGTGTCGCGTGGTTTCTTCCAAATACGCAATCAGCGCCCCGGCGGCGGCGAGGTCTGGCGAATGGGGCAGGAGGGTGAGGCAATCCAAGTTGCGTGTGCGAAAGCAATGGTGCAGGCGGTTTTTAGTGTGCTCGGGATTAAAAAGCGCATCTGCGCCGGTGGTACGAACGAGCCGGGGGTAGAGACTGAGGATAGCGGCAAGTTCAGGCAGTGAACGGAGCACTGAAGCAGACAGGAGAACCTCAGACGGCTGGACACGTCCGAACTCTTTTTGCAATGCGTCCGCTGCTTCGGCGCGGGGAAAGCTGGTGATGAAGAAGGCGCCGGTGCTGACTTCTAGGTAAGAAAAGGCGACGGTGGCGTCTGAGGCACAGACGGTGGCTAAGTATTGGGAAAATCCCTGACTGAGAAAGTCATCTTCCACTGCGGTCCCGGGGGAGATAATCTCAATTACCTTGCGCTGTGTGAGTTCTCCGGGGACAGGATGAGAAACCTGCTCGCACAAGGCAACTTTTTTACCGTGCTTAAGCAGGCGTGCTATGTGCGTGCGCGCGGTATGGACGGGCACCCCGCACATGGGTGTTCCATTTCGTTTTGTCAGGGTGAGCCCCAAGAGGGTACTCACGTGGAGCGCGTCGGAATCGAACATTTCGTAGAAATCGCCCAAGCGAAAGAACAGGACCGCATCCGGATGCTGTGCCCGAATGGCGTGGTACTGACGCATGAGAGGGGTATCTGACGCGAGGGACCTCACGTGGACGCTCCTGGGCCAACACGCAGGAGGCAGGAGACGCGGTGCTCACGGTGCATCACGAGCTGCTCAGCTCCCGCAGGACGTCTTCGGTAATATCGACCGAGTGGCTGTACCAGAGTATTCCGGCGTTTTTTTGCAGATCTAAGACGATACTGTAGCCCTCACTTTCTGCAATTCGCCTAATAGCGGCGTAGAGTTTTGCATAGAATGCGTCATCTGCGATGAGCGTTTTGCGCAGCGCGGTGAGCTCGTCGTTGGACGTTTTAGAATACTCCAACAGGAGCGCGGTTTTTGACGCAATGAGCACCTCGTACTTTTGGACTGACGCGATGTTTTGCTGCATCTGCGCGTCAACTTTTTTTTGCCGGAGCTCTACGAGCTCATCAGACATTTTCTGAATTTCACCCTGGTGCCGTGCTTTTTTAGATTCATAATCGCGCAGGACGCGCGAATCGCGCCAAAAGGTTGAGTAAATGCGGGCCGCATCTATGACGGCAAAGCGCGTGATATGTTGCGACTGACCCTGCAGCAGCGACGTAAGGAGCATAAAGACAAAGGTAAGCGCCGCTTTCATATCACTCCTTGCCTGGTGGACGCAGCCCCGGACCGTTTCAAAACGGGCACGGAACGCTACAAATTATTTACCGTGAACGACAACACAAAATTCCAATTTTTCTTTGTTTTTGGGATGCCGCCTTCTGACGTGAAGGTGTTTGCGAACGCCAATTTTAACGGAAATTGCGGCAATGTAAAGCGCAGCCCCGGACCGTAACTCATTTTGTACGGTCCTTCACGTCCGCTACTACTACCACTGGTCGAATTCCCGTTTGGGGACTCACTTTCGATGTTGTACACCATTGCCGCATCAAAGAAAAAGTCAAAGGACACAATGCCGTGCGCCAGCGGCCAGCGGAACTCAATCCAGTGGTGGAGCAGCAGGTCTCCGGTGTTTTTCTTTGCGTCTTCGCTCCACCCGCGCCCTACCAGCACGCCGTCTATTACCAGCGCGCCGGACCGCACCCCGTTGTTCCTTCCGTCTTTGCCTTTCCTCAGTCCATAATACGTTTGAACGGACACACCGGTGTAGAAAGCCAAGACAAACTTTAAGTTCCACACGGCAGAGACCGGATAATTGAGCAGGGTAACGTAGAATTCGGCCTTGGTGTCGGAGCGAAACGAATGCTCTTTTTCGAGAAAGGGAACGAGCCCGTTGAACGTACAGCGCTGTCCTAAAAACCAGCCGCTGGACGGGTCGTACGCAAAGTCACGCCCGTCAAACGAAACGCTCGTCCAAAACGAATTGATACTGGTCCAGTTCAGCTGCTCTTTTACGGTTAGGTCGAAGGGAGCATTGTTTTCGTAATCGTAAAAATTCTTTACAACCCGAAAGTCCACCCCCCCGTTCACCCTAATGACCGCATAGCGCGGATACCACTGGTACCCGGTGTGCGCGCCGATGGCGGACTCAAAGCGCGAATACTTGAGGCGAAACGCCTCTGCCAGCCCAGGGGAACTAGTCCACTGTTGGATACATACGTAGGGATGTGGGAGCCCGTTGCCGTATGAGCCCGCGCGGTACACAAAGAGATTTTTGTGCGTAAGTTCAAAGTCAAAGCCCACCGTCAGCGGAGAGCCCAGAAACCAGCGCTCCACATACCCGAGCTTCAGGCTCTGCGCCTCAGACCCCAAGGTTGCATTTACTGAAATTTCATTCCCTTTTCCCAAAAAATTCTTTTCTTCCCACTGACAAAAGAGCGAAAGCGGGAACGTGCCTGCCTCCCCCACCCCAGAAAACGTCACCCCAAACTGCACGTTTGCCGTCGACTGCTCCTCCACATTCAGGATAATGTCCACCAGGTCCTGCTCAGAGCCGGGCCGCACATCCGGCACCAGCGACGAGAAATAGCGCAGGTTGAACAGATTGCGCAAGCTATCCGTAAACTTTGACTTAGAGAACACATCCCCCGGTTTCAGCAGCATTTCACGCAGGATAACCTCGTCTTTTGTATTCTTCGTTCCCTTAATGATAATGTGCTCGACGTGGCTGCGCTCGCGCTCCACCACCGTGATCTTAAACGAAAGCGTTTTCGCCGCCGTGTCCCGGTGTTCTTCTTTGTTCAGGTAATTTGACGTGTATCCGTTTTCAAAATACGCATCCGCCAGCGCCTGAAAGCCCTGCTCAAAGGCCACCATATTCATGATGGCCCCGCGCTTGAGCCTAATTTTTGCCTGCAGCTCCTCGGTGCTAAAAATCTGGTTACCCACGATGGTAACCCCGTCGTAGCGGTACTGCTCACCTTCCACCACAGTGTACGTAAGCGTAACCAGATTGCGACTGGCGTCAGTTTTTTTATCAACCGTCTTTGCCACCCCTTCTACCCGCGCGTCAATGTATCCCCTCTCTGCATAGTATGAGTGGATTGCCGCCTTATCCGCTTCCAGCGCATTCTCCTTGAACACCCCACTGGTCAAAAAACGCGCCTCCTGCGTGGAAAGCACCTTCTTGAGCACCGACTCGGTAAACGCCTTATTTCCCTTAAACTGTATCCGCGAGACAACAGTCTGCTTACCTTCCTGGATGGTAAACTGTACCACCACGCCCCCCGCCTCAGTTTTTGCCTCGCAGGATATCTTAACCGCCGCATAGCCCTGGTCCAGGTAATGACGCCTGAGCGACTCTTGGTCCACCTTCATCTTTACTTCATTGTAAATGTCTCCCTTTTTCAGGAGGATTTTAGACAAAAGGTCCCCACTGCGGATTTGGCTGTTCCCTACCATCTTGATGCCCTTCACCGAAGGACGCTCCTTTACCGTGAACTGTAGCATCACATACTGATACTCCGGATCGGTGGGCACCGCCTTAGGCGAAACTTCAGAAAAGTACTCAAGGTCGTAGACCTTTTGCAGTATCTCCAGGTACAGCTCATAGGTCCACTTTTGTCCCTTGTATTGAGAAAAAATCGTGTCCAACTGGCCGCGAGCAATATATTCGAGCCCCTCAAAACTAATCGCAGAGATAGGTTTTCCCTCGTACCAATTGTCGTTTGCCTGTGCCCGCGCCAGCGACATCACACAACAACTTGCAATTAGGAAGGCACTGGCTTTTTTGAGCATTCCTTTCTCCTTACGAGCTGCCTTGAGCCTCAATACGCAAAACTCCACGACACCCGCATTGAAGTATCAGAGACAAACAACGAATCAAGACGTGTCGGCGTCGACGCCCACCGCAACGAAAAAAAGGGCGTTGCAAACTCTAGCCCCAGCTCCGGCCGGAACAGCAAACTCCCTGCCGCAGGCTTTTTAATCCCCAAATTATTTGGCGCAAGCGGATCATACTGAGACAAGTGAAGCAGCGCATCCGCGTACACCGCCCGGCCAAGACGACGCCCTACGTAGAGGGAGGTATTGTCAAAATAGTTACCCACTGTCAGCGGCTTGCTGCGGTCCTTATTGAACAAATTCCCAAAAATCGCGTTCTGCAGAACATAGGTGCGGAACGAAAACGCGTCCAAATCCAAAAATGAGCGGATTTTATCCTCCACCCGCTTCATAATCCCCCACTGCATAAGAATATCTGAAGCGATACTCGCCACGTTCTGCTCAATATTCTCCTCTGTCAAATCCCCCAGCACCACCTGTCCTAAAATTTTCGCCAGTTCTTGCTCAGAAACCGGCGGATCACACCTGAGCTTTGGCGCAAGCTTAGAAAACACCTGGTCCTCAGCGGACAAAATCAAGCTCACCGGCCTCCCCTGCGTGTCCCTGTCCTTCAGCTCCGCACGAAACGAAATACGCGGATCAGCTGTTTGGGTATCGCGTGCAAAGTGAATCGTCCCCTCCCGGAGGTAAAATTTTCGTTTTATCCAAAAAAACTCTCCTCCCTTAAGATGAGCAAACCCGCGAACATAAAATGACCCGGAAACCGGATCGGCTATGAACTCAAACGGTTCCTGCGCGTGCAGCAGCGTCCGCAAAATAGGAAAATCAGAGCGCGGCCAACGAAACTCCACTTTATTTCCCGCAGACAGCAAAAGATTCATCTGAAAATTCTGCGCACTGTCCGCGTATTTTGTGTAAAACTCTTCAATCCCTGAGAAATTCAGTAAAAAATACCCGCGGTCAAAGCGCGCCTTTCCGTTTATCGATAACAACTGCGGCGTTATACGAAGCTCCAGATCGCAGCCGGCTGACCCGTCCATCGCAAAAAGCAGGTTATCCGTCTGAATCGCACCCAGCGCGTCTCCTACCGTCCCGCATTTGATAACCACCTCATCCGGGTAAAATCCATTCAGCTGTGCAACACACTCACCCCAAAGACGAGCCGTCGGACCGGGAAACTCTGTATACGGCACTATGAGCGTGCTGCCGTGTACCCCTATATCGATAGAACCTGGCCCAAAGCGCTCAGGTGCATACCCAGGCGCGCTGGCAACTACCTCCTTTCCCCGTAACTTTCCTTCAAACACCGGGCGCGCACGCGTTCCAGATACCGTCACGTTTCCTACCGCAACTCCTTCGTGCACGCGCACATGCCGTATGCCCGTAAACGCCCATACGCGCGCCAAATCAACAAAGATATCCTGAATCTGCACGTCTACCTGCTGTGCACTCAACGACCCGTTCAAGAAAAAATGAACAGGCAAACTCTGCGCCACCTGCAACGACACTGAACCATCATCCAACATAAATCCGGTAATTTCGTCGTGCTCACCGGCGTACAGCGCCCATACGCCCGGATCGCGCACTACCAGTATGCGGTTCTTTTCACCCTCGTATGTGGCGATGCGCCAGTGCTCAAACTCCGCAGAAATCGTGTATTGACTGTGCGTCTGCAAAAATGGCGTGAGAAACGACGTGCGCGGTGCAGATGTCGCCTTACCCGAATCCACAGGGGATCCGGCAAGGGTGAGCGTACAGGTGGCATGTGTCGGCTGCCCTTCAAACGCGCCTGAGTACGTGGTGCGCACCCATGCACGCGCCTGACCCGGCACCCATTCTCCTGCAAGGTCAGCAAACTGATGTGACCCCCACGTCACCTGGGTGGGCAAAAGCGCAAGCGTACCGTCATCAAGTGCACATCCTCCCCGCAGGTGAAAGGGCACTCCCTTGGCGATCAGCTCGAGTGAATCTACCTGCACCTGTCCAGACATATCCTGCATCGTACCCAGCACAGTCCACGACCCGGTGACGCGACTGCGCTCCCCCTGCCCTGCAACAAAACGCCCCACGTCTACGTTATCTATTCGCCCTGAGCTATCCACATAGACGTGTTCCCCCACGGTTACCTGCGCGTTAAGCTGCACCTGCTCCTGCGCATCTTCAGATGCAAGGCGCACGGCCGTTTCATACCGCGCCTGCTCGTGCTGCCCTGTTCTCGGCACAACGGCAAAGCTTGCCGTTCCAGCCAAGTACCGATCGCGAGAACCAAAAAACACCTGATCAAACAGAGCACCGGCCTGGTTCGCCACGCCAGCAAGGCGCAAGACCGTTTCTATTTGCTCCGATCCACCTGCGGCGACCGCCCCAGAACGGAGGTGCAGGTGATGAAAGCGCACCTCCCACGAGTGGGCACTACGCATTGCAAAAGAACTGTCACAATCAAAAAGACACTGAGAGAGAGGAACCGGCAGATTCTGTACCTGGAACGTGCCGGTAACCCCTGCGCGCTCGTCAAACGATGCCACCACCGAAAAATCATAGTCGCCATACACCGTCAGCGTACGGTCGGCATATACTCCCCTGGTACGATACGGAACCGAATTGATGGATAGGACACTTTCAAAGAGGGCGTCTCCCCCGTGTTCAAAATTCGCCATCACGTTTCCCTGTACCTCAAGTCCCTTACACAGCAGCGAAATATCCGTGACCGAAAAGGAAGCTGCCGTCCCCTGCACTGACAGCAGGGCGTACAGGTCAGCGATTTCATCCGATGAGAGCACCAAACGAACACAATTGTACGAAATATCACGAAAATCACTTGAAACGTAAAAATCTGCTGTTGACTGTAACGGCACCAGTGCGCGCGTCACGAGCGTGGAAGCGCCCTGCGGTGACGTACAGGCAGCAACCATTTGGTACAGCGCACCGACATTCACCGATTCAAACGCCACGTGTGCCTCAAGAAAGCGAGACTGCCCCGCATTCGCGGCAAGGTATGATCCGTCACACTCGTAGCGCCCCGTGCTGTCTGCAGCCACCAGGCGGAAATCCGTTTTTGCCGAATCCACACGTACTGAGAGCGCCACGTCCTCCAGAAACGCTTCCCCCACCTGTATCCGCGGGACGGTGCACACAAAACCAACCCCCTGTGGGCGAAAACGCACCTGCGCTGAAAGGTATGCCCCCGAAAGAAGCGGCAGCCTGTGCACCGTAAGCACCCCTGAAGGGATCCAGCGGTCCAGCGTGAGCTCGAACGCACCGTCCACATCAAGATTACTACCTCGTGCGCATATCTTTTCTACCTGAATCCGTGCAGGATCACCGTGCGCCTGTAACGTTGCGACAACGTCTTCCAGCTGATACCCCGGCGCAAGCACTACATACGGGGTGTGCGCGTGCACATCCGCACTCCACCGCCACTGTTCTATGGGGGTATACCCAACCTGAACGTTCCCGCTCACAGACAATTCCTGCATACCCTGTGCTGGCACGTGGGTGTCGCGGAGCCGCGCCCACTTAAGGGGACGAAAATTTTCACAGCGCACGGAAGCTTCACAAGCGCCGGTTGCAGTATTCCATTGCCCAGAAACTTCCATAGGGTAGATGCCCCGCGCCGTGTGAAACTTAAACAGGTCGTCTGCGTAAATTGCCACGAGAGTAAGCGTCGGCACACTGAAAAAAGAGCCGCTCGGGGGTGCAAGCTCGAGGGTGGCGGAACCTGACGTAAACGACGTTTCAAACACGCCTGAGGCGTCCAGGTGTGTGTACAGCGGCCCCCAGGAAGAGGAACGGGTGTCGACATACTCAGCTTCGCAAGAAAGAGCGAACGAGGCGCCAGTTTCCGCAAAAGAAAACCTACCCTGCGGCACAGAAAGGTGCGCGCGTCTGGAATCGCTGCGCACCGTAACTGCAGTGTTATGGACGCGCACGTCTATTTCGCGCAAATCGGCAAAGAACGAAGCCATTTCCCCGTCTTTCGAGAACAGTTTTTGTAACTTTTCTTTCACATGACGGTGACGGTACAGGTCGACGTCCACTGCTCCGTCATGAACATGAAGAGCCCAAATACCCCGCACAGGGTTGGAACCAAAAAGCGAGAAAATATTGTACGCAACGACTATTTT
Source organism: Treponema paraluiscuniculi Cuniculi A (assembly GCF_000217655.1). Lineage (NCBI taxonomy): Bacteria > Pseudomonadati > Spirochaetota > Spirochaetia > Treponematales > Treponemataceae > Treponema > Treponema paraluiscuniculi. Next base: position 336,977 of record NC_015714.1, on the reverse strand, counting down.
TGAAAAGACGGCAACCTGCTCACCGCGAACTGCTTCCCGAACACGAACATTTCTCAGCGTAACTGCGCGGAGAACAGAAGGGGAGAGAGAATCATACTGAAAACGTAAACCTGAATACTCCTCAACTAAGCCAAGCCAGACGCGCTGCACACCGGCCAACTTTTGCTGCACAAAGCCAGAGAGCGGATCGAAGACGGCCAGAGCGCAGAGCACGAGCACCACAAACAGTGAGCACTCAAACCTACGCACCGAAGGAAGCACAGCCACAGCCCGCTAAGTGTAGCAAAAAACGCGCCCGGAATACAGAACCCCCTACCCGGGTGCTCATTGCAAAGAATAGGTGCCACCCAACTCACCCTTCTTCCAAAAATTAATACCTCCGCGCACGGTCATAGGGCTGACCGATGGCACGCGGTGCCTCCCCACGGCCGCCAAACAATAGCAGCACCACAACCGTCAGCGCATACGGAAGCGCGCTAAACAGCTCGATAGGCAAATGTTTCAACAACTCAACACTCGTGGCATACACGTTCAAAATCTGTGAAAAGCCAAAAAGAACGCTTGTCACCAGCACCCCGAAAGGATGCCACCGTCCTGAAATCAAGGCTGCAAGTGCGATAAACCCCGTCCCATGCGTGCTGTAGACGGTGTACTGGATATCCTGCGTCAGTATCAGCACCCCGCCGCCAAGTCCCGCACAGAGTCCTGAAATTACCACCGCCGCAGACCGCAGACGAAACACACTCAAGCCCGCACCGTCTACCGCATACGGCTGATCCCCTGTGGCACGCACGTGCACACCGAAAGGCGTGCGATACAGTACGTACCACGCCAATGCTACTAGCACAAAACCTAGATATACTGTCGGGTACGTATGGGTGAAAAACATCGGGCCAAGCACCGGAATGCGACTGAAAAAACCGTAACTAGTCTTAACTAACCCACGAGAGTACGCCTGCGTTCCCTGCTGCCCAAAAATAACCTGTGCGAAAAAAACCGTCATTCCTGTTGCACACAAATTGATCGCAGTGCCTGCGATGATCTGATCACTGCACAAACGCACACTCAAATATGCGTAAAACAACGCCACCGACGCGGCAACTGCCATGCCAACTCCCAGTGCAATCCACGGAGCAGCTGTCGTATACGGCTCGCACAGGACCGTCACCGTAGCAGTGGAAAAAGCACCAAACATCATCAACCCTTCAAGGGCAATATTTATCACCCCACTCCGCTCGGAAAACAACCCTCCCAACGCAGTAATCAAAATAGGGGTTGAAAACACAAGCGTCAGCGCCACCATCGAATAAAACGTGTTCATACGCGCGCACCCTGCCTCCCCCACCTGACGAGCATCGCCCGGATTCCATTGTGCATGGAAAGAAAGACAATAATCGCCGAAACGATAATTACCGACACCTCCTTCGGCACTCCGTTCAACTGCATGAGTGGGCCTGCCGCGCGCAACGAACCGAGCAGCGAACCGCCGAACACACACCCCCACGCCGTATTACGGCCCACCAAGGACACCACAATCCCCTCAAATCCATACCCTTCAAATCCGGGTAACACCCGCCCGTACGAAAAAGTACCGATCGCTAGCAACACACCGGCGAGCCCTGCATACATACCCGAAATGCTCGTTGCAAGCATCACACGCCGCCTGACGTGAATCCCCGCATAGCGGGCCGCTTCGGCACTAGCACCAACGACACGGAGCTCATAGCCGAACGTTGTTTTCTCAATGAGAAACTTAAAGCTAACCAGTGCAGCTATCACAAGCAAAAAGCCCCAATGCAGACGCGACCCATTGCTTACACGCGAGAGAAAATCACTGTGCAACGTCGCAGCTGGGGGTAAAGACACCGTACGCATCAAGTCGCTCCCAGGCAAAGCGGTGACTACAAAATTCGCCCCATACAGTCCTACGTAGTTGAGCATAATGGTAACCACCACCTCACTGATCCCGCACACTGCGCGCAACACCCCTGGTATCAAACCCCACAGTCCTCCCCCTACCATTCCTGCAAGAACCGCCGCAGGAATGGTAAAGAAAGAAAGGTGCTCATGCCAAAGGACACCGACACACACTGCGCACACGCTACCGACTACGAGCTGCCCTTCTGCCCCGATATTGAACAATCCCATATGGGACGTAAATGCCACCGCAAGTCCTGTGAGTATCAGCGGCAGACACGTCACCACTCCTTCGCCCATATACCTGAAGTTCCACACGGACCTGCCGGTGCCAAAAGCCTGTACATTCACGCCAAACATCGAACGTACCAAAGCTATGAGAATGTATTTAGGGTGCAAACCTGACACCGCCATTACCACCGCACCTACGGCAAACCCCAAGATCACCGCCAAGCAGGGAATAAGCAGCGCGTGGTATTTGGGGTGAACCAGGCACCCCCGGAGACGCGCAATCACCCCTGTACCCCGGTTTTTTTGCCCGCAGTCTCTTTTTTCCGCATCCCACTCATGAGACGCCCGAGCTCTTGCTCTGTTGCGTCGCACGCGTGCACGGTCCCCACTATCTCTCCCTCGTACATAACTGCAATAGAATCTGCCAGTGCAAGCACTTCATCCATATCAAGGGAAAAGAGGAGCACTGCACCCCCCCGATTACGTTCGGCGACAATAGCGCGATGAACATACTGAACCGCACCCAAATCAAGCCCGCGCGTCGGCTGCGCGGCAATCAAAAGACGCGGTGCACGGTGCAACTCGCGCGCAATGATAATCTTCTGCTGATTACCTCCTGAAAGGGCGCGCGCACGAACCGCACACCCGAGCGCACCGGATTGCACCTCAAATTTTTTCGCCAACGCGTGCGCATGCTGCGCAATTACACGCCGATCGAGAATGCCACGCCGCGCAAACGGCGCGCGAAAATACGAGCGCAAGACCATATTCTCTTCCACAGAAAAATCGAGCACAAGGCCGTGCTTCCGCCGATCCTCAGGAATGTAACTGACACCACGCAGAACACGCTCGCGCACGGAAGTGCGTTGTATCTCGCACCCGTCAAGCAGAATCTGACCTTCCGACACCGGCACAAGACCTGCAATTGCTTCGAGCAGCTGTGACTGACCGTTGCCGTCTACACCGGTGATACACAGGATCTCCCCGCACCGCACCTGAAAACTTACGGCTCGAACGCCGTACGCGCGGGGCGCTGCAGAAGGAGACGCGTCAGCCGACATCTGCCCAGACGTAACGCGGCGCGCCCCCACGCTCAAGGAACGCACCTCTAATACACACGCCCCATCCTTCCTTGAAGCGCGAGGCAGCGCGTAGTCCACCGCATGGCCCACCATCATTTCTACCAACTGTTCTTCTCCCACCTCAGCCACGGAAACCGTACCGATACACGCCCCCCTGCGCAGTACCGTACAGCGATCGGCGATTGCCTTAATTTCACTCAGTTTGTGTGTGATAAGCACCACCGCCTTACCCTCACGAGCAAGACGTCTGATCACCTGCATCAGCTGCTGCACTTCTTGTGGAGCGAGAACTGCGGTAGGTTCATCAAAAATGAGCACCCGAGCATCGCGGTAAAGCATTTTGAGAATCTCAACACGCTGCTGCATGCCAACAGTGATGTCCTGAATTTTCGCGTATGGGTCCACCGCAAGTCCGTAGCGCTCGCACAGCTCTCCCACTGCGCGATGTGCAGCACGAACATCCGTGCGAGCAAAGCGCGCACGAGGCTCGACGCCAAGAACGATATTCTCACTAACGGTTAGATTGTGAACCAGATTAAAGTGCTGGTGCACCATACCAATGCCATGGCGCGCCGCATCGCGCGGACTACGGATGCACACACTCCTGCCATCTACAAATAGCTCTCCAGATTGCTTCGGACACGTACCAAAAAGGACTCCCATGAGCGTAGACTTGCCTGCACCATTCTCTCCCAGCAAGGCATGCACCTCCGCGGTCTGCACACCGAAAGAAACACGGTCATTGGCAACAACGCCTGGGAACTGGACAGTTACATCGCGCATTTCCACCGCGTATGGCATATCCCCTCCCTCAAGTTCATTACTGGACGTCCCCATACTCACTGACCACGGGTGGGTCGAGACACACGCCCCACTCTACGCACCCGCAGAAGAAGAACGCATACGCCTCGGCAAAACAACCCGTGACCCGTAGGGAATGTCCTGCACACAGAAGCCATTCACGACGGCCATGCCGTACAAACAAAAATCAGATGAAGAAGAAGGCCTCCCGCGCGCAGGCACGGGAGGCACCTCTCCCCCTTAGTTCATCATGCGTGCAGATCGCACCGGAACCACTATCTCCTTCGAGACAATCTTCTCCTCAAAACTCCGAATTTTCTCCATGACCGCACTGCTCAAATTGGGATTTTCCTCAGGAATCCCCACTGCCTTGTCTTCAAGCCCGAACATAATGGACTGCCCCCCGGGAAAAGAGCCATCGTACGCCATCTTTGAGATCCGCTCCGCAGCGACATCCGCACGCTTGACCATAGAGGTAAGCACCACAGACTTTGACCCATCGAACACCCCATCCATGTACTGGTCACGATCTACGCCAATAACCCACACGTCCTGACCATTGAGACGACGATCGCGCGCCTCTTTGATAACGCCGTTTCCTGTGCCCCCCGCTGCTTGAAAAATGACATTCACGCCCGAGTCGTACAGCTTTGCCGCGAGCGCCTGCCCCTTTTGGGGATCTGAAAAGGTATTGGCAACCTCAACCACTACCTGTATGTCGGGATCGACGGCCTTAACCCCCGCTTCAAAACCCGCTTCGAAGAGAGGCATCATACCCAGCTCCATGCCAACGATGAAACCGACGGCGCTTTTTCCCGCCTCTTTCGCCTTCAGCGCCGCTGCAACGCCGACAAGGAACGACCCCTCATTCTGACCAAACACTGCAGAAACAACGTTATCCCGGTCTTGGACAACCGCATCGATGACCAGGAACTTCTGCTTAGGAAAACGATCAGAAGTCTCGATGACCGCCTCCACAAGGAAAGAGCCGCATGCTACCACGAGCCCCATATTCTCATCTGCAAACGCAGACAAACTAGGCACGTACTCGGCGTCAGTGAGAGCAGTCACATACTTGCACTTCGCGTTGTTCTCCTGTGCGAAGCGCGAAATACCTTCCCACGCCTGCTGGTTAAAGGACTTGTCATCGATGTCCCCTGAATCGGTTACCATTCCAACGACGAAGTCACCACCCTCTGTGCCCCCTGCGTTTCCCATCTGCGGCCTGTCGCTCTTAGAGCAGCCGATGAGCAGCATGGCGCAAAAAACGCCCGCAAACGCGCGTACCCACTTCTCTCCCATAAGAATCCTCCCCCCTTTACCGACAAACATGCGCAAAATAAGGGGTCACAGTGTAACCCAAGGGGACAAGGAGGTGCAAGGAGTGGTGAGTTTTTGCGTGTGTGCAGGAGGCAGGGTGAGGGGGCTACTAGACAGGGCCGGGGGGGGGTGAGGTAGCATGGGGTGCATGCGGTGGGGGAGTGTGCTGTGTGTGGTGGTGGGGGTAGGAGCGAGCGGGGGAGTGCTTGGACAGGAGTTTTCCCCGAAGCTAACTGGCTCTGCCACACTTGAGTGGGGCATCAGCTATGGCAAGGGGGTAGGCAGTCACGACCAGGCCCCTGGTGCAGTTATGGGCACCGGTCCCTACAATCTGAAGCATGGGTTTCGTACTACCAACACGGTGGGAGTATCCTTTCCCCTGGTTATGCGCACCACCCACACGCGCCGTGGGCAGCACCCGGCACTGTATGCGGAGCTGAAGGTAGCGGACCTGCAGGCGGACCTGAGTCAGGGGAAGGCAGGTTTTGACTTTAAGCGCAAGGGGAAGGTGGAGGCGACGCTGCACTGTTATGGGGCCTACCTGACGATTGGGAAGAACCCCACGTTTCTGACGAACTTTGCCCGGCTGTGGAAGCCGTGGGTGACAGCGCAGTACCAGGAGGATGAGGTACAGTATGCGCCGGGGTTTGGGGGTTTAGGCGGCAAGGTTGGGTATCGAGCACAGGACATTGGGGGCAGTGGGGTCAGCCTTGATGTGGGGTTTCTCTCCTTTGCCTCTAACGGTGCCTGGGATAGTACTGACACCACGCACAGCAAGTATGGCTTTGGGGGCAGACTTGAAGCTAATGTATGCGCGTGCAGGACACCCTCTGTGCACGGTAGAGCTTGCCAGCAATGTTACGCTGGAAGACGGATACCTCATCGGTGCGCAGAAGGACGCAAACAATCAGAACAAGGATAAACTGCTGTGGAATGTAGGAGGCCGACTCACCCTCGAACCAGGCGCCGGCTTCCGCTTCTCCTTCGCCCTCGACGCCGGTAACCAACACCAGGACCCTGCCGGTGCAGGCGGTCGCCTTCTGGCAACAGGGAGCTCGCGGGAGAAGTTTGGCAAGGCGTTCGATGCCCTCAGGGTGCAGCAATTCCACGTGAAAGAGGCCGAGCATCTTGAATTTTTGCTGGGACAGATGGTGGAGTCCTCGATTCTCGAGCGGGTGGGGCTTGCTCTCACGCTGCAGGACGGTACGCTCGTCCCTACGCTGACGAAGGTTGCCACTGATAGTGGGGATCAGTTCATCCAAGAGGCGTTGGTAAAACTCTTGCCCCAGAGGGCGCAGGCGGAGCAGGGGCTACAGGAGATTGTGGCGCCGAGTCAGTCGGACATCGTGCTTATCATGCTGCTGACCTGGCTTGAGCGTGCGTGGCTGGACCGGTTCAATGCTGATGCGCTGCTTACGGCGCAGTGGACCTATGTGTCGGCTGGACTGTATGGGGCGACGGCGGGTACTCATGTATTTGGCAAGCGCGTGCTACCTACGGTGCGGTCCTACCATTTTGATCTGGCCAGTTTTTTTAAGGTGGAAATTAAAAGCGGCGACCCCTATGCCCACCTGCTCACCGGCCTGGACGCCGGCGTTGAAACACGCGTGTACATCCCGCTTACGCACGTATTTTATGTAAACAACGGGTCGCAGCCGTACCAGGGGATGGACAGCACCGGATACATCAACCTGCCGATAGTGAGCAGGGCGTGGTGTAGCTATCGCATCCCCCTCGGCGCTCACGTTTGGGTGAAGCCCTATGCGGTGTTGAACGAGAATACTAATCGTGTCAACCGCAATGCGAACGGGGATGCGCTCCTGCGTGAGCATGCGCTTCAGTACCAGGTGGGACTGACGTTCAGTCCCTTCGAGAAGGTGGAGCTCAGCGCCCAGTGGGAACAGGGGGTGCTCTCCGATGTTCCCTACATGGGTATTGCCGAGAGTATGTGGTCTGAGCGTTACTTTGGCACGTTTATCTGTGGGGTGAAGGTGGTCTGGTGAGGGGTTGTCGTGTGGGCCAGAGAACGGGTACGGTGGGGCACAAGTTTACAGGTGAGGGATTGCAGGGGTATGGGCAGGAGAAGTGTGTGGGGCGTATTGATGTTCGGGTGCATGCTGCCGGGTATGGCGGCGCGTATTACCGTGTCTCCCAAGCTGGGGGCGTATGGGGATGCGCGCGGCGGTCCTGACCTGTGGGGTTTGTGTATTGAGGCGCCAAGCTGGTATCTCTCAGATACGGGGAAAGAATATTTGCCTCCGCGCTATGCGCCGGAGACGCCATTGGTGGGGCTGGACGTAGCGTTCCGTGCAGAGAATGGCTTTCTGCTCCAGGTGACGGTGGATGCAGCACTTACGCGTTTAATGTTCCGCGGTCAGTGTTTGGCCGGTTATTCATTCAGGCCGGGGGGGGGGTAGTACGTATCTATCGGCAGCAGCGGGCTTTGAGTGCACTGCGCTCATCTACGACAGCTACCTCACCATCCAGGTCCTCAATGGGGGTTCGGTGTGTTCGTTCGAACATAAAGGGTGGTATGTTCCGAAGACAGTACTGGGCTTGCTGACGCATCAGAAGGATGAGGGCGCCATATGCGAGAAATCGAGTCTCGAGGGAATTTGTCAGAACTATGCGGTGCCGGTGCAGCTGGGGGTGCAGCATTACTTTGGCGCGCACTGGGGGATAGACGCGACGGCTACCGTTTCGTTCGGTGTTGATACCAAGCTGGCTAAGTTTCGCATCCCGTACACGTTGCGGATTGGCCCGGTCTTCCGCACCTAGGGGACGGCGCCGGAAGGCGCGTGTTGCCGGAAGGCGACCGCGGCGAGCGGGGTAGTGGCTACCAGGAGAGGGTGACGCCGCACACGATGCGGCCGATTCCCTGGGTGAGGCACTCGGATACCAGCAGGTACGGGACATCAGAGAGCATACCCTGTTCCCAATCAAGGGAGAACACCGTCTTCTCTATGAGACTGGCTGAAATACCAGCACGCAGCTGTGCACAGTACTCCTTAGTTAGATAGGTAGCTCCTACTGCTCCGCCTGCAGCAGGGGTATTCAGGTGTGCACGGTTGGTAGAGGCGTGGACCGTAACGCTTGGCTTCACCCAGCCGTAATCCTGCACCGGGATGCGATAGCTACACCACGCCCTGCTCACTATCGGCAGGCTAATGTGCCCTGAGGAGCCGCCGGAAGGGAGAGGGTTCCCGTTATTATTTTTGTACAGGTCATGGGTGAGGGGGATGTACACGCGTGTTTCAACGCCGGCGTCCAGGCCGGTGAGCAGGTGGGTGTAGGGGTCACCGCTTTTAGTTTCGAGTTTAAGGAATCCGGCAAAGTCGCCACAGCTTGCAATGGTGTTGTCTAACACCCTGGTGCCAAAAACGTTTGCCGGTGCTGTGGCAAAGTATATGCCAGAAGACAGCCACTTCCACTGCGCTGTAAGCAGTGCATCGAAGGCGACATTGTAGGTGTCAAGATACAGACACACGGCACTGACTCCCATTAGAAAGGCACGCCATGCAGACGCACGCAGGTTCTGTATAGCCTGACGTATCTGCTTCCCCGCGTCCAACGCATCCGTCTTCTTCTTCACTTCTTCGGTTACAAACGTCTGCCCTTCGGTGAAAAACTTTGTAGCCTCAGCCGTAAGCTTTGGAATAAGATCCGTAAGATCTTGCCGCAACGTTGCCTGTTGATTTGGATCATTGAAAAGGCTGCGTAGATTTCCTATGTGAGGCATAAGCAACTTGTCTGCTATGCGTGCTACCGTTTGGGCGAGGCCATTTGAGAATGTCTGCGCTGCAGTTCTACTCCGACCCACGGCTATTTGCACTTTCTGATTAATTTCAGCGACGATTTGCGTCTGTACCTGCTCAAACCCCTTCACCACCTGCTCTACGCCATACTGCAGCAAAACCTGCCCCATCAGGGAAAATGCAGGAAGCGCGGGAAGCGGTGACGGTGTAGGAGGGTCGGTAATGAACACCTTCAGGTTCGTCAAAAGCGTGGCAGCTACCGGAGGGGTGACTTTTACGTTTGACACTGCCGTTATGTACGCGTTTCCCCTCGACTGAATGGCGGTTTCGGTGGCTGCCGTTACGGCATCAAGCACCTTCTTTGCGTATTCGTCCAGCCAGGCTTCCTGTTTTTGACTTTCTCCCTGGAAGAGGTTATTTGAGAGGGCGGTGAGTTCATTCTGCGCCCTCTGTGTGCGATTTTGAAAGTCTTGTGCACTCTGGTGTTGGTTACCGGCGTCGAGGGCGAAGGAGAAGCGGAAGCCGGCGCCTGGTTCGAGGGTGAGTCGGCCTCCTACATTCCACAGCAGTTTATCCTTGTTCTGATTGTTTGCGTCCTTCTGCGCACCGATGAGGTATCCGTCTTCCAGCGTAACATTGCTGGCAAGCTCTACCGTGCACAGAGGGTGTCCTGCACGCGCATACATTAGCTTCAAGTCTGCCCCCAAAGCCATACTTGCTGTGCGTGGTGTCAGTACTATCCCAGGCACCGTTAGAGGCAAAGGAGAGAAACCCCACATCAAGGCTGACCCCACTGCCCCCAATGTCCTGTGCTCGATACCCAACCTTGCCGCCTAAACCCCCAAACCCCGGCGCATACTGTACCTCATCCTCCTGGTACTGCGCTGTCACCCACGGCTTCCACAGCCGGGCAAAGTTCGTCAGAAACGTGGGGTTCTTCCCAATCGTCAGGTAGGCCCCATAACAGTGCAGCGTCGCCTCCACCTTCCCCTTGCGCTTAAAGTCAAAACCTGCCTTCCCCTGACTCAGGTCCGCCTGCAGGTCCGCTACCTTCAGCTCCGCATACAGTGCCGGGTGCTGCCCACGGCGCGTGTGGGTGGTGCGCATAACCAGGGGAAAGGATACTCCCACCGTGTTGGTAGTACGAAACCCATGCTTCAGATTGTAGGGACCGGTGCCCATAACTGCACCAGGGGCCTGGTCGTGACTGCCTACCCCCTTGCCATAGCTGATGCCCCACTCAAGTGTGGCAGAGCCAGTTAGCTTCGGGGAAAACTCCTGTCCAAGCACTCCCCCGCTCGCTCCTACCCCCACCACCACACACAGCACACTCCCCCACCGCATGCACCCCATGCTACCTCACCCCCCCCCGGCCCTGTCTAGTAGCCCCCTCACCCTGCCTCCTGCACACACGCAAAAACTCACCACTCCTTGCACCTGCCTACCCGCGCGCATCGCGCGCACCCCAGGCGCAGACCTTTGCGAGCGCAAACGCACCGACACACCCAGCCACACATCCCATAAAAAGCGTAAACTGCTCCTGCATCCCGGCTGCAGTTCCCCGTGGGAACAACGTCACGCTCGATCCCAGCACGAGCCCACACACACACGCATGCGCGGACACCGGGTACAACCGAAACCATGCGCGGAGCACCCGCGCCGCCCCCAGCAACCCTATCCCCATTCCCACACAGAGTGGAAACAGGATCCCCCACACGTGCGCAGAACACAACCTGCTTATTACCGACGCGCCAGTCACTCCTCCCCCCTGCTCCACCGCGCGCAAAGACAACACGCTCAAAAGCGGTTGGTACACCCCCGCCAGCAGCAATACCAATGAACCGGAAAATCCTGGCGTGAGCATTGCCGCCGCCGCTAGCGCCCCTGCGCACACGGTCGCCACAAATCCGCGCGTGTGTGCAGTAGTAAGGACCGCCGTAGTCTGAACAGACGCAGGGGCGGCCGCAGAGGATGCGTCACGCGCGTGCTGCATGCGAGAAAACGCACACACTGCCACAAACCCAAGCAGCACAAAGAAAATAATTCTAACTGCACACCACACGCGGCGTGCCGCGTCCCCCACATGCCCGCGCGCTGTGCCTTCCGCCTGCACTGAGTGCTCCGCGGCAACACTGGCGGCACGCACCCGATTGCGCAAAGACGGCACACTTGCTAACAGCACCCCGGCCAAAAAGGCATTCGTAAGATGAGGAAATGCTTCGTACAACGCACGCATAAAGCGTGCGCACACCCCTATCCCCACCACTACTCCCCCCGCAAGGGCAAGCAAGCGTCGCCACTGACGGCACAGATGCGCTCTATCCAATGCTATTGCTGCAATCAGTAATTCCCACGTGCCACAGAGCAGCGCAACCGTACCCCCCGAAAGACCCGGTACCACGTTTGCCGCTCCTATTAACATTCCTATCCACACGTGCATGACCGGTGAACTCATGCTCCGCCCCCCTGCTGGTCTTCTTTCTGCGAAAAAACGCACCTTCCCCTTCATCCGGGCACTTCTCTCAGTTCAACCGCGTCCATCGCATGCGCAACACACCCTCACCATACAAAAAGGAGTCTGAAACTCTACATGCTCAGCGACAATCTTTACCCGCTGCACTCGCACCCCGTCCTCCTGCTGCCAACGATCCTGCTTGAGACGGCCGACCACCCGCAACCCCACTCCTGGCCGCACCTGTTGCGCACACACGCGCGCAAGTGCATCCCATGCCTCAACTTCAAAATACGAAACCTCTGTGTGCACCCGCTTCTCCCCTTGCACGCGCCGTTGCGTTTGAATGCAAAACGCACACACGGCCGCCTCCGGCGCGCGCGCGGAAGCAGATGGAACGACATTTCCCTCCACAATAACGGCATTCAACGGATCCACCGGTATTCCCCCTCCACCCGCCTTAGCGGTCGATGATGGACATATCGCTGCCAAACCACCGCTTTGAGAGCGCTGACACAAAACCCTCTCGCTGCAGCTGCGACAGAGTGCGCACAACCATGTCGCGCAAAGCACGCGCATCCGCACGAAACGCAAACACGTATTCACACGTGTCTATCGGTTCATCCAAAATTCGATACAAGCGCCGCAGGTGCGGCGTCACTGCGCAGAGCGTCACCAAATTCAGCGCCACCACATCTACTTCCGCTCGCGACAAAGCAGTGAGTGCCTGAACATAGTGGGCATACGTTTTCACCTGCCCAAACAACGCGTGGTATGCATCATTTTCTTCCACATCGGTCACTGCGTGGACCCCGAGCCGCTTTCCATGCAGGTCTGCAACCGTTGCGTACGGGGCTTGGCGCAACACCGCAAAGACGCGCACATCGCGTACGTACGGCTGCGTCAGTGCAAATCTGCGCGCGTGATCTGCAGTATGGGTGAATCCGTCTGCGATACAGTCAATTACCCCCGCATGGAGGGCGCGCTCCTTTTCATCCCAATGAACGACTTTCACCTGCACGTCCATATGGAGACGACGTGCCACTTGAGCTAACAGCTCAACATCGTAGCCGCGCCTCCTGCAAAAGCAACGAACACCGCGCAGGAGGAGGAACAACCGAAGAAGGAAGAGAGAAGGCAGAGAAAGTGGCAGCATCCACCAAGGGTGCCAAGCCCCGACCGACGCCCACCACAAGTGTACCCCGCACGCGCGCCTCATCGAACGACGCATCCTGCGCGTGAAACACCCTTGCACGAGGAGTACACGACCAGAGCATCCCCCCCACCCCTGCACACACGCAAAAAAAGCGCAGTGCAAAAAACGCACCGCTGCCTTGCACCTTTATTCTATCCCAATAACCGACTGACCAACACCAAACCATTTTTCTGCAATACGGTATGCCTCACCGGAGGCAGCAATACGATACAAGATTCGCTGAATTTCGTCACGCAACGCACGATCCTCACGCCGAAATGCAACCGCATACTGGCTCAACCCAAGCGGTACCCGCATCACCCTCAGAGGCGCACCCTGACGATGCACTGCGTCATGAGCTTCAACCAGATCCACAAGTGCCGCGTCCACCGCACGGGTGCGCAGCGCCTCAAGCATGGCACTCCGGTGTCGGTACCACACAATCTTCCCGTGTGGTTCAAATCCAAACTGCCACTTCTCATTTCCCGGTACCGGACCACCGCGCAACACGGCGATGCGAGCCTGTTTATGCGACGAGCGCATAGGCAAAATATCACCGCGCATATGCACAGCCGAAACACCTGTCATACGCTGCCCCAATTCCCGTTCCACGTGTGCCAAATCCGGATGCAACCTGCCCTCACGCACAAGGAGTACCTGCGCAGTACGCAGATATGGCTCGGAAAGCAAAAACTCAGTGCGGCGCCGAGCCGTTACGGCAAACGCCGTCCAAACGCAATCGACAAGACCACAGCGCAGCGCATTCCTTTTCAGCGTCCACTTTATGGGACGAATGATAAGGCGTACCCCCAATACACGACAGACCGCGCGCGCAAGATCAACATCAAAACCAACAATCTCCCCATTCGGATAGCGAAAACACATCGGCGGCGTACGATCGCTCACTCCCATAACCAGCGTTTTTGCCACGCGCACGCGCGAAAGAGATAGATCGCTATCTACGAGCAAATCAGGGGAATCGCAGCCGACGGCAAGACACAAAAGCGCCACCAGCAGTGCACAACACACGCTGCGCCAGACCATGCAGCCATCGCACCTTTGCACCCGCAGTGCTCCATCACGCCTGCTAGGAACCTGCATGAGGCAATGCACCCACCTCTCCAGAAAACAATTCCTTCCCCCCCACCGTTAGGAAGAGCGTCGTCCCTGCAGGCAATCCATAGGGGATGGTGAAACGTCCCCCCGGATGCTGAAACATTGCAAGCGCGGTACGCACCCCCCCTGGATACTGTACATCCAACACACAGGACATAGGATACGGATAACGCGGCAGATCGAGAGCTAAGATACCGTATATTTCGTGAGCCTCTCCACGCTCTGGAAAGAGCACCTGCACCTGCATGGCGCGAAAGGCTTCAACGCGCGAGCCAGGGTCATGATCCTGTGCTGAAACCCGCGCGTAGTCCTGCGCATTGGCACGCGTTCTTCCACTTGCTTCTCCGTCTTTTCTCTCCCCAGAAGGAGACGGGGGAGATACGGTAAACTGCAAGGTGAGCGCCGTCTGCGCCATAACACGGTACAGCTCAGGCAAACTATATCCTACCAATAGGGGGACTGTAGTCTGCTCGCGCTCAGACCCCTTACTGACGACAAAACGCAACTCTACATCCGCAGACAGAACCGCGCCAGGAGCAGGGTCCTGCTCCAAAATGGTGCCAGCTGCGCCAGTGCTGAACCGATATAAGTGGGGTGTTTTCACTGAGATGCGGCGCTCAACTTCAGCAGCAGCGATGCGCGCCACCGCTTCTTCAACCTGCAATCCCCGATAGTCCTCAACGTGCGTAGTTACTGCTTGTTGGCTCACTACGAGGTCCACGTAGCGCCCAGCCTTGACGATGGCCCCCGCAGGTGGGTTCTGTTCAAGAACGACACCAGGCTTCTCACGGGTCGAAAACCGCAACTGAACGCGGGGATACAGCTCCTTTGCCTGCATCTCTATAGCAGCAGACACAAAGTCCTTGCCCACGATATGGGGAGTCATCACCTGATCAGGGCTTTTGAGGAACACAAAAAAAGTACACAGCGCAACGGCGCAGACTACCACGAGTATGACAAATGAGGTAAGCACAACAACCCTCAAGGGACCATCATCCATACACCGCCGCCATCCTTCCACGCCCCAAAGCCTCTGGTAAGACTTGGGAGATATTGAGCAACACCAGCTAAAGTGGCAAAGGATCCTACCGCGAGTAATACTCTACGATATGTTGGATATTCCCCACCGGATGGATATCCTGCGCACGCGGCAGCTCAGAAACAGTTGCCGAAAGCTGCTCCTCATCCACGTTTAGCCAGGAACCGCGCTGCCCCTGAGAAAGGGTCAGATTGTGACGAATGATGCTATGAATACCTCTCCGGTTCTTAGTAGTGATGACATCATGCGCGCTAATGCGCATGGAAGGGATATTGGCCGTCTTCCCATTAATAAGGAAGTAACGATGTGACACCATCTGCCGCGCCTGCACACGACTGATCGCAAAGCCCATCCTGAACACCGTGTTATCCAGCCGCCGCTCCATTAGCGACAGCATATTGTTACCCGTCACGCCCTTCATCCGATGTGCCTGAGCAAAAAGATTACGGAATTGTCGCTCGGACATTCCATACGCAAAGCGAAACTTCTGCTTTTCTTTTAGCTGCTCCCCGTACACAGACACCTTTGCCCGCTGCTTCACCCCATGCTCCTTGCCTGGAGGCGCGGGCTTCTTGCCCAAAAGCCGCGTGTACTTTGGATTCCCAAAAATGTTAATCCCCAGCCGACGTACAATCTTTCCCCGTGCCCGCTTCACTGCCATCGCATAACTCCCTGCATGCCGCATCCCTCCCCACAAAACGGATATCCACTCCCTCAAACCTGCAACCGCATCGGAGCACGCGCAAACAAAACCCGCACGCCCACACAAAGCTCTTTCAACCGGCTGAGAAGGAGAGGGGAGTCTAGAAAAAATACCTGCGCGCGTCAAGAACGACTGTCTTTTCGCTCCAAGCCCGCCGCCACCAGCGCCCGGAACAAAGGGTGAGCCCGGTTCGGTCGAGAACAAAATTCCGGGTGGAACTGCACGCCGAAAAACCACGGATGCTCCCCGTGCTCCACCACCTCCACTGCGCCACAGTCTGAATCCACTCCCACCGGACGCAACGCGCTCGCCTCAAAGCGCGCTCGATACGCCGCGTTCAACCCATAGCGGTGCCGGTGCCGCTCCCAGACCTCCCCCCTACCGTACAGTGCACGCGCGCGCGAACCTTCCGCAAGCAGACAGCGATACTGTCCCAGACGCAGGCTTCCACCCGTTGGGGTATCTACACAACCGGGCAAAAGATCAACAACCGGGTGAGGGGTGTCTATCGCAAATTCTCGAGAGTGTGCACTTGCCAGCAACAGTACATTGCGCGCAAATTCAATGACTGCAATCTGCATCCCCAAGCAAATGCCAAGATAGGGCAGGTTCTGCACACGCGCGTGCGAAACTGCACAGATCATCCCTTCAATCCCCCGCACGCCAAAGCCACCTGGAATTACCAGCGCATCTGCGTCCGCAAGAGCGTGCGCAGCGTCCTGCACGCTGCAGATTTCCTCTGCGTCTATCCAGCGCATGTCCACTCGCGCACGATGGCAAATACCCGCCGCCGTCAACGCTTCGCTCACGCTCAAATACGCGTCCGCAAGCGACACATACTTACCCACCAGCGCCACCGTAAGCTCCCGCTGCGGATAGTACAGTGCACGGACCATTGCGCGCCACGCCGTAAGATCTGGCTCTGCCCCCTGCCCTGCTGCAGGATGCAGACCACCGTCTGTACGGACCGTCCCCCCCGCTCCCAACACAGCCGACTGCGCGCCTCCTGCACCGAGATTACGCGCCACCTGCCCCCCGCAGCAGGTATCAAAAAGACGCAAACGCTCACACAAGAGCGCTCCCAGCCCTTCTGCTTCCAAAAGGAGCGGCACCTCATAGATAGAACGAGTCGTCACGTTCTCGACAATAGCACGCCGCTCAACATTGCAAAAAAGGCTCAGCTTTTCGCGCACCGCATCCGTGATGTGACGCTCGCTGCGGCACAGGATGACATCCGGCTGCACACCAAGTCCTAGCAGCTCCTTTACGCTGTGCTGTAGCGGCTTGGTTTTCATTTCACCACAACTGGGTAAGTAGGGAACTAAACCCAAATGAATAAAAAGACAGCGCTCCTTCCCCAGAACACGCCTGATTTGACGAATCGCCTCGATGAACGGAAGCGACTCTATGTCACCGACGGTACCACCGATTTCGGTGATAACCACCCGAGCCCCCGTGATAGCAGCAGCGGCGCGAATTCGCGCCTGGATTTCATCCGTAACGTGAGGAATAACCTGTACGGTAGCACCTCCGTATCCTCCCGCGCGTTCACGGTCCAAAATAGCCCGGTACACGCTCCCCGCAGTCGTGCTATTGAATCTACTTGAAGGCACGTCCGTGAAGCGCTCGTAATGGCCCAGATCCAGGTCCGTTTCGCCGCCATCTTGCGTGACAAACACCTCCCCGTGCTGATAGGGATTCATGGTACCGGGATCCCCATTCAGGTAGGGATCAAACTTTTGATTCACCACGGATATACCCCGGCTCTTAAGCAAAAGTCCGATGGCACCTGCGGCAATACCCTTGCCCAGCGAGGAAACTACACCGCCTGTAATAAAGATAAAAGCCGGATCCATACGGCACCAGTGTAGCGTGTCCATGCGTTTTTTAAAAGGGAGCACCCTGCCTCTCCCCTGCGCCTGTAGGGTGGACTGTCCCATCGGCTTGCATCGAACATTGCTTTCGAATACCATGGGCCCCGTGAACGCGCGCGCTGCCCTCGCTCTTGCCATGGTCTTCACTTTCCAGAGGTTGTGCGCAGAAGAACGTTTCGTTATCTCCACTGAATACTTCGACATCATCTACACCGAGGCCTCGACTGAGTCTGCGCGTATACTGGCGAAGCACGCTGACCGGTACGAAGAACAAATCAGCCTCATGCTCAATCGGGTTCCTGACAAGAAAAAACGCACCACCGTCGTCCTGTATGCCCACACACAGGATGCAGGCGGGTCTTTCTCTTCCAAACCGTCAAGGAAAATAATCATCAACGATACGCGCGTTCCCAATCTGGGTTTAGGCAGTTTTAAGGATTCGCTGCTGAGCATTTTTTACCACGAGCTTACGCATAAGATTTCTCTCGATTTCTTCATGCCGCTACTCCCTCCCCTCTTTACCGAAGGGGTTGCAGTCGCCCTTGAAAGCAACGACGGCACGCAAGGGCGACTGCACGACCCGCTGACAATGCATTACTTAATTCAGAACAAACTGGAAAACGTCTCCCCCTCCTGGAGGGAGGTTGCCGAGCTCAGATACAACTACCCCCACGGTATGCCCTACGTGTATGGGGGAAAATTCACCGAATACCTGCAGAAAATATACGGCAAGGAGCGGTGCGCCCGGCCGTGGCAGAACTCCTGGCGTCTCTTTATTCGACACCGTTTTTGGGACGTTTTTCAAAAGGATCTGGGAACTGCGTGGAATGAGTTCATCGACAGCATTCCAATCCCGGAGAAGGTGGCACAGCCGCAACTCCTTTCTGAACGGGAAGCACAGGGTCACTACGGTGCACGCAGCGCTGCGCCGACGGGCTTCGCCTATTATGACCGTGACCGTTACGCGGTGCGTTTCCGTGACAAAGCAGGTGGGGTGCGCACGCTATTCTCTCATGACAACACGCTGCATCATCTGAGCTTCTCCGAGGACGGACGCTATTTGGCAGTATCAGACACCATTGACACGTGGAGCGAGCGCACGCACCGAGTACGCGTTTTTGACACACACTCAGGCTCGTTCTCGCCGGAGGTATACACTGGCGCGTCCGAAGCTTGCTTTGTGGGGAACGGGCAGAAAATAGTATTCGTCCGGGTGCAGGGGCAATACTCGCGCCTCACGCTCAAGGACCGCACAGACCCTACCTTCGAGAAGGTGTTGTACGAAGCAGGTCCTGGTTTGCCATTCGGTGCGCTGTACGCGCCGGCGTACGCCGGTGACGGCACCGTCGCCATTATTGGCGCACGCGGTATGGAGCGTAACTTGCTTTTCATCCCAGTGGACGACAGGCCAATGACGCAGGTTCCGCGCGAGCAGATGCCACACGCAATGCGGGAACTGCAGTCGCAAAAGATCAAAGGCTCGTGGACGCTCACCTTTAGCTGGGCAAATGTGAACATGCTCTCTCGCCTAGGTTTTTACGACGTGTCCCGCCATACCTTCAGACTAATGGACCAGGACGTGTCAGGGGGGGTGTTTGCACCGGTGGTGTACGAGGCACTGCCTGCTGCGGTGCACGAAGAGTCTGCAGCAGAGGCGACCATACGCGGTGAAGAGCCGGTTGTGCGTGTGGCCTACACCGGCAGACACCGCATGCACATGAGCCAATACCAGCGGGATGACCGCGCCCTGCGCGAGCGGCGGGTGTCGCTGGTTCCCTTGCACCCGGCAGAGGCGGAGGAGCAGTCGCGCCCCGCCACGCTCATGGTTAACGGAGAGTTCATAGCAGACGTGCACGAAGCCGACCGCGGCAGACCGTACCGCGCAGCTCAGTGGATGTGGCCTCCCACGTTCTCACCCCGCTTTGTGCCGCCAAACAGCTTCAGCCTCACAGACCTTGGACACACCGGACTGGGAGTGAACATGAAGTTTGCCGATCCGTTTGGGCTCGTGGAGGTGAATCTCCAGTCGGTTTCTCATTTCTATCCGTTTTTTACCTCGCTGGGGCTGAAAAGCTCTTTTTACGTGGGCAAAACCACGTACGCCCTGCGTGCGTATCACGAGATAGACACCGGAGGGTTCCGGTACACTAAGCTCGGCGGGGCCTTTGAAACGCTGACAAACTTCCCTATGCAGGATGACCGAAACGCGTTTTTTGTGCGAACTGCCGTGGGGGTAGACTCCTACTCCTGCCTGTGCGCCAATGGCGGGGGTAACGGGAATTGCTGCGGCAACAACGGGGGGCAGCAGTGCTGCGCCTGCAATGGACAGGGCGCAAACGGACCGCATTATTACAAGAGCCTTGAAAGCCCCTTCATTCAGGCACAGGTGGAAATGGGGTATAGCTTTTCTCAGCGTGCAGAGCGCACGGGAACAAACTGGTTTGTGGCGGACGTCACGGGGGTGAGCCTGAAGTTACACGTTGCAAATAGCTTTGACACCGGCAAAACAGAAGACGCGGTGCTCGTGCAAACGAAGGGGTCATTCCGCCTGCCGGTGGTGCCCCTACGGGTGGGCGTCAGCGCGTACGTTGGGTATAACGCCGGGTGGCGCGGGGGCAAAGGAAACATTCTGGCGAAGCATCCAGTGTACGGCTTTCCCGGTCCTACGTATTTACCCAAGCTCGCAGGGGTTGATGATAAAGAGGGCTCGTGCAACAAAAGCAAGAGTGCAGGGTTCGGCGCTGAAGCAGTGCTCACCATCTTGGACTACGACATCAGCATATACGATCCCTATCTGCCCGTCTTCTACCGAAATATTGTTTGGAACGTAAGCTGCGAGTACGTGCTCAATGCGCCAGACTTTTCCTCACCCAAACACCTGTGCGTTGCAAGCACATCACTGGTTTTGGAGTTTGACCTGGCGGATGTAAAAGTACGGGCCGGGGTTCAGTACGGCTTCCAACTTGCAGAGACGCAGAGCGCCAAAACCCCCGGTTTCAGCACGATTTTTTCCATGGCCTCGTAGGAAGGTTCCCCCGTGGCGTGTGCAAAGCGCGCTACGGGGGCAGCGCTTCGGCAAAACGCGGGAGCTGGCTGTCTGCGCTCTGGCAAGGGTTTTTCTATGCATGAAACGTCCTACAAACCTATCCACCGGCTGTCCCCTGACACCGCTAAAAAAATCGCCGCAGGAGAAGTCATCGAGCGGCCCGCCTCCGTCGTGCGCGAATTGCTCGAGAACGCACTCGATGCAGGCGCCACCAAAATCCATCTGGAAATTAACGCAGGCGGCTGCGCGCTCATCCGCGTGAGCGATAACGGCCACGGCATGTCCCCCCAGGATTTGTTGCTATGCGCTGAAGCACACACCACGAGCAAAATATCGTCTGCAGACGACTTATTGCAGCTGCGCACGTTAGGCTTCCGGGGAGAAGCACTCGCCTCCATCGCCGCAGTCAGCCGCCTGCACCTTACGAGCACCCGATCAGGGCCCCTCGCGTGGCACTACCAGCCAAAGGCTGCAGGCACCGCAGCGCACGTACCGTCGGTGCCGCAGGGCACCGAGGCAGGCGTGCTAGAGCCTGCAAGTCTTGAGCGAGGCACCGTCGTACGCGTCGAGCAGCTTTTTGAAAACTTTCCTGCGCGCAAACGCTTTCTCGGACGCCAAAGCGCAGAGACCACCCTGTGCCGCAGCGCACTCATCGACGTCTCCCTCGCACATCACCCCGTGGAGTTTCGCTTCACCGTCGACGGAACGCACAAGCTCACCCTGCTCAGTCAGCAAACCCGGAAGGATCGGTGTCTTGAAACGCAAATGCTCAAAGGAGATCCTGCGCTCTTCCACACCATAGAAGGAGGTGACTGCTCGTTTCACTTTCACCTTGTACTTTCAGAACCCGCCATCTGCCGCAGAGAACGCCGCGGTATTTTTACCTTCGTCAACGGACGACGCATTTTTGATTACGGTCTTGTCCAGGCACTTGTGTTAGGAAGCGAGGGATACTTCCCCAATGGCACCTTTCCGGTCGCCTGCCTTTTCCTCACCGTTAACAGCGAACGTATTGATTTTAATATCCACCCTGCCAAAAAGGAGGTTCACTTACAGGACTATGCTCACATCCGCCACACACTCAGCCGCAGCGTTGCGCACTTCTACCGTCAGTGCACTATTGCTCACTACGTACGTGCAGAACCTGCCCACGCACCTGCCACTCAGGGCAACGCGCCAACACATTCCTCACCCCCCTGCACCGGCGTACGAGAAGAACCCGCCGCTCCCTGCGCGCACACACCCCGGTACGAATCTCTGTTCCCTCTACCCGTGCAGCATGCGCACCTGCTTCCTCCGTCACCTCCTCACATCTCGTGCGAACACGCGCGCGATTGCACTCACCCAGCCCCCGCTGCCGAAGGAGATGCGCCTGTGCACAACCATACCCATACAGGTGCATTCAAAGTACTCGGACAGGTAGCAGGAACATTCATCGCCGTAGAACGCAACAATGCTCTCTACCTTATCGATCAACACGCAGCACATGAACGCATTATTTTTGATACGCTACAGCGGAACCTTGGCACTGCACAAATACTTCTTATTCCCTACCACATTCACCCACGCTCGGATGAAGAGGCGCGCATCATGCACCGCGCCTGCACAGAACTTTCTCCTGCAGGATTTCGATTTCACGAAGAACCAGACGGTTCGTGGCACGTAACTGCGGTGCCGCTCCACTGGCGGGGGAGCGAAGAGCAACTTGCACACGATATCCTCTACTCAGGAAAAAACGCGCACGACATCCTGCGCCACGTCCTCGCTACCTGTGCCTGCCGGTCTGCGTGTAAAGACGGCACCATTCTGGATGACGCAACGCTCCACTCGTTAGTGGAGCAGGCTTTTGCATTACCACAATCGAGGTGTCCCCACGGACGGCCCATTTGGATTGTCATTGGCCGAGACGAATTGTTCAAACGGATCAAGCGCACGTAACGCGCTGCAGATACGCAAAAAGAAGCCTGCTACGTCTGCGCTCTCCGCGTCGACACGGGGAAGTGCGCGGTGTGCACACAAATACCACCAGTGAGAGGATGTACGGCAGCGCAAACAGTACACCGGTGGGCACCACGTGAGTGCCCTGCAACACGTCACACATGTGTTCAATACCGGAGAAAAAAATCGCCGCCGGCACACACCACATCATCCGCTTGCGTGCAAGAAAAACAATTGCAAGTGCCGTCCATCCTCTGCCTGCAGCCATCTGCGGGGTGTACGTACCGACACGCAATACTAACAGTCCCCCCGCACACACCGCACACACGCCTGCTACCGCCCACGACACCATCCGATACCGCGCCGCGTCAGTTCCCCGCACCTGCAAGGCTAACGCATCTTCCCCAGAGTGCATAAAATTGATACCCACGTTTGTAGAGTACAGATACAGGTGAAAAACCCACACCAGTGCAAAGGCCACCGCAGTCCCCCACAGGGAGTGAGGTAAAACGCGGGTATGTGCAAGAGAAACATGAGTGAAAGAGACACCATGCGCTGCCGTGTCCATCTGCATCGCAGAAGCTGCAGCGCGTGCAAACATGCTGGACGCACCAAATGCGCTCATCCCCATTGCAGAAAAGTGCACTGCTATGCCCGTTAAAAACGGATTTGCCCGCATACGCTCCGTACCCACGGCCACAAAAAATAAACACAGCGGCACCACACACACGGTAATACCCAGTCCACCCCAATAACTTCCCCATACCAGTGCGAAAAACGCTATGCAAAAGGACGAGAAGGTAATCACCCCTTCCATAAAAATTCCCAACACTCCCGCGTATTCTGTTGCGAGCGCTCCTGCTGCAGCGCATGCAAGCGGTGCTGCGCGATGTAATATTGCTATCACTGTGGTGCCTATCACTCCCATCGAGACCGCCTATGATGTGTATCATGTACAGAAAGCGCATGACGTCTGCGAGTTCTGTGCTTTTCCCCACGAAAACAAAAAACGGTGACAAGGAATCGATATACCCGGCGTGCGCCTCGCCGCACTGCATTCCACGGTGCGGACCATTGTGCAGAAATAAGCAAAAAGATCGCCGCCTGTAAAAATAGCACCACATTTACCGTCAGGTGCGCACCAAGTACTGCAGCTTCAGAGGCTGTCTCCATCCACGCGAAAAAGAACGCAAGCGGTACGAGTACCGTAATGCGTGCATGGGCAATTAACGCGTGCGCTAAGGCTGCGTAACCCATCCCCACAGAAAAACCCACATAGCAGGTGCCAAACAGCCCAACTACAGAAAAAAATCCGGTAAGCCCAAACAGCGCCCCTGAAAGCACCATTCCCCACACATAGGTGGCCCATACGGGAAACCCTACAAAACGCCCAAATTCGGGGGCCTTTCCGCATATGCGAAACTGATATCCTACGCGGGTGTACGAAAAAAAACACCCAACTGCGAGTGCTACTAAGGACGCATAGGTCAATACGGCCGGCACACCGAACAAAGACGTCTGTTGCTGCAATATAAAATGCGAATGAACCGGCGCAGTTGCCAGCAAGTTCCCCGCAGGATCACGCGTAACCGTTATAATCAACGCATCGATGAGAGGCACGCATGCGGTGGATAACAAAAAGGAAGTAATCATTTCGCTAGTTGCCAGCCATGCTTTTAGTATCCCAGAAACACAGGCTAATATCCCCGAGACCGACAGCGCACAGAGGAGCGCAACACTCCATTGCAACAAAAAGCCCACACCCCAGTACTCACGGAGCAACAGTGCGGTGACAAAACCTGCAGCATAGATCTGGCCATCACCACCTAAATTGATCATTCCTGTTTTTAGCGCGCAGCTCGCCCCCAGTGCCATACAGACAAACAGTCCTGCTTTGTGAAACAGGGCACGTATGTAGCCACGGGTAGAAAAAGGTTTGAGAAAAAACGCTGCCAAAGATACGGATGGATTTTCCGAGCACAGAACAATCACAGCACTCATAACTGCAACACCGAGCAACACTGCGATACACGAATTGATCACCCGTTTCACGTATGAGAATCCTGAGACGGAGACGGAGTGCCTGACACTTCAGCACACAACGTACCTGCACGTAGCAAGAAACGTTCTGTGCACAACGCACGCCACTGTGCCTGATGCTGTTCGCGCGCAAGGAGCACAAGAGCAGTTCCTGCCTGTGCTACCTGGCGCAGACGTGCAAGCAAGCGCTGCTCACTGGCGCTATCCAATCCCTCTGCAGGTTCTGCCAAAATGAGGAGACGCGGACGCGTTGCAAGCTCACGCGCTAAAATAACGCGCTGCAACTGTCCTCCTGAAAGCGTGCAGGCAGGCTGCAACGGATCGCAGTAAATTTCTTCTTCTGCAAGAAGACGAGCAACAAAGCGTATCTGGGTGCGCACACGCGTGCGCCACGTACGCAACGTGTAGGGAACGAGCAAATCAAAAAGAGTTAACTGCATTGAGGCACCGCGCTGTATGCAATTAGACGGCACACACGCAACCCCGTGTGCCCGCAGCAGCGAGGGCGTATTGCGCTGGAGGGGGAGACACCACACCTGATCGTGCTCCTGCAAAAGAATATTCCCGGTGCAGTGCGTACGCGACTCCCCAGCGTGCATACCACACAGTATATCTTCCAATACGTGCACACCATCTTCTGGCGTACCGACTATCCCTATGATAGCAGATGCGGCCACAGAAAACGAAATATCTGTGAGCGGAACGTCTGCGTGTTTACTCACCTGCAGCGACTCAACGCGCAACACCCAAGGACGAGCAGAAGATGTGCGCGGCACAGTTGCGCACGACTGGGTATCTGACAGAGAGGAAAAAGAACTTACGGCAGAAGAAGTCACCGTTGATGCGGACATGAGCGCACAGGACACTTTCTGAATACATTCATTCACCTGATGCGCAGAACAGTATTCGTCTAAAAGATCCGTACGCAGAAAACTGCACGCTTTTCCCCCTTCTATCAAAGAAATACGCTGTGCCCATCGCAATGCATCAGCAAATCGGTGCGTCACTACTATCACTCCGCCACCACACCGGGGCGCGTGCGAAGAACGCACAAAAAACTCTTCAAGATGAGAAAAGAAAACCGCACGCGATTGCGCCGGAGCACACCGCGGCTCATCCAGGATGATGAAACGCGGATTGCGAAACAATACACAGAGCAACGATACAAAAAACCGCTTGTCTGCACTCAAACATGCAACGTATTCTTCCTTCTTCAAGGGCATACGCCACTGGGCGATAATGCGATCTATGCGTTCTCTCACCTGTGCACGGCGCACCCACCGCACGCCGGTGAGTGCAGCACTACCCATCACTACATTTTCAAATACTGTTGCGCGTTCTGCAAATACCGGTTGCTGGTGCACTATGCCAATTCCTGCACGGAGCGCATCGAAGGGTACGGAGAAGCGCTGCTCCTTTCCATCCAGACGGAGCTGCCCGTGCGTCGGCACGCAAAAGCCCGAAAGAATATGCGCAAGCGTGGATTTTCCTGCACCATTTTTTCCCAACAACGCGTGAATTTCACCGGTAAAAAAGGAAAGATTCACATCGCTGAGCACGCTGTGCTCAGCGGCGTCCGTCTCACGCGCGCCCGAACACGGGCCATGCGCTGTGTGCGCATCGTCGACTGCGCGCCTTCCAGGGTGACCGAACATACCCCAGACCCCGCGCTTTGAACGCGGCATCACGCGCGGGTAGGTTTTCCCAATATGGTGAAGCGAGAGCACACCGCGCGCAGATGCCCTAACGCTGCGCTCAGCTATCATCAACGCACCGGCAACGTAAGCTCACCGCTTTGAATACGCCTGAGCAACGCAGACTGCCGCACACGAATCGGTTCGGGTACCGTTTGCAGGTACAAGGGATCCTCTTCAATGAAACGTACGTACCCGTCTTTCACCCCCAATGTCCAGGCTCCTGCAGATGGCAGTTCACCGCGAATGCAGCGCAGCGTCTGCTCATACGCAAGACGCTCCTGTTCCATAACGGAACTGCCAACTACGTAGCCCGGTGCCCTCGCATAGCCGTTATCGTCAAACCACGAAACATAAAAACCGAGCTCCCGCGCGGCCGCAAGTACTCCCTGATTCGCACCGCCGCAAATTGGCATCATAACATCCACCCCTTCGTGAAAGAGAATCCGTGCGAGGTCTGCACTTTTTGCAGCGTCATACCAGTTCCCCACCACGCGCACATCGACTTCAAAGGCAGGATCTACTGCACGGGCACCTGCGAGAAAGGCAGGAATAATAGTCTGGGTCATCACCGGATACGACTGCCCCGCAATAAGACCGATTTTTTTATCTGCATTTGCAAAGCGCATAGCACTCGCACTCACTAACGCGGAAAGGTGTCCTGCAAGGTAGGCTTGCTCCCACTGGTTATAGCGAAAGGTAATCAGCGAGTGCTCCTGCGGCGCGTAGGCATCTAGAACCAAAAACCGCTGCAGGGGAAATTGACGCAAAATAGGCTCAAGGACGTGCGGGAGTGCAGGGTTGGAAGACACAATCAAACGATAGCGCTGCTCTGCAGCAAGATGCGCCAACTTTTCGCGCCAGAGCGCCTGGTTCGGCCCCGCTTCGATGATATCAAGCCCAATGCTGCGCCCTGCCGCGCGCTCCTGCGTAACTGCACGCTCAACACCGTCACACAACATTGCATACACAGGACTGTCGTGACGAAAACCTGGGACAAAAACGGCAATACGCACCGCGCGCTCATCTTGCACCGCAGGCCTACACGAAAAGCAAGTAAACACTGCAATGAGCGCACTGAGAGCACGCACCGCACCGTTCATAACACCTCCCCCCAAAAATCCCTCTCTCGCGTAGGGTGCACCCTACCGGCACCCACAGCCTGAAAAGACCAGAGCACTACTCCTCACCCCTGCCCCCAAACGCATTGCACCACCCAGAGAGAAGGAGAAAGACTAGTTTTTCACGCGTTCTTGAAAAACGTAGCATCCGCTAAACTCTGCGATCTCACGGATGCTTTTCATCCAATATTCCGCTTCTGTACGATTAGTAAAAGGACCGACACGCACACGGTGACGCAAGCCTGCACCCGTGCGTTTCGTGAAGATTTCTGCTTTCATGTGTCTAGCTGCAAGCACACCCCGAGCACGCTCGGCGTTGAGCTTACTTGAGAGCGAAGCGGCTTGCACCCAGAAAAGGACAGAAGGAGCAGCAGGCTGCGTGGACGCACCGCGCACGCGCGCATCCCGCTGTGCAACAAGCGGAGCACGGGTACGAGTAGCGGGAGGCGACTTGGCAGACGCTCGGTCACTCCGTGCATGCTTTGACGCACCCTTTGACTCTGCAGATTCCCGAGTGTCAGAGGCAGGAGAAGTTTTCCTGTCCTGCGCCGCGTCTGTGCGCTCAGCACGCGCCGGAGGAGAAACATCAAGACTTTTCGCACGAGCGGTAGGGACATCCTTTACCACCGTGAGATCAGGAATTGCCCTCTGTGTTGGCGCAGGAGTCTTCCCCAGCTCAGGAATTTTTTCAGGATTTTTTAGCCATAAGCTCGGATCCACCGACGGGTGCTCAGGTACGTCACCACGCTCAACATAAGAGGACACGTCGGTCACTCCTGCAGAATTAGAAGAATAGGTAGGAGAGTACAACAAAAGCGCGACGCCAAAAATAATGAGCATAAACACACTCAGGGAGATGACAATCCACAAAATTCTCTTCTGTTCCATATTTACTCGCCTAAAACACCCCTGCGCGTCAGAATGCAATCGACTTTTCGCGCCAATGACGCAACACGCCCACAGTTGGCCACCGTGTAGGTATCGGCGTTTTGCGCGATGCTTTGAGCATAGAAACCCTTCTGCGCAGAAAACCTGCGTAAAAGGTGAGTAAAAGATACTCGTTCCCGTTTCTTACATCGCCACATGCGCAGTATGCTTGGCGCCCATATGTACAAAACAAAACTACAGGCTTGTAACAGTTCTGTTTTATGCAATGTCGGCGCATTCAGTACTATCGCTTTTGGACGCGCAGCCTGCGCGCGCGCTATGTCTTCACACAAAAGACGGGTAACTTTCGGTAACAAAAACTCTTCGTGCTGCTGCAGTAGTTTAGGCTCAGAGAACAGTAACACACCCAAATGCGCAGAGTGCAGGCCGCCATCTTTACGCCGTAACGAAAGGCCGCGCGCAGCCGCAGCCACTTGAAACCGCTCTACTATAGAGTCGCCGTAAGATTCCAAAAGTTCACGCGTGCGCGCATCCGCGTCAATACAGTAACATCCCCGTTCTGCAAGCAGGCGCGAGACCACATTCTTCCCCGCACCACTTCGACCGATGACACCAATTAGTGGACAAAACCCGCGCACAGCGAGAGCGTAACATCAAACACGCACCGTCCTCAAGTGTTCAGAATGTGCTGAACACCCGATATTCCTGCGTATCTTGCGCTGACTACCCCTGTGCCTCACGCGCAGCACGCAAAAGACGCTTCTGTGCATACTGTTCGTGTCTGGCACGGTTGGGAATAAACTCACGCTTGAGACGACACAGCCGTTGCGCTGCTGTTTGCATATCCGCATCAAAACCCAAGGCAACACACGCGAGCGCCGCGTTTCCTGTCAGTTCTGCGTCATGAATTTCTGGTAACACAAAACAACGCCCACTGACATCAGCCTTAAGCTGCAACCAACGACTATCCTTTGCCTGTCCACCTGAAACGGTGTATACCGGTTGCAACTGGGTCACAGACTCCAGATACTCCAGACCTGCACACACCTCAAAGGCAAGATCCTCTACCAGCTGTCTCCCTTCTCCCACCGCGGTGGGGGGATACGCATCATGCAGCTGAAAAGGTAACGCCATAATTTGACCCATCCGTTCCCCAAACCCTTGAGCATGGGTGCGCCGCATATAAGAGGCAAAACGACTCCCTGAATCCGCAATTAAAAACGAGATATTCCAAAAATCTGCTCTCAAAGACGGTAACACGCGGACTCTTGCATCCGCAGACCCGATCGCAGGAGGCAGACGAACACATACATTTAACCCCTCGCTGGATCCTGCCCGATCGCATCCGCTCCCTGCATGTAACGTATTTGTTCCAATGAGTGCTGCCGCAAAGTCCGGCGCGCCGCAGACTACCGGTATTCCCCGATAGGAGGCAACAATTGAGCCAGGAGCCACGAACGGCGCAAAGAGCGTTTCAGGTAACGCACACGCGCGTAAACTCTCAGACGTCCAGTACGTCGGCATGTAACGTCGCTCTGGTAATACCGTAACCGCACACCCCGTGAGTCGATATATCAAGTATTCGTGAGAAGAAAGAAAAAACTGTACATCACGCGCACAAAAATGCAATCGCTGCAAAAGGAGCAAAACCTTTGGCAAAAAAAGAGAAACACCGCACCGGGGATCAGACGCCCCCGCTTGATTCCACAAAATCAGTTGATCCTCGGCATGACTCTTCTTGTGCACGGCAACGACGCTCGGTCCATTGCCCGAAATAGTAATGGCAATAACGTGATGCACGGCACGCAACCGCTCAAACACCGTAAAAAATGAACGCACCCAATCCTGGGCCTTCACCGGCTGAGGAAAGAACACGCGCTGGTACTGTAACACCTTTCCATCTTGGGAAATAATCGCCGCTTTTAGGGAAGACGTACCGATGTCCGCGACAAAGATCCCCGAACCCATGTGCGTTGCGACGCTACCCTATGCGCGCGGTGTCCCCGCAACGGACAAGCGAGCGTGTAGGAGTCGCTCGATGATACTGCGATCATCCAAGAGACTGCTCAACGATTGATTATGATGAATGCGCGCGATGACGCGCGCGAACAACCCTGACACATCGGTTTCAGTATACCACTGCTTGTGCGAAAGCTGTGTGTGGAACACCGCATTTGTGCCAATAATCCGAGAGAAGTACCGTTTCTCGTACGCTTCATCAAATAACTCAAGTGCATTTCCCGTAAAGAAAGGTAAACTCACTGCCGCGATCACCTGCTTTGCTCCGCGACTTTTCAAAAATTCCATCGCTTTTAGCATCGTACCTCCGCTGCCAAGCATATCGTCAGCAATAAACGCCGTCTTCCCCTCCACATCGCCGAGCAAGTTAATTTCTACAATATTGCTCTGCTTTGCATTTTGCGCGACCACCGAATAATCACGCACCTTATAAATCATCGCGAGTGGCTTTTTTAAACCAGAAGAATAAAATTTATTCCGTTCAACCGCCCCGCTGTCCGGCGCCACTACTACAAAAGGGATATCGGGGTCAGAAAGATTTTCAATCTTTGCCAACTCCCGGATAATCTGATAACTGGCGTGTAAATTTTCAAGCCGCGTGCGATGAAAGGCATTTTCAATCTCACGTGAATGTAAATCAAGAGTGACAATGTGACTCACGCCAAGATACTCATATACACTCCCGAGCAAACCCGCCGTCAATCCCTCACGTCCACACTTTTTGTGCTGACGGCTATACGGATAAGTGGGTAAAACCAAGGTAACGCGCCCAGCTCCCGCGTGCCGAACTGCATCTATGGTCACAATGAGCATCATCACGTGATCATTCACGGAGAATATTTTTTTACTTTTTCCGTTATTCACCAGGACTGGTTGATGATTTTCTACATCTTGGAAAATAAAAACGTCCTTGCCACGAATACATTCATTAATTTGCGTTTTTAACTCACCATTTAGAAAACAGATAAACTGTGCATCCACCTTAAAATGCGGTGGATTAAAACGACGTACGTCATCGTGCGCACACAACTCTGTGGAAAAAAGGTCCCGGTAAAAGTTCGCATCTCGTATCACCGACCCCGAGTCAAGACCGTAGCGGTCCGTCAAACGGTCCATTCTCTGGTGAAACTTGCGTTCACACACACGCGTCAAATGTTTGATAGTTTCGTCCGCGAAGTGCTCGCCACCAGGACAGGCGACGATCGCCAAATCAGTAAACCCTGAACATCTCATGCAATCTCTCCACACTTGTCAACGCGGACTGGACAAGCACCGCCTCAACCGCACGATAGGGAGCCCATCCGCGCAGGCTAATACAACGAAACACACCCAAGCGAACACACCTTGCATACGCATCGCACAGCGAACGCACACACGTCATGCGCACAGGGCAACACTTTACTTACTTATGATAGTGATTTCTACCCGTCGGTTTTTTCTACGACCATCCTCTGAATCATTTGGCGCAATAGACTGCTGCGCACCACAACCGCGCGTATATACATGCGCTGCATCCACAACACCTAATTCCTGCAGGTAACGTGCAACCACATCAGCACGCTCTTCAGAAATCCTCTGTTGATCCTGCACAGACCCCCGTCGTGCCGCATGTCCAGACACCAACAACTCTCGATCGGGAAACGCGCGCAAAAGTTCTGCTATTTTGCGCAGCTTCTCGTACTCAGAAGGTGCAAGGGATGCAGAGTCTGCGTCAAATTGAACATTTTCTATACTGATGGTTACTCCCTCTTCTGTTTCACGCACCTTCGCATCAGGCATATGCAAGTCCTTGAGCGTTTCTTGCAGTTCCACCACCGTGCGTGCAGGATCAAAGCGCTCAGGTGCAAAATTCTTCGCCGTCGCAGTACCCTGATATCTCAAAACCGTTCCTCCACTCAGGTATAAGAGAATGCGAAACTCATCGTCGTACTCAGCTATGTTCCCAAGTTCGTTATCCCAATACAAATTTTGCTTAGAAACGCCCGTAGTACGCACCGGATACATTCCTTCTTTTGCATTGCGCTGCACGCCATGTGTCCGTTTGGGCGACTCATAACTCATAGAATACGCCGCAGTAATGTGATGATAGCGCCGACTACCACGCTGAACTTCACCACGGTAGGTATACGACACGGTAAACGGCACAATGAAGGGCGTTTGGATACCAAAGCCGTCACGCAGATCATGCGCTTCTTCTGCTTCATGCTCCCAGGTATCTCCAACTTCGATATCATAATCAGGAAACACCGGCACATTCCGTACTACCGGCATGAAGAATGAACGATCAATATCATACACACCAAATGCGTCGCGCCAGAAAATACTTTCGTAGTGCCTCCCCCAACGAAACGTATTATTGGGACTTTTCTCGGATGTCATGAAGTGACACACATACCGCGCCGCATCAGGCGCCGACCCGTGTGCAACACGTACTTCGGAAACATGCACCGTGATTCGATTCGTAATTTCCGCCGTGTGAGCAAGCGTATCGTTCACAAACACATCCTCGCGTATCAGCGAGTTGATACGGTGCGTATCCCCCTTACGAAACTTGTAGCGCAAGCGCAGAGGGTACGCCGCACTCGCCGCACACCAGACTGCAAGAACACACAGCATTCCCTTCCTAGAAAACACACTTCCCATCATACACACCGAACGGACCTATCCGTCATATTCCGCACGAGAAGTTGCACCCCACCCTTTCCTCCTTTGAGAAGAGCTGTGATAAAAGGACGCCCTATCAGCACCTGCTGCGCACCCAACTCCCGTGCTGCGCACAAATGCGCATAACTGCGAATACCACCGTCTACCCACACTTCACCGGCACAGCGCGCTAACTCTCCACCGTATTCAAAAAGAAAGTCCGCTGTGCTTCCGCGCGCAGTTTCAACCCTGCCTCCATGATTTGATACGATAGCGACATCCGGTTTCAACTCTCTGACTAATTCGACATCGCGCGGCGCAAAAATTCCTTTCACCACGATAGGAAGTTTTGCAAAACGTCTGACTGCACGAAGGTGCGTAGGAGTCTTTTTCTCTAACTGCACTTTATCTCTCATGGTCACAATATGGTACGCATCGATATCCACACCCACAAACTCCGCAACGTCCCGACCCCACTCGATACGTTCAAAAATTTTTTTGTTCACATACGGTTTGATAAACACTGCAGCCTTCTTTTTGAAGGAACGCAACGCAGCAATACCCGACTGCAGTTTGATGTCCGGACAACCATCTCCCACACTCAACAGGACACCCGTTCCGGACACCGCTTCAATGAGCCGATAATAAAACGAGACCTCGTCAGGATATCCGACGTTTTCAACTGCACCCGTCATAGGCGCAAGACGCACGACCGGTAGTTCATGCCTTTGCGGAACATATTTTTTCCATGCAAGGCAGTTCGCGATAAAATTCGCACTGTTAAAAACACCCCCCATCCCTGGTAACTGACCACGACACCCGTATCCATCACAACGGGCACACAGGCGACACTTGTACTCTGAACGTGCAGAACGCACCATGCGATCTTCCTTTTCCCTAAAAAAGCACTGCCCTCTTTACTCTACCACCCCATAGCGCTTCAAAGCCTGTGCAAAACCTGCATCATCATTAGATTCGGCAATATACGTTGCGTGTTTTTTTGCTTCCTCATGACCATTACGCATACAAAAGGAAACGCCCGCTGCTTTGAACATGACGATATCATTCCTCTGATCGCCAAACACGCATACTTGTTCCAAAGAAATGCCGTAGTACTGGCACAATATATGCAGGGCATTCCCTTTATCCACCCCCTCGGGCATTACATCAATCAGGTGCGGCATGGAGTGTTCACAGTGCACTCCATGCAAACTTCCAATAAACTCAGCTGCTGTTTCAAGATCTGAGGGAGAAAAATTTTGTACAAGGATTTTCATAACCTGCTGCTGCCGATCGCCTGATAGTGCTTCTATGGGAAAGATAGGGATAAGCGCGCTCCCCCCACGACGGGCCAAACGATTGTATTCATGGAACGCCCGTATACGCACACTGTAGTCCGGTGCATATACACTGTCAGACGTATAAACTAGGTAATCTAGGCGATGCGCCATGCCGTATTCCAAAACACGAGCAAATGCTTCAGCAGTAAAACATTTTTGAAAAATAGTTTTGCCCGTCTTGATTTCACGGATCATTCCCCCGTTATACCCAACAACCGGTCCAACCAACTGCAACTGCCGCACATACTCCTGCACCATAGGCAGCATCCTACCAGTTGCAATAACAAAAGGGATATTCTTCTCGTGCAGACACTTCACCGCCTGCTTATTCTCAGGTGGAATGTTATTTTCGCTATCCAAAAAAGTACCGTCCATATCGGTAACCACCAACCTAACCTGTGCGCCTGACATCAACATCACCTCTGAACTTGAACAAGTGCACACCCAAAAAACAACACGGCAACTTCACTTACTCGCAGATCCATGCGCGTCTCCTTGCTTTATTGCGTACACCTCCATAGTGTCTCCTAATTGGAACCATTTGCTCAATGCCATCAGCATCTTCCATTTCAACCCACCAGATTTTAAATGCTTGTGAGGATAAAATCGCTCGGGATGATGACCAGTCACCACTATTTTCTTTACCGTAAAACCGTAGCGCAAGAGCTGCTTTTTTACCGTGCGCGCATCCCATATTGTAAAATGATCGCAAGGACTTTGCGCAAAAAAAAGATGCGGAAAACGCATACCAGTGACACCTGCAAAATTAGGGGTAGAAAAGGCAAGAATACCTCCAGGCACTAAAAGATCTGCCACCTTCCTGAGTACCGCCTCCAGGTCCTGAAAATGCTCTATCACAAACCACAGGGTAACGGCGGAGAACGTACACTCTCGAATGTAAACAGATACTTGTTGGGGACGATTCGTGGCAAAGCTGTGCCGAATCACAAAGTCAAAACACTCAGGAAGTAATGGAAACGTTGCAACACAAGCAGGAATGCAGAGTGTGTCTCGCACATGACGCACCGCAAATTCACAGACATCAACCCCAACAGCATTCCACCCCGCAGCCTTTGCCGCAGACAAGAAAGCGCCATATGCACAGCCAACATCTAAAACCTTTTTATCAACTGCAAACGAATTACCTTCATCTGCACAAAAAACTTCTGCATATAAGCGTTCGATCTCCTCCATCCTGCGCGCACCATGCATTCGAATTTGGTCAAAGTCCTCAAGGTAAGTCTTGCCATACTGTGCCTTGTATTCTTCAAAAAAATATGACTCGGAGTATCGAACTGGATCTGAAATTACAAAGGAGAGAAAAATCATATCGCATTCATTACAGCGCTGAAAGGTTTTATGTAATGCACGACCGACAACATCCACCGCTACCATTTCTCCACAAAAAGGACAGCAGTGTTTTTTCCCCCGCGCAACGCGCATGATTTCATCTGCCAGATCACGACACTGCGAATGTCGCGTCACAACATCGGGTATAATAATTCCCTGCTGCATCTGAGACCACAACTCATGCGCAGCAGGATCAGCAGATCGAATAACAGAAAAACCCACTGCACTCGAGAGTAAAAAATGATAGGGCGTTGGTGAAACAAGCAACACCGCCGCCCCTGCAGCTGCAGCCTCAAATGCGGTAAAACCAAAATGGGTAACTACCACGTCCCAGCGGTGGAGATGCTCTTTCAAATGAGGCAAAGAAGGGTATATGTGCACCTTACCGTCCGTCCGTTCAGACGCTTCACCAGGAACTACCACTGAGGTGTCAAAACCTAATGCAGCTATCCGCTCAGCACACGAACGCGCGCGGCCGTGTGTATCTTCTGCCCCATACACCACCAATACGGTGGTGACGCCAGGTATAGGAAAAAATCTGCCGTTTGCCACAGGCAGATCCTGCTCCTTTCTCGTCTCTGGAAGTGGGATAAACGCACTATCACGTACATTCGTAAGAGCGGCCAGCGACCTTCGACCCGGACTTTGCAAGACGGGAAATACATCTATCAAGTAATCCGCATTCAGACGTCCAGATCCCCCCTCATCCAGAGCAAGCACTGGTGCAGTACGCTGAAGTAATTCAATCTCGCACGCAGAAGTACGGAAGTTGTCGACCACTATCAGTGATGCATCCGCAGGAACCGTGTCCACTATCAGTTCCTCAGGAAAGGGAGTAGACAGTTTGCACAGCAAACTACGATCGGGCACATACAAGCAACAGCGCACACGTCCTTGCAGTCGCAAGACCAAATACGCCGCCCGATATAAATGCCCCGCTCCCTGTCCTATTTTCACTGAGGGTACAAATACCACCACCTGCCGCGCGTACGCATACGCATCTAAAATAACATCGGAAGAGAGCGGAAACGGACACTGCAACGTGCACACGTACTCCATCATATGCTGCGCTCGCTGAAAGTCTTCCTGCGTATCCACCGTTACTCGCACATCAGGGTGATACCATGCGGCAGCGGCAGGTTCACGCACACACACGAAAATACCCGGGCGGCGATGTAAGGCAGGTCCTACATGCTCACGGTCATACGCCTCCAAAGGAAGACGATCTGCTAAAAGCAACGAGCGCGCCTTTAATATTTCCACTCCGCTGCCGTAGGGAAGACCGGTGAAGGTAAAATAATCTGGCTCGTTCAGTTCCGCATAACGCAGGAGCGCTGCAGCAGCTGCTTCGTGAAACAAAAAAGGGTTATCTCCGGTAACCCGCACGACGGTTCGAATTGGGAACGAATGCTCAAAAGCCTTAACTGCGATACAAAAGCGGTGGAGCACATCTTCTGCCGATCCTGAAATACAGTAGAACCCATGCGCGCGTGCAACGGGTTCAAAATCTTTTTTAGAATGTTCATCACACGCAAGAATATACGTTTCTGCAGGGATGACCCGCGTTGCCTGCAACACGTAATGTATCAGCGGCTCCCCCATAAGGGGCAACAGCGCCTTTCCTGGTAACCGCGTAGAATCAACGCGTGCTTGCACAATAACTGCAACACCGGAACGATCCTGTTCCATTAACGTGGTTCCCACTCACTTACTAAACGCGCGGCAGTTTTTTTAAAACGGTATCTATTCACCGCCACCCATTTCTGAGCGTCCCGAAAGAGACGGTACGCCTCTATTAGGTGCAGACCAGAATTTCTAAAAAATGAAAAAAACTGCGTGCCCGAAATAAAGGCCCTATCCTTCTCTAGGAGTGGCGCAAGGTTTTTCAGATAAAAGATGCGGTACGAACTATCTGCACTTGCATCCTCTTGCGGGGGAAGAGCCTCATAAAACAGTCTTATTTGCGTATTAACCTCTATGCACTCCCCCCACAAATAAGAACGCAATCCAAAATCAAGATTTTGCCAATATGCATTCGCAATGGTAAAATCAAAACCTCCGCATTGGATAAACCGGTCCCGATGGTATATTCCAACAAAATCATACGGGTATATCGTAGGCGTATGGTTAGTCGTACATTCCGTAGGCTGTGTAAAGAAGTCACTTTTTCGCAAGGCAGGGACAATTTGCGTTGGGAGTACAGTACTGTGGGAAGAACACAATTGCGGCGCAATACACATGTGCGTATTCGTGCGCAAGATATCCTGTATGTGCTGGCTCATACCCTGCGGATCTATGCGCATGTCGCTCCACAGAACTAAAACATACATGACATCAAGTTCTGCAACACCTAAATTGATCATTTCCCCAACCGAAATACACTCAAGCGGTGTGATAAACTTAACGAAGGGGAAACGCTCAGCAAGACCGGTAACATCTGGGGCTGCTGCACTCCGCTCCACCGATACAATTGGCGCGATGCCAAGGGTAGTCAGTTGCGCAAAAAACTCTGCCCGATTCCACCGCACTCCCCGATTGAGTACTACTGCACCTAAAAAAGCAGACGCCACCGGACAGAGTTGACCACCCACCACCGTGTGTGCAACATTTTTCTCGTTAAAAATTATAGGTATAGTACTCATCACACTGCCCACATAATCCTTCATGTACTGCACGAACGTGCTGAAGATACACATCTTGTCCCCGCCGCCAAATCTGTGCAAGATCCTGCTGGAAAGCATTGCCCAGCGCGTGGCGACAGTGCACATCTTCTTTGCACAGCGGAACTCGACCATCAGTGAAAATAATCATATCTCGTTTTAGATGCCAACACGGATACCTCTCCAAAGGAGATAGATCTGCAACCCGCCGATCGGGAAGCAATCCGCACACATGATCATACTTTTGAACAATCACCTGCCCCACACGCTCCTTCCACGTGCGGTAAAAGGGCTCGAGCTCTTTTTCGTTTTCATTCATACGGAAAATCTGTGGCCACAGCACGCCCGGACATTGCGCATGTACCTGCATTGCAAATTCCGTCGCTTCTTTTAGAAAAAATTCCGCTTCTGACAGCGACACACGGTGTACCTGACTGTACATGCCTGAACTCACCGCATCTAAAAACACAATCCAGCCAATGGCAAAAGGAGTGCGCGCACTGTTGCGCGCACATTCGCACAAATCACGCACTACAGACTCCTGCCACCCCA
Source organism: Treponema paraluiscuniculi Cuniculi A (assembly GCF_000217655.1). Lineage (NCBI taxonomy): Bacteria > Pseudomonadati > Spirochaetota > Spirochaetia > Treponematales > Treponemataceae > Treponema > Treponema paraluiscuniculi. The sequence goes on along the minus strand of NC_015714.1, from coordinate 298,201 downwards.
ACCCACTTGTCTCAATGAGCACCGACAAACCCGGATACTTGAGAATCTCACGTACGACGTCACACAGCGCAGGATACAACACCGGATCCCCAAATACCGAAAGCGAAATGACCGCACGTTCTGAAAAGTCTGCAATGCGCCGGATCAACGCACACGCTTCCTCTTTTGGCATCAGTGAAGCATTCTCCACCTGCGCAGGAAAAGATACTGGCCGATACAACGAAGAAAGCGGATACGCACGCGTCAACTCAAGCGCATAGTACGCAGGAACTGTGCGCAACGCATGCTCACGTGCGCTGATAAGCTGTGCGTAATTTTCTGCAGTGATATCGGTAAATGCAGCACACTGCAAGAACTGCGCCTTAGAACTCGTATAAAATTCCAGACGCAGATGCCGCACATCAACCGGCGCAATCATAGTTTCTAGATCAAAAGAATTAATGTCTGTTTTAATGCTCTCAAAAATGAACGAAGTGTCAAAACAAATATGTGCATCCTGAGTCAAAGTAGCAAGGATAGGGAAAAGTCCTGGCGCAACAACTGCAGCAAATAACCCCTCCGGGTAGCCATCTGCAAAACTATACTCTGCAAGATATTCGCGATGCTGCGCGTATAACTGGGCGCTCGCCACACTATCAATAAAGGGCGCGTCTGCGCGCAGAACAAAGACAGCCTCAGGTTCTTCACCTGATTGCGCGTATTCCGCACATACGCGTGCAACATGCGCGAAGAAGGCGCTCACTCGCATGTCATCCAGAACGTTCACGCGCAGCGACGGAAAAATAGGCGTAGCGCACTGCATAAAACGCGCAACCTTCGCGGCGCTCGTCGCATCCGCGTACACACACACCCGATGGCAACCAGGCAACGCGTAAGCAGCTGTAACAGCGCGCTCGAAAGCGCAACGCCGCCCCACCCCGGCTGTATTCTCACAGCCCCTCACCTCCACGCACGGCACGAACCCCGGCACTGCTTTCATACACGACTGCTCACGCGTGCCACACAAGGGCACAAAGGCATAATCGCTCAGATCAAAGGCACAGACCACAGCAACCGTTCCCACCGCCCCCTTATCGGCACGCATGCAGGAGAACCTTGCTCAAAACTTTTCTGAACTTTAAAAGCACAGCCCCGAAGATCACTCAACCGAGTGAGAAAAAGAATCATCACATACTCAGCTCATGCAATTCACGCCTGCGTAAATTTCTCTTGCAAAAGGCGGGCAACTACACGGGGGACAAAAGTAGACACATCACCACCGAAAGAAGCAACCTCGCGTACCATGCTGGAACGAAGCGCAGCATAGCAGGGCTTTGTCGCCAAAAAAACTGTTTCTAAACCAGCGTCGAGCGCACGATGAACCCATGCAAGATCAAACTCCTGACAGAAATCAGTAGCATTTCTCACACCGCGAACCAGCACACGCGCACCAACATCTCGAGCGTACGTAACCACAAGCGAACGCCAAGGAAAGACGTACACACCCGGACGATCCCCAAGGACTTGCCGCATCAAATCAACGCGCTCACATTCTGAAAGCAAATACCTTTTCTGAACATTGACCGCAACCAACACGTGGACCTCTGCAAAAAGACTACGCGCGCGCAGAACAAGATCTAAATGCCCAAAGGTAGGCGGATCAAAAGAACCGGCGAAAATCGCCTTCACGCACGGCAACCCCTCACGTTGTTCAGGAACATGCGGCGAACTACACAAAAAACAGGCAGCACTATTTATATTCGCACCCACTCCGTCAACTCCTCGCGGAAAATCGGTGTTCACACGAGCTCTCTACGCTTCCTAGCTACACAACGTGCGCACCGCACGGCGCGAACGCTTTTCCTTCTACTGTGCTCTTCCCCCACCCACTGAGATCGCAATAGCACGCGACTTCCCGAGCGCTGCCCATCCATTGAGCGGAAAGCGCTCGTACAGCTGCGTGTAGGCAGCCGTAGCAGCAGCCGCGCGCCCTAACGCCTCTTCCATGCGACCAACGTTAAAGAGAGCACGGGGAACGAGTGGAAAATCCTGCACGCGTGCACTCCTCTGATACAGCTCACGCGCCTCCTCGAAGCGACCACGCTCATCCGCGCAAGACGCTGCATTAAAATAATACACGCCGGCCACGTAGCTCCTACGAGCACCATACGCTGCACGGACATAGGCCTGCTGTGCCTTCTCCCACTCCTTACGCGCAAAGAAAATGTCCGCGACACAGGCCTGTGCGTACGCATATGCAAAGCCGTCCCGCCACGGCGAACTGGCGCACGACTCAAGGCGCGCCAAAAGCGCATCCTCCTTCGCACGTATGGAAGACCCTCCCCGCCCCTCCACTTCATGACCAGAAGCGCTCACTGTATTATCCGGTTTACGCAACACGTCCCACTCACGCGCTATGCGCGTTACCTCTGCCGAAGCACGCGCGCGTAAACCCGTCATAACCAGCAAACACCCTGCACTTAGCCCTAGCCCCCCGAGGATAGCGACGAGCACACCCACAAGCAACCGCCGGTGCAGTTCCAAGAACCGATCAACCCGCACTATCCCACGCCGCTGCTCACGCATGGATCCCTCCCCCCCTCACAGAATCACTCAACTCGAGAAACCCCACCGACAGGCGCGAGCAGCGAAGCCCCACACCTGCCCAAGGGAAAGAACAGCACACCGGAACTACCGCAAGACACACACGGAGGCTCGGGCACCTACCTCACACGCAAAAGACCCTGCGGAGCAGCACCCACAACAACCGAGGAGGAGCCACCAAAACCGCAGCCAACCCACTGCGCCCGAAAGAACCGCGTATCACACGCGCAACACACCGACCCACTCACTTTCCAGACGTCTGCCTCATCAAATCACCGAGCGTAAACGAGCCTTCGTCCTCCCCCCGCGGGGCGGACATATACCGAGAAAGCTCGTCACGCTGTACCTTTCTTTGATAGTCTCTAACAGAAAAAGCAACCTTCCTGTCCTTCACGTTCATATCTACGATCACTGCCTTGACCCGGTCCCCCACTGCGTATTTCCTTAGCGCTTCATCCGGATCCCCATCCCGATTCTCAACCAGATGCTGCTTGCGAACAAGCCCCTCAACGCCACCGGGAACACGCACAAAAATCCCAAAATCCGTCACGGAAGATACTTCCCCCTCCACGGTAGACCCTACCCCATAGGCGTTCGCAAACACCTGCCACGGATCGTCGCTCAACTGCTTAACACCAAGCCGAATACGGCGCGCTTGCGGATCACACTCGATAACCATACACTCGATTTCTTTACCTACCTCAAGCTCATGGTCTGCAGGACGCGTCCGCTTAACCCAGGACAGATCATCGACGTGCAAAAAGCCGTCTATTCCCTCTTCCATTTCAATGAAAGCACCTGCGTTCGTAACCTTTACGATACGGCGCGTAAAGCGCGCACCCACAGGATAACGAGCCTCTATTTCCTCCCAAGGATTCGCCGTTACCTGCTTAAGCCCCAGAGACACCCGCCCCGCCTGGATATCATACCCGAGGATCATACACTCCACTTCATCCCCAATTTTAACCATGTCACTGGGTTTACTCGTTTTCTTTACCCAGCTGAACTCACTAATATGCGCAAGCCCCTCGATACCCTCAGCAAGTTCAATGAACGCACCGAAATCAGCGATTTTCGTTACACGCCCCTTGACCACATCATTCACGCCGAACTTGTTTTCAAACTCAAGCCACGGATCCGGCTGAAAATGCTTCAGGGACAAATTGATACGCTTCTCCGCCTGATCCAGGCGGATAACCTTCAACTCAATGGTTTGCCCTTTCTTCACAAACTCGCGCGGCCGCGCCACGTGCCCCCAGCTCATGTCATTCACATGCAGGAGGCCATCGAAACCGCCCAAGTCAATGAAAGCGCCAAAACTCGTAAAGCTCTTAACCACTCCGGATACGGAATCTTCAATATGAACCGAATTGAAGAACTCCTCGCGCGCCTGCCGCGCACGCTCCTCCAAATACCGGCGTCGATTAATGACAATGTTGTCGTTGCCGCGATGCTGTTTGCTTTGGGATATACGCTCGATATAGAACTTAGACGTAAGCCCAATGAGACTCTCAGGCTCGTCGACTTTCTGACAGTCCGACTGGCTGATAGGTAAAAAGGCCATCATCCCCGCACCCAAGTCCACTTCAAAACCACTCTTCTTTTCCGTTAGACGGACGATCCTCCCCTCAACCGGAGTCCCGTCTCGCTCCGCATCACGCAACTTAACTTTCAAACCCAAGCGATCGGCCTTCGTCTTGGAAAGCTCAGGGCCATAAGGCGTCACGCGCTCCACATACACCCGAACGCCATCCCCTGCCTTCGGCGGCGCCTCAAACTCCTCCACTGGAACACGCCCTTCAGATTTTCCCCCGATGTCTACAAACACCGTCCCCGCATTAACCTGAACCACCGTCCCCATCCTAACAGAACCAGGTTCCGGAGCCTCAAACGAATACCGCTCCTGCAGCTGCCGCGGCACCAATGGTGTACCCTTCCCCTCCTGATTTTCCACTGAACGCTCTCCTCCCCACAAAGCTCTGCGGTGCGCCTCGCGCGCGATTCTTTCACAAACCTCCTCAATGGTCAAGCAAGAAGTATCCACGTACAGCGCATCAGGCGCACACCTGAGCCCCCCCACGGTGCGCGCCCTGTCGTGCGCGTCACGCGCGCGCATGCGCTGCTCGAGTTCCTGCTTCGATAACCGGCTCGTTCCCTGCGCCCAACGACGCGCCACACGCGCCTCAATAGAAGCGTCAAGGTAGCACTTCAAGTCCGCATCCACAAACACAACCGTCGTTAGATCACGCCCTTCACAAACCACCCGCGCACCACAAACGGCCGACCGGATCTTCCCCGTCATAATTGCCCGAATAGCCGGCATTGCCGCGAAGTACGAGACTGCCGATTCCACCTCATCCGAACGCAACAGTGACTCCACGTTCTCTTCGCCCACGTACATCACACCCGCACGATAAGAAAGCGCAACTGTGCGCGCAAACGAAACCCAATACGCTTCATCAAAAAGTGCAACCTTCTTCTGGGCCGTCAGAGGAGCATATGATGTGTCCAGATTTGTTGCGTGTGGAATAGCCGCGCACCCGACCGCCGCATCAGGGTCCGGAGAAGGAGAGCACGCTTGCACGGCCAACTCCGATACCCTACGCAATGCGGCGAGGGTAAATGCACGGTAGAAAGAACCCGTGTTCAAACATTGCGCGCCAAGGCGAGACGCGAGCAGACGACAGACGCTGCTCTTCCCAGAGCCTGCAGGTCCATCAAGAGCGATGATCACGGTCCTCATCGGCCGGCACTGTAGCACAGTCCTTGCACGCACCGCAACGCAACGGGTGCGAGGATGAACGAAACTTCTCTCTCTCTCTCTCTCTCCCTCCCCCCCATGCACAGGGGTGAAAAACGAAGAAGGGAAGTACAGGGCAGAAAACGGAAGTCACGCTATATCCTGCTCCTCCCCCAGAGCGGGTCTGGAACGCGCCTGCACCTCCCCCAGTGCCCTCCTCCGTCTAATCGCATGGAAAGGAAACTGTCCAACGCAGATTCTTGACACGGACGGGCACGCATTCCATCATCCGCCCATGAGTGTTCTGAGACTGTTTGCGCTCCTCGTCTGTTGTCTGATCACCAGCGCAGCTCCCTTCCCCACATGGACTGCCGCTTATTTGCCACAGTCTTCCGAGGAAGACGAGCGCATGCAGACGGTGCAGGATGTCTACGAATTCCTCCGCAAATACTACGTCGACGAGGTAGACCCCCACATCCTCTACAAGGGGGCACTAGAAGGCATGATTAACTCTCTTCAGGACCCTTACACAACCTTCGTCGAAAGCGACAGCATCAGCGGCGTTAATCTCCAAGACACTACCAAGGGTTTCTTTGGCGGCATCGGCGTTGTCATTTCTAAGTCCAGAACATCCACTCCGGGCAAACCCGCCTACGTGGAAGTGACCGCCGCCATTGAAGACACTCCTTCCTGGAAAGGAGGAATCAGACCGAGGGACCTCATCGTCAAAATCGGCGCCATGAGCACTGACACCATGACTATGGATGAGGTTTTAAAGAAACTACGGGGGCCGATAGGCACCAAGGTGACTCTTGTTGTCAAACGGGGTACAAAGATTTTCCGACCATTCACCCTCACCCGTGCGAAAATTGAAATTCCCACTGTTAAGTACGCAAAAATCGATCCAAACATCGCGTACGTGCGCCTCATAGAGTTCAACCCAGTCACCGCTACCCGCATGGTAGAAACCGTTACCGAACTGCGTAGGCAAGGTTGCGACCGTCTCATTCTCGACCTGCGCAACAATCCGGGAGGCCTTATCACCGCCGCAGTGGACGTTACCAGCTCATTCATTCCCTCCGGAACCGTTGTAACCACTAAGTCACGCGTGCAGGGACACTCCATAACGTTCAGCGTTAACGCACGTGCGCAGAAGCTACCTCCGTCTATGCCTGTGATTGTTCTCATCAACAGGGATTCTGCGTCCGCTTCAGAAATCGTTTCAGGTGCGCTAAAAGACCACAAGCGCGCATATCTGGTCGGCCAAACCACATACGGAAAGGGAGTCGTGCAGCAAGTCTTTGACCTCAATGAACGGGAGAGTTTGAAAATGACTATCTCACGCTACTACACCCCAAGCGACGCAAATATCGATAAGAGCGGCATTCCGCCGGACCTCGAGGTACGAGAAACAGAGTTTACTCCCGAGGAAGAAGAGGCACTTGTCAGTCTATTTAAGTCTGAAAAAGTGAAACTCTTTGCAGAGCAGAACCGTACCATGAACTCCGAACGCATAAAACAGTATGCACGTGGCCTGGCACGCGAATTTAAACTCCGATCAATACTGGTGGAAAAGCTCATCGCACAGGAGTATCACCGGCACAATGCGTCTTTTGTATATGACTTAGAATATGATGAACAACTGCGAAGGGCGGTGGAGTTGATACGCACACAGGATATTCACGCGCTGGTGGCGCGTACTAAAACGGTCAAAGAATTACAAGAGGGAATACAGGAAAAAAAGAAGGTATCTTGAACGTCCAGTTCGCTACGCGTGCGCCCTTATACCCCTTGCAAAGACTTGGTGAGTGTGGCCCTTATCAGGTCAGTCCCGCTGCCCAGGCTGTGGGAGCCAGACTGTGCGTGCTCGGCGCCGCACTACTTTTAGATATGTATAGGGTTTACGGTGAGAGAAGTTCCTTACGGTGGTGTTGTCGCACGGCGTCCGGCGCGCTCAGCGCGTGGACATTATGAAACAATTGCTGATAACTGCAGAACCGGATTCCGGCGGGTATGTGCAGCTTTCAGGCAAGGATTTTCATTACATGGTGCGTGTTCGACGCGCACGCGTGGGGGATACATTCACCCTGCGTACGCAGGCCGGTGCGCAGTACAGCGCAGTAGTATCCGCTCTCGACATACATACGCGTTCACTAATCCTCCACTGCACGCCCATGCCCCCGGTGGATGAGAAAACGCAGGTAACGCTTGTGTTGCTTCAGTGGATGCCCCGCGCGCGCGTCTTTGACGCGATCGTTCGGCATGCGACAGAACTTGGAACTGCGCGCATCATACCGATTCGAGGAGAACGTTCACTCATCCGCGATGAAAAAGACACCCAGCATGCACGCTTGCAGCGCATCGTGCGGGAAGCGCGTCAACAGTCTGGTTCTGCCGTGAACACCCGTGTGGACACGCTCCACAGCCTCCTTGGCGCACTGCATATGCTCGAGCAGGAATTTCCTTATCCTTCTGCAGTGCGTATCTATTGCAGTGAAAAACACGTGGGAGGTTCCTTTCACGAACTGCTTTGGACAGGACGTTCTACACACTGCACCGCGTACCGTACACCCACAGAGCCAAATGCGCCGCACAACACGCCGGATGTGTGCGCGCAGGCGGTTATACTTGCAGTAGGCGCTGAAGGCGGTTTTTCTGATACAGAAGAGTGCACGCTTCATGACGCGCACTTTGCACCCCTGCACTTTCGCACGAATGTGCTGCGCGTAGAAACGGCCGCGCTCTATGCTCTTGCAGGCGCACATCTCCTTCTTAGTGAGGCAGCACTATGGAACAAACGCAGCTGGTAACGCGCATTGAGTTCCTTTCCGTACCCCTTGATGTGGTGCGTGAAGAGTATCTGTGCACCGTCATTCTCTCCCTGTTAGAAAAAAAAGAGCCGCAGCACATTATATTTCTTTCTCTCTGGGACGTGCTAAAGGCACGGCATAATCACGAGTTCCGCACCATGGTAGACCGCGCAGCGTTGTGTCTGCCCACATCCTACAGTATTGTGCGCGGTGCACGCTTTTTGGGATTGCCGACACCTATCTTTCGGCACCCGTTTCAATTCATCATCACCTTGCTCAACGTTATGGACACGCACTACAAATCACTCTACTTGTTCGGCGGTCGGGGACAGAGTCTGCTCGAGGCGGAGCGTAACGTGCATTCTACCTTTCCCGGACTGAGCGTGGTAGGTCGATTTCACGGCTTTTATCGTAAGACGTTAGAAAACAACATTATCACGGCAATTGTAAAATCCAACGCATCGCTGGTAATTGTCGGCAATGGGGTACCAGGAGGCGTACGATGGATTGCGCGCAATCGCGCACACTTCGCCGGTGGCATTTTTGTGCAAGACAGCGAGGTTATCGACATTTTCTCAAAACGGCGCAAACGACCACGCGCAAAAGAACTGTTACACGGACGCAGTCCCTGGGGACAAACACTGCATCCATTGCGCTGGCACAGGAGCGTGCGATACGTATGGTATATCTTTCTCTTGCTTTTCTACCGTATATTCCGCACGAAGTGAGCGATGTTTAAACTCACCCGCCAGAGTGTGCTGCGCACCGCAGCACAAGGGCATGTGCATCTTTAAGGGAAAAAGGGAGCATACGATAATGGGACAACGTGAGGAGTTGGTTACGCGACCGAGTTGGGATGAGTATTTTATGGAAGTGTGTCATGCAATTGCCAAGCGTGCCACCTGCGATCGCGGACGCGCAGGCTGCGTCATAGCGCGCGATCACCATCTGCTTGTAACTGGGTATGCAGGCGCACCGCGAGGTCTCCTGCATTGTGACGAACATGGACACCAGCTACGCACGGTGCAGCATGAAGACGGGACGTGCACGCGGCATTGCGTTCGCACCGTGCACGCAGAGCAAAACGCCCTCTGCCAGGCAGCGCGTTTGGGCATCGGTCTAGAGGGCGCAACACTCTACTGTACCATGACACCGTGCCGCACCTGTGCAATGCTCATCATTAACTGCGGCATTGTGCGTGTCGTTGCTGAGAAGCGTTATCAGACTGCGACAGAAAGTATCATGCTGTTTGCACAAGCACAGATCGCGCTTGAGCACATATACCAAAATCCTGCTGAGTACGGCACCCCCTCATAGACTGCGGGGTTGTTATTTCTCTCGAACACAATGAACATTACGATTTCCACGGAGAGAAGAGCTCGCCGACGGTGTGCGCGCGGGATTGTGCACGCATCTGGCACATGAGCTGCTCCCAGGGAATAGGCGGTGCGCACGCCGCCTTGCGCCCCTCGTGTGCAGCAAGCCATGCACGACGAAAACAGAGCGTGCGCAGCACATCCTGCCACAGAAGCACAATACCGCACGGTCCTGGAAACAAAAAAGCCATTGGTACACTCAGCGCGAGCACACCCATGCTGTACAAAACCATAAGGAAGGTAATACACGGGTGCTCAAAAAATACTCGTGCCGAGAGATATACGCATTGGCGAAAATGCGTTCTGTAGCGTGCACGCACCGGCACAAACCACAGGAGTGCACCGCACGCGAGCGCGTATGTCCAGGCACTGAGTATACCGCACGCGGTAGATACAGAATGCGTGCGTGCAAAGTAATATGTACACACGTATTTTCCAGTTCGAAACAACACACACTGTAGCAGTGCACACCACAGGCTCTGGAGCCACACCTCGCGCAGTGCGTGTGTGAAGACGCGTAGATTCGTATCTGCCAGAGTATCACATCCCCGTTCTCCGCGAACGACACAGAACGCGCACAGACATGCGTACAGCGTAGCCAGTACTAAGACAAACAACACGCTCCGACCAGGCCCTTGGTGCCATAACAGACTGTACCCTACCCCTGCAAGACACAACGCATTGAGCACTACAATACCGAAAAACGCTTCACCACAATCAATGCAATGTTTTTTTATAAGAAAAAGGATCACCTCCGCGTAAGATAGCACAGTTCATCGTATCACTCTAGCTTTTGCACACCGTATCTCCTTACCAGGATTTACCCCATCGCATAGCTTCCCATTCAGACGCGCTTTCGAAGTCCTTTTATTTATTTAGAAAGTGGAGTACACTCCGGCACCATGGGTAAAACCTTGGTGTTCGTAAATCAAAAGGGAGGGGTGGGTAAGACAACCTCTGCCATTAACTTGGGTGCGTATTTAGCGCTTGCAGGAAAGAAAACCTTGCTCGTTGATTTTGATCCTCAAGGGAACATGTCCTCGGGTCTCGGCTTAGCTAGAGGGTTGACCGTGTATGATCTTCTTGCAGGTAAGGCACGCATCAACAGCGTGCTGCGCACTACACCAGTGCGTAACCTTTTTGCTATCCCCGCTTCCATCGATCTTTCTGGCGCGACGGTGGAACTAGTAGATGAACAAGACCGCGAGCTCTACCTTAAAAAGATATTGGCAGAAGTAAAAGACACGTACGACTTTATCCTGATTGATTGTCCGCCCTCGCTGGGTATCCTCACATTGAATGGACTTGCAGCGGCAAACGAGGTGTTCATCCCATTGCAGTGTGAGTATTTTGCACTTGAAGGCCTCACACTCTTACTGCAGACGGTAAAGCGTGTACAAAGTGGTCTGAATACCGCGCTTTCGATCGGAGGCATCTTCTTTACCATGTATGATACTAGAACTAAGCTGGCGCAAGAAGTGGTTAAGCAAGTGACAACCTATTTTGGGGACAAGGTGTTCAATACTATCATTCCTCGCAACGTAAAGTTATCCGAAGCCCCTTCGCACGGGTTACCCATTAGTTCTTACGATGCACAGTGCGCAGGGGCACGGAGTTATGAGAAGCTTGCACGGGAAATAGTGGCACGCGATGGGCAAAGATAAATTAGGCAAAGGTATTGACGCGCTGCTGCAAGAAAGCTCAGATCGATACGATGTTCGTGATTCAGACGGTGTGCAGACTGTACACTATCTTGATCCCACGCTGCTGCAGGCGAATCCACATCAGGCGCGTCGCACCTTTGCGCAGGAATCTCTCGAGGAGCTTGCCGCGTCTATTCGTGAGCACGGGGTAATCCAGCCAGTCCTTGCGGAAAAAAACCAGGACGGAAGCTGGGTCATTATCGCGGGGGAGCGTAGAACACGCGCTGCCATCCTTGCGGGGTTGAATCGGATACCTGTTATCGTGCGCACCTGCGATCATGAAAAAAAGCTTGCCATCGCGCTCATTGAAAATGTTCAGCGAGAAAACCTGAATCCCCTGGAAGAGGCGCGCGCCTATCAACATATCATGGATCTGGGTAATTTAAGTCATGAAGAGCTCGCACAGCGGGTTGGAAAAAACCGCAGTACCATTACCAATGCGCTGCGTCTTTTAAAACTGCCTCCTGAAGTTCAGCAGTTGCTTTCGTCTCGAACGCTGAGCGCAGGGCATGCGCGCGCACTTCTGTCACTCACCGACATGCAGTTGTGTGTAAGCGTTGCTCAGTATGTAGTTACCCATGCGTTGTCTGTACGTGCCGCAGAGGAGTGCGTTGCATGTCTTAATCGTGGCGGAAGTTTGCACGATTACGCTGGAGCTCGCGCGCACACGGCGGCGTCTTCCCCTTCACCCGTCGGTTCTGCTACAGACATCACCCGCCTTCCTCCTTCTTCCCTATCGACGGATGCGCAATTAAATGCGCGCATACGTAACGCAGACATCGCAGACATTGAACAGCAATTGTTGGAACAACTGGGAACCAAGGTGCGCATCAGTGGGAATTTACAACGGGGGAGAATTGAGATCACGTATTTCTCCCAAGCAGAATTAGAAAGACTCTACGGGTTGCTCAAGGCGCACTAATTCTGCGCCATGGTGCGCACAATCTCCTGCGCATGTTCCAAAAGCTGCGGACGCGTGTTGCGCGACGGTTGCATGAGGACCATATCAAACAGTGCGTTCAGAATGTGCCCTATGGTGGGACCTGGAGGAATGCCCTGCGCTATCAAGTCGCGTCCGTTCACCACAAGGTCGCGTATGCCGTGCACAGGCAATTGTGCGGCGACCCTGCGCACGCGTGTTACGAATATTTCAAATTGTTCCTGCATTTTTTTTCCTTCCCGCGCATTCTCGCAGGACACTCCAGGCTGAGCAGATATGCGGTAATCGTCATCAGCAAGATAGGCACGCCGCAGGACACACAGCGATTCTAGCTGAGTAGTACCTACCGTCACAACGAAACGACGGAGCGTTCCTTCAGACCAACATTCGTGTGGAGTAAAACGCGCGTGTGCAACCAAGTGACACACCTGTGCCGTCAGGTAATTCGGGTACTTCAGGCCACGCAAAAGCTCGCGCGCTTCAGCAAGTGCAGGAGGACATATAAACAACGCTGCCCCCGTTCCTGAAGCAGGAAGCGTACGATAGTGAGCCAGCGGAAAGAGAAGTGCTGCAAGGCGGACCGCAAGCTCTGCAGGCACCCGATCGCACGCAGCAAACGCGCACGCAGCAAAGGTGCGAGCGTCACGTCGTTGCTGCGGTGAAACCTGCAGACTGTCCTGCGTCTCCTTCTCCTCCCCTTCATTTCTCCCACACACCTGCGCCAGCGCAGGAAAAAGTGTGTGCAGCAATCCAGTCTCTTCCATTAGGCGGAGCGCAATACTCGGACGGGGAGTACAAAGCATCTTAGAAAGTTCATCACGCACCCGCTCACGAGAAATACGTGCAGTATGAGCGCGTAGCGCGATAATTGCTTCACGCGTGCGCGCTTCGATGGAAAAAGATAACTGCGCTGCAAAACGCACAGCACGCAAAGGACGCAACGCATCTTCAGAAAATCTAGCATGTGCATCCCCAACGCTACAGATAAGACCGTTACGCAAATCGGCGTAACCGCCACACACGTCGATGATTTCCCCCGAGGGGAGCGCGGCAGCGAAAGCATTGACAGTGAAGTCACGCCTTGCCAAATCGTCCTCAATGCGCGCTGCAAAGCAAACAGAATCCGGATGTCTCCTATCGGAATAATCTGACTCAACACGGAACGTAGTGCACTCAATAGAATGCCCTCTGAAAAGAATTGTAACAGTGCCGTGTTCAATACCAGTAGGAACCGTGCGTCTAAAAAGCATACGCACACGCTCAGGGGGAGCGTCAGTTGCAAGATCCCAATCATGAGCACTGCGGTTCAGGAGAAAGTCACGCACAGCACCCCCGACAACATAAATGCAAAATCCTGCACGGATGAAACGCTCACTCACTTCACGCAGCAGCGGACAGACAGGAAACACGCGCACAGACCCTTCCTCACGCTCTACTGCATGCTCGTTTTTTTCTAACAACAATGAATCTCCACTGCGAATCAGAAACTCACAAGAGGATAGCACCCCCGTTATGAACTCTAATCCTTACGTGTGATCCTGCTGAGGCAGCGACGCCACCCCGTTCAATGATTGGGAGGCTCAAATAATTTTCTGTCAAAACGCGTGCGACGGACTGTTCTACTACCGCACATAGTTCCCTCCCATTCCAATATTCCAAATACGCACGGTAGTTTTTCTCTGCCAGTTGCTGCATTGCAGCAACGCGTTCTCCTGCAATACGCTGAGGCACTTTTGCATCCATAGCAAACGCCTCTGTACCGGGGCGTGCAGAAAACGGAAATACATGGATACCTGCAAAACGCAAAGTTTTGCACATACGCTGGGTGTCTGCAAAATCTTCCTCTGTTTCCCCTGGAAAGCCGACGATTATGTCACAACCTAAAAAGGGTTCTTCACGCACACTCCGTAAATCGGAAACTGCCTGATAAATGTCCGCACGTGTGTAAGCGCGTCGCATGCGTCGTAACACGCGATCACTGCCCGACTGAACCGATAAATGAAAATGAGGCGACACGCGCGTGTGCGCAATAGCACGCAAAAAAGCAGATGTTACGCTTTCTGGGTACAAACTCGAAATTCTAATATGAATCGTATGCGTTTCCTGCACAATCAACTCTAATAAACCCGCAAAATCTATACTGCCACTTCTATACTGAGACAAGTTCACTCCTGTAAGTACAACCTCGCTCATACCACGAGCTTCAAGGGCCTGCACCCGCCCAATTACCTCGTGTGTTTCAAGTGATACAGCGCGACCGCGTGCAAAACGAATGCGACAAAAAGCGCATCCACTGTTACAACCGTCCTGCACCTTAATGCTTGCGCGTGAGTGGAACAAAAAACGAGGGGCATACAAAGCAAAACGGGGAACGGCTGTAGGTTCTGAAAACGAAGATACAGAAACGCGCGGCGCATGAGACACACCAGTTAACTGAGGAAGGGCATTCCTTGTGGGCATATGCGTCTGCGATGGAAACTCAGACGTTAGTTCCAAAGAAATAATTTTTTTCTTCAAAGAAGCGAGCAGCGCACGCATACCGCATACATACTGATCTATCGGCGCAGGACCACGCTGCACAAGTAACGCACGGAGACACGAGGGCAGAAGGCTGAGGACATCTTTTTGTTTTCCTGGAAAAGCAAGGACACGATCATCCATGGCTTCAAGAGAAGCAGACTCAAGCTGCGCATAACATCCAGTGACAAGCGCTATTGCAGTAGGATATGTGCGCAACAGGAGACGAACGAGGCGCCGCGCCTTTTGCTCTGCCTTACTTGTGACCGTGCAGGTGTTGATCACACACAGAACCACTGGGGCAGTGGAGGTATTGCCACGGCATACTGCAAAGCCCTCCTGCAAGAAGAGCGCTGCCAGCGACTCAGACTCGACATGATTCAGACGACAGCCAAGCGTCTCGATGCGAACGGAAAACACGAAGAAAACCTACCTACGGAACACGTACCTCAGCACCCGCTCCCTGCCCCGGCGAGCATCAGCCAGATCTCTATTCAGCTGGAGCGCTCGGTCGTAGGCCTGTAACGCATAGCGATAGTCCCCCGCGCGCTCGCGTGCATAGCCCAAGCGGGCCCACCAGAAATCGTTAAGCGAATCTAACTGGAGCGCGACGGAAAAAGCGATATCTGCGTGCAAGAAGCGCGAAGTGCGCAGGTAAATCTCCCCCATAAGATAATACGCGGCGGTCTGCCGCGCTCCATTCGGGGCACACGCAATGTAGTCTTGAAACAACCTAAGCGCTTCTTCATTTCTCCCCAAGTGGCAGAAAGCCTCCGCCTGCGCCTCTATGAGGCGAGGATCATGGGCGGCAACGGCGCGCCCCTCGAGGGCCCACTGGGCAGCCTCATGGTACTTCCCAACCGCAACAAGCGCCCAGGCAAGCACGAGATAATGCTCAAGGTCCTTAGACCCCTGTGCGATAGCTTCCTCGCAGCATCTAATCGCCTCACGGTAACTACCCGCCCGGTAGAAAGCAAGACCAGACTGCTGCGAACAGAGCCTCCTACACACGAAACAGAACACAACGGGCAAAAGAAACCTAGCGACCAAGAGAGCTACCCCTCTGCAAGGGAAACCGATCAACCCGATTCGGGCATACTACACACGCCACTGAAAAAGCACCCACTCTCAAGCACAACTTCTGGCGCGGTAACATCCCCTATCAACCTCCCACATGGGAAGACGCGAACAACAGACATAGCCGTGACGTTCCCGATTACTTCTCCCTTAATGACAACACGATCTGCAACTATCTCAGCGCGAACACGCGCCTGCTCCTCAACCATAAGATCACCCGAGGACTCGATGCTCCCTTCAAAAACACCACGTACCATGAAGGGCTCTTCAAAGCGAACCGTCCCTGAAAACTCAACATCCTCAGCAAGGATAGTACCGTAATCCTCATCATCCAAATCTACCAGGTCAAACGAACGCGCCGAAGCCACCTGCGGACTTTAAGGTTTCGGATAATATTTTGTCAAGCGAGTGATGGGCAAAGGGGAGCCTGGCTACTACCTACTTTCCCGCGAATGAGCAGTATCATCGGCGTAGGAGAGCTTGACTTCCGTGTTCGGGATGGGAACGGGTATGACCTCTCCACCATGGCAACCAGGCAAAATATTTTACGCAAAGGGGTAGGGTGAAGGAGAAGGATGAATAATATGGTCAAGCCTCACGACTTATTAGTACTGGTCGGCTTAATACCTTACGGTACGTAGACCTCCAGCCTATCGACCTTGTAGTGTGCAAGGAGTCTTCAGGAAGGTCAACCTTCAGGGATATGTAATCTTGAGGCGGGCTTCCCACTTAGATGCCTTCAGCGGTTATCCCTTCCGAACATAGCTACCCAGCACGTACCCTTGGCAGGATAACTGGTACACCAGAGGTTCGTCCACTTCGGTCCTCTCGTACTAAAAGCAGCTCCTCTCACATATCCAACGCCCATAGCAGATAGGGACCGAACTGTCTCGCGACGTTCTGAACCCAGCTCACGTACCGCTTTAATTGGCGAACAGCCAAACCCTTGGGACCTGCTTCAGCCCCAGGATGCGATGAGCCGACATCGAGGTGCCAAACTTTCCCGTCGATGTGAACTCTTGGGGAAAATCAGCCTGTTATCCCCGGAGTACCTTTTATCCGTTAAGTGACGGCGCTTCCACACGCTACCGCCAGATCACTAAGACCTACTTTCGTATCTGCTCGACCTGTCGGTCTCGCAGTTAAGCCTCCTTGTGCCTTTACACTCGCGCACCGATTTCCAACCGGTGTGAGGAGACCTTCGCGCACCTCCGTTACCTTTTAGGAGGCGACCGCCCCAGTCAAACCGCCCACCTACCACGGTCCCTTTGCCGGATCCACGGCCAAAGGTTAGAAACCTGACGTACCAAGGGTGGTATTTCACTGTTGACTCCGCCTAACCTGACGGCCAAGCTTCTCTGTCTCCCACCTATACTACACATGGTAAACCAAGTTCCAATAGTAAGCTACGGTGAAGGTTCACGGGGTCTTTCCGTCTAACTATGGGTAACCGGCTTCTTTACCGGTACATAAATTTCACCGAGTCTCGCGTCGAGACAGTGTCCAGAGTCGTTACACCATTCGTGCGGGTCGGAACTTACCCGACAAGGAATTTCGCTACCTTAGGACCGTTATAGTTACGGCCGCCGTTTACTGGGGCTTCAATTCAAAGCGTTGTGTTACCACGAACCTCTCCTCTTAACCTTCCAGCACCGGGCAGGTGTCACCACCTATACGTCTCATTACTGATTTGCAGATGGCTATGTTTTTGATAAACAGTCGCCTGGACCTGCTTTCTGCCACCCTCACCAAAGGCAAGGGTCACACTTCTCCCGAGGTTACGTGTGTATTTTGCCGAGTTCCTTGACGCGAGTTCTCTCGAGCGCCTTAGATTACTCATCCTACCTACCTGTGTCGGTTTGCGGTACGGTCTCTTGCAACCTAACCTTAGACAGTATTTCCCGTCGCCATGACTACACCTGCTTCCCTTCGCTCATCGCTCCAGTCGCACTCGCACCTTACCTCGAACGACGGATTTGCCTATCGCTCCTAAAACGGCTCGGATACTTAGACCAAAACTACCAATCTTTGGCCGGGCTTCACCTCACGCGTCCTGCCATCGAAATTGCAAGAGGTTCCGGAATATAAACCGGATTCCCATCGACTACGACCCTCGTCCTCGCCTTAGGGGCCGACTTACCCTGAGCAGATGACCTTCACCCAGGAAACCTTAGGTCTTCGGCGGGAAGGAATCTCACCCTCCTTTTCGTGTACTTATACCTGCATTCTCTCTTCCATCCCCTCCAGAACTCCTCCCGGATATTCCTTCATCAGTACATGGAATGCTCCCCTACCGCCTTGCACCAAAAATGCAAGACCCGTAGCTTCGGTATACCGCTTAGCCCCGATACATTATCTGCGCATGCGTACTCGACCAGTGAGCTATTACGCACTCTTTCAAGGAATGGCTGCTTCTAAGCCAACCTCCTGGCTGTCCAGGTACTCACACTTCATT